>SCQS01000061.1 GCA_004299705.1 Rhodanobacteraceae bacterium | reverse complement strand
CTTCAGTTCCATCATCACGTTCTCGATGCGCTCGGATACCTCGAACAGGCGCGGGTTGCCGCCCTCGGTGCACAGCCTGCGCGAGATTTCCTTGATGATCGGATTGCGCGGATCGCCGATCGTGTAGACCGGATGGCCGAAGCCGATCACGATTTCCTTCGCCTCCACACGCCTGCGCATGTCGGCGCCGGCTTCATCGGGAGTCCGGTAGCGCGAAATGATTTCCATCGCCACTTCATTGGCGCCACCGTGCTTGGGGCCACGCAGCGCGCCGATCGCGCCGGTGATGGCCGAATAGAAATCGCTGCCGGTGCCGGCGATCACGCGCGCGGTGAACGTGGAGGCATTGAACTCGTGCTCGGCGTACAGCACCAGCGACTTGTCCAGCGCGTTCGCGTGCAGTTCGCTCGGCGCCTTGCCGTGCAGCAGGTGCAAAAAGTGCGCGGCGATGGTTTCGTCGTCGGTTTCGACCTCGATGCGGCGGCCGTTGTGGCTGAAGTGGAACCAGTACAGCAGCATCGAACCGAAGCTCGCCATCAACCGATCAGCGATATCACGCGCGCCGGTGACGTTGTGATCGTGCGCTTCCGGCAACACGGTACCCAGCACCGAGCAACCCGTGCGCATCACGTCCATCGGGTGCGTCGCCGCCGGCAGCAATTCCAGCGCCGCCTTGACCGGCTGCGGCAATCCGCGCAGACGCTTGAGCTTGGCGCGGTACGCGTTCAGTTCCGCCCAGGTGGGAAGGTGTTCGTGCACCAGCAGGTGCGCGACTTCCTCGAAGGTGGCCTTGGTCGCCAGATCCTTGATGTCGTAGCCGCGGTAATGCAGGTCGTTGCCGCTGCGGCCGACCGTGCACAGCGCGGTGTTGCCGGCCGCAACGCCCGACAGCGCCACGGATTTCTTGGCCTTGGGTAGAACTTGCGCATTGTCGCTCATTGCTTTCTCCAGTGGAATCTGCGCGATGCGGCAAACGCACCACGGGTTGCTTGGTTCAATTGTTGAATACGTCCGATGATGCCACGCGTGGGCACTGGGCGATGGGATTCACCTTCAAAGTGCCTTCCTTGTAGCCGACCAAGTGTTCGTCCCGATAGCGCCAGCATTCACCCAGCGTCGAGCAATAACAGATGACGATGGTCATGTGCTTCCGGATCGCCGCCGTGCGAAATTGCTGATAAGCCTCGCTCTTGGCGAACTTGATGATGGGTACCGTCTCGCCTGCACTCACCACGCCTGGGTATATCGTCGATTCGCTGTAGGTGACCGGCCTGGCCACGCCAAGCGCATCGAGCACATGGTTCCAGTCCGTTTGCGACTTGCCGCCCACCCATATCTGGGCACTGCGTACGATCGCGGGCCCCACGCCCTTGTTGTAAACCTCGATGGCATTGGTGCTGTCGTTGTTGCCGGCTTCCAGCCACGGCCATACCTGAGCCTGCACCTGCTTGGTCTGGATGTCGGCGGTGTAGCGCGCGATGTATGCGGTATAACCCGTGACCAGCAGCGCCAGGAAACCTACCAGCGAGGCGATGATCGCGGCGACCGCGTCCCAGCGGATCTCTCGGCGCATTGCGGGAGCGGAATCGGCCGGATTGGAAGGTGGTTCGGACAATTCGCAGCGCCCCATCAGTCGTTGAATTGCCGCGAGGCCGGCACGCGCGGGCATGTGCCGACAGCCGTCCTGCCGCTGACGGCGGAATCCGCGATCCAGCAATCACCGAGAGTCGAGCAATAGCAGACCTTCACATGCAGGCGCGGTTCGATCAGCTTGAATTGGTCGTAATCAGCCTTGTCCCGGAATTGCAGCCAGTCCACTTTTTCGCCAGCCGAAATGACGTTGTCGTTCAGCGTGCTCTGGAAAAACTTGGGAGGCGCGATGTGCAATGTTTGGAACACCGCAGTCCAATTTGCCTGGGGTTTGCCATCGATGCTTACCTCGACGTTACGGATGATGGCGGGACCCACACCCTTGTTGATCCAGATGAGTTCCTTGTTGCCGCCGCTGAAGCCGCCGAGCAGATAAGGCCACACCTGCGCGCGCACCTGCTGGCGCTGGATGTAGGCGGTGTACCCCGCGACGACCAGCGCCAGCAAGCCAACCAGTGAGGCAATGATCGCAGCCGCCGCATCCCAGCGAATCTGGCGGCCCAGCCTTTTCACCATCGGCGCGGATGGATTTTCGTCACGCTGCTGTTCGGGCATCGGGCGTCGCCTATTTCCGGGTGGCGAACAACTGGTCGAGCTTGTCTTCGTAGGCGTGGTAGCCGAGGAAGTCGTACAGCTCCTCGCGCGTCTGCATCTGCGGCACGTACGCCTTCTGGGTGCCATCGTGACGCACGGTTTGGTAGAAACCCAGCGCGGCCTTGTTCATCGCGCGATACGCGCCGCAGCAGTACAGCGCGATGTCCACGCCAGCGGAACGCAGTTCATCGACGGTGAAGAACGGCGTGGAACCGAATTCGGTAAGGTTGGCGAGGATCGGCACCTTCACCGCCTGCTTGAATTTGCGGTAATCGTCCAGCGTCTTCATCGCTTCCGGAAAGATCATGTCGGCGCCGGCTTCGACGTAGGCCAGCGCGCGTTCGATCGCGCTGTCGATACCTTCCACCGCCGCCGCGTCGGTGCGCGCCATCAAAACGAAATCCTTGTCGGTCTTTGCATCAACCGCGGCTTTCACGCGATCGACCATTTCGCCCAATGGCACCACTTCCTTGCCGGGGCGATGGCCGCAGCGTTTCTGGCCGACCTGGTCTTCCATGTGCACCGCGGCCACGCCGATGCGCTCGAACGAGCGAATGGTGCGCGCGATATTGAAGGCACCACCCCAGCCGGTGTCGATGTCCACCAGCAACGGCAGTTGCGTGGCCTCGACGATGCGACGCGCATCGGTCAGCACGTCTTCCATGGTCGAGATACCGAGGTCGGGCATGCCCAACGAATTGGCGGCGACGCCGCCACCCGAGAGATACAGCGCCTTGTAACCGACGCGTCGGGCCATCAGACCGGCATAGGCGGTGATGGCACCCACCACCTGCAGCGGGGATTCGGCGGCCAGCGCGGCGCGGAAGCGTGCGCCTGCGGAAAGGGAATCGCTCATGCGGGCTCCGGCAAAGCCGTTATTTTAGCCCATCCGATGGCAGCGCCGGCGGTTCCACATGGCCGCCCGCCGCGATCCGCGCGACCAATGCCTCGAAGCGCGGATCGCCGTGCAGGGGCCGATACCAAGGGTTCACCCAGACGCTGTCCATGTGCGCGGAGCGGTCGCGATACGCCTGTTCGAGTTGCGCGATCGCGTCGTCCTTGTCGCCAAGCGCGGCATAAATCGCGGCGGTATAGGTGCGGTCGACATAACCGTGCTGCGCATCGGCCAGCAACCGCTCGAGCGTGGCGCGTGCTTGTCCGGCCTCGCCAACGTGCGCCTGACACACGGCAAGCTGTGGACTGGATCGACTGGGTTTCGCATGCTGCTGCGTGTAGCGATCGACGCAAGCCTGCCAGTGCCCGAACGCGCCATCGACCATCGCCACGGCATCGCCGTTGTAGGCGAAGTCCGGATCGATCTTGTCCACGCGTTGCGCCAGCTTCATCGCACCGGCTTCATCGTGCTGCGCGATCGCGACATAGGCCTCCCAACGCGGGAACCACGGATTCAGGGGATCGAGCCTTTCCGCGAGCTGCAGTTGCAGGCGCGCCTGCGCCTGGTTTTTCTCGACGCGCGCCAGGTACAAGCCCAGCAATGCGTGTGCCCCGGCCAGGCTTGGTCGCAGTTTTACCGCCAGGTCCAGTTCGTGCTTCGCCTTCGGGTAATCCAGGTCGTAAGCCATCGCAATGTAACCGAGCAGCATGTGGCCTTCGGCGAGATCGGGATTGAGCGTCACGGCTTTCCCGGCGGCGCCTCGCATCGCCGGCAGCACATCGAGTGGCGCACGATAGACATCGGCGAGATTGATGTACGCGCGCGCCATCCCCGCCCACGCCGCGGCGTAATTCGGATCCACCGCGATCGCCTGGTTGAACAACGCCAGCGCCTGGTCGAGGCTGGCCTCGTCGGTGTGCCAGGCAAGCCGCGAACCCTGCATGTACAAATCGTGCGCCTGCGGGTTGGACGTGCCCTTGAACACGAGCTTGGCACTGTCGATGCCGCCCAGCCTGGGTTTGAGCGCCGTCACCACGGCGTTGGAAATGGTGTCCTCCAGCGCGAACAGGTTTTCCATCTTCTGGTCGTATTGCTGCGACCACAAGGTTGCGCCGGTGGCGGTATCGTCCAGTTCCACGTCAATGCGCAGCGCATCACCCGAACGCTGCACCACGCCCGACAACAGGTTGCGCACGCCGAGTTCGCGCCCGATCGCGCGCGCGCCGAGCTTGCTGTCCTTGAAACGGAATGACGACGTTCGCCCGATCACTTCGAGTCCGGGGATGCGCGACAACGCGTTCAACAATTCCTCGCTGATGCCCTGCCCCAGATAGCCCTCGCCGGTGCCCCCGCCCAGCACGCTGAGCGGCAATACTGCGATCGACTCCGGGTTGATCGATGCTCCGATCGCGGACGCCTGCACGGTATCCGCATCCGCTCCGCGCAGGGTGTGCTCGATCGGCCCGAAGTACCACCACACCACCCCACCCAGCACCGCCACCAGCACGCCGACCGCGCCCAGCGTGAACCCGATCCGGAGCGAACGTCGTCGTACGCTCGCCGACGCGTGCACTTCGTCACGCGGCGTCTGGAACGCCCACGCCAACACCAGTGCGATCGGGAACCCCACCAGCACCAGCACCACGATGGTGCGCGCCAGCCACGAAGGAAACTGCAGCAACGGGAAGACGACCGCGACGACCTGGATGACCAGCCAGCCGACCACGGCGTAGGTCGCCGCCACGCGGAACACGTGGTGGCGCCGCAGTTCCTGGAAGAACCCGGGGTTCGACACGCCGACCGCCTCCCTCCGCGCGTTCCGGCCTCCCACTCCGCCGCGCTGGAGTGCATCTTAGCGCCGGTTGCGTGCGGACTCAGGTCGCGGACGAATCCGCACGCCGCGCACAGCAAAAAGCGGCCAAAGGCCGCCTTTTGCAATCACCTTGGAAACGGATCAGCCAAGCAGATGCTCGACGCTGGCGCGCTCCTCGCGCAGCTCCTTGTCGGTGGCATCCATGCGGGCGCGCGAGAAGGCGTTGATCTCCAAGCCCTGCACGATTTCGTACTTGCCATCCCTGCAGGTGACGGGATAACCGTAGATCACACCGGGCTTGATGCCGTACGAGCCATCGGACGGGATGCCCATCGACACCCAATCGCCCGCGGTAGTGCCAAGCGCCCAGGAGTGCATGTGGTCGATCGCCGCCGATGCGGCCGATGCCGCCGATGATGCACCACGCGCCTTGATGATCGCGGCGCCGCGCTGCTGCACGGTCGGGATGAATTCCTTTTCGTACCAGTTCTGGTCGACCAGAGTCAGGGCGGATTTGCCCTTCACGGTCGCGTGGTGGATGTCGGGATATTGCGTGGACGAATGATTGCCCCAGATGATCATCTGCTGGACATCGGTGTTGTGCGCGCCGGTCTTGGCCGCGAGCTGGCCCTTGGCGCGGTTGTGGTCGAGGCGCACCATCGCGGTGAAGCACTTCGGGTCGAGGTCGGGCGCGTTGGCCTGCGCGATCAGCGCGTTGGTGTTGGCCGGGTTGCCGACCACCAACACTTTCACGTCGCGCTTGGCGTGCGCGTTCAGCGCCTTGCCCTGCGGGCCGAAGATCGCGCCGTTGGCGGACAGCAGATCCTTGCGCTCCATGCCGGGGCCGCGTGGACGCGCGCCGACCAGCAGCGCGTAATCGACGTCCTTGAACGCGACGTTGGCATCGTCGGTCGCGACCACGCCGGCCAACAGCGGGAACGCGCAGTCTTCGAGCTCCATCACCACGCCGTGCAGGGCTGGCAGTGCGGGCGTGATCTCCAGCAGGTGCAGGATCACCGGCTGGTCGGGGCCCAGCATGTCGCCGGCGGCGATGCGGAACAGCAACGCGTAACCGATCTGACCGGCGGCACCGGTGACGGCAACTCGAACGGGGGATTTCATGTACACGACTCCTTCAAGAGACAAGCAATTACAAACTCGGCGCAGCACGCCGCTGTTCCCCTCCCCCTTCAAGGGGGAGGCCGGGAGGGGCATGGGTGGAACGAGCGCCGGTTCATATCGAACACGCCCATGCAAACCCATCCCCACCAGCGCTACGCGCTCGGCCTACGGCCGCCTCCCCTTGAAAGGGAGGGTTGAAGCGACTTACGCGCCGGCGACTCGCGCCCGCGGCGCCTCGGCATCGCTCAATTCGGCGAAGAATTGCTTGATGCGATCGAGGCCCTTCTGCAACTGCTCGGGTGCGCAGGTGTAGGAAATGCGCAAAGAACGCGGCTCGCCGAAAGCCGAACCCGGCACCGTCGCCACGAATTTTTCGTCCAGCAGCGCCTTGCAGAAATCGATGTCGTTTTCGATCAGCTTGCCGTTGTGCGACCTGCCGAACGCCACCGCGATATCCGGGAACGCGTAGAACGCGCCCTGCGGACGCGGGCAGTGCACGCCGGGGATCGATTCCAGCGCGCCCACCACGACGTCGCGGCGCCTGGAGAAGTCCTCGCGCTTGGCGGCCGGGACGTCCTGCGGGCCGTTCAAGGCCGCGATCGCGGCTTCGGTGATGATCTCGGGCAGGCAAGTGATGTGATTGGAATTGAGCGTCACCAGCGCCTTCACGCCGGCCTCGGGGCCCGCGACGAAACCCACGCGCCAACCCGGCATGCCGTAGGTCTTCGAAAGCGAATCCATGATGAAGGTGCGCTCGCGCAGTTCCGGTCGGAACTGCACCACATTGTGGTAACCGATGCCGTCGAATACCAGTCGGTTGTAGATGTCGTCGGCGATGATCCAGGTGCTCGGGTGCTTCACCAGCACGTCGGCCAGCGCGGCGATCTCGTCCTTCGTGTAAACCATCCCGGTCGGGTTGGACGGATTGTTGAACAGGAACACCTTGGGGTTCGAAGCCAGCGCCTTGTCGAGCTGTGCGGGCGTCAGCTTGTAATTCTGTTCCGGCGGGCATTGCAGGATCGTGACCTTGGCGCCCAGGATTTCGGCGATGTCGACGTAGCTGGTCCAGTACGGCGCCGGGAACACGATCTCGTCGCCCTCGTCCAGCAGCGCCTCGCACAGGTTGTACAGCACCTGCTTGGCACCGATGCCGACGGTGACGTTGTTGCGCGTATAGCCGGGAAGACCGCTTTGCTTGAAGTGCGCGACGATCGCGTCGAGCAGCGCCGGCGCGCCGCGGTTGCTGCCATAGCCGCCGCTGTCGCGCGGCATCCAGTCGCGCACCGCCTGGTACACGTGGTCGCCCGGCAGAAAATTCGGCACGCCGATCGAGAAGTTGACGACGTCCTTGCCTTCGGCCTTGAGCTGCTTGGCCTTGTCGGCGATGACCATGATCGCGCTGGGCTTTGCGCGGCCGGTGCGGGTGGCGAGCTTCAACATGGCAAATCCTCGCGGTGACGTGTCGATCCAGCCGGCAATTCTAACACGCTGCGAACGCGGACCCGCCCGCCGGGCACCATGCCGAAACGACATGAGACGGTGCTAGGCTTGCCGCGCGACCACGCTTGCGGTGGCCGTTCAAAGATCCGACGACTCTCATCAACAATGGAGGTGCGTTATGCACTGGCTTTGGATGATCATCATCGGTTTAATCATTGGCGTCATCGCCAAGTTCTTCGACCGCGATCACGCCCCTGTCGGCTGGATACTCACGATCGTCATCGGCATCATCGGCTCGGTACTCGCCACCTGGATCGGCGAGAAACTTGGATGGTGGGGACCGACCGGCTTCGTGCACTTCATTGCATCGGTGGTCGGCGCCATCATCCTGCTGGCGATCTACACCGCCTTCAAACGCAAGGGCGGGGGCGGCGTCACCGCGTCCTGAACCCGCGACAACGGGTGCAAAAAACGGGCGGCCACGGGCCGCCCGTTTTGCATGGGAAACCCGCAACTCAGCGCGCGTCGAGCGCTGCGTTCCACTGCCTGACCCGATCGCCCTGTGCCTCCAGCAACGGCGTGGCGTCGCCTTCGATCGTGACCTTCTCGATCTTGTCGCCCTGCTTGACGGCGTTCACCACCTTCTGGTCGTCGGCCGCGACCACTTCGCCGAAGATGGTGTGCTTGCCGTCCAACCACGGCGTCGGCACGTGGGTGATGAAGAACTGGCTGCCGTTGGTGCCGGGGCCGGCATTGGCCATCGACAGCTTGCCGGGCGCGTCGTGCTTCAGGTCGGTGCGGCACTCATCCTCGAACTTGTAGCCGGGTCCGCCGGTGCCGGTGCCATGGGGACAGCCGCCCTGGATCATGAAGTCGGCGATCACACGGTGGAAATTCAGGCCGTCGTAATAACCGCGCCGCGCAAGGTTCACGAAATTGGCCACCGTCAACGGTGCCTTGTCGGCGAACAGCCGGACGTGGATGGGGCCCCTGGAGGTCTGGAAGGTTGCGCTGAGGCTCATGTCGATTCCTGTTGCTCGGCGCCACACGGCGCCAGACCCGCAAGCATAACGTGTCGGCAGCAGGCAGGATCAGCGCGGCAAGTCGAGCATCGTGGCCTCCAGCGCCGCGGCGCCGCGCGGACGCGGTCGTGGCGTCGGCCAATCCGGCAGCTCCGCGCCTTCGGTCAGGTGCGCGTACATGCAATCCAGCGCCGCATAACCGTAGGGCAACAGTGGCACGTAGCGATCGCCGAAGCCGGGCAGTTGCAGGAACGCGTCGAAGTGCTGCGCGTGCGGCACGCGCCAATAGCGCGGCTGGCGGCCTTGTGCGTACAACCATTCGACATAGGGATCCGAAGTAAACGCAGCAGGGATCAACCCATCCTCGGCACCGTGCACGATCCAGATCGGCAAATCCTGGCGCGGCAGCCCTGCCGTGAGTTGGCCTACCGCCGCGTGCAATCGCGTAGCGGCTGCGTCGTGGTCGTCCCACAAGGCGCGCAAGGCCATGACGCCCGGCAAGGTCGGATCGGCTGAAACTTCAAGACCACCGAACAAGCCGATACCGGCGTCGGGTGGAATGCCGGTGCCGTCAGGCCACCAGCCCGCGCGTACCGCCGGCGCCGGCACGCCGGGTACTTCGATCTGGCGAAACGAAAACCCGCACGGCATCGCGCCGACACCCGCACGCAGGTAAGCCGAGGAATAGGTGACCGCCACTGCGCGCCACATGTCGAACGCGGCGGAACTCGCGGCGGTCGCCAGCGCGTCGTCCTGCCAACCGGATGCGAGCAGGTAATCCAGCGCCGCTTCGGCCTGCGCCGCAGGATCGAGCGATGGCAGCAATCCGCTTGCATGCAGGCTGGCCCGGCGTGCGATCCAGGCCGGTGGCGGCACCCCGGCCACGCGCGCAAACGGCACGTTCGCGAAGCGCCCCGCGGTCAGCGCAGCCGGCATCCACAGCGCGGCTTCGCTGGCATAGTCGTACAACGCGCGCCCGCCGTGCTCGGCCTGCACGTTGGGTTCCAGCGCCACCACGCCATCCAGCCAGCCGTCGCGATCCAGCCCCGCGGCCTGCAGGACGGCGGCACCGCCGTTGGAAATGCCCAGCGCGATCACGCGCGTGTTGTCTTTCGTGAAGGGCGCCAGCGCCGGGAACGCCTCGTCCAGCATCGCCAGCCCGAAATGCACCGCCTGCAGCACATGGCCGCCCCAGTCGGCTTCGGGGTGGTCGCCCGAGTGCGCGTGCTTGACGGCAATGCCGGCATCGGCCGGCGCGGCTTCAGGCTCGAACTCCAGCAGCGCGCCGCCCGCTTGCATGCGCGTGCCGTCCAGCGTGACGCCGCTGCCCTCGGCACAATCGAAGTAGCCCGACCCGGTGCCCTTGTCGGTATAAACCACGGCACAACCGCGCGCGAGGCCCCAGCCACCGGCGAGCGCCATCGCGCCATAGATCCCGCGCGAGCCCGACGACGGCGCCACCACCAGACAGCGTGCCCCGGCATTGAAATCATCCGGAACCTGGCACAACACGCGATGCGTGTGACGTGCTCCGGGTATGCGCGCGAACGCGCCGAATTCGCGCCCCGGCACGCGCGGCACCTGGCCGTACAGACGTCCAAAGCCGCCCAACGGCCCCAGATCCGCAATGCCTTTCCAGCCGGTCTGGATGGCGCGGCGGCGAAGTTCCGCGGCGGTCGGATCGGCGGGGTCGTCGAACCGGGTCGGCAATCCTGCCAGCCCCGCAAGCCCAAGCCCGGCACTCAGCAGGTCATCATCGCCGCGATGTTCGGTGCGTCGCACCGGACTGGTCAGGAATTCGAGCGCCATGTCACCTCCTGTTGATCCTGATCCCGCATCAGCCAGCTTGTGCGCGCGCGACAGGCGGCCGGTCCGCAGCCAGCAGGCGAAGCGCGAATTCGGCGTAGCCGTCGGCCACCTGTTCCGCGCTCAACTTGTAGGCAGGCGAAAACCAGTACGCCACGCGCAGGCCCATGCCGCCGATCGCGGCCACCGCGAGCCAGGGATCGACCACCTTGAACGTCCCGCTTTGCACGCCACGCTTGATGATGTCCTGCAGCAGTCCTTCGGATTCGCGCCGCAGCACGAAAGTGGCCGCCCCGAGATCCTCGCTCAGCACGTGCAGTTCCGAATTCGATACCACCGCGAGCATCGGATAGGTGGTGTGGAAACCCACGTGCGCGCGCACGTAGGCCACGATCTGTTCGCGAGACTCGCCGCCGCTTTCCAGCACCGCGGTGCGCACACCGCGGTATTGCTCGTCGTGCCCAACCCGGCACAACTCGGCAAGGATGTGTTCCTTGGATGCGTAATGCGCATAGATCGTGGCGGGCTTGACGCCCGCGGCCGCCGCGACATCACGCACCGACGCACCCGCGTAGCCGCGTTCCGCGAACAGTTTGAGCGCCGCGACCAGCACGCGTCCTGAACCCTCCGAAGGGTTCAGGCCGGGCAGCAGGCGCGCGGTGGTGGCGGCAAGGCGGCGGTTGATGGACATGGGATCAGTATGAACGATCGATCGGGTGACCGCTATCGGATTGACAGCCAATCAAGGCGGCTGTACAAAGCTAACCGAACGATCGTTAGTTAGGCAAGTAGCCTACCCAGGTACCCGTCCCGACACGATCGATGTCGCCACCCACGCCATCAGACACCACGCTGGATCAGGAGGGGAACCCCATGCGCAGCACGCACTCGCCACTCACGTTCGGCCTCATCGCCGCCGCCATCGCGCTGGCGCTCACCGGTCGCGCACAGGCAGCACCCGCCGTGGCTGCGCAGCAATCAGCCGGTACCGCGAACGCGCAAGCCAATCCGAAAGCTTCGGTCAACGAGAAGACGCTGCCGACGATCGTGGTCACCGCGACGCGCCGCAGCGAATCGATCCAGAAGGTGCCGGGAGGCGTCACCTCCTTGACCGGCGCGTTCCTCGACAAGATCCACGCCAACAGCTTCGAGCAGTTCGCCGCGTTCGTGCCGGGACTGAGTTATGACTCGCTCGGCCCCACCAGCGACCTCATCGCGATCCGCGGCGTCACCACCGGCGGCACGCAATTGAGCAGCGGCATCGGGATGTATTTCGACCAGGTGCCGATCGGCGCGAGCACGCCGTTCGGCGTCGGCTTCCAGACCATGCCCATCAACACCTTCGACCTCGCACGCATCGAGGTGTTGAACGGCCCGCAGGGCACGCTGTACGGCGCCAACGCGCTGGGTGGCGCGATCAAGTACGTGCCGATGCAACCGAACCTCGACGATTTCGGCGCGCTCGGCTCGGCCGGCGTATCGAGCACCGCGCATGCGGGCACGAACTACGGCGTCGACGTGATGCTGAACGCGCCACTCTCGCCCGGCAAGGTCGCGCTGCGCGTGGATGGCGTGCAGCAGTACGACACCGGCTTCGGCCACAACACCTACCTCGGCATCGACAACCAGGGCTCGGCGCATACCACGATGGGCCGTGCGCAACTGCTGGCGCAAATCACGCCCGACCTCAGCGTGAAGCTGTCCGCGTTTTCCCAGAAGATCCACGCCAATGGCCTCGACGTGGATTTCCGCAACATCCAGACCGGGCAGCCCACCCAGGGCACCTACGACCAGCAATTCGCACTGCACCAGCCCGCATCGTCTTCGCTGCGGATGTTCTCGGGCGACATCGAATGGAACCTGCACTGGGCAAAGTTCACTTCGATCACGGCCTACCAGAACAACAACGGCACCTATCTCACCGATCTCAGCGACATGTACAACACCTTGCTGGCGCCGATCTTCGGCCCGCAGTTGTACGGCTTGTATGTCGACACCAGCACCAAAAAGACCACCCAGGAATTCCGGCTGGAATCGCCGCAGGACCAGCGGTTCGAATGGTTGGTCGGCGCCTACGGCGCACACGAAACCACCGACGAATTCGTGAACCTGCAGAATCGCGCCGATCCTGCAAACCTGCTGTTCGGTTTCTCGCCGTTCTACGGCGTGCTGCCCAGCCTGTACAAGGAAACGTCCGTGTTCGCCGACGGCACGTATCACTTCACGGACCAGTTCGACCTCACCGTGGGTGCACGCTACAGCCGCAACTCCCAGCACTACCAGCAATTCGCGAACGGCTGGCTGGTCGTGCCGACCGCGCCCGGGTTCACCACCCATGAAAACGCGACCTCGACGCAGAGCGTGACCACGTGGCTGCTGAATCCGAGTTACCACTTCACGAAGAATTTCATGGTCTACGCCAAGGTCGCCAGCGGTTACCGGCCAGGCGGACCCAACTTCGTGCTGCAGCTCGGCAAGGGAGCGCCAACCTTCCAGCCCGACAAGTTGTGGAACTACGAAATCGGCGAAAAGGCAACCTTGCTGGACGGCCGCGCCACGCTGAATGCCGACGTGTACGACATCGCCTGGTCGCGCATCCAGCTGACCGTCAACAACGGCGGCATCAACCAGATCGAGAACGGCGGCAGCGCGCGCATCAAGGGCGCCGAATTGAGTGCGGCGCTGAAAGCCACGTCGCACCTGACCTTCACGGCTTCGGGCGCGTACACCGACGCGAAGCTCAGTTCGGCGGTGCCGGCGCTGGGCCTCGCGCAACCCGGCGCCCGACTGCCGTTCTCGGCGAAGTTCAACGTGGCCCTGGCAGCGACCTACGGGTTCAACGTGGGCAGCGCCTCCACCGGCCAGTTCACGCTCAGCGATGTCTGGGTCGGCAACCGCACCGCCGGCTACAAGGGCAGCCCGATCGCGCCGTATTACCGGATGCCCGGCTACAACCTGACCAATCTGGATCTCGCGATCTACGCGCCGCATGGCATCGAGGTGGACGCGTTCCTGCACAATGCCTTCGACAAGGCCGGCCAGGTTTCGGCCACCACGACCGCCAACGAATACGACCCGTTCGCACCGGTGCCGGTGGTACTGACGCAGCCGCGCACCATTGGCGTGCGGTTGACGATTGCGCTGGGCAATCCCTATTGAGCACGGCACGGAGGGCAACGCATGAACATCCTGATCACCGGCGCGGGCAGCGGCATCGGCGCGGGCGTCGCTGAGGAACTTGCGAAAGCGGGCCACCGCATCGTGGTAACGGACATGGACGCGGCAGCCGCCCAAAAAGTGGCCGAGGAGATCCGCGGCGTGGGCGGGCAAGCCGACGCGCTGGCATTGGATGTCACCTCCGACGCCAGCGTGGCTGCGCTGATGCAAGCGTTGCCTTGCCCGGTCGAAGTGCTGATCAACAATGCCGGTCTGCAGTTCGTGTCGCGACTGGAAGAGTTCCCCGTCGAGAAATGGGCGCTGCTGGTGGATGTGATGCTGACCGGCGTCGCGCGCCTGACCCGCGCCCTGCTGCCGGGCATGCGCGCGCGGAATTTCGGGCGCATCGTCAACACCGGCTCGGTGCATTCGCTGGTCGCCTCGCCGTTCAAGAGCGCCTACGTCGCGGCCAAGCACGGGCTGCTCGGGTTCTCGAAGGTGATGGCACTCGAAACCGCGAACGCCGACATCACCATCAACACCATCTGCCCGGCCTACGTGAAAACGCCGCTGGTCGAAAAGCAGATCGCCGCGCAGGCGCGCACCCACGGCATCACGGAAAACCAAGTGGTCAACGAGATCATGCTGAAGCCCATGCCGAAGCGCGCCTTCATCGGCATCGATGAAATCGCCGGCATCGTCGCCTTCCTGATTTCCCCCGCGGCCCGCAACATCACCGGGCAAACGATCGTGGTGGATGGGGGCTGGACGGCCCAGTGACCGCCAACTGCCGGCTGCGGTTCAGATTGCAGAACCGAAATCCGCTACAATAGCGGGGTCTCTCTTTCGTCTGAAGCTGTCATGGTCCATGACCGTGACGGCTCGCCTGTGTCCAATGTCCATCAAAAACCTCAGAAACATCGCGATCGTCGCCCACGTCGACCACGGCAAGACCACGCTGGTCGACCAGCTGCTGAAGCAGTCCGGCACCTTGTCGGAACGTGCCGCCGTGCCCGACCGCGTGATGGACAGCAACGACCTGGAGCGCGAGCGCGGCATCACGATCCTGTCCAAGAACACGGCGATCCGCTGGACCGATCCGCGCGGCGAAGAGTGGCGCATCAACATCGTGGACACGCCCGGACACGCCGACTTCGGCGGCGAAGTCGAGCGCGTGCTGTCGATGGTCGATTCGGTGCTGATCCTGGTCGACGCGATGGACGGCCCGATGCCGCAGACGCGCTTCGTGACACAGAAGGCATTCCAGATGGGTTTCAAGCCGATCGTGGTGGTCAACAAGGTCGATCGTCCCGGTGCGCGCCCGGACTGGGTCGTCAACCAGACCTTCGATCTGTTCGATCGCCTCGGCGCCAACGAGGAACAGCTCGATTTTCCGATCGTGTACGCCTCGGCGCTGCACGGTTACGCGGGGCTCGAGCCCGACGTGCGGTCCGGCGACATGACGCCGCTGTTCGAAGCGATCACCCGGCACGTCGCGCCGCCGCAGGTCGACCTGGACGGCCCGTTCCAGATGCGGGTGTCATCGCTCGATTATTCCAGCTACGTCGGCGTGATCGGCGTCGGCCGCGTGCAGCGCGGCCAGATCCGCACCAACATGCCGGTCGTGATCGTCGACCACGAAGGCGGACGCCGCAACGGCAAGGTGCTGCAGGTGCTGGGCTTCATGGGGCTGGAACGCCGCGAGGTATCCGAGGCCCAGGCCGGCGACATCATCGCGCTGTCGGGCATTCCGGACTTGAGCATCTCCGACACCATTTGCGATCCGTCGGCGGTGGAAGCGCTGCCCGCGCTGACGGTGGACGAACCCACCATCAGCATGACCTTCCAGGTCAACAGCTCGCCGTTCGCCGGCAGCAAGGATCTCTCGGGCGGCAAGTTCCTCACCAGCCGCCAGATCCGCGAGCGCCTGACCCGCGAAACACTGCACAACGTCGCGCTGCGGGTCGAGGAAACGGCCGACCCGGACAAGTTCAAGGTGTCGGGCCGCGGCGAGTTGCACCTGTCGATCCTGATCGAGACGATGCGACGCGAAGGTTACGAACTCGCGGTGTCGCGTCCGGAAGTGATCGTGCGCGAGATCGACGGCGTGCTGCAGGAACCCTGGGAGCAACTGGTCGTCGACCTGGAAGAGCAATACCAGGGCGGCGTGATGGAAAAACTCGGCACGCGACGCGGGCAACTGAAGAACATGGAGCCCGACGGCAAGGGTCGCGTGCGGTTGGAATACATGATTCCGGCGCGCGGACTGATCGGCTTCCAGACCGAATTCCGCACGCTGACCGCGGGCACCGGCCTGATGTTCCACGTGTTCGACCATTACGGCCCGAAATCGGAAGGCATGATCGGCAAGCGCGCCAACGGCGTGATGATCTCGAACGGCACCGGCCCGGCCCCGGCTTACGCGCTGTGGGGCCTGCAGGACCGCGGCCGCATGCTGATCGACGCCGGCGCGCAGATCTACGAAGGCCAGTTGGTCGGCATCCACGCCAAGGACAACGACCTCACCGTCAACGCGCTGCGCGGCAAGCAGCTCACCAACGTCCGCGCCTCCGGCAAGGACGATGCGTTGACCCTGACGCCGTACGTGAAGCTGTCGCTGGAACAGGCGCTGGAGTTCATCGACGACGACGAACTGGTCGAAGTCACGCCGAAGGAAATCCGGCTGCGCAAGCGACACCTCACCGAGATCGACCGCAAGCGCGCCTCGCGACAGGCAGCCTGACGCGCCAACCCCGCCGCTCGTGCGGCGGGGTTGCGGCGATCCCAATCCCGCGGTTCGTTCAAAAATCCTTGCTCAAGCCCAGGTACACCCCGCGGCGCGGGCCGTACTGCGGCGCGCCGACGCCGATGCCGGAACCGTCGCGCAGTTCGTACAGGCGATCCAGTGCGTTGATGACGGCCAGGCGCGCATCCAGCTTGCCGAAGCCCGGCAGCCTGAAGCCGTGTTCCAGGCTCAGGTTCAACTGGAAATACGAAGGCAGCGAACTGGTGTTGGCGAAACCGCGACGCAAGCCGCTGCCGTACAGGAAATCCGCACCCACGCGGGTATCGGCATCGATCGCGTAATTCACCCCACCCGAGGCCGCGAGTTTCTGGTCGTGGTCCAGGTGCACCCAATGACTGGCGATGTAAGCCAGCTCCTGCGGATCGAAATTGAACTGGTCGGAGACAACGTCCTTGCCCATCGCGCGGCTCTGCGCGAGGTTGAAGTACGCGCTCCACGCGCCGCGCTGGTAGTTGGCCGAAAATTCGATGCCGCGCACACGTCCGCGCGCGTAGTTGAACGGCGAGTACACCAGCGCCGCGCCGAACTGGCCCTCGTCCTGCAGGTCGGTGACCTCGCTGTAGTAACCATCGAGTCCCAGCGTCAGGTACCTGCCGACCTGTTGCTGCACGCCCACGTCGTAATAGTTCGAACGTTCAGACTTCACCTCGGTATTGACCTCGCTGCGCACCTGGTTGGTGGTGCCCTGGAACAGCGCGATGTCGGTGGGCGAGATCAGCTCGGTGTCGGGCGGCGTGAAGTAGCGTGAATACCCGGCATGCAAGGTCGTATTCGGCGTCACGTTCCAGACCATGCCGAGACGCGGGCTGACCTGGCCTTCGTGCACGTAGGCGCTGACGCGATCCGCGCGCAGGCCGTAGTTGACCACCAGGTTGTCGGCGACCTGCCACTGGTCCTGCACGTACGCACCGTAGAGATGCGCGATCTTGGCGTGGTCATCGACGATCGTGAACGGGATCGTGGAGGTCTGGTTGCCGTCCGCATCGGCCGGGAATACCAGCGAACTGTTGTTGGCGATGGCCCGTTGCTGCTCGACGAACAGCCCATAGCGCAACAGGTGTGCATCACCGATCGGGGTCGAGAAATCGGCCTGCAGGGTGTTGGCGCGGTTGCGGTTGCCGATCGTGGAGGCGACGCCGTTGAACATCAGGTCGCCGATCGGATCGGGCTGGAAATCGATGCTGCTGAAGCGCTGGCCGATCGCGATCTGGTAATCGGTCTGCAGGGCTTCCGAGTGCCCCTGCAGGCTGAAGATGCCGAAGCGCGTGACCTCGCGCTGGTTCTCGTTCAAGTCCGCCGAGTTGAAATCCGTGATGTCGCCGTAAGCGAATCCGGGCTGCTGGCCGGGATTGTCCGGAATCTGGAAGCGGTTGTCCGCGGTGCCGAAATAGAAACCGGCGCGGGTGGTCGAGTCGATCAGGTACGACACGTAACCGAACGACTGCAACTGGTCGGTATGGTCGTGGATGGCGTTGCGCGACGGCGTCGGATTCTGGATGCCGATGTTGTTCCGGAGGAAATTCGCGGTCAGGTAATACGACCAGCGCCCCTCATCGCCGTGGAGTTCGAAGCTGGGGTTGAAGGTGCCGAACGAGCCGCCGTACAAGGTGAAGTTGCCGCCGTTGCCGAGTTGCGCGCCGTTCTTGGTGGTGATGTTGACCACGCCGGCGGTGCGGTAGCCGTATTGCGCCGGCAGCGCGCCGGTCAGGAATTGCATCGACTCGATCGCGCGCGTGTCCAGCGTCTGGCCGAAGCCGCTGATGCTTTCGGGAATGATGATGCCGTTGATGCGGTATTGCAGGTTGCCGTGGTTGCCGCGCACGTGCAGTTGCCCGAACGAATCCTGCACCACGCCGGGCGCCTGCAACAGCACCTGGTTCAGCGGCGCGTTGTCGCCCTGCGGCATCTGCTGCAGGGTCTGCTGGGTGAACAGGGTTTCGCTGGTGCCGGTATCGGGCGACAGCGCGTTGCGTGATCGATCCAGCGTTGCGATCACGTGGATGGTGTCGAGTGTCTTGGGGCTTGCAGGCTTGGCGTTGCCGGCCGCCGCCGATCCATTTTGCGTGGTCTGCGGGGCTCCCTGGGCCAGCGCCGCGGCCAACGGGATGCCTGCGCCCAGTGCGGCCGTCGTGGCCAGGAACAAGGCTTTCAAGTGCATGCGTTGCTGCTCCGTTTCGAATACTTTTGATATGTTATAACGTTGCATACATGAAGCCAAGATGCCGTGAAGCCACCACGTCGGGAAAAACCCGCAACGGCACGCAGCCGGCGAGACCCGGCGATTCCGTGTTTCGAAGTGCGTGTCGTCCGCGCGCCAGCCGTCCATCCTGGTGAACGCGCCGCAACCGGCGCTTGCATCCGAGAAATTTCTGTTGACGCCCGGCGCGGGCGGTCGTATCGTGCGCGCGCTTTTGGCCATCCAGAAGCTTTCGATTTCCTTTCAGGCATCCAATGGACAGCTACCCGAGTACCAGCGCAGACGCCCGCCCGACCGTGCGCGCGTCTGCGTTGGCCAATGAAAACCCGTTGACGATCCGCGGCCTCACGCGGGCGGGTAATCGGCTGTAGCTGATTCGCTCGCCTCCGTCCCGCGGGATCGGAGGTGAGTCATGCGTTTCATCCAAGCATTCCGTCTCGCGCGGGCACGTTGCCTGCGCGGTATTGCGCGCATGCAGGCCGACGCGCGCCTGCGCCGTGCTGGCTTGCGCGACAGCGCACTGCAGTGCGCGTGGAAATCCGACCCGGCTTCCCGCCGCCCGCATGCCACATGGCACCGCGACGACGCCCGACGCGCGACGGACGCGAGTCCGGACGACATTCCCGCAAGCAGTCGCGGCACCTTCCTCACGCGCTTGGCCACCGCCATGTTGGCTTGCGGCAGCGTGGCGCTGCTGGGCGGCTGTTCGCACGGCACGCAAGCCGCCGCCGCAACGCCCGCCTTCGTCCGCAAAGGCGCCCTGATCGAAGTGCCGGCCGCCTCACCGCTGCGCCAGCGGATCAGGGTCGCCACGGTCGAACTGCACCAGGCGCCGCATGAACTCGATTTTCCTGCCACCGTCGAAGCCGACCCCGCGCACGTCGCGAACGTGCTGCCGGCACTCGTCGGGCGCGTAGTCGAACTGCACGTCGATCTCGGCCAACGCGTCAGGCGTGGCCAGTTGCTGGCGGTGATCGATTCGGGCGACATGGCGCAGGCGTACGCCGACGTGGCCAAGGCGCGCGATGCACTCACGCTTGCGCAAAAAACCCTAATCCGTACCCGCGGCGTCGAGCGCGCCGGCGGCGCGGCCGGCAAGGATCTGGAAGCCGCGCAGAGCGGTGTGGTGCAGGCCGAAACCGAATACAGGCGCGCGCAGGCGCGGTTGCAGGCGCTGGGTGGCAATCCTTCCGCACAGGCGCCGCGCCCGATCCAGGTGCGCGCGCCGATCGCAGGCACCATCACCGCGCTGTCGGTGTCGCCGGGCATGTTCGTGAATGATCCGACGGCGTCGCTGATGACCATCGCCAACATCGACCGCGTCTGGGTGACCGCGCAGGTGCCCGCGGACGAACTGGGGCTCGTGCAGAACGGCCAGGCTGCAGAAGCCAGTGTGCCGGCCTGGCCAGGCCGCGTATTCCAAGGCAAGGTCGATTCGATCGGCGCGGTGCTCGATCCCGACACGCACCGCAACCCGGTGCGCATCGTGATCGACAACGCCGACCACGCGCTGAAACCCAACATGTACGCGCGCGCCAGCATTGCCGCGCGGCAGCCGGCGCAAGTGTTCGTGCCGCAATCGGCGTTGCTGATGAACAACGACAGCACCACGGTGTTCGTCGAGGTGGCGCCGTGGACGTTCGCGCGCCGCACGGTGGAACTGGGTTACGAGGAAAGCACGGATGCGCGCGTGTTGAAGGGCCTCAAGGCCGGCGAGCGCGTGATCGTGGCGGGCGGAGTGCTGCTCAATGATTGACCGGATCCTCGAGCTGTGCTTCACGCGGCGCAAGCTGTTCTTCGTGGTCAGCGTGCTGGTGGTGCTGTTCGGCTGGTATGCGTGGACGCAGCTGTCGATCACCGCCTACCCGCACCTGGCGGACGTCTACGTGCAGGTGACCACGCAGGTGCCGGGCCTCGCCGCCGAGGAGATCGAGCAGGAAATCACGACGCCGCTGGAGCGCGCGCTGGCCGGCACGCCGGGGCTGATCCACATGCGTTCCAACAGCACTTTCGGCCTGTCGCTGATCACGCTGGTGTTCAAGGATGGCAGCGACGAGTACTGGGAACGCGAACGCGTGATGGCGCGCCTCGCGCAGGTGACGCTGCCGCCCGGCGTCACGCCCGGCCTCAACCCCGTGTCGGGGCCGGCCGGGGAAATCTACCGCTACACGCTGGAGTCCGATACCAAAAACCTGATGCAGATTTCCGGGATCCAGCACTGGACGGTGATCCCGGCGCTGGAAGCGATTCCCGGCGTCGCCAACGTGGACAACTTCGGCGGCTTCACCAAGGAATTCCAGCTGGTGCTGGACCCGGCCAGCCTGCAGCGCTACGGCGTCGGCGTCAGCCAGGTGACGCAGGCCATCCAGGCCAATACCTCCAACGCCGGTGGTGGCCGCATCACCCGCGGCGAGCAGAGCTACATCGTGCGCGGTATTGGCATGTTGCACACGCTCAAGGATCTGGGCGACATCGTGGTGAGCGAATCGCACGGCGTGCCGGTGCTGGTGCGCGATCTCGGCACCTTGCGCTACGGCCACCAGATTCGCCAGGGCATCCTGGGCGTGAACGGCAACCCGGACACCATCGAGGGCATCGTCGATCTGCTGAATGGCGAAAACGCGTCCGACGTGCTGAAGGCCGTGCACGCCAGGGTGGCCGAGTTGAACCGCCAGCTCGCGCCGCAGGGCGTGCGCATCGTGCCCTATTACGACCGCGATTACCTGGTGCAATCGACCATCGACAACGTGTTCCACATCGTGCTGGAAGGCGTGGCGCTGGTCTGCATCGTGCTGTTCCTGTTCCTGGGTGACGTGCGCCCCGCACTGGTGGTGGCGGTGACGATCCCGATGTCGCTGGCCACGGTGTTCATCGTGATGCACCTGACGCACATGCCGATGAACCTGTTCTCGATCGGTGCGATCGACTTCGGCGTGATCGTGGACGGCGCGATCGTGGTCACCGAGGCGATCCTGCTGCGGCGCGAAGCCCGCCCCGGCGAGGCGCTCGCGCCCACCAGCGTGCTGGGTGCCGCGACCCAGGTCGGCAAGCCGATCTTCTTCGCGATCCTCATCATCATCACCGCCTACCTGCCGCTGTTCGCGTTCGAGCACGCCGCCGGCCGCCTGTCGCGTCCGATCGCGTTCACCGTGAGCTACGCGCTGCTGGCCGCGCTGTTGTGCACGATCACCCTGATTCCGGGACTGGCGTATCTTGCGCTGCGCAAACCGCGCAAGCCCTTCCACAACCGCCCGCTGGAACGGATGCAGCGCGGCTTCCGCTCGGGCCTCGGCAAGTTGCTGCGGCGGCCGCGCCTCGCGCTCGCCGCCACCGGGCTGGCATTCGTCGCGGTGACCGGGCTCGGCTTGACGCTGGGCAGCGAGTTCATGCCCAACCTCGACGAAGGCGCGCTGTGGCTGCAGGTGCAGATGCCGACCGGCCTGTCGCTTGATGAAGCCAGCCGGATGGCAGGACGCCTGCGCCGCGTGGTGCGCACGTTCCCGGAAGTCACCTACGCCGTGACCCAACTCGGCCGCAGCGACGACGGTACCGATCCGTGGACGCCCTCGCACATCGAAGCCGACATCATCCTGAAACCCTATTCCGACTGGCCAGCGGGCATGGATCGCGCCCGTTTCCTGCGCGCGTTCCAGACACGGCTCGACAAGGAACTGCCGGCCATGTCCATCCGCGTCAGCCAGCCGATCGCGGACAACTTGAACGACCTCATCAGTGGCGCGCACAGCGCACTGGTGCTGTACGTCTACGGCAAGGATTTCAAGGCCATGCGCCGCATCGCCGGACGGGTCGTGGACACGCTGAAGACGATCCCCGGCACCGAAGCCTCGATCTTCGAGGAGCCGCCGATCACGCAACTGGTGATCCGCACCGATCGCGCCGCCGCCGCGCGCTACGGCATCAACATCGCCGACATCACCAACCTGATCCAGACCGCGATCGGCGGCGCGCCGATCACGCAGGCGTATGTCGGCGACCGCGTCTACAACGTCACCGCGCGGGTGCCGAACGCCGTGGCGGACAATGCGCAGGCGATCGGCCGGCTGCCACTGACCGCGGCCAACGGCGCTCAGGTTCCGCTGGCGTTGGTCGCGCACATCGCGTTCCAGACCGGCGAAGGCACCATCGACCACAACATGGGACGGCGCGAGTTGTCGATCACCGTCAGCAACGACCGCATGGCGCTGTCCAGCTTCGTGGCCGATGCGCAGCGGCTGCTCGCGCGCAAGGTGCACTACGATCCGCAACGCTTTTCCCTGCAGTGGGCCGGTTCCTTCCAGGAGGCGCAGCGCGCGCAGGCACGCCTGGTCGTGGTGATGGGCATGATGCTGGCGATCATGCTGGTGCTGCTGTATGGCGAATTCGGCAAGCTGCGCGTGGCGCTGCTGGTGCTCATCGTGGTGCCGCTGGCGACGCTGGGCGGACTGGCGGCGCTGCACCTGCGCGGCTACACGCTCAACATCGCGACCGCGGTGGGCTTCATCGCCTTGTTCGGGGTGGCGGTGCAAAACGGCATCATCATGATCGCCAACATCAACCGGCACCGCCGCGAAGGCCTGCCGTTGGCGAAGGCCGTGATCGAGGGCGCCAGCGAACGCTTCCGCCCGGTGCTGATGACAGCGACTGTCGCCACCCTTGGCATGCTGCCCGCCGCGCTCGCCAGCGGCATCGGCACCGACGTGCAGCGCGAACTCGCGACCGTGGTGGTTGGCGGCCTCGCGCTCGCGACCCTGCTCACGCTGTACCTGCTGCCGTCGCTGTACTACGCGATGGAGAGCTGGTGCGAACGGCGGCAAGCGCCGCGCCCCGCAAACCCCGCGCCGACGCAAGACGAGGTGCTGCCATGACAACCCGCAATCCCTCGTTCGTGCTGCGCGCGCTGTCATTGGCGGTGGCCACGTTCGCCCTCGGTGGCTGCATGGCGGTGCCGGATTTCCACCGTCCCGCGCCGCCGCATGCCGATCGTTACACCGCGCAATCCTTGCCCGCCGAACTCGGGCACGGCGGCGATGCGCAGCGCCTCGTCACTGGCACGGACGTGCCCGCCGAGTGGTGGACACTGTTCCACTCGCAGCCACTGGATGCGCTGGTGCGGCAGGCGCTCGCGGCCAATCCGAACATGGCCGCCGCGCAGGCGGCGCTGCGCGAGGCCCGGGAAAATCTCGCGGCTGGCAAGGGTGCGTTGTATCCGAATGCCACGGCCGACTACAACGTGTCGCGCCAGCGCACCGCCGCCACGCTGGCCAGCCCGCTCGCGTCAAACGTCGATTACTACACCCTGCACACCGCGCAAGTCGACGTGTCGTGGGCACCGGACCTGTTCGGCGGCACCCGTCGCCAGCTCGAAGCGCTGCGCGCCCAGGTCGACGTGCAACGCTTCCAGCTCGCAGCCGCACGCCTGAGCCTGAGCGCGAACGTGGTGGTGGCGGCGATCAACCAGGCCGGCCTCCGCGCGCAGATCGAGGCCACGCGACAAATCATCGCCGGCCAACGTGCCACGCTGGTTTCACTGCAACGCCAGCTCGCGCTGGGCGCGGTGCCGGAAGCCGCCGTCGCCGCGCAGCAGGCCGCGCTGGCGCAGACCGAAGCCGCACTGCCGCCCCTGCAAAAACAATTGGAACAGCAAGGCGACGCGCTGGCCGCGCTGCTGGGCGAGGCACCTTCCGATGCGCCGGCGACCCGGTTCGAACTCGCCGACCTGCGGCTACCGCGCGAGCTGCCGCTCACCATGCCCGCGCAACTGGTCGAGCGTCGTCCCGACGTGCGCGCGGCCGAGGCCGAACTGCACGCGGCCAGTGCCGAGGTCGGCGTCGCCATCGCCAACCGCCTGCCGAAATTCACCCTGAGCGCCGATGCCGGCAGTGCGCCCACCGACATCGCCAAGCTGTTCGCGCACGGCACCTTGTTCTGGAGCCTCGCCGCTGACATCGCCGAACCCGTGTTCGACGCCGGCAGTCTGAAGCACCAGCAGCGCGCGGCCGAAGCGGCATTCGCCGCAGCCAAGGCACAATATCGTGCCAGCGTGATTGCGGCGCTGCAGAACGTGGCCGACACGCTGTACGCATTGAAGAGCGATGCCGACGCGCTGGCCGCGGCCGAAACCGCCGCACGCGCGACGGCGCACAGCCTCGATATCGCACGCCGCCAGTTCGCGTTGGGCGACATCGACCATCTGGCCGTGCTGCAGGCCGAACAGGCCGATCAGCAAGCACGCATCGCCCTGGTGCAAGCCCGCGTCAACCGCTACGGTGACACCGCCGCGCTGTTCCAGGCGCTGGGCGGTGGTTGGTGGCATGCGGACCACGCTGCTTCCACGACGGCGGGCGCACAATGAGCCGGCGCGCGTGGCGGCCGCGCCGCGAAGACGATGCCGCAGGAGGGTTGCCCGTGCGTTTCGCCTGCATCCTGTTGACCGCGATCCTGCTTCCCGGCCTCGCCTGCGCCGATGAGTCGCCGCGCCTGTTCGTGCCGCAGTTGCTGGGTGCGCAATACACCTTCGTCGATCAGCATCAGGACGCGCTGCGCTCGCCCTACTCCGGCCCCTTGAGCCTGAAGGCCGGCGGCGACACCGAGCAGTCGCACACCTTCGGTGCCTATTTCGGCGTGCAACTGCCCGCGCACCTGCAGTTCTATTTCGACATCGAGATGTTCAAGGGCGAGGGCGTCAGTGGCGCGACCGGCCTTGCCGGGCTCACCAATGGCGACGTGATCCGCTCGGGCGCGGTGCAACTCGGCAAGCGCGCCTACGTGGCGCGCCGCTATCTGCAATGGACCTTGCCGCTGGACAACGACACGCAACCGGTGGAACGCGCGCAGGATCAGTTGCCGGGCACGCAGGCGTCGCGGTTTGTCGAGGTGAAGCTCGGCAAGATGGCGGTCAACGACGACTTCGACAAGAACCGCTACGCCAACTCCACGCGCACCCAGTTCATGAACTGGACGCTGTGGAACAACCCGGCCTGGGACTTCGCGGCCGACACCCGCGGCTACAGCAACGGCGTGATGATCGCCTGGGTGAACCCGCACTGGACCTTGCGCTACGGTGTGTACCAGATGCCGACCTTCGCGAACGGCCAGACCCTGGAAGCACCACTGACGCGGGCACGTGGCGCACAGGCGCAACTGACCTTGCGCGGTGCGCCGGACGGCTGGGCGCTACGCCTGCTGGTGTTTCGCAATATCGGGCGAATGGGCAGCTATCGCGACGCGCTTGCGATTGCGAAAGCCACCGGCACGCAACCGGACATCGTCGCCGACGATCGCGATGGCCGCCGCAAGTACGGCTACGCGATCAACGCCGAACTGCCGCTGGCCGACGGCGGCGACACCGGACTGTTCGCGCGCTACGGCTGGAACGACGGCCACACCGAATCGTTCGTGTTCACCGAGGTCGACCGCGACGC
Source organism: Rhodanobacteraceae bacterium (assembly GCA_004299705.1). Classification (GTDB taxonomy): domain Bacteria; phylum Pseudomonadota; class Gammaproteobacteria; order Xanthomonadales; family Rhodanobacteraceae; genus 66-474. Next base: position 86,937 of record SCQS01000061.1, on the reverse strand, counting down.
CAGTATCGGTGCGCAGGTTTCGGGCGTGCACTGGCACCGCGCGCAGGACCGCCTCGGTATTGCCTTCGCCATGAATGCGTTGTCACATGAACATCGCGATTATCTTGCCGCCGGCGGCTGCGGCTTCCTGCTTTGCGACGGCAAGTTGAACTACGGGCACGAGGAAATCGCGGAGGCCTATTACGCGATCCAGTTGTTGCCGCACCTCACGCTGAGCCCCGATTTCCAGTTCATCCGCAACCCCGGCTACAACCGCGACCGTGGCCCGGCGCGCTTCATCGGCATCCGCGCGCACATCGAATACTGAGTGCCGCTCAGCGGCAACTCTCGGGCAGGTACCAGTCGCGAATGTCGGGGCTGCTGCATTGCCAGCGCAGCTTGGCGGCATTGCCCAGCGGTGCCATCACCACGTGGCCGCCGCGGATCCAGGCGTTGGCCCGGTTGCCGTAGGTGACCACCACCTTGCCGCCGGCAACGCGCACGCTGGTGACGTAACGGGCGTGGATGGCTTCGGGTTTCGGCAGGCCAAGCGCGGCGTTGTCCTCGGGCAGCGCGCCGCGCTCGCCGATGTATTCGGCGATCAGCGAGCGTGCGCGCCGGGTCAACCCGATGCCTTGTGCCACTTCCGCGCGCACGGCGTAACCCTGGTACACGGGGACCGCGATCACGGCCAGCACGCCGGCGACCGGCAGCACCACGAACACGCCCACGACGGCCACGAGCAGCGCGATCGCCCAGCCCGGCATGCCGGTTTGCGGCAGTGCCGCGCGCGCGCCGGCTGCGTCCAGCGACTCGGGCGCCGCTGCCTGCTCGTGTTGCCACGCCAGCAATCCTCGCGTGCGCACCACGCAGCAACCCGCCATCAAATCGTGCAGCGCCTGCTTGCGCGGCGTCCAACCGGCGAGCATGTAACCGATGTCCAGGATCAGGCCGGACAGCAACTTGCCGAAGAAGCGTCCGCTCGAGCGCCCGAAGCCGATCCGGCGCCCGTATTCATCGGTGACCCCCAACCCCAGCGCCAGCTTGCCCGGTGTGGCCTGCCACGGCGACGCCTCGCACAGCGCGAAGTACAGCCATGGAACCACCAGCCACAGCATCCACCACGGCGACAACACGCGCCACGCCACTGGCGCGTCCTGTTGCACGAATGCCGGAAACCACGCCGGCCCCGCGACCCCCAGATACAACACCGCGAACGCGGGCGCGAGGATCACGCCGTCGATCAGGTACGCCAGCACACGTCGCCAGAACCCGGCGTGCAGGCCCGTGTACTGCGCATGAGGCGGAAGCCAGTGCAGCGGTGCAGTCGCGTTCATCGATCCCTGCCCTGCAGCGAACCCGGCATGATGGTCGCAGAACCGGCAACGGACGTCACCCTTGCGCCGCGGCCCAGGTGTTTTCGTCCGGCCAGATCGCCACGTGCGGCACGCCGTCCGACCCCACGCGTCCGCGATACATGCCGTCGGTGTTGAACGGCATCGCGAAGGCGCCATCCGCACCCAGCACGATCGCGCCACCGCTGCCACCGAGCGCCGGTATTTCCCCGTTGATGACGCGCGCAGCCGCTTCGCCGACCGTCTCGTGCATCGCCGCCACCCGCATGCACACCGCGTGCGCGGCGGCGGTGCGGATGTAGAACTCGCCCCAACCGGTGCCGCTCATCGCGCAAGCCGCGTTGGCATAGGTGCCAGCGCCGATCACCGGCGCATCGCCGATGCGACCCCAGCGCTTGTCGGTCATGCCGCCGGTCGAGGTCGCGGCGGCGAGGCGACCCTGAGCATCCAGCGCCACCGCGCCGACGGTGCCGAAGTGATCGACCGGCCCGCCCTGCCGGGCTTGTGTCTTGGCCGCTTCGAGTTCGCGCCAGCGTCGCTCCGTGCGGAAGTAACCGGGATCGACCAACGCGACGCCCTGCGCCTCCGCGAAGGATTCAGCGCCCGCACCCGCCAGCATCACGTGCTGCGAGTGTTCCATCACCGCGCGCGCGAGCACGATCGGATTGCGTACGCGCTGCACGCCGGCGATCGCGCCCGCACGCAGCGCGGCGCCATCCATGATCGCGGCATCGAGTTCGTTGTGGCCATCATGCGTGAATACCGCGCCGTGGCCGGCGTTGAAATACGGCGCGTCTTCCAGCGTGGTCACCGCCGCGGCCACCGCATCCAAGGCGGAACCACCCGCCGCGAGCCGCGCATGCCCGCGCCGCAGCGCTTCGGCCAGTGCATCGCGCACCGCATGCTCGGTCGCCGCATCCATGTCGCGACGGATGACGCCTGCGCCGCCATGGACGAGCAACACCGGCGAAACCGCGGCGTGATTCATGCAAACACTCCGACTGTCAGGGTTCAGCGCGACAGTTTCGCACCATCTCATGTTGGCAAGCGAGCCAGTCGAAAGCCTGCGGCTCTGCGCGGCCCCAAGCCGAAGCTGGCGATCTATCCGTGCGCCAGCGTCCGCTGGCCGTGCATGAACGGACGCCGCAGATCAACGGAGACAATGTGCCTTGCCGTTTCGGCTGGTGAATGCAAGGCTCAGCGCGACTTGAGGGTTTTGCCCAGGCTGTACGGTGCGATCGTCCCCAAAAGCGCCTGCAGCGCCACCCCCTGCTCCAGCATGGATTCATTGATGCTCAACAGCGCCAGTTTGCGATCGAATGCGTTGGCTTGGAGTTGGGCTTGGGACATGCCGGACATGTCGCCTGGCAGTGCGATTGCACGGGCATGGTCGAGGGTTTCTGAAGTGAACTTCGTCGCTTGCCGGACCTGCGCGCGTTGGCGCGCAAACAACGCCTGGTCCTGAAGGATTTGCTCGGCCTGAGCGCGTGCCTGCGACAGGCGAATGGCGTACTGGTCGTGCAGCTCCTTGCGCGTGGCCTTCGTGATCGCGACGTTGCCGCGGTTGCGGTTGAAGATCGGCAGGGTCAGCGAGATCTGGAAACCACGGGTGTAGATGGCGTCGGCATCACGTGCCCGCGTGAAGCCGATCTGGATGGCCGGAAACTGCTCCAGAATCGCCTGACGGTAACGTGCATCGGCACTTCGGTAACCTGCCTGCAGGGCCAGCAAATCAGGGCGTCGATGCGGAAGTGCGTCGAGTGCGCGTGCCACATCGGCGTCACCGAGCGCGGGGACGGTTGTCGGTCCGACCAGGTGCAGATGCGCCTTGGGCGACAAACCCAGCAAAGCGTTCAGGTCCTGCCGGGTCTTGAGCAACTGGCGTTCACCATCGTGCAGACGGGTTTCGACAGCCTGCAGGCTGGCAAGATCGGCGGCGACCGCGGCCTGCGAGACACCGCCGTCCTTGCTCACCGCGACCAGTCGCGCATGCTGTTTCGCGAGCACGCCCGTTTCTTCACGCAACACCGCAAGCATGTTCGCCTGATAGACATCGCGCACGAAGAGCTGGCGGGCCGCCCCGATCACTTGCCACTCCATCCACAGCAGATTCAGGTCGACTTCGCGCGCCGAGGCGTTCGCGGCGCGCTTGGCCAACGGGTGGACGAGCAACGCTTCGATGTCGTAGGAAAGGCCGAGATCGAAGGACGAGGTTTCGTAAGGCCCGGCCGTCGGCGTGCCGTGCGCGAGGTCCAGCACGGGGTCGGGCAGCAGGCCCGCGGCGAAGGCCTGGGCATGTGCGATGCCGCGTTCATCGCGTGCGAGTTTCAGCCGCGGATTGTTGGCCACCGCGAGGATCGCGACGTCGGTCATGTCCAGTCCGCGACTGGGATCGAAGCGGTGATGACGGGGTGGAAACAACTTCAGGACCGAAGAGGCGACCTTGATGTCAGCCGGATGGGCGGGTGCGCGGGCGTGTTGATTCAACGGCAGCGGCTGGTACGTGGCGCAGCCGGTAAGCAGCAGAAGCAGCAGCCACGTGAGACGACGCGCCTTCATGACCGCGCCCGCCCCCAGCGCAGGTACAGCGCCGGCAACAGGTTGGTGGAAAGTACCGAACTCCACAGCACGCCGCCCAGCACCACGATCGCGAGGCCCTGTTCGGGTGCGGCGCCTTCACCGAATCCCAATGCGATAGGCAGCATGCCCAGCGCGGCAGTGAGCGCCGTCAGCACGATGGGCCGCAGGCGTTCGCGCGTGGCGGTACGGACGGCGTCTTCGGGTGACATGCCCTGTTTTTCATGCGCGCGCACGTAGGTCAGCAGCACGATGCCGTGGTTGAGGCTGATCCCCACCAGCGTGAGCAACCCGATCAGGCCCGTGGCATTCAGGCCCACCCCGGTCATCGCCAGCAACAACACGCCGCCCGTGAATGCGAGCGGCGCTTGCAGCAACAAGATCAACGGCAACCGCCAACCACCGAACTGCAACGCGAGGATGCCCAGCATCAGGGCCAGCGCCACCACGATCGCAAGGCCGATCGCTTCGACGGTATGGATCAATTCCGGGTACAAGCCCCCGAAGCTGATGCGATAGCCCGGCGGCAGCTTGAGCCCGTGCAACGCCGCCTTGGCATCGGCAGCCACGCTGCCGAGCGCCCGCAACGGCGTGGCCAGGATGGTCAAGGCGCGTTCGCCACCGAAGTGTTCGAGTCGATTGGGTTGTGCCTGCAGGTCGAGTTTCGCGACCTGCGACAACGGCACCCAACCCTTGGGTGTGAAGATGGGTTCGCGCGCGAGTTGTGCGAGGTCGAGGTAGGGCGCATCGGCCTGACGCAGGTAGAGGTCGAGCCGGCTCGCGCCATACGGCACGCTGGCGAGCACCTCACCGCGCAGCAGCAAACCGAGTTGCCGGGCCAGACTGGCTGGCGTGAGGCCGAGGCTGCGCAAAACCTCCGCGCGGGGCTCGATTTGCAGTTGGGTGACCGGGTAGGCATCGTTGTTGAAGATGTCGGTGAGCGCAGGCACCGTCTTGAGCCGCGCTGTAATTTGTTGTGACAGGCGGCGCAGGGTGTCGACGCTGTTGCCGAACAGCGTGATTTCGAACGGCTGCGGCAAACCCGAAAGACTTTCCCCGACCCGCTCGATGGTCGGGGTATCGATGCTCTGTACCACCCCGGGCTGTCGGGCCACTTCGCGCAAGTGCGCGGCAAGCTTGCTCAAGTTGTTGATGCCGACACCCGGCTTCAGCACGATCTGGATTTCACCCGCTGAGGTCTTCTCGGTGTAGGCGGTGTCTTCGGCGGAACCGATCCGTGCGTACACGTGCGCAACCGCAGGATCGGCCTTGAGCGCCGCACTCATGCGATCCACCGTCGCCAGGGTCTGGTCGAGCGAGGTTCCAGGCGACAGGGTAAAACTGTCGAGCAACACGCCCTCGTTCGGCAGCGGCAGGAAATTCACCGGCACCAGCACCAGTGCGCCCAGCGAGATCACGAACAGCACGGCGGCACCGGTGAGGCTCAAGCCCGGACGCCGCAGCGTGAAGTCGAGCAGCCGTCCGTTGCCGCGCGTCAAGCTGGCAAGAAAACGCTGACCGCTGACCGATGCCTTGCCGACATGACTTCGGCGCCCCAGCACCAGCGGAATCAGCGTCAACGACACCAGCAGCGATGCGAGCAGCGCGAGACTCATCGCGAGTGCGAAAGGCCGCATGAACAAGCCGGCCAAACCGGAGATCGCGAGCAGCGGCAGGTAGGACGCGATCGTGGTGAGCGTGCCGGTGATGTCGGCAAGCGCGATGTCGGCGACCCCGGCGCGCACGCCGGCCCAGCCTTGCGTGCCGTTCTCCCAGCGATGCTGGATCGCTTCCAGCACGATGATGCCATCGTCCACCAGCAGGCCCACGGCCAGGGTCAGCGCGCCGAGCGTCAACAGGTTGAGGCTCTGGCCGAACGCGTACAGACCGCCGATTGCCAGCACGATCACGGTGGGGATGCTGAGCGCCAGTACGCCGACCCCGTGATGGCGGCCCAGCAGCCAGATCAGCACCAGGATCGCGAGTACCCCGCCGATCAGCATGTCGCGCGAGAGGTCGGTTCCGATCAGGGATACCAGGTGCGCCTGGCGATAGATCGTCACCCAGCGGGCGCCCGGTGGCAGTTGTCCCTGCAAGGCTTTGAGCGTGCGTGCAACCGCGGCATCGACCGGAACCGTCGAGGCATCCGGTTGTTTGAGCACCACCAGCCCCAGGCTGGGACGACCATCCAGTTGCACGCCATAGTGCACGGCGGGGGGCGCATCCACGACGCGCGCCAACGCTTCAAGCGGTACCGGCCCGGCCGGCGTGGGCACTGGAATGCCGAGCAGGTCGTGCGCGGACTGGGGCAGATCACGCAATTCGAGCAACACATCCTGGTGGCCGAGCACCAGCCGCCCCGCGGGCGCCAGCACCACCGCATCGCCGATGGCTTTGGCCAAGGCTTCGACGCCTACATGGTGCTGGATCAACGCCCGGGGATTCGGCTGGATCCACAGCGTGGGCGGTCCCGCGCCGAACAACTCCACGCGCTGCACGCCCGGCAAGGAACGCAGCGCGGGCAATACGTGGGCACGGATCGCATTTTCGGCTACCCAGGCGGGCACGCCGGGGGGCAGCGACACCGCATAGTCGGCCACCTCGTTGACCGCGTTGCCCATGATCTCCGCATACGGCGCCACCCCGGGAGGCAGGTTGGCGCGTGCGCGGTCAATCGCGCTGTAAACCGCCTGCAACGCCAGTTGCGGATTCGTGCCTTGGGTGAAGCGCGCATCCAGCTCCGTGCTGCCCTGGTCGATCGTCGTGTGCAGTGACGTCAACCCTTGCAACCCCATCAACTGGCCTTCCAGCGGCCGCGCGACGAGCGACTCCATTTCCAGCGTGGCGTAGCCCGGCGCATGCACGACCACGCTGATCTCCGGGAAGGTGAAGCGCGGCAGCACTTCGGCGGGGATATGCCACAACGCCCAGGCGCCAAACCCCAGCAGCACGGTGTACAGCATGCCCCATACCAGCGGACGCTGCAGCCAGTCGGGAACGCGCATCAGTCGAGCGGCGCGTACTGCGCCGAGAAGTCACGGTGGAACAGCAGATACGCCTGGCGCACGACCACGGGGACGCCCGCGCGCAGGCCGTGCGTGATCAACACATCGGTTCCGCGCGTGGGCCCCGGTGTCACTGCCTGGGCGACAAGCTTGCCGTGCACATCGGTCAGCACGTACCAATGTCCTGCATTGAGCACCAGCGCTTCGGACGGCACCGCCACGGCAGTACGTTGCGTTCCCTGCCAAACCAGGTCGCCGGTTTCCCCAGCCTGCCAAGGCGCGGCACCCGCTGCGATGAAGTTGAAAACGCGCGCTCCATTCTGCGCACGTGCCGGCAACTCCGCGACCCGGCGCACCGCGATGGCCGCTCCCCCATCGGCCGGCGCGAATCGTGCCGTCGCCGTTGCGGGCAACACCTGGTCGCCGAACACCTCTGCGCGCAACCACAACGATCCGTGCGAATGCAGGGTCAAGACCGGCGCGCCCGCGGTGAGATCGGCGCCCGGCGCAGCCTCCACCTGGCCGATGATGGCGGCTGCAGGACTCCTCAACGTTTGCTGGGCCTGCAACGTTGCGAGCGCAGTGTGCGCCGCGGCCGCATCGTTTTCCGCAGCGGCCAATCCCGCTTGTGCGGCATCGAGGGTCTTGCGGTCGGTGACCACGGGATAGGTACGCTTCGCCGACGCCAACGTGTGCTGCGCCGCCGCGAGTTCCTGTTGCGCAGCTTGTGTACGCGCGCGCGCCGCCGACAGTTCCCCCGCCAGGGTCGGGCCGCCCAGCGTGACCAGGGGTTCGCCCGCTTGCACGGTCTGGCCGGGAACGACCAGCACCTGGTCGACCCGCGCGACAACCTGGGTTCGCAATACCAGCGGCGCGAGTGATTCCACTTGCGCCCACGCACGCACTTCCGGCCGATACTGCACGGCGCGCGCGGGCAGCGTGACGGGCGCCGCCGCCACGGCTGGTATCGCCCATATCACAAGCAAGGCTGCGTGCCATCGCATCCGTGACTGACTCCGGTGCCGGCACGCGGCCGGCATGGGGTAGAGTCTAGGCAGGCCATGGCGTCAAAAGCCGCTCGTTTGCATGACATTTTTGTCATGTGGCGCAAGCAGGTTCCGCCTTGAATCAGATCGCCTCGCGAGTCGAGAAGTCTTGGCGATCCGGCGCAGGAAACCGCAAGGTGACCTGGGTGCCCTCGCCACGCGCACTTCGGATGTCGACCGTGCCGCCATGCAGATCGACGATGGTCTTGACGATCGACAGCCCGAGGCCGGTGCCCTGTCCGTTGCCACGCACGCGGGCCGGGTCGACCCGGTAAAACCGGTCGAACAGGTGCGGCAAGTGCGCGGCATCGATGCCGACGCCACGGTCGATGACGCGTACGACACGGCTTCCTTCATCGGCTGCGAGTTCGATGCGAACGCTCGAGCCCACGCCGGCGCCGGCATGCAGGATGGCATTGGCCACGAGATTGGTCAGCGCCTGCCGGAACAGCACCGGGTCGGCCGTGATTCGCGCGTCGCCCGATACGTCGATGGCCAGTCCACGCGACGCTGCGGCTTGCGCCTGTTGCGCCAGCACCCATTCGCAAGCCTCGCGTCCATCGAATGTCTCGACGCGGATCGCCTGGTCCGCGCGCTCGACGCGGGCCATGAACAACAGGTTGTCGATCAACGCGCCAAGGCGGCGGCACTCTTCGAGGTTGGATTCCAGCACCGAGCGATAGTCATCGCCTTCGCGTTCGCGCAAAAGACAAACCTCGAGCGCGCCACTCATGTTGCCGAGCGGCGTGCGCAACTCGTGGGCAAGATCGGCCGAGAACCGCGACAAGCGTGCGAAGGCCTCCTCCAATCGCGTGAGCATCGCGTTGAAGACCCACACCAGTTCCGCCAGTTCGCGCGGCCAAGGCGGGTCGGTCGGGATACGTGCGGACAGACGCGTCGGTGTCACTTCACGCGCCGCGCCCACGATACGTTTGAGTGGCGCCAACCCTTTGGTGGATACCGCGTACCCCGCCAGCACCAGCAGCAGGGTCAGCAGTGCGAACGTCAGCCAGATCGCGTGACTCAACGCGGTCAACAGCCGATGGTCGCGGGTGATGTCCAGTGCAATCTGCAACTGCACGACCGCCGCCCCGGTTTGATCCCGCAGTGGCACCGTGGCGAGCGCGAATACCCGCGTGCCGACCGTTCGGTTCCGGAATGCAGCACCGGGCGCCGCGGTCCTGGCGAAAAAGGCGATCGGCAAACTCGTGCGCATGCCGGGGGTTTCGCCCAGCACACGACCGTCCGCAGCCAGTACGCGCGCCTCGTACTGGCGAACACCGCGGTCGGCGGTTTCACGGCCGATCTCCGCGAGCAACGCCCCGGGACTGCCATGGCCGCCGTCCAGATCGGTCTGCAATTCGGCAACCTTGTCTTTGAGAAAGCGCTGGTGCTCGGCATTGAAAGTCGCCGACAACTGCCACATCACCGCCGCGGCAAACAGCACCATCACACCCAGCACCACCACGGTGTAGAGCACCGTCAGACGGGCGCCAATGGAGAGCGTGCGCCTGGTGGACTCAGCCGGCATCGACGTCCAGCACGTAGCCGACGCCGCGCACGGTGCGCAACATCGGGGCCGGGAACGGCGCATCCAGTTTGGCCCGCAACCGACGCACCAGCACGTCGACGGCATTGGTTTGCGCATCGAAGCACAACCCCCAGACGCTTTCGGCGATCAAGGTGCGTCCCAGCACACGGCCGCGGTTGCGGGCCAGCAGGAGCAGCAATGCGTATTCCTTCGGCGTCAGTTGCAACACCTGCCCTGCCCGCGCGACCCGATGCCGCAACAGGTCGAAACGCACGTCACCCACTTCCAGTTGCGCGGACTCGCCAGCCGGTTCCGAGTGCCGTGCGATGTTGCGCAGGCGCGCCACCAGCTCCGCGAAGGCAAACGGCTTGATCAGGTAGTCGTCGGCGCCGAGCTCGAACCCGCGTACCCGGTCCTCGACGTGATCACGCGCGGTCAGGAACAGCACTGGGGTGTGATTGGCCTCCGCGCGCAAGGCCTTCACGATGCTCCAGCCATCCTGGCCCGGCAGCATCACGTCCAGCACGGCTGCATCGAAGTTGTGCTCACGCAGCAAGGTCAGTGCCGCATTGCCGTCACCCACGGCCTCGACCGAAAATCCGAGTTCGCGCAAGCCCTGCTGAAGGTAGCGTTGCGTTTTCGTTTCGTCTTCGGCGATCAATACCCGCATGGCGCAGGAATCCCGGTTCAGGAGGCTTTGCTACGCTCCGGTGTCATCGGCGGCTTCGAGCTCGCCATCGGCAACGCGGAATCAGGGCTCATGGTAAAGGCCGACCGCCTCGTACACCGCGCCTTTCTTGTTGGAATGATCTTCAAGGGTGCAGACGGCTTCCTCGAACTGATCGGAGCCATCGCCCTGTTCGTGACTACACGGCCCGAGATCCAGCACATGGTTGCATGGCTGGCCCGCGAGGAGCTGGCCGAAGATCCCACCGATTTTTTTGCCACCCATGCGGTAAACATGGCGCAACACCTGACTGCGGGTACCCAGCATTTTGCCGCCGCTTACCTGCTCGTGCACGGCGTGATCAAGCTGGCGCTGGTCGCGGGTTTGTTGCGCGGCCTGCGTTGGGTGTTCCCGGTGGCGCTGGTGGTCCTGACGGCGTTCATCGGCTACCAACTCTACCGTTTGGCACATTTTCCGTCGTTGGCGCTGGGACTGTTCACGTTGCTCGATGTCATCGTGGTGGTGCTGGTCGGGCGAGAATGGCGCACGCGAGAGAATCACGCGCCACGCCAAGGTTGGATGCTCAACTCTCCCGGGAAGCGTCGCCCCAAATCTCGATGCCCTCGTGGATCACGAACGCGCTGATCACCAGCCCGACCGCGAGGTCGATGTAGCGGTAGCCGGTCAAGGCAATGGCAACGCCCGACAAGAGGACACCGATGTTGACCAGGATGTCGGCGCGCGCGTCGCGCCATGCCGCGCGCAGTTGCACTTCGCTCGCGTGTCGATAGCCGGAGAGCAACGCGAGGACACCGCCGTTCACAACGAGAGACAGCAATGAAAAGCCGACGATGGCGAGCCCCAAGGGCTCGCTGCCGTGCAGCCAATGCTCGACGACTTCGGCAATCACGCCCAACCCCAGTGCAACCAGGAGCACGCTGCTCCAGCGGGCGGCCAGTTTTTGCAGGCGCCTTGATCTGCCCACGGCGAGATACGCGAACACGAAGGCCGAGGCGTCGACCAGCATATCGAAGGCATCCGCAAGCAAGGCGGTCGAATCGGCCACGGCCCAGCCGATGAGGCCGATTGCGAACATGGCCAGATTGGCGATGAACGCGATGCGCAATGCCGAGCGGGCTGGGTCCCCCCAGCCACGCCGCAGGCGTGCCAGCAGCCTGGATTGATCGCGTGTCGTATGGCTCATCGCGCACCCATCGGACATCGAACAGGGTTACGGTATACGCAATGAAAACGGATCACGCATTTCCGCTTTCCTCGGCGTTCGCGGCACTCGGCGCAGCCGTCCTGTTCGGCGCCAGTACGCCGCTGGCCAAGGCGCTGCTGCACGACCTGCCCCCCGTCCTGCTGGCCGGCCTGCTGTATCTCGGCAGTGGCCTTGGCCTCGCGCTGATTCGGCTGGTGCGTGATCGGGGTTGGCGTGCGCCTCCGATGACGCGAAGTGAGTGGCGGTGGCTGCTGCTGGCGGTCGTATTCGGCGGCATGCTGGGTCCGGAGTTGCTGATGCTGGGGCTGGCGCGGACTCCAGCGGCCACGGCATCGCTGTTGTTGAATCTGGAGGCGGTGCTGACCGCCCTGATCGCGTGGATCGTGTTTCACGAGAACGCCAACCGCCGGATCGTGCTCGGTTTCACCCTGATCGTAGCGGGTGCGGTGTTGCTGGCGCTGCCCGGTTCGTCGCAACACCTGGGATTCGGCCACGGCACTTTGCTGATCGCCGGTGCGTGCCTGTGCTGGGCGCTGGACAACAATTTCACCTGCAGGGTGTCGACTTCCGACGCGCTGTTCATCGCGGGGTTGAAGGGCTGGGTTGCGGGCATCGTCAACACCGCGATCGCGATCGGGCTGGGCGCGCGCTTCCCTTCGGGCCCCATCGTCGGCATGGCGCTGGGTGTCGGCCTGTTCGGTTACGGCATCAGCCTGGTGTTGTTCGTGCTGGCGCTGCGCGGCGTCGGCTCGGCGCGGACCGGCGCGTATTTTTCGACCGCGCCGTTCATCGGTGCGACCATCGCGATCCTGGCGTTCGACGATCACGCCTCGTGGCTGTTCTGGCTGGCGGCCGTCCTGATGGGAGCAGGCGTATGGCTGCACCTCACCGAACGACGCGGGCACACCGGGCTGTCCCATCGGGACAAACGTGTACAGCACGAGTGAAAACTGCAACGCCGGACAAAATGCAGTTGCGCCCGCACCGCGGCATCGTCCGTGTTCACGTCCGGCTCCGGGTTATCTCCAGGCGTCCATCCCGCATCTTCGAGGGATCGCAGAGGGTTGCAGTCCGCCGTCATGATTGATGTCACAGGCGTCGTTCCACATCGACGGAATGCGCTTCGGCACCGGGTGCCGGCAAGGCCGCATCCGGCGGCTGCGCTGCCGGGAAGTGCGCGGTCGCGATGGTGCCCCTGCCCAGCGTGCTTTCCAGCGTGACTTGCCAGCCGTAGCGGTCGGCGATGCGGCGCACGATCGCGAGGCCGATGCCGTGGCCCCGGTTGCCGGTACGGCTGCCGCGGTAGAAAGCCTGGAAGGCGCGTTCCAGATCTTCCTCGCTCATGCCGCAGCCGGTGTCGGTGACGCGCACCTTGTCCGCCTCCACCTCGACGTTGACGCAGCCCTGCTCGGTGTACAGGCAGGCGTTGCGGATGAGGTTGCCGACCATCACCGCGAACACGCGCGGCGGTGCGTGCAGCGCGAAGCGCGCGTGCTCGATCATCGCGAGTTCGACCTGCTTGCCGGCCAGCAGCTCGCGGTAGCGCGCCACTTCGGTGCCGACCACGTCGTTGGCGAGGAAGTCCTCGTCGCGCAGGCCCGAGTCGGATTCGCGCGCCAGCACCAGGAAGGTTTCGATCAGGGCTTCCATTTCGCGCACCGAGCGGCGGATGCGCGCCAGCGAACGCTGCGCGAACGGGCTCATGTCCTCGTCGGCCAGCACGTCGACGGCGACCTTCATCACGGTCAGCGGCGTGCGCAACTCGTGACTGGCGTCGCGGGTGAAGTTGCGCTCGCGTTCGACGAAGGCATCCAGTCGATTGGCGAAGTTGTACAGCGCTGCGACCAGCACCTCCACGTCGCTGTCGGTGGCGGCGGGCAGCTTGTCCGGAGCCAGCGACGCGGGGTCGGGGTGATCGGGATTCCAGCGCCGCACCACCTTGGCCAGTTCGATCACCGGCGACAGCGCGCGACGCGACGCGCGATACATCAGCCAGGTTGCGAAGTAGATGATCAGCACCACCAGCACGACCGGGATCAACCCGAACAGCATCACCACGCTGTTGGGACGGTCGTTGTTGAACAGCAGGAACAATCGGCCGCGCGGCGTATCCGACACCAGCACGGTGCCCTGCGTGCCGTCGGGCTGGTCGATCTGGTGGTAGCCGGGTGCAAGGCGCGCGAGACGCCGGGGCACGCTGTCCAAGGAACCATCTGGCGTGCGCAGGTAACCGCGCAGCAACCAGGTGTCCGGCAACGGCGTGCGCGGATTGCGCGCCAGTTGGCCGTTGTAATAGACGAGTTCGCGGTCGAGTTCCTGTTGTGCGATGGCCTTGCGGCTGGAGCTGGCCGCCGCGTACACGCCGAGCGCGGTCACCACGCTGATGGCCGCCACCCACAGCGAGAACATCACCCAGAATCGGTGGCCGATGCCGGTGTATCTGGCCATGCGCTAAAGATTACCCGCCATGCCGTGTGCGTGCCCGGATTGTGGGCCGCGCCGCACGGCTGGCGCAAGTCAACGGTTGGCCGCCGCCGCGCTGGCCTCGGCTTCGGCATCCAGGTCGGCGACCCGGTAGCCCGCGCTGTGGATGGTGTGCACCAGCGGCTTGGCGTACGGCTTGTCGACCACGCGGCGCAAGTTGTACAGGTGCGAGCGCAGGGTGTCGGAATCGGGCAGCGTGTCGCCCCAGATTTCGCGCTCGATGTCGTGCCGCGACACCACCCGCGGCGATTCGCGCATCAGGATCGCGAGCAGCTTCAGGCCGATCGGCGAAACCTGCAGTTCCTCGCCATCGCGGGTCAGGCGCAGCGTCGCGGTATCCAGCACCAGCCCGCCGATCTCGTACACCTCGCTGGAAACCTGCCGACGTTCGCGCCGGATCAGCGCGCGGATGCGCGCTTCCAGTTCGCGTGGCTCGAACGGCTTGACCAGGTAATCGTCGGCGCCGGCATCCAGGCCGACCAGTTTGTCTTCCAGCGTGTCGCGCGCGGTCAGCATCAGCACCGGCGTGGATTTCTTGGCTTCGCCGCGCAGCTTGCGGCAAACGTCCAGGCCATCCATGCCCGGCAACATCAAATCCAGCACCACCACGTCGTACGAATTGGTCACCGCCAGGTGCAGGCCGCTGACGCCGTCGCCGGCGAAATCGACGGTGTAACCACGGCGCTCCAGGAACTCGCCCACCATTTCGGCGATGCCGCTGTTGTCTTCGACCAGCAGCACCAGTCCCGTTTGCATTTCGCGTTCGGCCTCGGTCATGTTCACCTCTCCCCCCGTCGCAACTCGCGGCCCGTACTGTGGGCTGCAGGCGACAATGTGCCGTCGCGGCGGTGATCGCGGCGTGAACGGCTGCATGCAACGCGACACCTCGGCCGGTGTCAACCGATCCCGCCAGGCCGCGTTGTCATGCATGGGCGGGGCAACGACCGCCTGGCATCACGAGTGACGGCGCGACGGGCAGCACTCCCCGCTGTCCGCCGCGTTTGTGATGCGCGCCGGCCGCGGGCAATCAAAGCGTCCGCGGCCGGCGTTTCCTCAATCGTCGCTTTTCGGCACGCTGACCTTGCCCTTGACGCCGTGGTGATGGACGTCGCCGCTACCCACCGCGCCGACGCTGAAATCACCGCCCACGCCGTCCGCGCCGAAATCGCCCGAACCCAGACTGTCGGCGTGCACGCTGCCGCCCGCGTGGGTGATGCCAACCTCGCCGGACGAAATCGACCCGACCGCGACGTTCCGCGTGACATCGCGAACAACCAGACTGCCCGAGCCCACGCTGTCGGCCTTGAGGCTGCCGCCGACCGTCGCGACCTTCGCATCACCGGAGCCGATCGAACCGATCGCGACATCGCCCTTGACGTTGGCAAGATGCAGGTCGCCCGAACCGACCGAGCCGACGTGCGCATTGGCGTGCACGCCATCGACCGTCACGTCGCCGGAGCCGAGGCTGGACAGGTCGAGGCTGCCGACATCGCCGGCAACCGCGTCACCCGAGCCCACGCTCAGGCCGAATGCACCGGACACGCCGTTGACCTTGAGATCGCCCGAACCCAGCGAAGCATCCAGCGCGGCCAGCGAACGGGCCTGGGCGTCGCCGGAACCTTCCATCAACTTGACCGCGAGCGTTTGCGGCACGCTGACATCGAGTTTCAGGTAGGCATAATTGCTGCCGAACAGGGAAAAGAGATCGATGTGATCGCCGTCGTGCGCGACCACGCTGGCACTGTCGCCGTGGCGCGCGGCTTCGAGCTTGATGTCCGGCAGCCACTTCTGGTTCGACGCACAGGCGGTGCCATGCACCACGATCGTGGTAACGCCGGGGTCGCCGTGGATGTTGAGGTCATCGGGGCCGATCTGGACTGCGAGCTGCTTCAGGCCCGCGGCATCGATCTCGGCATTGCGCGGCGCGCTGTAACGGCATTGTTCGGCCGCCATCGCGCCGAACGACAGCGCCAGCAGCGAAGCGCTGGCAAGCAACAGGGTGGATTTGCGCATTGCGACTCTCCGGCGGCACCGCTGGTGCGGTGGGTCGAAAGAAGCATAACCATGATGGCCGGCATGCTCATGTGCCCAAAGTCCGCATGACTTGCGGCCTATGGGAAAGCTGTCTATTCAAAAAAACGGCCGTTCGCGAAGAACGCAAGGATTGCCAAGGAAGCACAACAGCTACGAACCATTTGCGTCCTTCGCGTCCTTCGCGGAAAACCACTCTTGACGTCCAACGGGTGCGGGTCGGTCAGGGTCGATCCCGCTCTTCAGCCTTGGCGCGATTCCACAACGCATCCTGCTCGGCCAGCGATTTGCCGTCGAGCTTCCCGCCGGATTCTGCCGCCAGGGACTCCATGCGCCTGAATCGCCGCTCGAACTTGGCATTGGCGTGGCGCAACGCCGCCGAGAAATCCACCTTGGCGTGCCGCGCGAGGTTGACCAGCACGAAGGCCACGTCGCCGATCTCGTCGAGCAGGCGATCGTGACCCGAGCCAGCCGCAAACTCGGCACGCACTTCTGCGATTTCTTCCTGCAACTTGTCCAGCACGGGTTCCGGTCCGGGCCAGTCGAAGCCGACCGTCGCGGCGCGGTCGCACAACTTCAGCGCGCGTCGCCACTCGGGCAGGCCGTGCGATACGCCGGCCAGCACACTGGCATCGGCGGCCTTGCCCTGGGCTCCGCGTTCGGCGCGCTTGATCTCGTCCCATGAAATGGGGTCAGGTTCATTTTTCGAACCACCGGATGGAGTGTCCACGCCCTTCCCGGAAAAATGAACCTGACCCCATTTCACCTGACCCCATTTCACGTGCGGATGACGGCGCACCAGCTTGGCGCTGATCGCGTCCACTACATCGCCGAACTCGAACAAGCCTTGTTCCTCGGCCATGCGCGCGTGGAACACCACCTGCAGCAGCAGATCGCCAAGTTCGTCTTTCAGCGCCGCGTAGTCCTTGCGGTCGATCGCGTCCGCGGTTTCGTAGGCTTCTTCGATGGTGTACGGCGCGATGCTGTCGAAGGTTTGCCCGACGTCCCATGGACAGCCGTGATCCGGATCACGCAGCCGCGCCATGATCGCGAGCAGGCCTGCGATGCCGTTTTCGGATGACGTGGATTTTTTGTCGTCGCTCATGACTCGGGATGCAAAGCATTCCTTGACGCGGATTCACGCGGATAAAAGCGGATGGAGCAAAGCGGCGCGGCAAATCCTATTCATGTTTTTTATCCGCTCTTATCCGCCTTTATCCGCGTCCAATGCTTTCCGACCTTCGCAGAAAGTCTCAAGTAACCCGCAGCCGCGCCAGCCAATCGACCGAAGCGTCGCCCAGCGCCAGGAATTCGGGATTGAGCAACGAATCCTTGGTGTTGTAGCGCAGCGGCTGCCCTTGCAGATCCAGCACCGCACCGCCGGCCTGTTCCAGCACGCACTGCGCCGCCGCGGTGTCCCATTCGGAAGTCGGGCCGAGGCGCAGGTACAGATCGGCGTCACCGCGCGCGACCATGCAGAACTTGATCGACGAGCCCACCGCCACCAGCCTGTGCCCGCCAAGGTTCGCGAGCATCGCCGCCTGTCGTTCGTTGCCGTGCGAGCGGCTGCCCGCGACCACCGGAACCTTCCCAGCCGCGCGCGTCGCGATCGGCTGTGGCAAGGCGCCGGGTGCGGTTTCCAGGAACGCACCTTCGCCCGCAACACCGAAATACAATTCGCCGGTCACCGGAACCAGCACCACGCCCAGTACCGGCGCGCGCTGTTCGATCAACGCGATGTTGACGGTGAACTCGCCGTTGCGCTTGACGAACTCGCGGGTGCCGTCCAGCGGATCGACCAGCCAGTAGCGATCCCAGACGCGCCGCGTGTTCCAATCGATGTCCTTCGATTCCTCGGACAGCACCGGGATGTCCGGCGTCAATGCTTGCAGCCCCGCAACGATCAGTCGATGCGAAGCCATGTCGGCGGCGGTCAACGGCGATGAGTCGGCCTTGTGCTCGACCGCGAAACTGCCCGCGTAGATTTCCAGGATCGCCGCGCCGGCGCGGCGCGCGAGGCTGCAACTTTCACGTGCGATGCGATCGAGGCTGCTCATGCGGGCTTGTACCTTCCTTCGAGATATTCGCGCGCGATGAACAGCGCCGCGATCGAGCGGCCTTCCGAAACATCGTCGCGCGCCAGCAGGGTGTGCAGTTCCGACAACTTCCACGGCACTACGTCCAGCGGCTCCGGTTCATCGCCGGGCCGGCGTTGCGGATACAGATCCTCTGCCAGCACCACTTGCGCCTTGTGGGTCATGTAGGCGGGCGAGAGCGACAAGGTGGCCAGCGGCGTCAGCTTGCGTGCACCGAAACCGACCTCTTCCTGCAACTCGCGATCGGCGGCGGCCAGCGCGGTTTCGCCTCTGTCGATCCTGCCCTTGGGCACGCCCAGCTCATAGCGGTTGACGCCGGCACCGTACTCGCGCACCAGCAACACCGTGTCGGCATCGCGCAGCGCGACGATGAATACTGCGCCCATCCCGGATGCGGTCAAACGCTCGAAGGTGCGGCGCGCGCCGTTGGAAAACGCGAGGTCGACCTCCTCGATATGCAGGAAACGGCTGTCGCGCGCTTGGCGCGTCGCAAGTATCTCGGGGGGTGTGGGCATCTGCGGGATTGTAGCTGGACATCCCCCCGCGCCTGCGGCGCGACCCCCTTTCCTTTGGAAGGGGGCAAGGCATTCTTCCCCCTTCCAAAGGAAGGGGGAGTGAGGGGGATGGCTTTTTGCTCCTTGCGGAAAGCAAGCCCCATCGCGTCAATGCGAACTCGAGGCAGCGGAAGGCACCACGCTCGGCTCCGACTTCGGCACCGGCACTTTCTTGCCGGTCAACGTTTCCGGCGGCGGCATCGACAGGCGGACGTCGTTGTCGTTCTTCGGCGGAGGCTGCGGCGGATTGGGTACGCAACCACCGCCGAGAAGCAGCGGCGCCACGGCGCAATGGAGCTTCATGCCACCCGGCAGTTTGATCGTCTTCTTGATCGTGGTCTTTTCGACCGCCTTGTCATACACCTCACCGATCTTGTCCGCCGCCTTGGCACCCAGCGACTGGTTGGTCGGCGCGAAACCCTGCGCAAACCGGGTCGGCTTGTACGGCACCGGCGATTTGCCGCCGCCGATCTGCGAACCCTGGATTTGCGGCGTGCGGTAGGCCGGCGCAGACGGCGGTGGCGGCGGCGCGTTCGGCGGCATCCGGATCTGTCCGTTCGACTGGTACAGATCCAGTGGCGGCCCTTTCACGCCTTGCAACGTGGCCTGGATCGCGCCCTTGGCGGGCGGCACGTAGTGCAAGTGTCGTCGTGGCGCGGTTGGCGGTGGCGGCGGTTGGCCCGGCAACGGTGGCGGCGGTGCGATCAGTGGTGGCGGCGGCAGGCTCGCAGCCGGCTCGATCACGCTCACCGTGATCACCCCGTTCTCGCCACGAAAATTCAACGAGGGCCGCAGAATCATCCACGCCACCCAGCCCAGCAGCGCGTGGCCCAGCAACACCAGCGCCAGCAGCCACCACAACTCGCGCCGGTCGCGCGGCGGCGGCAGGCGCTGGGTCAAGCGTACATACGGCAACCCCGCCAGCTCGGCCGCGGCATCGAAACCAACCCTGCGGTCCGGGGATGAGTTCTGCTCCTCGATTTGCAGTCCTTGATTGCGGGGCATGCGGCCGACCGATGCGCGCGCCTGTGCGCGCCTTGCAGTGTAGGGGATGCGCGGTGATCGCCCGCTCGTGACGGTGTTCAGACCACCACATGCGGCGCAGGTTCCGCTGCGCTTGACCGGGACAGGGTTTTGGGCGCAAGGTTTCATGCCTGCCGCCATCGGAAAGTGAGGTCAGCATGAGCGCCTACTCCACCGTGGACATCCGCAACGTGGCCTTGGCCGGCCACGCCGGCGCCGGCAAGACCACCCTGTTCGAAGCCCTGTTGCACGCCGGCGGCGCGTTGCAAACGGCCGGCACGGTCGAGCGCGGCAGCACCGTGTCCGATTTCGACGAACAGGAGCGCGAGCGCCAGCACTCCATCCACGCATCGATCGCATCGCTGGACGCCGCAGGCTGCCATATCAACCTGATCGACACCGCGGGCTACGCGGATTTCCGCGGCGAGACGCTGTCGGCACTGGCCGCGGTGGAAACCTGCGCGGTGGTGGTGAATGCCACCATCGGCATCGAACACGGCACGCGCCGCCTGATGCACTACGCGAAGCAACGCGGTCTCGCGCGGATGCTGGTGATCAACCGCATCGACATGGAGGACCTCGACCTTGCCGCGCTCGTGGATGCGCTGCGCGACGAATTCGGTGCGGAATGCCTGCCTGTGAACCTGCCGGCCGAACATGGCGCGAAGGTCGTCGATTGCTTTTTCACACACGCGGGCGCGAGCGACCTAGGTTCAGTGGCCGACGCTCACCAGCGCATCATCGACCAGGTGGTCGAAATCAACGAGCGATTGATGGGGCGTTACCTGGAAGACGGCGAGGAGAAACTCTCGCCGGAGGACCTGCACTTGGCGTTCGAGCAATGCCTGCGCGAGGGACACCTGGTGCCGATCTGTTTCACCTCCGCGCGCAGCGGCGCGGGCGTCGCGGAGTGGCTGCAGATCGCGCAGAAACTTTTGCCGCATCCGGGTGAAGCCAATCCGCCGCCGTTCATGAAGGGAACCGGCGGCGGCGCCAAACCCATCGAAGCCAAACCCGACCCCGACGCGCACGTGCTCGCCGACGTGTTCAAGATCATCAACGATCCCTTCGTCGGCAAGCTCGCGGTGTTCCGGGTGTGGCAGGGCACGGTGAAGAAGGATTCGCAACTGTTCATCGACGACGGCAAGAAGCCGTTCAAGGTCGGGCACCTGCTGAGATTGCAGGGCAAGGACCACATCGAGATCGAGCAGGCGATTCCGGGCGACATCGCGGGCGTCGCCAAGGTCGAGGAAATCCATTTCGACGCGGTGCTGCACGATTCGCACGACGAGGATGCGATCCACCTGCGGCCGCTTGCCTATCCGTTGTCGATGTTCGGCTTGGCGGTGGAGCCCAAACACAAGGGCCAGGACCAGAAACTCGCGACCGCGCTGGCGAAGCTCGCCGAGGAGGACCCCTGCCTCGGCGTCGAGCACAACAAGGAGCTGAACGAAACCGTGCTGCGCGGCCTGTCCGACCTGCACCTGAAACTCACGCTGGCAAGGATGCGCGACAAATACGGCGTGGAAGTCGTCACCCACCCGCCGCGCATCGCCTATCGCGAAACCATCGGCGCCAAGGCCGAAGGCCATCATCGTCACAAGAAGCAGACCGGCGGCGCCGGCCAGTTCGGCGAGGTGTTCCTGCGCGTGGAACCGCTGCCGCGCGGGGCGGGCTTCGAGTTCGCCGACGAGAGCAAGGGCGGCGTGATTCCCAACCAGTACATCCCGGCGATCGAGAAGGGCGTGCGCCAGGTACTGGAGCACGGCGCGGTCGCCGGCTACCCGATGCAGGATGTGCGCGTGGTCGTGTACGACGGCAAGTACCACCCGGTCGATTCCAAGGAAGTCGCGTTCGTGTCGGCCGGCAAGAAGGCGTTCCTCGATGCGGTGTCGAAAGCCAAACCGATGGTGCTGGAACCCATCGTCAACCTCGACGTCAACGTGCCCGAGCAATACATGGGCGACGTCACCGGCGGACTCGCCTCCAAGCGCGCGCGCATCAACGGCACCGATTCGCTGCGCGGCGGCGTGCTGGTAATCAAGGCGCAGGCACCGTTGGCCGAAGTCGTGGATTACCAGACCGAGTTGCGCTCGCTGACCGGCGGCGAGGGCCGCTTCGCGATGGAACTGTCGCACTACGATCCGGTGCCGGCGCAGATCCAGAAGCAACTCACCGAAGCGTACAAGCCCAAAGTGGATGAGGATTGACGACGCCGGCGCACCGACCCCGGTTCGGTGCCATGTACCCAGTCAGCGACAACCCCTTCATCCCGGATGAAGACAAGTCCGCTAGCGATATTGCGGCAAGCGCCCGACAAGCGGCACACCCGTACATTGTTGAAATCGACCCACTGCCGACTGTCGCGCCCCCAAGCGCACTACCGTAAACCCGCCATTGGGCGCTTTTCAGGCTGTGTCGCACAACAAAGCGCGGCAACCCGCCCACAATGCCTTGTCCTTGTTGGCACCGCAGCTTGACACAGATCATAACTCTGACATACCTTTATCATTACTGATAAAGGTTGACTATTATGACTAGAAAGACCGTCTTGGATGTCTTGCTGCACCCTACCCGCATGCGGATCGTGCGTGCATTTGCGGGGACGGGTGAACGCACCGCCAGAGATCTGGCAAACATGCTTGACGATGTTCCACAGGCCACGCTCTACAGGCACTTGAGCCGATTGACGCAAGTCGGCGTCTTGACCGTGACTGCGGAAACGCCCGTGCGCGGCGCCCTGGAACGAAGCTATCGCATCAATCCCAAAGCCGTCGCGGTACCAGCGGAAGAGATCGGGGCCATCGATCCAGAGGCACATCAGAAGTACTTCTCGGTTTTTGTCGCATCGTTGCTCGAAGACTTTGGCCGATACATCCGCAGCGGTGATGTCGATGTACAGCGCGATGACGTTCACTATTTGCAGGTACCCATCCTCGCTTCGGCAGAGGAATTCACCCGCTTCATGGAAGCCTTGATGGCGCTCATCAACAAATTTGCAAAACGCGGGCCTGGCGAGCATCGGATACGGCGCACTGTATCCATCGTCACTCTGCCCGAGAAACACGCGAAGCCCGATTGATTCACGGACGGCCTATTCGGCAAAGCGAAAAGGGAAACCAATGCAAGACAACACGACAACGTTGCGCGACGGTAGAAAACTAGGCTTTGCCGAGTACGGCAAAGCAGATGGCATTCCGCTACTGCTATTTCACGGCACACCTGGCTGCCGCATCATGAAGCGGTTGGAAACCGCGCCGTGGATCAACGAAAACGGCCTTCGCATCATTATCCCCGACCGCCCCGGCTATGGTCTTTCCGATCCGGATCGCAAACGCACGATCATGGACTGGGCAACGGATGTGGAGCAGTTGGCCAACCACCTTGGATTGGCTCGCTACCACGTTGCCGGTGGGTCGGGTGGCGGCCCTTATGCGCTGGCCTGCGCAATCCATTCTCCGGAGCGAGTGCTGTCGGTGACCTTGATTTGCAGCGGGGGGCCACCAGAGGTGATGCCACCATCGAAGGAGATGAATAGAGGGAATAGGATTGTTTTCTTCCTGGCGAGATATGCGCCCTTGGTTCTCAGGGGGATGTTCGCGCTCCAAGCCAAAGCCATGAAGAAGCGGCTATCACAACCTGAGCCTGATTCAAGACAGGCACGGAAGTTGGCGCGCGTAAAGGCGAAACAACTCGCAGGCCTGCCCGAATGGGATAGGCGGCTCTTGGAAGGGCAAGGTGGAGAAAACATGCGGCTGATTTTGCAGGAGGCGTTTCGCCAAGGCGGTGACGGCCCCTATCGCGACCTGCTGCTAGTCAGTCGGCCCTGGCACCTTGACCTTGGGAGGCTGACAGCCCCCGTATTCATGTGGCACGGCACCGCTGACACGAATGTGCCCATATCCACCGCCCGTGAATTTTCCAAATTGATTCCCGGATGCGAAACCCACTTCATACCAGACGCCGGGCACCAGCTTCTCGGCAGCGCAGAAGTTCGCTCGCAGATAGTGGCTCGACTGTTGGCCAGCAACGCTCAATAGTCCCCACAGCCGGCCATCATCACGCTATGGAGGCTGCGGGCAGCCGAGATCAAGCTTTGAAGTGCGTTTTCCCGAGAGCCGCCGGTGGTCAGCGACTCCTTGGGGCCGCAGGCCGTCACACGTCGAGCGCGATATCGCGTCGAACGGTCAGCGCTTGGGCTGCAGAAGCGTGCCCGTGCACTTCCTGGCACCGCAGCGGCAGGCCCAAAGCTTCTTCATCTTCGGCGTGTGCGGCACGTCCAGCACGATGCCGTAGTTGTAGGTGAGTTCCTCGCCGGCCTTGATCGCGCGCTTCGACTCGATGAGTACCTTGTCCTTTTTCGCGCCGTCGACTTCCTCGATCCAAGCGCGGCAGTTCGGCGCGCAGGAATGGTTGATCCAGCGTGCGCTGTTGCCACTGACGTTGGCATCGACGATGTACTGGTCGTTGAGCGTGAACAGGAAGGTGTGGCCGGTATCGGCGCCGTCGTCGTACAGGCGGTCGGCTTCGGCGTGGGTAATCAGTCGGCCCTTGTACTGGATCAACACGGTGCGCGCGGGAATATCGACCGCGGCATACACGCCGTTGCCGTGGATGGGTGAGCGACGCACGATCAAACGACGAGTCATGGTGAACCTTTCGCGGACAAACGCGTATGATGCCGCGATGTGCAGCCATCACACAACGGAGGTTGCCATGGCATTCAAGATCAAACGCGTGACCGAACCGCTGACCCGCGCCGACGGCGCGCGTATCCTCATCGACCGGCTGTGGCCGCGCGGCCAATCGAAAGAGAAACTGCAGCTGACCGCGTGGGTGCGCGACATCGCGCCCAGCACCGAGCTGCGCAAGTGGTTCGGACACGATCCCGCGAAGTGGGAAGAGTTCCGCAAACGCTACCGCGCCGAGTTGGACGCGAATCCCGATGCGGTCGCGGAACTGCAGGGCCTGCTGAAGGAACATCCCAACGCGACCCTGTTGTTCATGGCGCACGACGAAAAACACTGCAACGCGGTGGTGCTGGCCGAATACCTGCGCGAACACGCGTCGCGCAAGCGGGCCACGGCATGACCGCGATACGCCGGATGTTGCTCTGGTCGTGTCTCGCGCTGGCGCCGGCCATCGCACTGGCCGCGCAAGGCTTCAGCCTAGACAGCCCGACCCTGCACGCGGGCGCCAGCATGCCGCTGACTAATGTCTATACCGAATGCGGCGGCGGCAACCAGTCGCCACCGCTGCAATGGCACGACCCGCCAGCGGGCACCGAAAGCTACGCCGTCACCATGTACGACACCAGCGTCAAGGGCGGTTTCTGGCACTGGATCGCATTCGACATTTCGGTCGGTGCGCACGGCCTGAACGCCGGCGCCGGCACCCCGCACAGCGGCAATGCACCGGGCGACACCGAGCAACTGAAGAATGATTTCGGTAACGCGGGCTATTCAGGCCCCTGCCCGCCGCCCGGCGCGCCGCACCACTACGTGATCACGGTGTACGCGCTGAACGTGCCGGAACTCGGCCTCGCCGCGCACTTCAGCCGCCAAGACGCATTGGCGGCGATCAGGCAACACACGCTCGCCAAAGCCACGCTCGATGTCACCTGGGGCCGTTGACGCCCGCGTGCCAGAATCTGCGCAACAGCCACACCCATGCCATCGCCAGGCCCCACGCTTCGATCACGTCGCTGGGCCAGTGCACGCCCATGTACACGCGGCTGACGCCGACCAGCAACGCGATCACCAGCGCCACCAGCACGGCGAACTCGCGCAACAGGCGCCGGCGCGTGGCATCGGCCAGCACCAGCGCCAGCAGCAACCACACGACGGTCGCCATCAGCGTGTTGCCACTCGGGAAGCTCGCGGTGAACACGTACGTTTCGTGCGGGATCAACTCGGGGCGCGGACGGCCGATCACGTGCTTCAGCACCGACGCGATGATGAAGGCTCCGATCACGCCGCCCAGGAACCAGCCGGCGTCGCGCCGACGCTCCGCGAGCCACAGCAGCACGATGCCGGTGCCGATGAACAACACCAGCACGCCGATGCCGCCCAGCCCCATGAAATCGCGCAAGCCTTCCTGCAGCCAGCGCGGCCCAAGCAGTTGGGAAGGGTCGGCGGGATGCCGCATCGCCAGCAGGGTGCGGATATCCAGGGCATGCACGGACGGCAGCAGCAGCCCCGCGAATCCGATCAGGATCAGCAGGCAGGCGATGACCAGTGGCCACCATGGCGTCGTGGCGCGGCGGGGCGCGAGTGCGGATGCGTTGCTGTTCATCGGTAGAATCGCTCCGGGCAGTGTTCGGGAAGTCTAATGACGCGAGCTTTCATTCGTATTGCACGCCGTGGCCTGGCGCTGTTCGCATTGTGCATGCCGCTGGCTGCATTGGCCGCGCCGCCCACGATCTTCGCCGCGGCCAGCCTGCAACCCGCGCTCGACCAGATGGCGCACGCGGGCCAGCTGGGCTCACCGGCACCGCAATTGGTGTATGCGTCGTCGGCGGCACTGGCGCGCCAGATCGAAAGCGGCGCGCCGGCCGACATCTTCATTTCCGCCGACGAACGCTGGATGAACGATGCCGCGCAACATGGCGCCGTGCTGACGGACACGCGCGTGAACCTGCTGGGCAACGCGCTGGTGCTGATCGCGCCGGCTGATTCGCACGCGGAGGTGGGTGTCACGCACGGCACGGCACCTTTTTTGAAGGCACTGGGCAAGGACGGACGCCTCGCGATCGCCCTGCCCGACTCGGTGCCCGCCGGCATCTACGCCAGGCAATCGCTGACCAGGCTCGGCCTGTGGCAGGCGCTGCAGCCGCGCATGGCGATGGCGCGCGACGTGCGCGCGGCGCTGAACCTGGTGGTGCTGCGGCAATGCCCGCTCGGCATCGTGTATCGCTCCGACGCGGTGTCGGAACCACGCGTGAAGGTATTGGCGACGTTTCCCGCTGCCTCGCACAAGCCGATCGTGTATCCGGTCGCGATCGTGAAGGGCCACGACAACGCGGCCGCGCGCGCGCTGCTGGCGGCATTGGAGTCCGCGCAAGCAGGCAAGGTGTTTCGGCATTGGGGGTTCACGGTATTGCCGGAAGCAGAGCAGACAGTCCGCAAATGAACGCGAATGAACGCAAATGATTTTGGCCATGGCGCTTTTGCTGTTATTTGCGTTTTTTGCGTTCATTTGCGGATAAACAGCTCTTCAATCGTCAAGGCACCACATGAATCCACTCACCCACGCCGAAACCGTCGCGCTGGCCTTGAGCTTCAAGGTGTCGCTGGTCGGTGTGCTGTGCTCGCTGCCGGTCGCGGTCGGCTGCGCGTGGCTGCTCGCGCGCACGCGCTTCTTCGGCAAGCCGCTGTTCGAAGGGCTGCTGTTGCTGCCGTTGATCCTGCCGCCGGTGGTGACCGGCTACATCCTGCTGATGGTGTTCGGCCACCACGGGCCGATCGGGCACCTGCTCGATGAAGCGGGGCTCTCGATCGCGTTCCGCTGGACCGGCGCCGCGCTGGCCGCGGCGGTGATGGCGTTTCCGTTGCTGGTGGTGGCGCTGCGCAACGCGTTCGAATCGGTCGATCGCAAACTCGAAAACGCGGCCGCAACGCTCGGTGCCGGTGCCTGGCGCATTTTCTTCGGCATCACCTTGCCGCTGTCGCTGCGCGGGTTGGTCGCGGGGCTCGCGCTGGCGTTCGCGCGTGCGTTCGGCGAATTCGGCGCCACCATCACCTTCGTGTCGTCGATCCCCGGCCAGACCCGCACGCTGCCGATCGAGCTGTACGAACTGATTTCCACCCCCGGCGGCGAAGGCGGCGCGCTGCGGTTGACGCTGGTCGCGGTGATCGTGGCGCTGCTGGCCTCGTTGATCGCCGCGATGATGCTGCTGCGCGGCGGCGCGCGCCGCACGGAAGCCGAGGCATGATCGAACTCGACATTGCGCTCGATCGCGGCGAGTTCGCATTGGAACTTGCGCTCGCGTCACCCGCCCGCGCGCTGGCGTTGTTCGGGCACTCCGGCTGCGGCAAGACCTCGACCCTGCTCGCGATCGCGGGCCTGCTGCATCCGCGCAAGGGGCGCATCGCCATCGGCGAGCACGTGTTGTTCGATGGCGACGCGCGCATCGACCTGCCGCCGGCGCGTCGCGAACTGGGCGTGGTGTTCCAGGATGCGCGCCTGTTCCCGCATTTCACGGCGCGCGAAAACCTGCGCTACGGCATGCCGCGCGGTGCCACGGCCACGGCATTCGACGATGTGGTGCAACTGCTGGGATTGTCCGCCCTGTTGAAACGCAGGCCCGGACAGCTCTCGGGTGGACAGATTCGGCGGGTCGCGATCGGCCGTGCGCTGTTGCGCCAGCCGCACGCGCTGCTGCTGGACGAACCGCTCGCCAACCTGCACCGCGAGGCACGCATGGAAGTGCTGGAACACCTGCGCGGCTTGAAGCGCGGCTTCGCGCTCACCACGATCCTGGTCAGCCACCAGCCCGACGAGGTGATCGCGCTGGCCGACAGCGTCGCGCGGATCGAGGACGGGCGGTTGGCGGCCCTCGATGACATTGAAACTTTCAGGGCATCGGTGAAGTCATTGGATGCGCCGCACTTGCTTGCGGCGGGTTAAAGTATCCGCCGAATCCCTGATTTTGCTCGTCATACCGGCGCAGGCCGGTATCCAGCAGGGAAACGGATCGCGGCCATGGCCGCGACGCAACACCACACTGGGCCCCGGCCTGCGCCGGGGCGACGAATAAAAGAAGCTGGTCAGAGGATCTTGTCGATTCGCCCTGCCCATCAAGGAGCCGGCCCAATGATCATCCACCCGTCGCACGTCCTTGTGCGCACGCTGCAGACCCTCGCCATCGCGACTGTGCTGATGCTTCTCGCCGGCTGCTTCGGCGCCGGCACCAAGCTCCAGCCGCCGACCGCCGGCATCCAGCAACTCACCGTCAACAGCGACGGCACCTGGGCCGCGGTGGTGCGCTTCCAGAATTACAGCTACGACACCGGCATGCACGTCTACGCGATCGACGCCGACTTGAGCTTGAACGGCAAGCCGGCCGGCCATGTCGCGATTTCGCCCGCGCTGGACATTCCTGCGATGGACGCCGACATAGCCACCGCAACCTTCAAGCCGGATGCCGCCGGCGCCGCCGCGCTGGCCGCCGCCAAGCGCAACGCGATCAGCTATGAACTGAAGGGCACGCTGTCGGTCGGCAAGGGCACCCAGGGCAAGCCGCAACCGTTCAAGCTGGATGGCAAGGGTTACATCTCGCCTGTTCCCGGCGTGTCGAATATCTGGCGATGATTCGAACGGGTCGCGCGCAGGCGCGCTCCTACGTAGGAGCCTGCCTGCAGGCGACCGCGACACACAAGGAGCCTACATGACCACGCACTACACCGCCCCGCTCGCCGACATCCGTTTCTGCCTGTACGACCTGCTGGATGTCGAAAAGCTGTTCGCCACACTTCCCGGTTGCGATGCACTCAACCGCGAACTGATCGACGCGGTGATGGACGAGGCCGCGAAGTTCGCGCAAACCGTGCTGGCACCCTTGAACGAAATCGGTGACCAATTGGGTTGCTCGTTCGACAAGAACACCGGCTCGGTGGCAACGCCCAAGGGTTTCAAACAAGCCTACGCACAATACGTCGAAGCCGGCTGGGCCGGCTTGACCGCGCCGGAAGCCTTCGGCGGACAGGGCCTGCCGGAAACCGTCGGCGCGCCGGTCAAGGAAATGATCGACTCGGCCAACCTCGCGTGGGGTACCTATCCGCTGCTCTCGCACGGTGCGACCGAAGCGCTGCGCGTGCACGGCGCGGACTGGCAGAAAGAGGCCTTCCTCAAACCGGTCGTCTCGGGCGCGTGGACCGGCACCATGTGCCTGACCGAGCCGCACTGCGGTTCCGACCTTGGTCTTCTGAAAACCCGCGCCGAACCGAACCCCGACGGCAGCCACGCGATCAGCGGCACCAAGATCTTCATCACCGCGGGCGAGCACGATTTCACCGACAACATCGTGCACCTGGTATTGGCACGCTTGCCGGATGCGCCCAAGGGCGTGAAGGGCATTTCGCTTTTCATCGTGCCGAAGTTCAAGGTCGGCAAGGACGGCAAGCCGGGCGAACGCAATGCACTGCGCTGTGGCGCGATCGAGCACAAGATGGGCTTGAAGGGTTCCGCCACCTGCGTGATGAATTTCGACGGCGCGCAAGGCTGGCTGATCGGTGAGCCCAACAAGGGCCTCAACGCGATGTTCACCATGATGAACACCGCGCGGCTCGCGGTCGGCTTGCAGGGTTTGGCGCTGTCCGAACGCGCCTACCAAAACGCCTTGAGCTACTCACGCGAACGCCTGCAGATGCGCGCGCTGTCGGGTCCGAAGTTTCCCGACAAACCGGCCGATCCGCTGATCGTGCACGGCGACATCCGGCGCATGCTGCTGACGCAGAAAGCGCTGATCGAAGGCGGCCGCGCGCTGGGCCTGTACGCCGCGACGCTGGTCGACATCCAGCATCGTTCGAGCGACGCACAAGAAGCCAAACGCGCCGACGTGCTGGTGTCGTTCCTCACGCCCATCGTCAAGGCGCTCTTGACCGAGAACGCCAACGAGTGCACCAGCCTGGCGCTGCAGATCTACGGCGGCCACGGCTACATCGCCGAGCAAGGCATGGAGCAGTACGCGCGCGATGCGCGCATCACCACGATCTACGAAGGCACCACCGGCATCCAGGCGCTGGACCTTCTGGGCCGCAAGATCATGCAGCAACGCGGCGAGGGGCTGCAGTTGTTCCTCGAACACCTCGGCGCGTTCTGCACGCAACATGCCCATGACGAAGCGCTGCAGGACTTCATTCCGAAACTGTCAGCGCTGGCAAAGGAATGGACCGAGGTCACGCAGCATCTCGGCAAACGCGCCGTCTCGAACGCCGACGAAATCGGCGCCGCGGCCTACGATTACCTGATGTATTCCGGTTACGTCGCGCTGGCCTGGGCGTGGGCGCGCAGCGTGGCGGCCGCGGAAGCATCACCGCACCCGGACGATTTCAGGCAGGCCAAGCGCCTGACCGCGCGCTTCTATTACGACCGCATCCTGCCGCGCACCCGCACCCACCTGGCCGCGATGAAGGCCGGCGCCGACAGCGTGCTGGCGATGCCGGATGCGTTGTTTGGGTGATCACCCCCTTCGGCACGAAGGGGGTCGCGTGCTGAGGCACACGGGGGGATGTGCCAAGGCACGCCAAAGGCCATCCCCCTCGATCCCCCTTCCTGCGGAAGGGGGAAGACGTTTCCAGCGAAGTGAACCAGAAGGGCTCACTGCAAACACCATGTCGCGCGAGCACAAACAGCATCGTTGCAAGATTGCGATCCGCCCCGCCACCCCCGCCGACGCGGATTTCATCCTGTCGCTGGTGCCGCGCTTTGCATCATTCAAGCTTCCGAAAGGCCGCAGCAAGCGCGGGGTCACCTCAGCCATCCGTTCGGAAATCCAGCGCGCCTTGCGCGAACCGCGGCCCGCTGAACGGTTCTTCATTGCCGAAGATGCAGCCGGCCACCTTTGCGGTTTCCTGCACCTCAGGGCGGAACGCGATTTCGTGTCCGGCCAACGCGCCTGCCACATTTCGAATATCGCAGTGGTGCGCAGCCACGACGGCCAAGGCATCGGTGGCGCCCTGCTGGCGAACGCGCACAGGTGGGCAAAAGCTCATCGTTGCAAATGGCTGACGCTCAACGTGCTCCCCGGCAACGCGCGGGCGCGCGCGCTGTACGAACACTCGGGTTTCTCGCCCGACATGATCCGGATGGCCAAACCCCTGACCTGACAGGGCGACCCATCAAGAAACGAGACACAGTTCACGTTTTGTGTTAGGTTCGGCACCCAGCATCCGGGATCGCCGGATCGCGGCGACCGGCAGGCGCGTCGCGCCCAAGGGTCGTGTCCTGCCAGGGATGGTTGTCGTACCGACGCGGGGGGGGGCCGCGATGCCCGATCCGTCCGTTGCCAGCTTCACCTACCGCGCCTTCATCAGCTACAGCCACCGCGACAAGGCGTGGGCGGACTGGTTGCATCGGGCACTGGAAACGTATCGCGTGCCGTCGCGGCTGGTCGGCACCCGCACCGCGCACGGTGAAATCCCGCGCCGCCTCAACCCGATCTTCCGCGACCGCGAGGAACTCGCCAGCGCGACCGACCTTGGCCGCAGGGTCAACGAGGCGCTGGCGCGATCCGAAAACCTGATCGTGGTCTGCTCGCCTGCGTCGACCACCTCGCGCTGGGTCAACGAGGAAGTGCTGGCATACAAGCGTATGGGCCGCGCCGGACGCATATTCTGCCTGATCGTGGACGGCGAGCCCGACGCCACCGACATGCCCGGCCGCGAAGCGGAAGAATGTTTCTGCCCCGCGTTGAGATTCCAACTCGATGCGAACGGCCAACCGACGGGCGAACGCACCGAACCGATCGCCGCCGACGTGCGTCCCGGCAAGGACGGCAAGCAAAACGCCAAGCTGAAACTGATCGCCGGGATGCTGGATGTCGGCTTCGATGCCTTGGCGCGCCGAGAAGCGCGTCGCCACCGCCACCGGCTGCTGGCCATCACGACGGCAGCGCTGGTTGGCATGGCGATCACCAGCGTGCTTGCGGTCAGCGCCTACGTCGCACGCAACGATGCCCAGCGCCGCCAGGCCCAGGCCGAGGACATCCTGGGCTTCATGCTGGGCGACCTGCGCAAGAAACTGTCCACGGTCGGACGGCTCGACCTGATGGTCGCGGTGGACGACAAGGCCACCACGTATTTCGACACCCTGCAGCCCCGCGACCTGAGCGAACACGCGCTGGAAGAGCAAGCGCGCCTGTTGACCGGCATCGGTCAGGTGCGGCTGGACCAGGGCCACGCCGACAAGGCCATGCAGGCGTTCCGCGACGCCTATGCGCGCAGCAACGAGCTGCACCAGCGCCAGCCCGGCAACGGCCAACGGCTGTTCGACCTGGCCCAGGCCGAATACTGGATTGGCTTCGTGTTCTGGCGCCAGGGTCGCCTCGACGACGCCAAAGCCTGGCTGACCCGCTATCGCGACAGCGCGCTGCGGCTGGCGGCGATGGATCGAAGCAACTTCGCGTGGCAACGCGAGGTCGCTTACGGCGACGTGAACCTCGGCACGCTCGACCTCGCCCGCAACCGCGACCAGCAGGCCGAAACGATCTTCCAGTCTGCGTACGCGCTGTACCTCGGCTGGATCAAGACGCATCCGCACGTCGCCGACTTGCGCGACGAGGCCGCGACCGTGGCTTCCTACCTCGGCAGCCTGGCCATGAAGGATGGCCGTCTCGCCGAGGCGCGCTCCCGCTTCACCGAACAGGTCGACTACATCTCGGCCAACCGCGCCGCAGAGCCCGCCAATGCGCAATGGCAAGCGCAGTGGCCGGATGCACGGCTGTTCCTCGTACAGGTGCAGGCCGAGACCGGCGGAGTCGCCGACGCGCGCAGTGGCGCGGCGGAAGCGGCTGCGCTTTCGGAAACGCTGACCCGCCAAGACCCTACCAACAAGGCGTGGCAGCTGCAACTCGGCATGGACTACTGGTGGCAGGCGCGGCTGGACTCACTCGTGTCACCTGCGCAAGCGCAAGCAGCGGCGCGCAAGGCAGAACGCGCCGCTTCTGCGGTGCACGCCGCCGAGCCCAACGACGGCCTGGCCCAGCATTGGCTGGCGAAAGCCCGGGTGCTGCTGGGTGAGTTGGCCTGGCGGCGCAGTGACCTCGACGGAGCGTCCGCCTGGCTGTCGCAGGCCGATGCCGGGCTGAAAGCGGCTGCGACGAGCCAACAAGGCAACGACGGCTACGGCTTGCTGCCGGCGGAATTGCACTGGCTGCAAGGCAACGTCGCCGCGCAGCGCGGCGACGTTGCAGCCGCGCGCGCGGCGTGGGCCGAGGCCGAACACATCCTGCGCGAAGGCAGCGATCCGCCGGCGTTCGACCGCCTCCCCTTGCTGGTGCGCGTGCTGCTGGCACAGCACCGTGACGCCGACGCCGCGCCGTATCTGGCAAAGCTCGACCACAGCGGCTATGTGCCGCTGTACCCATGGAAGCAAACGCCGATCGCGCAAGCCACGGTTACCTCGCAATGATCCACTACGCCAGCACCCATCGGTCGCGCCTGCATCGCACCGATGCAACGCGCGACCGCCACCCCGGCCCCCAACGGCCAGTCCTGCAACCGGAGTAAAGACGATGCCCGCCAACAACCCGACCAACGTATCCCTGGACATCCGCAACTTTCCCAGCAATGGCGACGGCTGGACCAACGTTATGGCGTCCAACGGCCAGACCTACAGTTACAAGTACAGCGGCGGCAATCAACCCACCAACAACGGTTCGATCGTGTATGGCATCGGCGGCGGCCACGCGGCGACCACGCTGATGTTCGCCGCGAACACCGATGCGCGATACCGGTTCGCCGAAATCAGCTTCGTCAACGACAACGCCAATCAATTGACGGCGCAAGGCAACGCGCCGCGGACGCGCGCGATCAACGACCGCTGCGACGCGGCCATCGATGCGCGCTACAAGGTGACGGTGCTCGACACCACCGAGAACGTGACCATCCCCTGCGACCCGATGATCCAGAACAAGCCGGTCTAGGAAACATCGACTCAACCCATCATCCCGGAATCGCGATCCGAACCGTGCAGGGAGGATGTCGAAACGAACATCGGCGCAGCCGATGGCTTGACGGGAAGCCGCAGGATGCGGCGCGTTTGCCAACGCCTTGGCACATCAAGCGTTGCGAAAAAATCACCGGGTTCTAGCTGTTGCACGCCACCGTCAAGGGCAATCCCTGTGAGACAAATCCACCACCGGGTCGCGGCGAAACCGTAGGAACTATCCGATCCGGTTGGGGCACCCATGCTGGAAAATCATGTTGACCCCTGTTGTTTAACTGCGGCAATTCCGCCGCACACGCAGAAGGAGAGCATCATGAAACGTATTCTGTCATCCGCGGCAATCGCATTAGCGTTGGCTGGTATCGGCTTGGGGGGGGTTAGATTGGCTTACGCCCAATCCGCATCAGCCTCGGTAAACGTACCGACCGTCGTTGTCACCGTCGTGCAAGCCCTGCCGCTGTCATTGTCATCGCCCGCATCGTACCAGCTGTATAACGGGGGCAGCATGGTGTCCATGGATTCGAGCGGCGCTCTGACCGTGAACGGGCCTACCGAGATTCGTTTCATCATCCAGGGGGCTGATGGAACCACATACAGCCCGGTCGGCATCAGCTTCAAGGAGGTATCGGGCGGTACCAGCGATTCAATCGGGAGCACTGCATTTCCGATGCGAACGCTCGTTGCTCGCGCTAACACTACGCGATTGTCCGTGTTCGACGCCGACCCCACTCCGGATGAATTCGAATTCACCCTCACGATCCAGCGTTCGGATGGAACACTGGCCATCATTGACCCAATGATCATCAACAAATAACTCAGCTGATGATCTGATGTCACGATGCATCGGAAACGGAAGCCCGAAACCGGCCTCCCGTCCATCGAAACAAAGCTGTAATCCGGGTTACCACTCCATGACGTCGCACGGTAACCCGGAATTTATCCAGCCGCTCTGATGACGTGGAAGCAATTGGTCATTCGGGGCCACGGCAGCTCCATCGCGGTGCCCCGAATGCATTGGCAGGATTGCCAACGCGAGACGCCGCAGGCTGTCCGCAGAGCCTGCCCCGAGGCGCTTCTGATCGGGGGAGAGCGCCAAGGATGGCGCGAGTCAATCCAGTGCCTTCTTCAGTACGTTGCGCAACGTCACTGGATTTCCACTTTCGCGGAAATGACGACGTAGCAGGTTAATCAGAGTTTCCTCGGCCAACGCCCAAGCGCAACGACGCATTCCCGGCAGGCGCCGGAAAGCACGAGCAAAGAGTCAGACCCATGCCGGACCCCATCACCCAGCAGACGCCCATCTATCGCGCCTTCTTGAGCTACAGCCACCGCGACAAGGCGTGGGCGGGCTGGCTGCACAAGGCGTTGGAGACGTATCGCGTGCCGTCGCGGCTGGTCGGCAAGCAGACCGCGCACGGCGCGATCCCGCGCCGCCTGAACCCGGTCTTCCGCGACCGCGACGAGCTTTCCAGCGCGCCCGAGCTCGGCGCCAGGATCAACCAGGCGCTCTCGCAGTCCGAAAACCTGATCGTGATCTGCTCGCCCGCCTCGGCAGCGTCGCGCTGGGTCAACGAGGAAGTGCTGGCGTACAAGCGGATGGGCCGCGGCGATCGAATTTTCTGCCTGATCGTGGATGGCGAACCGAGTGCTTCCGACATCTCCGGTCGCGAAGCGGAAGAATGCTTCTGCCCTGCGCTGCGCTTCGCCACGGATGCCGAGGGCCGGCCCATCGCCAAACGCGCCGAACCGATCGCTGCCGACGCACGCCCCGGCAAGGACGGCAAACCCAACGCGAAACTGAAACTGATCGCCGGGATGCTCGACGTCGGCTTCGATGCGCTGAAGCAGCGCGAGCAGCGCCGGCAGATGCGCCGGATGGCGGCCGTCACCGCGATCGCGGTCGTGGTGATGGCCGTGACCATCGTACTGGCCATCGCGGCCTTGGTTTCCCGTCATCGCGCCGTGATCGCGCAACACGAAGCCGTGACCGCCAAGCAGGCCGCCGAGCGCCGGCAGAAGCAGGCCGAGGGGTTGGTCAACTTCATGCTCGGCGACCTCAACGACAAACTGGCGCAAGTAGATCGCTTGGACATCATGCAGGCCGTGGACGACAAGGCGCTTGCATACTTCGAATCGTTGCCCGTCGCCGACGCAACGGACGCATCACTTGAGATGCGCGTCACCGCACTTGAAAAAATCGGCAGCGTGCGCATGGATCAGGGCAAGACACAAGCGGCGCTGCGGGCGTATCAAGACGCCTCCAAACTGGCCGCCGAACTCGTCAGGCGCGCGCCCGATAATTCGTCTCGCCAAGCCGCCTACGGCAACAGCCTCAAATGGGTCGGCCAGGCTCATTTGTATCAGGGCGACATGCCGCGCGCACTGCAAGACTTCCGGGCCGCCACTGCCGCCCTGCAGAAAGCCGCAACGGCGAAGCCCGATGACAGCGAACTCGCATTCGAACTCGCTGCGGCGTATCACGACAGCGGTTACGTGCTGGACCACCGTGGAGATTTCGACGACGCCGGAATCCAGTACGAAGCCGCGTTGAACATCTACACGCGTTGGCGCGCTCGTCAACCCAAGCAAGCGCGTTGGCAGTTGTACCTGGGCAACCAATACGACAGCCTGGGAAAACTGGCGCTGGAACAAGGCCGGCTCGATCTGGCAATTACGGACTATCGCGCCGACCAGCGCATCAAGGCGTCGCTGGCTGCCGGCAGTCCAAGCGATCATCATGCACAAACCTATCTGCTGATCAGTGACGCGATCCTGGGCCGCACGCTGGGATGGTGCGGCGATCTGGACAACGCACTGCGCTTCACCACCGCAGCGGTGGACAGCGCCAAGGCACTGACGGTTTTCGACCCGACTGACTCCGGCTGGCAGGACTACTACGGCCTCTACAGCCAACAGTTGGGGGGGCTGCAGCGGCAAGCAGGGCGGCTCGGCGACGCGGCGACGGCCGACGCTGATGCCGTGCGGGTGTTGAGCGAGCTGAGTGCGAAAGATCCAACCAGTACTGATTGGCCACCGGATTTGGCGCAGGCGCAGCTGGAAGCTGCACGCTTGCAACTGGCGCGCACCGACATCGAAGGCGCGGACAAGGCAGCCGCAGCCGCGGCGGCCATTGTTGCCAAATTGCGCACGAAGATGCCGGACGATCGCGGCCTGATCCTGCTCGGAGCGCAAGCCGACATCCTGCTGGGGACGATCGCCGCACGACGCCGCGACAGTGCCGCCGCACAGCGCGAGTGGGCACAGGCGCGCAATCTGCTGCAACCCACGTTGCGCGCGGGTGACGACCCGAACTTCCTCGCGGCCTATGCAGAAGCACTGCTAAGCCTGGGTCAAACGCAAGCCGCGCAGCCGGCAATCGCCAAACTCAACGCCATGGGTTTTCGCACGCCGGACTTCGTGGCGCTGCTGGCCAGCCATCACATCGGCTATCCAGCCAACGCGGCATTCCAGCAACGGCTTGCGCAAATCATGCAGTCCGATATTGCCGAAGGACGCCGCCCGTCAAACGCGCCGCGACACGCAGGCGAGGCACACTGAAGCAGCGAGGCGATGCGGCCCGCCTTCCGAGTGCCGCGCATCAAAAAGGATCATTCCCATGCCAGACGTCCATGTTTCCCTTGATACCAGCGTGAACCCACCGGTGGTCACCTGCGATCCTCCGCATCTTCAAATGGATCGGGGCACGGCCCCCATCAACTGGCTACCGGCCGAAAATCAGGATTTCACGTTCGCTTCACTCACCGAACTGCCGACATCGATCTTCGGCACCCCGACCGTAACAGACGGCGAGATCACCGTTACCGACAACAACCAGAACAACGGACCTGTAATCGTCTATCCCTACACGCTTTGCGTGTCCTATGGGAATCCGAGCCAGACTTGTTGCACGGGATCCGGAGTCGGAGGGAATCCGGGTGATCCGACAGTCGATAACAAATGACTCTTCGATCGCGTGTACACGACTTGCGACTTCGAGAATTCGCGTATTTCTGACGCCGTTTCACCGCGGCAATCCTGCCGCAAACACAGAAGGAGAGCATCATGAAACGCAAACTTACCCCCCCCCCGCACCGTGGCCGTGCTGATCGGGTTGCTTCTCGCCGGTAGCGCCAGTGTGGCCAATGCCGCACCGACTGCTTCCTCAGGCTCATGGTTCCAGTACGTGGTGCAAGATGTGGAATGTGCGTTCGGCAACCAGAACGCTTGCATGGCCGCAGCAGGTGGAGCGGGTTCGGTGACGCCCGACGTCACTACCAACCCAACGATCGACAACTGTTGATTGAACGCTGCACTTTGGGGAGGCGCGCTTTCGCGCCTCCCCGACTCAGTTAGCAAAAGCTGGATTCCGGGTTCGGCCTGCGATGAGGCTGCAGGCCGCCCTGGAATGACGAAGCGAGAAGCAAGCCAATCGCCACGGCCCTCCAGAAGGTGCAACAAGTGTTTCCAGTTTTCATGCAAAACAACGAACAAAATTTCCAGATTCCGGGTTCCATCGCCGGCAACGCCGGCGCTGGCCCCGGCATGACGCGAGAGGGTCGAGCGCCGTCCGTGGGCGACGTACCCGGTGCGGCGGGCGAACTTCAATCCACGCCTGCGGATGACGCACCAGGACCTGCGAGCGTTGCGGCTTCACCCATCCACGCTGTCGCCTCGCCGCTGGTCATCGGCATCACCAGCCACCGCAATTTGGCAACGGCCGAAATCGCGCCGATCCGCGCCCGCGTGCGGGCGTGGCTGATGCAACTACAGGGCGAGTTCCCGAATTCCCCGCTGACCATCCTGTCGCCACTGGCCGAGGGCGGCGACCAGCTGGTGGCGGAGGAAGGCCTGAAGCTGGGTGCGCGGCTGATCGCTCCGCTGCCACTGCCGCACGCGTTGTACGCGCGGGACTTCGCAGATGCCGCCACGCGAGGGCAATTCGAATCGCTGTGCGCGCAGGCGCAGGTGATCGAGCTGCCGCTGCTGCCCGGACACAGTGCGGACGGACTCCACCGCAACGGCGTCGACCGCGACCGCCAGTACGCGCAGGCCGGCATGTTCGTGGCACGGCATTGCCACGTGCTGCTGGCGATCTGGGACGGCAAGGACAGCAGCAAGCTCGGGGGCACCGCGCAAATCGTGGATTACTACCTGACCGGCGCCCTGCCCAGCGCTTTCGATCGCCGCCGCCGCGCGCCGCGCTGGCTGGCCGGTGGCGGCGATGAACGGCTGCTGTGCCACCTCGTCTGTGCGCGCGAAGCGCCGGATGGCGCGCCGGCGGCGTCGCTGCAAGCGGGGCAAATGATCTGGCGCACCCCTGACGCAACCGGCCAGCCGGACGCGCCGATGCCACCGGCTTTCCGACGGGTGTTCGCAAACGCCAACGAATTCAACCTTGACGCCGCGAAGTACCGCGAGGAAATCGCCGCGTTCCACGCCGAGATCGACGAGCGCCACGGCGCGCAGGCCTGCGGCACTGCCGCCGGCCTGTTCGCCGCCGCCGACTGGCTGGCCGTGCACTTCCAGAGGCGCGTGCTGCTGGGGCTGCGCATCATCTACACCGCCGCTGCGCTGATGGGTATTGCCTTCACGGTGTACGACAACCTGCCACGCTCGGACAACATGCTGTACGTGTTCCTGCTGCTGTTCGTGGTCGGCGTGGTGACCAGCTTCATCGCCAAACGGCGCGCCTGGCACCGCAAGTACCTCGACTATCGCGCACTGGCGGAGGGTCTGCGCGTGCAGTGTTACTGGCGGCGCGCGGGCATCTCGCTGACCACCGATCCCGAGTTCGCGCACGACAGCCTGATGCAGAAGCAGGACATCGAACTCGGCTGGGTGCGCAACGTGATGCGCAGCGCCGGGCTTTCTGCCTGCGCCCATGTGTCGAGCCCGGACGCGCAGCAGGTGCGCGGGGTGATCGAGGACTGGGTCGGCGACGAGGAACATGGCGAGCTGGGTTATTACCGGCACCGCACCGAACAGCGCGAGCGTACCCACCACATCAACGAGATGATCGGCGCGATCTGCCTGCTGGCGGCGATCCTGATCAGCGTGTTCATGGCGGTATTCCTGCGCCAGCTTTCCTACGACGCCAAGAACGACCTGATCGTGATCATGGCGGTGTTCTCGATCATCGCCGCGGTGCGCGAGGCGTATTCGTTCCGCAAGGCCGACCGCGAACTGATCCGGCAATACCGTTTCATGGGCCGCGTGTTCGGCGACGCGCGCAAGGCGCTCGACCGCACCGACAACCTGGAAGAACAACGTGGCATCCTGCGCGCGCTCGGCGAAGCCGCGCTGGCCGAGCACGTGGAATGGGCGGTGATGCACCGCGAACGGCCGCTGGAAGCGGGCAGGATGTGACTCCATCATTTCGTCATTCGGGGCTGTGCGCAGCACAGAACCCGGAATCTGCCGTTTCAATTCAAGGTGTCGGATGAGATGAAAAGCAGCTTCCGGGTTCCGCCTTGGGCGGCCCCGGAATGACGGCGTGAGCGGGATGCAGCGCTGCGCTCATTCACCTCCTTCGACACGAAGGGGGTCGCATGCCGCAGGCGTGCGGGGGGATGCACCGCCACGTGCGAAAAGCCATCCCCCTCTCGCGCTGCGCGCGCGTTCGCTGCGCTCCCCCTTCGCAGGCGAAGGGGGAGGTCATCCTGCTGCTCCTTCGCAAACGAAGGGGAAGTCATCTTGCTTTTCCTTCGCAAGCGGGGGAAGACAAACGGATACCGGCACCCGCTCACCCCCTTCCGCAGGAAGGGGGTCGCCGCGCAGCGGCGGGGGGATGGCTCTACACGGGCTGTCGTCCCGCAAGGACAGGTGGCCATTGGACAGACGCCGCTAACGCCCGTTCACGGAATTGTTCTATGCTGCGCGAATCATGGACTCGCACACAGCCAGTTCCATCGAACATCCCGCGTGCACGGTCGCGGATCTGCACACGACGCGCGTGTTGTCGCTCGACGCGGGCGGGCGCATCCTCGACTGGATCAGCTGGCAGGACGCGGCCTGCCTGTACGTGCGCGAAGCGGTCGCGTGGACGCTGGGTGAACCCTGTCTCACGCTGCACGGTGGTTGGCACCGGGATTCCGGCGACCAGAGCATCCTGCGCCTGCACCCGATCGTCGCCAGCCGCGGGCATTGCGCGAGCGGTGCGGTCGATCCCTCGCCGGCGCTCAGCAACGCGGCGTTGTTCGCGCGCGACCGCTACCTGTGCCTGTATTGCGGGCGCCATTGCACGCGCGGCGAATTGACCCGCGACCACGTGATGCCGCTGTCGCGCGGCGGCCAGGACACCTGGGAAAACGTGGTGTCGGCGTGCCTGGCCTGCAACTTGAAGAAGGGCGGCCGCTCGCCGCAGCAGGCGGGGATGCCGCTCTTGGCCGTTCCCTACAAGCCGAGCTGGGTCGAGCACCTGATCCTCTCCAACCGCAATATCCTTGCCGACCAGATGGAATTCCTGGTCCATCACCTGCCGCGGGATCGCCGCCCGGCGGCCTGATGACAGCCCGCAGCCGAAGCCGTCCGTCGGCGCTTCGGCTGGCCCGCAGCCAAACGATGCGACCCAGTGTGCTTGGCCGCAACCCGCATACGCGCTATGCTGCGCCGCAGCAGCTTTCGCGTTGTTGCCCACCATGACCCCACAAGACCCGACTTCCGCCGCGCCGGATCGCGATCCGCTGCGCGCCGAAAACAGCTCGCCGAGCGATCGCGAAAGCGTGCGCACCACCGGCAGTACCGAAGCGCTGCCGGTTGCGCCGGCGCTGGGCGCTTCGCTCGACCAGGCGCGGATGCCGCTGAAGTCGACCCTGGTCGACCGCCGCATCCTGCTGATCGGCGGCCTCGCGATCGTGCTCGGCGCGGTCGCGGCCGGCGTCGCGCAACTGTTGATGCTGATGATCAACCTGATCACCGACATCTGCTTCTACGGGCGCATCTCCGACGTGATCGGGCCCAGCGTCCACTACGACGGAAGCGTGCTGTCGCCCGCGCACAACCACCTTGGCCTGTGGGTGATCGTGATGCCGGTGATCGGCGGCCTGCTGGCCGGTGTCATGGCGCGCTGGGGTTCGCGCGCGATCCAGGGCCACGGCATCCCCGAGGCGATGGAGCGCATCCTCGAACACGAATCCAACATCCCGCCACGCGTCACCTGGTTGAAGCCGGTGTCGTCGGCCTTCGCGATCGGTACCGGCGGCCCGTTCGGCGCCGAAGGCCCGATCATCTCGACCGGCGGTGCGCTGGGTTCGCTGATCGGACAATTGCTGAGCGTCACCGCGCAGGAACGCAAGGTGCTGCTGGCGGCCGGCGCCGCGGCCGGCATGGCGGCAGTGTTCGGCGCGCCGGTCGCGTCGGTGGTGATGGCAGTCGAGCTGTTGTTGTTCGAACTGCGCCCGCGTTCGTTGATCCCGGTGGCGCTGGCCACGGTGACCGCGACGGGTGTGCGCTACGCCACTTTCGGCGCGCATGCGGTGTTCGCGATGCCGAACGTCGCCGAACCGGGCGGCTGGGCACTGGCGGGCTACATCGTGCTGGGCGCGATCGTGGGCTACGCCAGCGTGTGGGTGACACGCGCCGTGTATGGCGTCGAAGACGCCTTCGCGAAATTGCCGATCCACTGGATGTGGTGGCCGGCGCTGGGCGCGGTCGCGGCCGGCGTGATCGGTTATTTCTCGCCGCACACCCTGGGCGTCGGCTACGACAACATCGACGCGCTGGTGCAGGGACACTTCGGCGTGATGCTGTTGCTGACCTTCGGCGCGCTGAAATTCCTGTCGTGGGTGATCGCGCTGGGCAGCGGCACCTCGGGCGGCACGCTGGCGCCGTTGTTCATGATCGGCGGATCCGCCGGCGCGCTGGTCGGCATCGGCATCAACTACGTGTGGCCGGGCTTCGGCATCGATCCGCGCATCGCCGCGCTGGTCGGCATGGGCGCAATGTTCGCCGGCTCGGCACGCGCGCTGTTGACGGCGGTGATCTTCTGCTTCGAAACCACCCGCCAGCCGGCGGCGTTCCTGCCGCTGCTGGGCGGCTGCGCGGCCGCCTACCTGATCTCGGCGCTGACCATGCGCAGCACCATCATGACCGAGAAAATCGAGCGTCGCGGTGTCAAGGTGCCCAGCGAATACGCCGCCGACGCGCTGGAGCAGGTGCAGGTCGGCAACGCCTGCACCCGCGACGTGCGCGCGCTGAAAACCTCGGACGAACTCGGCGACGTGCGCCGCTGGCTTAACTCGGGCCGCGAACGCGCCCAGCACCAGGGTTATCCGGTGCTGGACGACGCCGGCCGGGTGCGCGGCGTGATCACGCGACGCGAATTGCAGGACCCCGACAAGCCCGGCCTCACCCGCATCGGCGACATGCTGAAGCGCGGGCCGATTGTGGTGTTCGAAGACCACAACCTGCGTGATGCCTCCGACCTGATGGTGGCCGAGAACGTCGGCCGGCTGATCGTGGTCGAACGCGACAACCCGACCCACATGGTCGGCGTGCTCACCCGCAGCGATGTGCTCAAGGCCAACGCCAAGCGCATCCACGAAATGCGCGACGTCAGCCGGCAGATCCGCATTCGTCAGACGCTGCGGCGGTTCGGCGGTCGTTCGCGCGCGACGGACGAAGCCAAGGTGTCGTAAGCCACGCTTCCTGCGCGAGCGAAGAAGCCATCCCCCTTGATCCCCCTTCGTTCCGAAGGGGGAGTGCCGTGTACCCCCTTCCGCAGGAAGGGGGTCGATGCGAAGCATCGGGGGGATGTGCGCGAAGCGCAGGATGACCCCCGTCTTCGCAAGCAACCTGACCCCCACTGCGCGACAATGTGCAGATGATCGACTACGTTCGCTACCCCCTGCTGGCCCGCATCGATTCACCGGCCGACCTGAAGCACATTCCCGAAGCGGACTTGCCGAAGCTCGCGGAGGAGCTGCGCGCCTACCTGATCGAATCGGTCGCCAGCGTGGGCGGCCACTTCGGTGCGGGCCTCGGGGTGGTCGAACTTTCGATCGCCCTGCATTACCTCTACGAAGCACCACGCGACCGCATCGTGTGGGACGTCGGGCACCAGGGCTATCCGCACAAGATCCTCACCGGCCGTCGCGACGCCATCACCACCATCAAGAAGAAAGGCGGACTCGCGCCTTTCCTGAAGCGGGAAGAAAGCGAATACGACACTTTCGGCGTCGGCCACGCATCAACGTCCATTTCCGCCGCGCTGGGCATGGCGATCGCGCTGCAGCGCCGCGGTGACGATCGCAAGGTGGTCGCGGTGATCGGCGACGGCGCAATCACCGGCGGCATGGCCTACGAAGCCTTGAACCACGCCGGCGGCGTCGCGCCCGACTTGCTGGTGGTGTTGAACGACAACGGCATGTCGATCAGCGAAAACGTGGGCGGGCTCGACCGCACCCTCGCGCGCCTGCGCGCGGGCGAGGCCGGCGAATCGGGGCCGCATCCCGAGGCGCTGTTCGAGGAATTGGGTTTCGCCT
Source organism: Rhodanobacteraceae bacterium (assembly GCA_004299705.1). Classification (GTDB taxonomy): domain Bacteria; phylum Pseudomonadota; class Gammaproteobacteria; order Xanthomonadales; family Rhodanobacteraceae; genus 66-474. The sequence continues at coordinate 42,216 of SCQS01000061.1, read as the reverse complement.
ATTCCGGTCCGGTCGACGGTCATGACCTGCCGAAACTGCTTGCGGCACTGCGCACGGTAAAGGATCGGCGCGGCCCGCAACTGCTGCACGTCGTCACCACCAAGGGCAAGGGCTACGCACCGGCCGAACGCGCGCAGATCGAATACCACGCGGTCGGCCAGTTCGACCCCGCGCGCGGCGTCGCACCGCGCGCGTCGAAAGCGCCGACCTACAGCGAAGTGTTCGGCGATTGGTTGTGCGACATGGCGCGCGTGGATAAGCGCCTGGCCGCGATCACACCGGCGATGCGCGAAGGCTCCGGCCTGGTGCGGTTCTCGCAGGAATTCCCCGACCGCTATTTCGATGTCGCGATCGCCGAACAGCACGCGGTCACGCTGGCTGCGGGACTCGCGTGCGAAGGCCTAAAGCCGGTCGTTGCGATCTATTCGACCTTCCTGCAGCGTGCCTACGACCAGTTGATCCACGACGTCGCGCTGCAGAATCTCGACGTCACCTTCGCCATCGACCGCGCGGGCGTGGTCGGCCCCGATGGCCCCACCCACGCGGGCAGCTTCGATCTTTCGTACTTGCGCTGCATTCCCAACATGATCGTGATGGCGCCCGCGGACGAGAACGAATGCCGACAGTTGCTGACGACCGGTTTTCGTCACGCCGGCCCCGCCGCGATCCGTTATCCACGCGGCGGCGGCCCTGGTGTCGCGATCGATTCCGCGCTGGACGGACTGCCGATCGGCAAGGCCGAAGTGCGTCGGCATGGTTCGCGGCTCGCCCTGCTGGCGTTCGGCTGCACGCTGGCCCCTGCGCAAGTCGTGGGCGACGAATTCGGCGCGACTGTCGTCAACATGCGCTTCGTCAAGCCGCTGGACGAAGCGTTGATTCTGGAACTGGCCCGCACGCACGATGCGTTGGTCACGCTGGAAGACAACGTGATTGCCGGTGGTGCGGGTTCCGCGGTCGCCGAATGGCTCGCGACGAATGGCATCCAAATTCCGCTGCTGCAACTCGGCCTGCCCGACCAGTTCCTCGAACACGCGACGCGCGAGCAACTGCTCACCGAAACGGGGCTGGATGCCGACGGCATCCGGCGCGCGATCCTTGCGCGGTTTCCGCAGTACGCATCGACACGTCGCAGTGCGTAGGGCGGGAGTAATCCCGCCTGCCCTCTTCCGGCGGGATACGCCGCTACGCGGCTTCTCCCGCCCTACGAATACTCATGCGAGCTGCCTTCCCCCGAACTCGCAAAGGAAACCCTGCGCCAATCATCAGGCCGAGCCACGCAGCGGCTCGGCCAATCAACATGCTGAAAAATGAATCGCGCAATTACTTGGCGTCTTTCGCCTTCGCCGGATGAGTTGATTGCTGCGTTGTGGAAGCATCCGGCCCCGTCCACCTCTTGAGCCACGCCAGTGCGTAGGGCGGGAGTAATCCCGCCTGCCCTCTTCCGGCGGGATTGTTCGCATCGTCCCTGATGCTCACCCCTCGCTTACGCTCGGAGCCGGCCTACGGCCGTCCAAATTCGTTCCAGACGAATTTGTCGCCGCTACGCGGCTTCTCCCGCCCTACGATTTCTTTTAATCCTGTTGTGTCCAGCGCTTCAGCCAATCGATCACCGTCTCGTGCCACATCACGCTGTTCTGCGGCTTCAGCACCAAGTGGTCCTCGTCGGGGAAGTTGAGGAACTCGCTGGGGATGCCGCGCCGCTGCAGCGCGGTGAACGCGCCCAGTCCTTGTGAAACCGGAATGCGGTAATCGCGGCTGTCGTGGACGACCAGCATCGGCACGCGCCAGTCCTTGACGTGGTCGATGGGGTTGAATTTTTCGTAGTGCTCCGGGTGCTCGAACTGCGTGCCGCCGTTTTCGTGTTCCTCGAACCACAACTCGTCGGTCGCGTAATACATCATGCGTGCGTCGAACACGCCGTCGTGATCGACGAAGCATTTCCAGGGTTTGTTCCACACGCCGGCCATCCAGTACACCATGTAGCCGCCATAGCTCGCGCCCAGCGCGCAGGCGTTGTTGGCGTCGAGATACGGGAATTGCTTGAGTGCGGCAGCCCAGCCCTTCTGCAAATCTTCCAGCGGGCGATCGCCCCAATGCTGGCTGATCGCATCGGTGAAGGCCTGCCCGTAGCCCACCGAGCCGTGGAAATTGATCGCGACCACCGCGAAACCCGCACCGGCGTAGGTCTGCGGGTTCCAGCGGTAGTGGAACTCGTCGGGCCACGCGCCCTGCGGGCCGCCGTGGATCAGGAACGCGACGGGATATTTTTGCCCCGGCTTGGCGTCCACCGGCGGCATCACGTAGCCGTGCACGGTGTCGCCGTTCCAGCCCTTGAAGGTGAACCAGTGCGCCTTGGAAAACTCGATGTCGGCAAGGCGTGCTTGGTTGAAGTGCGTGACTTGCGCGAGATCCTTGCCCTGCGCCGTCAACGTGTACAGATCGGTCGGGTGCGTGAAGTCCTGGCGTGCGGCAACGACTTTGTCACCCACGACATCGAAGCCCATCACACTGCCATCGGACAGCAGCTTCGTCGGTTTGCCGGTGGCGACATCGATCGCGTACAACGCGACGTTGCCCTCATCGGCCACGGCCGTGTACAGCGTCTTGCCATCGGCCGACAGTTCCAGCGGCCCGGCCGAACGATCCCAGTGCGGATCGATTTCACGGCGGGCGCCGCTCGCCAGATCCAGCGCCATGATGCCGAAGCGGTCGGCCTCGAATCCCGGCACCTTCATCGCCAGGTAATACAGCGTCTTGCCGTCGCGTGACGGCAACGGGAACGCATCCCACGCCTTGTTCTCTGCGGTCAGGTTCTTCGGCGCGGACGAAGCATCGGCGGGCACGGAATACACGTCGAAGTTGGTGGACCAGGGTTCGGTCTTGCCGGCGATGCGCACATCGAAGTACACCATCTTGCCATCCGGCGACCATGCGTACTCGGCATTGCTGCCATCGGGCTTGGATGGCACGTCGCCGTCGATGCCGCGGGTCAGCAGGATCGGTTTGGCCGAACCATCCAGCGGCATCACGAACAACTGGCCGCGGCGATGGTCGGACCATTCGTCCCAGTGCCGCACGAACAGGCGGTGATACAGGCGCCCGGTGGCCTTGACCTTCTTCTGCGCGTCGAGCTTCTCGCGCGTGCACTCCAGCGTCGCGCAATCCTCGAACATCTGAGAAGAAAACAGCAGCGACTTGCCATCCGGCGACAATTTGAAGTTGTCGACATCGAGCGGCAGATGCGTCACCTGCGCAGGCGCGCCGCCCGCGACCGGCGCCGACCACAGTTGCGTGGAATCCTTTTCGGTCGCAAGGAAATAAAGCGTCTTGCCATCGGGCGAGAACGCCGGGCTGCCGGCGTTGAGCTTCAGATCGGTGACGCGACGTGGTTCGGCGCCCTTGTGAGACAGGTCGAGCAGCCACACGCTGGTCACGCCCTTGTTGGCGTCCCAGTCGGTCGAACGCACGATAAAGGCCACCTCGTTGCCGTTCGGCGACAGGTGCGGGTCGGACACCCGATCCATGATCGCGAGATCGTGCGCATTGAAAGGATGTTGAGCGGCCATCGCGGCTCCCGATGCAGCGGCCAGCGCCAGCGCGCAGGCGGCAAGGCGAAAGTTCATTGTCGCTCCCCGGCAATCGTTGGAATCGCTACGTTAGCGCGCGGGCTGGCGGCCGCACAAGCGCGGCGGGCGCATCAAAACAAGGCGCGGCCTGCATCCCGCGATCGGGACGCAAGCCGCGCCAGCAAGCATCAATGCTTCAGCACCGCCTTGGCCGCGGCCGTGTCGGACTGCAAGCGCTGCACCGCCTTGCCCGACTCCGCGATGTAGTCGTTGGCCACTTCCACCATCGACGGTGTCGGCCGCACGAACGCGAAACTCACCTGGTCCGAGATCGCCGACAGCCACGCGCGCAACTGCGGCGCATACACCAGGCCGCCTTCGTCCGATTGGATCTTGAGGTTCACCACGCCATCGATGTCGCGATCCAGGGTCGCGACGGCCTGGTTGGCTGCGTTCGCATCCACGCGCTTCTTCGCCAGCGCCTTCTGCAAGGCGCTGCGTGTGTCGATGGCCTGGTTGATCTGCCGGTCCAGGCTGTTGATCGCGTCGTGGATCCGCATCAACAGGTCGAAGCGTTGCTGCAAGCCCGCCTGCGTGGTGTCCATGCGTGGATCGAGCTTGACTTCGAACGGTTGCTTCTGCGTGGTGCGCCCGTAGTGCAATACCGCGAAGTATTTTCCTGGCATCACTTCGGGGCCGACCGGCTTCTGCGCCGAAACGAAGGTGTGGAAAACGCCCTTCACGTCCACCGCATCCGGATAGCGCAGGTTCCAGTGGAAGCTGTTCATGCCGGGGTGCAGTTTCGCCGGTGGCTTCTTGGGTGCAGCGAACTCGTCTTTTATCTTGTCCTGCTTGGGTTCGGGCTTGACCGGCAAGGTGTAACTGTTGACCAGTTTGCCGGACGCATCCTCGATGTCGAGCTTCACCTCGGTCTTGCCGTTGTAGTCCGCAGGCAGATGGAAGAACACGGTCGCGCCCGCGGGCAGGTTCGTGCCGCCGATGCGCTTGTCCGAACCCTGCGTGCTGCGCTTCACCAGCCACGCCTGCTGCGGTTTGAACAAATACGGCGAGTCCTTCCTCACGTCCGCGCTGCCGAGCTGTTCCAGGAACTGCAGGTTGTCCAGCACCCAGAACGCACGGCCGAAGGTGGACAGCACCACGGCGTGCTGCTCGGGCTGGATCTGGATGTCGCTCACCACCACTGCCGGCAGGTTCAGCGCCAGCGACTGCCAGTGCGCGCCACCATCCAGGCTCATGTAGACGCTGGCGCTGGTGCCGAGGAACAGCAACTTCGGGTTCACCGGATCCTGGCGGATGCTCATCGCATATTCGTCGGTCGGCAAGCCGTTGGTGATCGTCGTCCAGTGCTTGCCGAAGTCGGTGGTCTTGTACACGTAGGGATGGAAGTCGTCCCACATGTAGCGGCTGGCCGTGACGTAGGCGGTACCGCGAGCCGTCGGCGACGCGTCGATGCTGGACACGATGGCCCAGGTCGGCATGTCGGGCGGGCGCACCTGGTTCCAGGTCTTGCCGCCATCGGTGGTCAACTGCACCAGTCCGTCGTCGGTGCCGACCCAGATGGTGTCGTCGGAGAACGGCGAGATCGCGATCGACGAAATGGTGTCGTACATCTCCTCGCCGGTGACGTCGGCGCTGATCGGGCCGCCGGGACGTTGCTGCTTGCTCTTGTCGTTGCGGGTCAGGTCGGGACTGATCACCGTCCAGTGGATGCCCTCGTCCAGGGTCTTGAACACCACGTTCGCGCCGACCAGCAGCATCTTCGGATTGCTGGGCGCGAACGCGATCGGGTGGAAGGTCCAGCCGAACCGATATTTGATGCTCGCGCCCTTGTGGCCGAACTGGTAGCCGGGATACGGCGTGACGTTGGTGAGCACCGCGATGCGGCGGTTCTCCTTGTAGTTCAGGCCGTAGTAGCCGCTGCCGTAGCTCACCCACGGTTGCCCCGGCGTCGGCACCACCCAGCCAAGTTCGCCGCCGATCACGTTCTTCCACACCGGTGGAATCGTCGAGCCGCGCGCTGCACTCGGCCCCTCGACCGAACCTCGATCCTGCTGCGCGCCGTAGATGTGGAACGGGAACTGGTTGTCGAGGTTGGCGTGGTAGAACTGCCCGGTCGGCTGGTTCATTTCCGAACTCCAGCTCTTGCCGCCATTCAAAGTGACCGTGGCGCCGCCGTCGTTGCCCTCGATCATGATCTGCGGGTTGTTCGGGTTGACCCACAACGCGTGGTTGTCGCCGTGCGGCGTCGACACTTTCTTGAGGGTCTTGCCGCCGTCGTGCGACACCAAGAGATCGACATTCGGCAACCAGATCGTGTTGGCGTCTTTCGGATCCACGTACACGCGCATGTAATAGAACGCGCGCTGGGTGATCGCCATGCTGGTGTTCACCAGCTTCCAGGTCTTGCCGGCGTCGTTCGAGCGATACAGGCCGCCCGGCGCGCTGTCGGTCACGTGCGCCTGCACCAGCGCGTACACCACGTTCGGGTCGGACGGCGCCACCGCCAGCCCGACCTTGCCGAGGACGCCGCTCGGCAGACCGGGGTTGTGGCTGATGTTCTGCCAGTGCGCGCCGCCATCCGTGCTCTTGTAGATGCCGCTGGACGGACCGCCGCTGGAAAAGCTCCACGGCTCGCGGCTCATCTGCCACATCGATGCATACAGCACGTTCGGGTTCTTCGGGTCCATCGCCATCGTGGCGACGCCGGTGCCGTCATCGACGAACAGGATCTTCTTCCAGGTCTTGCCGCCGTCGGTGCTCTTGAATACGCCGCGATCCGCGTTGGGCGCGAACAGATGCCCCAGCGCGCCGACGTACACGACGTTGGGATTCTTCGGATCCACCAGAATCCAGGTGATGATGTGGGTATCGCCGAGCCCGATGAATTTCCAGGTCTTGCCGCCGTCCGTGCTCTTGTACACGCCGTGCCCGGTCAGCACGGTGTTGCGCGGTGCGGAATCGCCGGTGCCCACATAGATGATCTTCGGGTTGGACGGCGCCACCGCCATCGCGCCGACCGTGCCGCTGGTCGCGGGCGAGAAGTACTTGTCGCTGAGGTTTTTCCAGTGCCCGCCGTAATCGGTGGTTTCCCAGACCCCGCCGCCGGCATAACCCGCGTAGAACCGGTTGGGTTCGCCCGCCACGCCCGCGACCGAGGTCACGCGCCCGCCCATGTACGGGCCGATGCTGCGCCAGTGCAGGGCGCTGGTCAGTTTCGCAGCCGGCACCGATGCGGCATACGCCGCGGGCACCATCCACAACAAACCCAGCACCAGCCACGCAACCCAATAACGACGCGCACGAGTCATCACCAAGTACCCCTCGGTCAGATCCAGTTGGGCAACGAACCCCGGCGTTCAATCCGGCGTCCGATCAGACCGCCGGAAATCCCGACTCGATGATTCGTACACACTGCAGAGATGCAGCCGGCCGATGATACGCCCGGCCAGTCACCGCCAACATGGGCCGGAAGGCATACCTGCCCCGCAAGCGCCGGTCAGGGCGAGGGGTCGTGCTGCCGTGCCGACGGCGTGACTGCGAGATCGCGTGGGCGGTCGAGGTGGCGCGTTTTCCTTCACGCGCCCGGGTCAGTTGCCCTGATCTTGCGGACCAACAGGCGCGCAATCGACTTCTGCTCCTCGACATCCGGATGCCCTGGGGGTGCCCCGAATGATTTGCCAATAGTCTTATCATATGGTAAGAATAGACTCTCGATCCAGTCGGGAGCAGGCCATGATCAAACACTCGGGATGGTACGCGCTCGCGATGTCACTGCTTATCGCAACCCCCATGGCCAGCGCGGCAACCGCCAGCCGCGCCGTGTTCGGCACGATGCCCGACGGACGCAAGGTCTACGTGGTCACCCTCGACGACGGGCATGGTTTCACCGCACGCGTGATCAGCCTGGGCGCTGCGTTGCAGTGGCTCACACTGCCGGATCGCAACGGCAAATTCACGGACGTGGTACTGGCTTATAACAACCTTCACGATTACCTGACCGATCCCCAGTACTTCGGCGCATCGGTGGGGCGCTATGCGAACCGGATCGCGAAGGGCCGATTCACGCTGGACGGCAAGCAGTACCAACTCCCCATCAACAATAACGGGAACACGCTGCACGGCGGCAAACGTGGCTTCAACATGGTTGACTGGAAGATCCTCAAGATCGTCAAGTCGCCCGATCCCAGCGTGACCATGCAATACATCAGCCCCAGCGGGGATCAAGGCTTTCCCGGCAAGCTGACGGCCACCGCGACATACACGCTCAAGGCCGGGCACAAGCTCGAGATCGACTACACGGCGATCACCGACGCGCCCACGATCGTGAACATCACCAACCACACGTACTGGAACTTGAGCGGCGAAGGCTCGGGCAGCGTGCTGGACGACATCCTGACGATCCCTGCGAATGAAATCACGCCGACGGACGCCACCCAGATCCCCACCGGCAAGTTCATGCCCGTGGCAGGCACCGACTTCGATTTCCGCAAACCCAAGCCAATTGGGCAGGACATCCGTGACGGCAAAGACATCCAGCTGATCTACGGCCACGGCTATGACATGAACTGGGTGATCAGCCGGCACAAGGCCCCGGCGCCACGCCTGATGGCCAAAGTGGTCGATCCTCACAGCGGCCGCGTGCTGGAGTTGTATTCGAGGCAACCCGGCCTGCAGTTCTATTCCGGCAATTATCTGGACGGCACAAGCGTCGGCCCTTCGGGACACATCTACCGCCAGGGCGACGCATTCGTGCTGGAGCCACAGTTGTTTCCCGATACGCCGAATCATCCGAATTTCGGCTCGGCTGTGCTGTTGCCCGGACAGACCTACCACAACGACATCACCTACGTGTTCTCGGTGGAAAAGGGCAAAGGCGGCTGAAAACCACGTTGCGCATGGGTCGCTGCGCGTTCCGATCACCGTCACCTGGTGTGGTCACGCGAATGTGATCGGCGATTCCTGACTGGAGGTTCCATGAAAAAACTGCTGTGTGTGTTGCTGGTCGCACTGTTCACGGCCACTGCCGGCATCCCGTGTCCCGCGCGCGCGGCCTCGTCCACAGCAAGTACAGGCCGATGGTCCAAAGCCCAGGCCAACGCGTGGTATGCCAAGCAGCCGTGGCTGGTGGGCAGCAATTACATTCCGTCCAACGCCATCAACCAATTGGAGATGTGGCAAGCGGCAACGTTCGATCCCAGACGCATTGATCTCGAACTCGGCTGGGCCCAGGCGCTCGGGATGGACACGATGCGCGTTTTCCTGCACGACTTGTTGTGGAAGCAGGATCCGGAAGGCTTCAAAAAGCGCATCGGAATATTTCTCGATATTGCGGCCAGGCACCACATCAAGCCAATTTTTGTCCTGTTCGATTCGTGCTGGGATCCCGAGCCCAAACTGGGTCCGCAGCACCCGCCGATCCCGGGCGTGCACAACTCGGGTTGGGTGCAGTCGCCGGGCGTGGCGATGGATGATACGGCTCAATACCCGCGGCTCGAAGCGTACGTGAAAGGGGTTGTCGGGGCCTTCGCCAAGGATGATCGCATCCTCGCTTGGGACGTCTGGAACGAACCCGACAATCCGGGTGGCGGCGACTACGCCGCGGAGGAACCCAAGGACAAGTTCGCCCGTGTCGAATATCTGCTGCCCAAGGTCTTCGCCTGGGCGCGTAGTGTGCACCCGATCCAACCATTGACCAGCGGCCTGTGGCACGGCGGCGACTGGAGCAATTCGAAAGACCTCAATGCGATCGAGCGCATCCAACTCGATGAGTCCGACATCATCAGTTTCCACAACTACGGCTGGCCCGAAGACTTCGAACGCCGTGTCGCGCAGCTTCGGGTCTACGGCCGCCCCATCATCTGCACCGAATACATGGCACGCAGCGCCGGCTCGACCATTGACGACGTGATGCCCGTGGGCAAGCGGCTCGACGTGGGCATGATCAATTGGGGGTTCGTAAACGGCAAGACGCAAACCAACCTGCCGTGGAATTCATGGCAGCGGCCCTACACCCTCCAGCAACCGATCGTGTGGTTCCACGACCTTCTGCACAAGGACGGCAGGCCGTACCGCGAGCGCGAGGCCCAGATCATCTGGGCACTCAGCCACTCCCCGAAAGGGGTGGTGCCGGAAAGCGTCGCCCACGAAGACTTCAAGGGCGCGCCGCTCATCCTCGAACCGCCCGCCGAATCCGGCACGCATTGAAACGCGATCACGCCCAAACCGACATACCGGCAACGATGCTGCATCGCCGCATGACAAGGCTTCATGACCATAGTATGTTGCTCATATGGTATTACTATTAGTCAATAGTACTACTATTCGAAACGGGCAATGTGGTTTTCAATACCGGCGGCAAAAAACGATCCCGGCAGCGGCATTGGCCAGCGGGTCGGGCACCGGCGTTGCGTTCCCCATGCATCGACAAACACACTGGGATATGCTCATGAAACATCCGATCTTGGCTTCCTTCGCAACCACGCTGCTCGCCAGCGCCATCGGACTCAGCCTTTACCCTGCCCGCGCGGCTGAACCCGCGCCAGGCACCCGGACAACACCAGCGCAGACCACAGCCGGCACTACTCAGGCTGCGACCACCCAAGCTTCCAGTACGTCGGATCAAACTGTCCGGGCCAACAGCGTGCAGAACACGAAAAAACGTCCCGGCAAGAAGCAGGAACCTATCACATTGGGCACCATCACGGTGACGGGGATCCGCGGCAGTCTGCAAAGTGCTGAGTCGATGAAACGCGATTCGCGCATGATCACCGACTCGGTTGTGGCCGAAGATATCGGAAAACTTCCCGACAACAGTGTCGCCGACGCGCTTCAACGCATCCCTGGTGTGCAGGTCGCGCCCGATTTTCAAAGTGAAACCACCTCGGTCGTCGTGCGCGGCTTGCCGAACGTCATCACGACCTTGAATAGTCGAAACATTTTCAGCGGCGTAGGTCGCAGCTTTGCGTTCCAGAATTTGCCAGCGACAGCGGTGAAGTCCCTGACCGTCTACAAGACGAGTGACGCAAGTCTTCCTGATGGTGGCATCGCTGGCGTGGTCAATATCGAGCTCTACCGACCGTTTGATTTCAAGGACAGCAAGGTTGCCGGCACCTTGACTGAGACAAACAGCAAGTACGGCGCACATACCGACCCCACGGCCAGCCTGTTGCTAAGCAAGAATTGGCAAACCGGAATCGGAAAAGTCGGAGCACTGGTCAACTTCGGATATATGCAACAGCATTACGATTACAACGCAGTATGGGGTGACTTTCCCAAACTGCTCACCGATGGGTCCGGACACCCGATCCGTACATCCAGCGGGAACTTGATTGCGGCACCGAACGGCTTCGGCGCGGACTACAACATCGGCTTTCGCAAGAGGGGCGAGTTCAACTACGCGTTGCAATGGGCACCGAACGAGCACACCGAGGTCTACGTCGAGGGATTGTACGACTGGGATCACGACAACTACGACCAGCCGTTCTTCTTCAGTTTTCCGGTGGGCGTGGTCGCGCCATCCAACCTGTCGGTGAGCAGCACCTGCTACGCCGATCAGCTGACCGGGAGTCCTTACATCGGGCAGACAATCTGCGATGCCAATGGTGGCACCTGGCACGGCAACACTTACGCGGCGACCAGTACGCAAGCACACCAGCTCTGGGGGCACGATATCCAGAATTCGATCGGTGCCAAGTGGCACGGCTACCGGCTGAACCTGTCGACTGACCTCACGTTCAACTCCACGTCATTCGAAGACAACACGTTCATCGTCGACACTTTTCTCAAAGGTCCCATCACGACCGTATGGACAGGCACCGAGGGAAACCATCAGAACTGGTCGTTGGGCGATGCCCCCGCCACCAATCCTGCGAATTTCTACCTCAACGGGCTTTTTCAAGACTGGAACAACCAGCGTGCGAAGCAAGTCGCGTGGCGCGCGGACGGCACCTACGACCTCAACGGTGACTTCTTCCGATACCTCGACTTTGGAGTGCGCTATGCCGACCACAAAGCGCAATATCGTGGTAGCGTCGATATCTCGACGCCGCCGCCGGGTGGCACGGGCAACATCGCGCTCAATCCGAATCCGGCAAATCAAGTCATTGCGCGTTTCCCGAATGGCTACTTCTGCAGCATGCCCAAGACGTCGGCCCTCCCGGTCAATTGGTTGACGGGTTGCTACAACTACCTTGTCAACAATGCCGATGCGATCCGCGCGCTGTACGGCCTTGCACCCGGGCTCGCGCCCGAGAACCCCGGCCGGTTCTACAACATCGACGAAAAGTCCTATGCAGGCTATCTGCAACTGGGATATGGGGGGCAACTGTTGGGAATGCCTTTTGACGGCTTGATCGGGATGCGGGTCGAGCGGATAAACCGCAACCTCCGTGCATTCTCCTTCAACACCTCAACAGGCATTTATACGCCCATACGTGATTCGACGAACGCACCTGTCTATTTGCCCAACATCAGCTTCAACTGGCATCTGCGCGACGATTTGTTGCTGCGCCTGGACGCTGCCAAGACCGTTACCTACCCAGGTTTCGGCTCATTGAATCCGTCCACTTCGCTCAATCCGGGCACTATCAACCGGGCGGGCATTGCAGCGAGTGGAAACCCGAACTTGAGCCCCATTCGATCGACGAACTTCGATGCATCTCTCGAATGGTATTTCGGGCCTGCCAGCTATGCGAGCGCCGCGCTCTTCTATCGCAAGATCAACGGTTACATCCAGAACTATGTCACTGACGTCACCATAGGTGGTCAAGCCTATCAGTTGTCGTCGCCACAGAGCGCTGGCAAGGGTTTCCTGGACGGAGTCGAACTGACCTACCAGCAGTTCTTCGACTTCTTGCCTGGCGCCTGGAAGGGGCTGGGTCTGCAGTTCAACTACACGTACATCAATGGCGATACGCGGTCACCTCAATATATTGGCGGGCCGACGGTTATCTCCCCACTGCAGAACGTTTCCAAGAACAACGGCAACGTGGTGTTGATGTATGAGCACCATGGGTGGTCTGCGCGGCTCGCATACAACTACCGCAGCCGGTTCATCGACGGATTCAATCAGCCGACCGTGGCGGGTGTTTACGACGAAGTCGTATTGCCCAACCGGGTGGACTTTTCACTGGCGTACGATGTGAACAAGCGCTTCACGGTGGTTCTGAACGCGACCAACCTGTTCGGTGCGGTGCTGCACCAGTACTGGGGCTCTGGTGAGAGCCGGCCACGCGATATCAGGTATACGGACCGCACCGTGGGACTGGGCATACGATTCAAGATGTAGTCGACCTTCGGCAACCATGCGCCGGGATACCGTGCACGCGACGGCACACGATGCCGTGCCCCTGTCGGCGGCCAGATAGATGGACACGCCGGCGCCTCGAAGCGTGGACACCAACGAACCCGCCTGCTTTCGCTTCATGGCAGGAGACGTGACCAATCCATGAGCATTCGCGTCCTTGTAACCGCTTTCCTCGTGGGCCCGTGCGCGTTGACGCCTGCGGCTACCTCAGTCGCGCAACCACCGGTAGCAACGACCAAGGGCACCTTTCTCGCGCAAGGCGTGGGCTACTGTTCAATAACGCAACTTGCCTACCAATCCGATCCGTCAAGGAATGGACGGCTGTTGCTGGCTTTCGAACGCAAGGGAACGGGCGGCATACCGCTGTACGAGCGCGACCGGGGAAGCGGCAAGTGGCGCTTCGTCGAGAACGTCACCGATCAGGCGCACGCGGGCCAAGCCGACTGGCAGTTGCGTTGGCAACCCAATCTCACGGTGCTGACTCGCGCCAGCGGCCCGCTGCCCGCAGGCACCGTGCTGCTGGCGGCCAATGCCACCCGCAGCAACCGCAAAGGTCAAGTGGTCGCAGAAGATCTGGAGCTGTATGCATCGCGCGATGGCGGTCGCACCTGGCACTACCGCGGTTCGATCGTGCAAGGCGGCGGCAAGCCGGAGGCCAACGACAATCACGGCGTGTGGGAGCCGAACATCCGCATCCTCAAAAATGGCCTCATGGTCGCCTACTACTCGAGCGAGCAGCACAAGGCGGAAGGCTACAACCAGCTGCTCGCGCAGAAGGTATCGCGCGACGGCGGACACACGTGGGGTCCCGAGCACATCGACGTGGCGATCCCGGGCGGCGTGGAACGTCCCGGCATGGCAGTGGTGACGCACATGCCGAACGGGCAATACGTGATGAGCTACGAGGACATCGATGGTCCGCAAAATGGCCACGTCTATTTGAAATTCAGCAGCAACGGCCTCGACTGGGGGAACCCCGCCGATCGCGGTACACCGGTGCAAACGCAATCAGGCGAGTGGCCGGCGGCGACGCCGATCGTGAAATGGCTGCCGGTCGGTGGCCCCGAGGGCGTGCTGGTCGTGCTGGCTGGAAGAGCCGGCGGTGGTGGTGACCCGGGCGGTCGCACGATGTACTGGAACAACGATCTCGGCCGCGGTCACTGGTGGGAAGCAAGGGCACCGGTGCAGAAGCTCAGTGGCAATATCCATGCCGGCTGGACGCAGGCATTGCTGCTGCAACCCGACGGGAACCTGCTGCAGGTCACCTCGTCGTCTTCACCCAAGGCCCCCGCGGATCCTGGCGACAATGTCATCCTTTACGCCAGCGCACCTGCGCGTTTCGACCGCTATGAAGCAGAAGACGCGGCGCGGCGCTGGGCGGTGCAGATCGATGACCCTACCGCGTCCGGCGGGCGCAAGACCCGAGTTGCTTCGGCGCCACTGGGGCAACTGGATTTTCACGTGCATGTCGATGCGGGTGGCGCCAAGCTGCTTTGTGTACGCTGGCAGGATCTCGGCTTTGCGACCCATCCGGTGTTGCGCATCGACGGCCACACTGTTGCTGGTGAAAATGACCGCGACGACGGTGACGGCTGGCAGATCACGACCTTCCGCGCGCCCATTGCTGCCGGCGACCACGACATCACGATAGCGGGTGGCCAACATGCGATGGATGTCGATTATTTGCAGATCGATCCTGCCGCAGGGCAGACCCCGGCGCGCGGCAGCTCAGGTTGAACGGTCTACCTCTGCGAGCGCGGCACAACGTCCGATGGCGCAGGCAGCGGCACCCCGGTTTTGACGGGCACGCCGAAATCTGGCGTACCGTTCGCGCGCCAATGCACGATCTGTACCCTTGGCGAGCGGCGCGGTCCGCAACCCCAACCGGGTCCGTTGTTGGCGTGATAGACGATCCATGTCTGCCTGCCGTCTGGAGATTTGAAGAAGCCATTGCCGCCCGGGGCGTAAACGCCATTGGCCGGATCGGACGCAAACACTGGCCGCGGCGATTTGTGCCACGACGCGGCATCGAGCGGATTCGTGCCAGCAGCCGCGTTGAGCATCCCGAGTGCGTAATGGTCGGACCAGCAAGCGCTCGCCGAGTACGTGATGAACAACTTGCCCGTGGGGCCTTCGAGAAACGCCGGCCCTTCCATGATCTTGCGACCGCCGTGCATTTCCCACGCGTAGGTCGGGTGGGCGATGTCCACCTGGGGAGAGCCCAAAGTCCACGGATTGGTCATCGGAGCGATCACGAGGTCGCTGTGGTCGCCCACGTATGCGGAATAGACGAAATACAACTTGCCATTGAGTTGAAACACCGTGGGATCGATGCCGGGACGCGCAATATTCAGCGCTCCACGCGACACCCAATGTCCTTGCGTGGGGTCGGCCGACGCGTCTTCCAGCACGTAGATGCGCCGATGCGCATCGTCATCGTGCGCCTTGTCCGCAGCGGCGTAATAGATGTACCACTTGCCGTCGAGATAATGCAGTTCCGGCGCCCATACCGACGCCGAACCCGGACCATTGGCCGGCGCACGCCAAACCACGGTGACGGGCGCGTCTGCGAGGCGCCCGAGATCGCGCGTCTTGCGGAGCGCGATGCGATTGCCGAGGGTAGCCGTGAAGTAGTAATAACCAGCGTGCTGGACGATCCAGGGATCCGGCCCGGACTGCAACAAGGGATTGCTGAGCAAGTCACGATTCCGGGCCAACCCGCAACCCGGCGCCGCAATGGCAATGGCGGTCAATGTCGTCGCGAATGACCACAGCATTGACCGCACAGATTTGCCTGCCCGCTGCGCCTTGTTTGTCTGCATGATGACTCTCCGCAAGTAGCCACGGGCGCGACATGGCCGATGGACACCCGGTTCCAGCGATCGATTAAAAACGCTGTATTAAGCATACAATATTATGCTACAAAAACCCCACGATCATCGCGACGACCACCAGCCTGCAACGCTTTCGCAGCGAGCGTCGACGCAATCGTTTTGATGCAAGGTGGCCGGACCAGTGACATGCACAACGCACGGCCGCGGGATTCCAGGCGCCACCGTAGGGTACCGGGCCCGGGCTTGCCATGCGGAGCAGGACAAATCATCGAACGCCCGGCGCGAGCGAAACCACGCTAGAGTGACAGCACAAGCCAAGGCTGGTATAAACTATTTGTAGGACAATATCAGATTCAACCAACGCCCGCCACGCATGCCCGGCCTCGCCGATTCACCCTGCGATGCCCATCGAGGAGCGCGGGCAGGCCAGCCTATCAGCAGGAGTCACACCGATGCCCAAAGCCGCGATGCTGCGCAATTTGCACGAACACGTGACGCAAAAACTGGGGCGGAGCATCGTCGGGGGCGAGCTGCATCCCGGTGACGTGTTGCCGCGTGAGGAGTTGCTCGCCGAGCAGATGGAAGTCAGCCGCACCGCGTTGCGGGAGGCGCTCAAAGTGCTCAGCGCGAAGGGTCTGGTGGAATCGCGCCCCAAGGTGGGAACGCGCGTGCGCGCTGCGCGCTTCTGGCACCAGCTCGATGCCGACGTGCTCGCATGGCGCTGCGCATCCATGCCCACCGACGATTTCGTCGAGAAATTGACGGAGATGCGGGAGATCATCGAGCCCGCGGCCGCCGCAGCAGCAGCGAAACGTTGCAGCGCGGCGCAACTGGAACGGATGGATGCCGCGTACAACGCCATGGCCGCAGCGCGTTCGCTGGAGGAATGGACCGAAGCCGACCTCGCCTTCCACGAGGCCGTGCTGGAAGCCACCAACAACGAGTTGATGGTGTCGTTGTTCTCGGTGGTCGAGAGTTCGCTCGACACCTTCCTGGTGCTTTCGGCGCGCACCGCGAAAAGCTTCAGCTATTCCCTGCCCTTGCATCAGAAGGTGCTGGAAGCGATCCGGCGCCGTCAGCCGCAGGCGGCGCACCGCGCGATGCAGAAGATCATCACGGATTCGCGCGAGAACCTGGCGCTTGGCAAGCGCGGCCGGGGCAAGGGCTGAAACCGTGCCCACCTCGGCCATCGGGATGGACTGGGGCACGAGCAGCCTGCGCGCCTACTTGTTCGATGCCGATGGCTGCGTGCAGGAAACGCGTACGCGCCCGTGGGGCATCCGCCAGCTTCCGAGTGGCGGCTTCGAGGCGGCGCTCGCGGATGTGTGCGCGGGCTGGCCCGACTGCACGATCGTGGCGGCGGGCATGGTCGGCAGCCGCCAGGGCTGGCGCGAGGCACCCTACGTCGATGTGCCCGCCGACCTCGGCAAGATCGCAGGCAACCTCACGCCGATCCGATCCGCTGGCGGCCGTGGAATATCGATCGTTCCCGGTGTGCGCGACCCGGCGAAGCCCGACGTGATGCGTGGCGAGGAAACCCAGATTCTTGGCGCCCTTGCGCAACACCCCGAACTCGCGACGGCGGGCCAATTGATCCTGCCCGGCACCCACAGCAAATGGGTGGACGTGCGCGGCGGTTGCATCGCCAGCTTCTCCACGATGATGACTGGCGAACTGTACGCAACGCTGCTGGATCACTCGATCCTGGGGGTGGGCGCGTCGATGGCATACACAACCGACATGCACGGGGATGCCTTCGACGACGGCGTGCGCGCCGCGCATGCCAGCGGCAACGCCGGGGCGTTGACGAAACTTTTCTCGACACGCGCCCGCGTGCTCGAATCACGCATGGATACCGCGGCGGTACCCGACTATCTTTCCGGACTGCTGATCGGCGAGGAATGGCGCAGCATGCTGGCCTCGGGTTGGCTGCACGCCGGGCGGCCACCGGCATTGGTCGGAGACGCGGCGTTGTGCGCGCGTTACCGTCGCGCGGCTGCGTTATTCGACCTGGCGCTGCAGCCGACCATCACCGCCGCCTCCGCGCGTGGCCTGTGGCGAATCCTCGAAGCCGTCCGCAATTCGAAGCCGTCCGACGCCTTGCTGCAACCGGAGCAGTCATGATGCAAACGAATTGGCTCGAACCGTTGCCGCTCGTCGCGATCCTGCGCGGCTTGTCTCCGGATGAAGCCGTCGCTATCGGTGATGCGCTGATCACAGCGGGCTTCCACATCCTGGAAGTGCCGCTCAACTCGCCCGAACCGCTCGAGAGCATCCGCCGCCTTTCCGATGCTTTCGGCAAGGACTGCCTGGTCGGCGCCGGCACGGTGATGACGCCCGACGCGGTCGCCGAGGTGGCGCAAGCCGGCGGCCGCCTGATCGTCACGCCGCACACCGACCCCGCGGTCATCGTCGCGGCAAAAACCGCGGGCATGCTCTGCACCCCCGGCACCGCGACACCTAGCGAAGCCTTCGCGGCGCTGCGCGCGGGCGCCGATGCCATCAAGGTTTTTCCGGCTGAACAGGTAACACCGAAAGTGCTCAGGGCCTGGCGCGCGGTGTTGCCGCCGCAAACCGCGATCTTGCCGGTCGGGGGCATCACCCTGCAAAACATGGCCGAATACCTCCACGCCGGCGCCACCGGGTTCGGGATCGGGTCTGCGCTTTACAAACCTGGCAAGAGTGTCGATGAAGTCGCCCGCGCAGCCCACGATTTCGTGCACCGATGGAAGTTTCTTGCCACCGCAAGGAGTCACGCATGAAGATCACCCGCCTCACCACGTTCCTGGTTCCACCCCGCTGGTTGTTCGTGCGCATCGACACGGACGCCGGCATCAGCGGCTGGGGCGAGCCGGTCGTGGAGGGCCGCGCCCAGACCGTCGCGAGTGCGGTGGAAGAACTGTCCGACTATCTGGTCGGACAGGATCCACGCCACATCGAGGACCTCTGGAGCGTGATGTACCGCGGTGGTTTTTATCGCGGCGGCCCGATCCTGATGAGCGCGATCGCCGGGGTCGACCAGGCACTTTGGGACATCAAGGGCAAGGACGCGAATCTACCCGTGCACGCGCTGCTGGGCGGCCCGGTGCGCCGGCGCATCCGTGCCTATTCGTGGATCGGCGGCGACCGGCCGGCCGACACGGCCAAGGCGGCTCGCGACGCCGTCGCGCGTGGATTCACCGCGCTGAAAATGAATGCGACCGAGGAACTGCATTA
The DNA here is from genome assembly GCA_004299705.1 of Rhodanobacteraceae bacterium. Taxonomy (GTDB): domain Bacteria; phylum Pseudomonadota; class Gammaproteobacteria; order Xanthomonadales; family Rhodanobacteraceae; genus 66-474. The sequence goes on along the minus strand of SCQS01000061.1, from coordinate 23,275 downwards.
CATCGATTCGCACGCCAAGGTCGAGCAGGTGCTGCACAACGTGCAGGCCGTGCGCGAAGCGGTCGGCCCCGATGTCGGGCTGGCGCTGGATTTCCACGGACGCGTGCACAAACCGATGGCGAAAGTCCTGATGCACGAACTGACGCCTTTCAAGTTGATGTTCATCGAGGAACCGGTGCTGTCGGATTACCTCGAAGCCATCCCGGAACTCGCGGCCATTTCACCGGCGCCGATCGCGCTGGGCGAGCGGCTGTATTCGCGCCGCGACTTCAAGCGCGTGTTCCAGATCGGCGGCGTCGACATCATCCAGCCCGATCCCTCGCACGCCGGCGGCATCACCGAAACCCGCAAGATCGCGGCGATGGCCGAAGCCTACGACGTGGCCGTGGCGCTGCACTGCCCGCTGGGTCCGATCGCGCTGGCCGCCAACCTGCAACTCGATGCCGTGTGCCACAGCGCCTTCATCCAGGAGCAGAGCCTCGGCATCCACTACAACACCAGCAACGACCTGCTCGACTACGTGACCGACCGCAGCGTGTTCACGTACCAGGATGGATTCCTCGGCATCCCTGAAGGCCCGGGCCTCGGGATCAACGTCAACGAGGCGTACGTGCTGGAGCGGGCCAAGGTCGGCCACCGTTGGCGCAACCCGATCTGGCGGCATGCCGACGGCAGCGTGGCCGAGTGGTGACGCAGGAGCCCGCATGAGCTACGCCAGCTACCCCAGCCTCGCGAATCGCACCGTGTTGATCACGGGCGGCGCGACCGGCATCGGTGCGGCCTTCGTGGCCGCGTTCGCGCGCCAGGGTGCCAGGGTGGCGTTCCTGGACATCGACAAGGCGGGTGCCGACGCCTTGCTGCAACAACTCGCCGACGCCCCCAACGTACCGATCTTCGTGCCCTGCGACGTCACCGACCTTGCCGCCCTGGCGCAGGCCATCGCCGCGGCGCGTGCGCGGATCGGGCCGATCGCCGTGCTGGTCAACAATGCCGCCAACGATGTACGGCACACCCTGGCGGCCACGACGCCGGAGGGTTTCGACGCCAACATCGCGGTCAATCTGCGCCATCAATATTTTGCGACCCAGGCGGTCGTCGACGACATGCGCGGGCTTGGCGGCGGCTCCATCATCTGCCTCGGCTCGACCGGATGGATGATCAAGAACGCCGGCTATCCGATGTACGCCACCGCGAAGGCCGCGATCCACGGGCTGGTCAACGGCCTGGCGCGCTCGCTGGGCCGCGACCACATCCGCATCAATTGCCTCGTGCCCGGTTGGGTCATCACCGACAAGCAACGCAAGCTGTGGCTGGACGCGGAAGGCGAAGCGGAAATCGCGCGCCGGCAATGCCTGCCGGGTTATCTTGCAGCCGACGACATCGCCCGCGCCGCGCTGTTCCTGGCCGCCGACGATAGCCGGATGTGCACCGGCCAAAGTTTCATCATCGATGGCGGTTGGACATGATCGAGCTTGCCGCGACGCGTGCCGTGGCCTGCGGCAACGATCTCGGCGAAGGCATCGTCTGGTGCGCGCGCCGGCAAGCGCTGTACTGGACCGACATCGAAGCGGCGAGGTTGTGGCGGCACTGCCCTGCCACGGGCGCGACCGACACCTGGCGGTTGCCCGAACGCCTCGCCTCGTTCGCGCTGTGCGAGGACGACGACTGGCTGCTGCTGGGGCTGGCTTCGCGGCTGGCATGGCTGCAGCTGTCCAGTGGCAGGGTCGAGGCGATCTGCGCGGTCGAACCCGACCTGCCCACCCGGATCAACGATGGCGCCTGCGACCGCGAGGGTCGGTTCGTGTTCGGCACCAAACACGAACCGGAGCCGGGCGTGCCGGCACAGCCCGTCGGCAGCTTCTACCGGCTCGATCCGGATTTGAGCTTGCACCGACTGGATCTGGACAGGGTCGCGATCGCCAACGGCATCGCGTTCAGCGCCGACGGTCGCAGCATGTACTTCTGCGACTCCGCGACCCGCATCGTCTACCGCTGCGAATACACCGCCGCCGGGGAGACGCGTGGAGTCCGCGCATGGATCGACCTGCGTGATGCAGCCGGCGAACCCGACGGTGCCGCCGCGGATGCCGACGGCGGATTGTGGTTGGCGCTATGGGGTGCCGGCCGGGTCGTGCGCTACGACCGCAACGGCATCGCGGATGCAAGCGTGCGGATCCCGGCGCGACTCGCAAGCCGGCCCGCGCTGGGCGGCCCAGACCTGCACACGCTGTACGTCACCAGCGCACGCCACGGGTTGACCGCCGCCGAACTGCACGCGGAGGGCGAGGCAGGCAACGTTTTCGTGGCGGCAACAACCCGCACGGGCATCCCCGAACCCCGCTTCGCCGGAGCGCCCCCCATCCCGTCACGGCAATCCCATACGCACGCGCAACCGCCCTCGTGGAGAACGGCATGAACACAATCGCCGCAGCAACCCCCGCCCACGCCCGGGCCAGGACGGTTTTCGTCGGCATCATCGCCGCGCTGGCCGGCTTGATGTTCGGCCTCGACATCGGGGTGATTTCCGGGGCGACGCAGTTCATCCAACACGATTTCGGCGTGACCGACCGCACCATCGAACTGATCGTCAGCGCGATGATGCTGGGCGCCGCGATCGGCGCGCTCGGTGCCGGCTGGCTGTCCGCGCGGCTCGGGCGCAAACGCTCGCTGATCCTGGCCGCGGTGCTGTTCGTGATCGGCTCGCTGCTGTGCGCCGCCGCGCCCACCCCGTCGCTGCTGATCGGCGCGCGCATCGTGCTCGGGCTCGCGATCGGCGTGGCCACCTTCACCGCGCCGTTGTACCTCGCGGAGATCTCCGCCGAGGACAATCGCGGAGCGATGGTTTCGACCTATCAGTTGATGATCACGATCGGCATCCTGGTCGCGTTCCTCTCCGACACCGCCTTCAGTTACAGCGGCAACTGGCGCTGGATGCTGGGCGTGATCGCGATTCCCGGCGTGCTGTTCCTGTTCGGCGTGCTGCTGCTGCCCGGCAGCCCGCGCTGGCTGCTGATGCGCGGTTACAAGCAACGCGCGACCGAGGTGCTGCTGAAACTGCGCGGCGATCGGGAAGTGGTCGCCCGCGAAGTGGCCGACATCGAAAACCAGTTGTTGACGCCACAGCGCGGCTGGTCGCTGTTCTTCAAGAACCGCAATTTCAGGCGTTCGGTCGGCCTCGGCGTGTTGCTGCAACTGATGCAGCAGTTCACCGGCATGAACGTCGTGATGTACTACGCGCCGCGCATCTTCCAGAGCATGGGCTACGCCACCCACCAGCAGATGTGGTTCACGGCATTGGTCGGATTGATCAACGTGCTGGCCACCTTCATCGCGATCGCACTGGTCGACCGCTGGGGCCGCAAGCCGATCCTGTACGTCGGGTTCTGCGTGATGGCGATCGGCCTCGGCGTCGTCGGCACCATGATGCACCTCGGGACCACCACCCACGCCGCGCAACTGTTCACGGTGGTGATGCTGCTGATCTTCATCGTCGGCTTCGCGATGTCCGCTGGCCCGCTGATCTGGACGCTGTGCTCGGAGATCCAGCCGCTCAAGGGCCGCGACTTCGGCATCGCCTGCTCCACCGTCACCAACTGGATCGCCAACATGATCGTCGGCGCGACCTTCCTCACCCTGCTCGACCATGTCGGGCACGCGGGAACGTTCTGGCTCTACGCCGGCCTCAACCTGATCTTCCTCATCATCACCATCGCGCTGGTGCCCGAAACCCGCGGCGTGACCCTGGAACAGATCGAGCGCAACCTGATGGCGGGCAAGCGCCTGCGCGACATCGGACAATAGAGTGTTGTTCCGGAGCCCTAGAACGCGAAAGGCCGACCCAAGGGAGTCGGCCCTTCACGTGTGACTGCTCGATATGCCGGAAGAGGGAATCGAACCCCCGACCCACGCATTACGAATGCGTTGCTCTACCAGCTGAGCTATTCCGGCACAGGCGAACCGCGTAGTGTAAGGGGACGCCCACACGGGCGCAATGCGAACGACAGCGCGTTTGACCGGCCACCGATACGCCCGACCGCCGCCTCGAACAGGGGAGGAATGCATGACCCACGCCTCGAATTGCCTGATGCACCTGATCGTGCAAAGGGCCCAGGGGCCTTGTGCCGGCACGCCGCACAAAGCATGATCCGCGCGTGGCGACCACAGCACCGGCAACCTCGAAACCGTCCGCGACCCGCAGCACCGATCACATCCGGCGCGAGTTGCGCGTGCTCAACATCTATCGGGTATTCCAGGCGCTGGTTTACACCGCCCTGTCGTTGAGCAGCCTCGCGTTTGCCTGGATGCCGCTGCGCTTCCCGTTGGTCGCGCGGATCACCGCGCTGGTGTACCTGCTGTTTGCGTTGCTCGTGCTGTCACGCAGCCTGCGCAGCATGCGCGCATTCACGGTCAGCACCAGCGCGTTCCTGAGCGTCGACGTGGTCGCGGCGTTCCTGGCCGCGGTGACCATCCCTGCCGCGCACACCGGCATCGCCGCGATGCTGGTGATCAACGTCGGTGCGGCGGCGCTGTTGCTGACGCCGCGCCTGGGTGGCCTGTTCGCGGCCTTGGCGACGCTGGCCATGATCGCGCAGGCGCTGCTGGTGGGCGGCGATGTCGACATCGGGCACGCGCTAGTGGAATCGGGCCTGTTCGGCGTGGCCTATTTCGCCACCGCCGCGCTGTGCTACGCGCTGGGCAGCCAGATGCGCGCCAGCGAGGCGCTGGCCGAACAACGTGGCAGCGACCTTGCCAACCTCGCCCAGGTCAACGACCTGATCATCCGCCGCATGAAAACCGGCGTGTTGCTGGTGGACGAAGGCAACCACATCCTCCAGATCAACGAATCGGCGTGGATGCTGATGGGCAACCCCGGCGTCGAACAGCGCGACCTCGGCACGGTGGCGCCGGAACTCTCGCGCCGCCTTTACCACTGGCGCGGCAGCCACGAGCACGATCCCAGCGCGGTGGCGCTGGCCGACGGCACGCCCGAAATCATCCCACGCTTCACGCGCCTGTCCGCGCACGACGATTCGTTCGTGCTGATCTTCCTCGACGACACCTCGCTGGTGTCGCAACGCGCCGAGCAGTTGACGCTGACCACGCTGGGCCGGCTGTCGGCCTCGATCGCGCACGAGATCAGGAACCCGCTGGCGGCGATCCGCTATTCCGCGCAGCTGCTGGCCGAGTCGGAAACCCTCGACGACGCCGACCAGCGCATGGTCGAAATCATCAACAACCACTGCGGGCGCGTCAACGAGATCATAGAGAACATCCTACAGTTGTCGCGGCGCGAGCGTTCACGCCCCGAGTCGCTGGATCTCAACCATTGGGCCACGCGTTTCGTCGACGAATACAAGGAAGCCAACGACGTCGGCAAGGACAGCCTGCGACCCTTGCTGTATCCGCGGCCGGTCGAAGCGCTGGCCGATTCGCAGCACCTGCAGCAAGTGGTGTGGAACCTGGTGCAGAACGCGCTGCGCTACGGACGCCTGCCCGGCGAGCCCGCGCGGGTGATGGTGGTGGCGCGCCTCGCCACCGACACCGGTCCGCCGCTGCTGGAAGTGATCGATCGCGGCCCCGGCATCCCGCCCAAGGTGGCCGCGCAGATTTTCGAACCGTTCTTCACCACCCACGAATACGGCACCGGGCTCGGCCTGTACCTGGCCAAGCAGATGTGCGAAGCCAACCAGGCCAACCTCGAATACGTGCCGGTCGCGGGCGGCGGCAGCTGCTTCCGCATCACCCTGACCGCACCCGTGCGCATGCCGGTGGGCGCGGAAACATGATGCGCCACGACATGGCAATGCCGCGGCCGCCGCGCTAACCTCACGCCACGGGGCCGAAAGCAGGGCGGAGAGCATGACCAAACAGACGGTGCTGGTTGTCGACGACGAGCGCGACATTCGCGAGTTGCTCGCGATCACGCTGGGGCGCATGGATCTCGATGTCGAAACCGCCGCGAACGTGGGCGACGCGAAAAGAATGCTGGGCGAAGCGCATTACGATCTGTGCTTCACCGACATGCGCCTGCCCGATGGCACCGGCCAGGAACTGATCGAATTGATCGCGCGGGAGCACCCCGAAACGCCGGTGGCGATGATCACGGCCTACGGCAACGTGGAGGCCGCGGTCGACGCATTGAAAGCCGGCGCCTTCGACTTCGTCAGCAAGCCGGTGGACATCCACATGCTGCGCAGGCTGGTGCAGACGGCGTTGCGCGCCGGCCAGGCGGCGGCCGAGCAGGACGATGGCGAACAAGTCACGGCCAGCCGGCTGATCGGCGAGTCGCAGGCCATGAAGGAAGTGCGCGCACGGATCACCAAGTTCGCGCGCAGCCAGGCGCCGATCTACATTTCGGGCGAGTCCGGCGTCGGCAAGGAACTGGTGGCCCGTTCAATCCATGAGCTGGGACCGCGTGCATCCGGCCCGTTCGTGCCGGTGAACTGCGGCGCGATCCCGTCCGAACTGATGGAAAGTGAATTCTTCGGGCACAAGAAGGGCTCGTTCACCGGCGCGCACGCCGACAAGGAAGGTCTGTTCCAGACTGCCCACGGCGGCACGCTGTTCCTCGACGAGGTCGCCGAACTGCCGCTGCACATGCAGGTCAAGCTGCTGCGCGTGATCCAGGAAAAAGCCGTGCGGCCGATCGGCGGACGCGGCGAAGTGCCGGTGGACGTGCGCATCCTTTCGGCAACTCACAAGGATCTTGCGCGCCTGACCCAGACCGGGCACTTCCGCCAGGATCTTTATTACCGCATCAACGTGATCGAGCTGCGGGTGCCGCCGCTGCGCGAACGCGAGGGTGATGTCGCGGTGCTGGCCAGGCATATCCTCAAGCGATTGTCCGAGCAGGCAGGTACCCCGGCACCGGCCCTGCAACCGGCCGCGCTGAAGGCGCTGACCGACTACGACTTTCCCGGCAACGTGCGCGAACTCGAAAACGTGCTGGAACGCGCGATCGCGTTGTGCGAAAACGACCTGATCGAACCGCCGGACCTGATGCTGGAGTCCGCCGACGGGAACGACGTTGACGAAGCGGATGACGCCGACATCGAGGAAGACGATGACGGCGGCGGCGACGAAGACGTGGCCGCCCCCACGGCCAGCGGCGCGGTCGGCCTGGACGACTACATCTCCAACATCGAGCGCGAGGCCATCCTCAAGGTGCTGAAGGAAACCCGTTACAACAAGACCGCCGCGGCGAGGAAACTCGGCATCACTTTTCGCGCGCTGCGGTACAAGCTTAAGAAGCTGGGGATTGATTGACTTTACCCCCTTCCGCAGGAAGGGGGTCGCGCCGCAGGCGCGGGGGGATGCCACTCGCCCCGCAACAAAAGCCATCCCCCTCAATCTCCCTTCACAAGCGAAGGGGGAAGAAAAGCAAAGCCTTTCTGTCTCGCGTTGCGCACACGTTCACTCTGCCCGCCCCTTTGCAAGCGAAGGGGAAGCAAAGCAGCTTCATCTCGCGGGATACGCCGTCATCGAATATGGTTGATCCTGCGACTGTGTCGCCCAGGCCTTGTTCGGTTGCGCCTGCATCGTGAAGTGCAGCGTGCCGCCGCGCGTGATTTCCGCGTAGGTGATGTAATCGCGCGCCAGCGGCTTGCCATCCAGCGCCACCGAACCGACGTAGGGATGGTCCTTGCCCAATCCGTCGGTGGTGATGGTGAAGGTCTTGCCGTTGGGCAAATGCATGACGGCGCGGCTCACGAACGGCCGGCCGATCACGTACTGGTTGCTGGCCGGCGCGACCGGATAAAAGCCAAGCGCGGTGAAGATGTACCACGCCGACATCTGGCCCAGGTCGTCGTTGCCGGCAAGCCCGGTCGGCGTCGGCGCGTACTGGCTGTCCATGATCTGCGCCAACCGTTCCTGCGTCTTCCATGCCGCACCCGCGTAGTCGTACAAGTACGCGATGTGGTGGCTGGGCTCGTTGCCGTGCGCGTACCAACCGATCAGGCCGGTGACGTCCTCGAGTCCGGCGAAAGCGTTCGGACTGATCTTCGCGTCGAACACTTCGTCCAGCTTCTTCACCAGCTCCGCATCGCCGCCGAGTCCATGGATCAGGCCGCCGATGTCCTGCGGCTCGTACCACGAGTACTGCCACGAATTGCCCTCGGTGAAGCCGCTGTCCACGCCAGCCCTGGCCGGACTGAACGGTTCGCGGAACCGGCCGTCGGCAAGCCGCGGTTGCGCGAAGCCCGTCTTCGGATTGAACACGTTGCGCCAGTTTTCGGCGCGTTTGAAGAACTTCGCCGCGATGTCCTTGCGGCCCATCGCCTGCGCCATCCGCGCGAGGCTCCAGTCGTCGAAGGCGTATTCGAGCGTCTTCGAAACCGATTCGTCTTCGTGGTCCTGCGGCACGTAGCCGAGCTTCATGTAGTCGCCAAGGTCGCCGTACGGCGCATAGGTCGCGCTCGCGACCATCGCTTTCAGCGCGGCATCCGCATCGAAACCACGGAAACCCTGCATGTAGAAATTCGCGATCACCGGCACCGCGTGGTAGCCGATCATGCACCAGGTTTCGAGTCCCTGGTACGCCCACACCGGCAGGATGCCGAACGGGCTGACCTGCTGCGCCGCGACCAGTGAATTCACGAAATCGTTGATGCGTCGTGGCGGCTGGATGAAAGCCAGCAGTGGCATCTCGGCGCGATACACGTCCCACAACGACCAGCTGGAATAGAACACAAAACCCTTGGCGGTGTGTACCGCGTGGTCGGGACCGCGATATTCGCCGTTCACGTCCATCGCGAGGTTCGGCGCGATCAACGCGTGGTACATCGAGGTGTAGAAACTCTTTTCGATGCCGGATGGCGCCTCGACGTCGATGGCCGACAGCGCCTTCTCCCACGCCGCGCGTGCCTGGGCACGGCGCGCATCGAAATCCCAGCCTTTGCCGTCGCTGTCGAGATTCGCGATCGCATTGGCAGCGCTGACCGTCGAGATCGCGACCTTCACCAGCAGCGGCTGCGTGAGCTTGCCAAACTCGAATTCACCTTCCAATTGCTTGCCGGCGACCGCATCGACGCCGGTCGGGTCGGGGGCAGGCCCTTTGAAGCCCTTGTAGACGATGTTGGTTTCGCGGTTCACCAGTTCGTGCCGCGTCATCGGCTGCGAAAAGCGGATCGCGAACCACAGTTGTCGCCCCGGCGCCCAACCGCGCGTTTCGCGGTAGCCGGTGATGGTGCCATCCGCGCGCACGCGCAGGCGCGCCCACAGCACCTTGCCGGGGTAGTCGTAGATGCTGGGACGCAGGTCCAACAGTACGTGTGCGTCCTGACCTTTCGGAAACGTGTAGCGATGCCAGCCGACGCGCTGGCCCGCGGTCAGTTCCACGCGCACGCCGGAGGTCGCGAGTGTGACCGCGTAGTAACCCGGCTGCGCGACCTCGGTCTGGTGACTGAAGTCGGAGCGATAACCGCTGCCCGACTTGTCGGGATCGCCCGGATCCCACTGCAGCTTGCCGACACCCGGCATCAGCAACACGTCACCCATGTCCGAGTGGCCACTGCCGGAAAAGTGTGTCTCGGAAAAGCCGAGGATGCTGTGGTCGCCGTACTGATAGCCCGCCGCCCATGCGTAGGCGTGCTTGAAATCCGGCATCGCGGTGTCGGGGCTCAACTGGATCATCCCGAACGGTACCGTCGCGCCCGGGAACGTGTGCCCGGCGCCACCGGTACCGATCATCGGATCGACCTGACGCCAAGCCGCGCTGCCATTGTTGTTCGCGGCATGCGCGCCGGCCACACCTGCAAGCGTCAGGATCGAGCAAAGCAAGACGCCGCGCGCGGCACGCATCGGTCGACAGTGCAAAGAAGACATGGCGAGTTCCTTGGATCGTTCCAAAAGATCGGCCAAAATTAGCATGCGCCGCGATCGGAAGCATGCTGCAGTGCAGAATGCAACTAATTTTCCGCGCGGGCATCATACTGGACTTGGATCGTTCCAATAATCATGAACAACCAATCCGTTCCATACCTATACTCCGCAGACACAAGCAGCCGGACCCCCGCCCAGTGAGCGCCAGGCGCGTCACCTTGACCGACATCGCGCGTGGCTGCGGGGTATCGCGCGCCACGGTCTCGCTGGTGTTGCGCGGTAGCCCGTTGCCGGCGGCCGACACGCGCACGCGGGTGCAGGCCGAGCTGAAAAAACAGGGTTATGTCTACAATCGCGCCGCCGCGAACCTGCGCCAACGCCGTTCGTCCAGCGTGGCGCTGGTGGTCAACGACCTGTCGAATCCGTTCTTCGCGGAATTCGCCGCGGGCGTGGACGAAGCGCTGGGCGCCGCCGGCTACGTGACCCTGCTCGGCAGCACCAGCGAATCGCCGGAACGTCAGCAACGCGTGCTGACGTCGTTGATGGAACACGATCCGGCCGGCATCATCCTGTCGCCGGCCGAAGGCAGCGATGGCGCGCAACTGCAACAGATATTGGGCACGCACGTGCCGGTGCTGGTGTTCAACCGCGAACCCGCGCACGTGCAATGGACGGCCTCGCATTGGGATTATCTCGCGCTGGCCAACCGCCGCGGCGCGGCGTTGGCCACCCACCACCTGCTGGAGCGTGGACACCGCCGCATCGCGTTCTTCGGCGGCCACGCCGATTCCAGTTCCTGCCGCGAACGCCGCTGCGGCTATGCCGACGCGCTGGCCGCGGCCGGCATCGCGGTCGAACCGGAACTGCTGATCGAAACCGCACCGACACGCCTCGACGCCGCCGCGCGCACTGCTGCGCTGTTCGTGCACGATCCCGCGCCCACCGCCGCGGTTTGCTACAACGACGCGGTCGCGCTGGGACTGATGCTGGGTCTGGCGACGCGCGGCATGCGCGCGGGGCGCGACTTCGCGGTTACCGGCTTCGACGACATTCCCGAAGCAGCAGTCAGCACGCCCCCGCTGACGACGCTCGCCAGCGATCCGCGCGCGCGCGGCCACCAAGCCGCCACGCGCATTCTCGAACGCGTACGGCATCCGGACATCGACGCGGTGCGCGGCAGCGTTCCCGTCCGCTTGATCATCCGCGCCAGCAGCGAGGCCACCATCGCATGAACGCACGCGTCGCAGGCAACCGCACGGCCATGGCCGTGATGAGCACGATCTTCTTCATGTGGGGATTCATCACCGTCCTGAACGACGTGCTGATCCCGCACCTGAAGTCGGTCTTCACGCTCGATTACGCACAGGTGATGCTGGTGCAGTTCACCTTCTTCGGCGCGTACTTCCTGATGTCGCTGCCCTCGGGCAAGGTGCTGTCCCGTTACGGTTACCGCGCCAGCATCATCATCGGGCTGATCGTGACCGGCATCGGCGCGCTGCTGTTCCTGCCGGCGGCGCAGGCACGCTCGTACGGATTGTTCCTGTTCGCGTTCTTCGTGCTGGCCAGCGGCATCACCCTGCTGCAGGTTGCGGCCAATCCGTACGTCAGCCTGCTCGGACCGTCGCGGCTCGCATCCAGCCGCCTGAACCTCGCGCAGGCGCTGAACTCACTGGGCACCATGCTGGCGCCGACCTTCGGCGGCCTGTTGATCCTCTCGACCGCGGTGCTGGGCGCGGCGGAACTCGCGAAACTGTCGCCCGCCGCGCAGGCCGCGTACAAACTGCAACAGGCGCACAGCGTGCAGGGCCCCTACGTCGGCATCGCGCTGGTGCTGTTCGCGTTGGCGGTCATCGTGTGGCTGTTCCACCTGCCGCGGCTGGAAGGCGCAGCGGAAGACGACTCCACGCACCGTTTCGCGGACGCGCTGAAGCTGCGCCGCGTGTGGCTGGGCATGCTGGCAATCTTCGTGTATGTCGGCGCGGAAGTGTCGATCGGCAGCTTCATGATCAACTACCTTTCGCTGCCTGAAATCGGCCACATGCCCGAAGCGCGCGCGGCGTTCTTCGTGTCGCTGTACTGGGGCGGCGCGATGGTCGGGCGCTTCATCGGTTCGGCGCTGCTGACCCGCATCGACACCCGCAAGCTGCTCGCGTTCAACGCCAGCATCGCCGCGCTGCTGGTGATCGCCACGATGCTGACGCACGGCCACGTCGCGGTCGCGACCGTGGTCGCGATCGGCCTGTTCAATTCGGTGATGTTTCCCAACATCTTCACGCTCGGCATCGAGGACTTCGGCCCGCTGACCGGCAAGGTGTCGAGCCTGCTGGTGATGGCAATCGTGGGCGGCGCGATCATCCCGCTCGCGCAGGGCGCGATCGCCGACCACGTCGGCGTGCACCACGCCTACGTGCTGCCGCTGCTTTGTTATTGCTACATCATTTATTACGGGCTGAAGGGATCGCGCGTCGCATGAAAAAAAACGTGCTGTGTTTCGGCGAGGCGTTGATCGATTTCCATCAGCAATCGCGTGGCGCCGATGCACCGCCGGCCTACATCCCGCACGCCGGCGGCGCGCCCGCCAACGTCGCGGTGGCCGTGGCAAGGCTGGGCGACGCCAGCGCCTTCGTCGGGATGTTCGGCCGCGACGTGTTCGGCGACCTGCTGCTGAAGGGCTTGGCCGATGCGGGCGTGGACACCCGCCATACCCGCCGCACCGATGCCGCCAACACCGCGCTGGCGTTCGTGTCGCACGATCCGCACGGTGACCGCAGTTTCAGTTTCTACCGGCCACCCTCCGCCGACCTGCTGTTTCGCGACGACGACTTCGATCCCGCGATCTTCGCGGCCGGCAACATCTTCCACGCAGGTTCGTGCAGCATGACCGAGCCCGCGTCGGCCGCAACCACCCTGCGCGGCATGGCGCGCGCGCACGACGCCGGCGCGCTGGTGAGCTTCGACATGAACCTGCGCCCGGCATTGTGGCGGCGCGACGAGGATCCCGCGCCCACCATCTGGCAAGCACTGGCACTCGCGGATTTCATCAAACTGAGCGCGGAAGAACTCGCATTCCTCGCGACGTCCGTTGGCGGCGAGGCGGCCGCACTCAAACGTGTGTGGCAGGGCCACGCGCAATTCGTGGTGGTCACCGACGGCGCACACACGCTGCGCTGGTACACCCGCGATCAATCAGGCAAGGCGCCGACTTTCCCGGTGCGCGCCGTCGACGCCACCGGCGCCGGCGATGCCTTCGTCGGCGGCTGCCTGCACGGGTTCGTGCAGGCGGACGTGCGCAGTGAAACCCTGTCGGCGTTCGCTGCCGATTCCGCAAAACGCGATGCGACGCTGCGGTTCGCCGCCGCCTGCGGCGCGCTGGCCGTCACCCGCACCGGCTCGTTCGCGGCCATGCCGACACGCGCCGAAGTAACAGCATTTCTGGAGCAACACGCATGACCGCCTTGCCTGATTTTCGTTCCCCCGACTTCCTGCGCCAGCACATCCGCGCCACGATGGCGTTCTACCATCCGCATTGCCTCGACCCCGCCGGCGGCTGCTTCCACTATTACAAGGACGACGGCACGATCTACGACCGCGTGCATCGCCACCTGGTCAGCAGCGCGCGCTTCGTGTTCGACTACGCGATGGTCGCGCGCCACTTCGGCGGACAGGAATACCTCGACGGCGTGCGCCACTGCGTCGCCTTCATCCGCGACGCGCACCTGAACCCCGCGACCGGCGGTTACCACTGGTTCCTGCGCGACGGCAAGCCGGAAGACACCACCAACCATTGCTACGGTGCGGCGTTCGTGCTGGTCGCGTACTCACAAGCGCGCATGGCCGGCGTGGACGAAGCCGCCGCGTGGATGGACGCGCATTGGGACACGCTGGAGCAGCGCTACTGGGACGCGGAGTACGGCCTGTATCGCGACGAGGCAGATGCGGCGTGGCACTTCTCGGACTACCGCGGCCAGAACGCCAACATGCACATGTGCGAGGCGATGCTGACCGCGTTCGAGGCAAGCCGTGAGCAACGCTGGCTCGACCGCGCGTACACGCTGGCCGACAACATGACCCGACGGCAGGCTGCCAAGGCCGACGGCCTGGTGTGGGAACACTACGATGCGCACTGGAACATCGACTGGGAATACCACAAGGACAATCCCAAGGATCTGTTTCGCCCGTGGGGATTCCAGCCCGGCCACCAGACCGAGTGGGCCAAGCTGCTGCTGATCCTCGGTCGCCACGTCGACGCGGATTGGTTGCTGCCGACCGCGCGGCATCTGTTCGACAGCGCGGTCGTGCGCGCATGGGACGCGCAATACGGCGGTCTGTGCTACGGCTTTGCACCGGACGGTTCGATTTGCGATGCGGACAAGTACCACTGGGTGCAGGCCGAATCACTGGCCTGCGCGGCGCTGCTGGCCGACCGCACCGGCGAGCAAAAGTATTGGGACTGGTACCGGCGCCTGTGGACCTACGCGTGGGAACACTTGGTCGATCACGAACACGGTGGCTGGTATCGCATCCTCACCCGCGACGGCCGCAAGTACAGCGACGAGAAAAGCGACGCCGGCAAGACCGATTACCACAACATGGGCGCGTGTTACGAAGTGCTCAACGTCGTCGCTGGTCCGGTCTAGGGAACCTCTGATTTCGCTTTGTGCTGTTCGTGGTTCGATACCTCACCACGAACGGGATCAAATACTTATCCGTTCGCCCTGAGGTATCGAAGGGCGAACAGCAGGATTGATCAGAGTTCCCCTAGAACGGAATATCGTCGTCCTCGAAGCCGTTGTCCGGCGGCGGCGGTTCGGGGGCGCGTGATGCACCACCCGACGGTGCGCCGGAGGGCCGCCCCTGCTGCGGGGCACGCTGGCGGTAGCCGCCACCACCCTCGCCGCGCGATTCGTTGTCGCCGGGGCCACCCAGCATCTGCATGTTGTTGGCGATGATGTCGGTGCTCCAGCGTTCCACGCCTTCCTTGTCGGTGTACTTGCTGCTGCGGATCGACCCTTCGATGTACACCTGCCGACCCTTCTTCAGGTACTCGCCGGCGATTTCGGCCAGCTTGCCGAAGAACTTCACCCGGTGCCACTCGGTGCGATCCTGCATTTCGCCGGTCTGCTTGTCCTTCCAGCTTTCCGAAGTGGCGAGGCTGACCGTGCACATCGCGGTGCCGGACGCGCTGTAGCGCGTGTCGGGGTCCGCGCCCAGATTGCCGATCAGGATGACCTTGTTGACGCCACGTGCCATGTGCAAGCCCTCGAATCAATACGGCTGAAACCGAGGATGCTACCAGTACATCGGCACGTATGCCGGCGGCCGCCGCGGCTGCGTGTAGGCCTGCGCCGGCCGATTGCTGCAACGCAGTACAATTCACCGTTCAAACCTGCCGCTCGAACCGGCCGCCCGCCTTGAACCGGAAGCCCATGAACCGCCCGCACCCCGTTCCGCCGCCCGAAGTCAGCAACGCCTTCACCGTGGCGCGCGACCTTGCCGCGCCCGACATGCGGCAGGTGGACGGAATGATCCGCCAGCGGCTGCATTCGGACGTGGTGCTGATCAACGCGATCGGCGAACACATCGTGGGCGGCGGCGGCAAGCGCCTGCGTCCGACCCTGCACGTGCTGGCGGCGCGCGCCGCGGGTTACACCGGCGAGGCGCACATCGAACTCGCGGCCGTGATCGAGTTCATCCACACCGCGACCTTGCTGCACGACGACGTGGTGGACGGCTCCGACCTTCGGCGCGGACGCAAGACCGCCAACGCCGCCTGGGGCAATGCCGCCAGCGTGCTGGTCGGCGACTTTTTGTATTCGCGCGCGTTCCAGATGATGGTGGAACTGGACCGCATGGAAGTGATGCGCATCCTGGCCGACACCACCAACTCGATCGCCGAGGGCGAGGTGCTGCAATTGCTGAACATCGGCAAGGCCGAGACCAGCGAAGCCGCGTACATGCGCGTGATCGAGCGCAAGACCGCGGTGCTGTTCGCGGCCGCGACCCAACTGGGCGGCATGCTGGCGGGCCTGCCGGAAGCGCAGTGCATTGCGTTGCGTCGTTACGGCATGGAACTGGGTTCAGCATTCCAGATCGCCGACGACCTGCTGGATTACGTTTCCGATTCCGACACGCTGGGCAAGAACATCGGCGACGACCTGGCCGAGGGCAAGCCCACGCTGCCGCTGATCTACGCGATCGAACGCGCCACGCCGATGCAGGCGGAACTGCTGCGCAACGCGATCACCAGCCAGCGACTGGCCGCGCTGGACGTCATCATCGCCGCAATCCGCGATTCCGGCGCGCTGGAGCGCACCCGCGCCAGGGCGCAAGCGCACGCCGATGCGGCCCACGCGGCGCTTGCCGGACTCCCATCGTCGGAATATCGCGACGCGCTGGCCGGTTTGGCCGATTACGCGATCAATCGCGATCACTGACATCTCTCACCCCCCTTCCAACGGAAGGGGGTCGCCGCGAAGCGGCGGGGGGATGCGTTTACGCGAGGATGGAACGAAAGCCATCCCCCCTCAATCCCCCTTCCTGCGGAAGGGGGAAGAAAATCCAAGCCTCGCGCTTTGCCCACCTCCTTCCGCAGGAAGGGGGTCAGCGCGTCAGCGCTGGGGGGATGTGTGTGCGCGAGGACGAAACGAAAGCCATCCCCCTCTCGCGCTACGCGCGCGTTCGCTTACTCGCGCCTTCCATGGCGCTCGCCCTTCGGGCCGGCTGACGCCGTTCACGGCCGATCCAATCGGCCGTAGTCGCTCCGCCCTTCCTGTGGAAGGGGGAAGCAGTAGCGGAACCCTCACACTCCCTTCAGCACAGGAGGAGAGGGTTTTGCAAACGCCTCGTCCAGCCACGCGTGCATCAGCGCGAACGCGCGCTTCGCCACCGGCGGGTCGTACACGCAACCCGGCGGCGAGTGCGCCCACGGTTCGGCGAAGCAATGCACCGCGCCGCCGAACACCACGAACTGCCATGGCGCGGGGCTTTGCCGCATTTCCTGCATGAAGGCCGGCGCATCCGGCATGGTGCCGCGATCATCTGCGCCGTTCATCGCCAGCACGCGCGCCTTGATGTGTTTCGCCAGCGCGGGATCGTCGGTGGAAAGGCCGCCGTGGAAACTCACCACCGCGGCGACGTCGGTTCCGGTGCGCGCAAGATCGAGCACCGACGTGCCGCCGAAACAGAATCCGATCGCGGCGAGTTTCGCAGCGTCGATCGGCGCCACGTGTTTCGCCGCCAGCGCCCTCAATTCGTCGAACGCCGCGAGCACGCGTTTGCGCAGCAGCGGCCGGTCGTGCATCAACACGCCGCTCGCGGTGGCTGCCTGCTGGTTGTCCTTCGGGCGAACGCCGATGCCGTACATGTCGCCCATGAAGATGACGTACTGCTTGTCCGCGATGCCTTCGGCGAACTTGATGTTGCGCGCGTTGATGCCGGTCCAGTCGGGCACCATCAGCAGCCCCGGCCGCGGCGTCTGCACCGCGTCGTCCCACACCAGCACGCCCTGCATGGCCTTGCCGTCGACGCTGTAATCGACGGTTTGCGTGCGCATCGCGGCGTGCGCGGTCGATGCGAAGCCGAACACCAGCAGCAATGCGATGAGTGTCTTGCGCATCGTCGTCTCCTTGCGTTCCAGACCGAAAGCGCTTCAAGCCCTCCCACTCAGGGGAGGGAGAAAAAACAACTGCGTTACGCAGAACCTTGGGCGTGTGAAGACAGGCGGTGTTTCAACGGCCCCATTGCATTGACCGCGCGCATCCCGACCCCTCGCAGCGCCGCCCACGCCGGTGACTGCCACGCGAACATCCGTTCGATCGCGTCGATGCCCCATGCATCCAGCGCGCCGGCCGAACGACGGCGGCGCGCATAGCGTTGCAACACGTGTGCTGCAGTAAAGTCGCGACCGGCCTCGCGTGCAGCGCCCAACACGCCTGCCAGTTCAGCGACGTCCCGCAGGCCCAGGTTGGCGCCCTGCCCGGCCAGCGGATGCACCGCGTGCGCCGTGTCGCCAATCAAGAGGCAACGCCCTGAAGCGAGCCGCTCGGCAACCTGCAAGCGCAACGGAAACGACGCGCGTGGCGTAGTCGCGGTGACGCGGCCCAGCCGGAAATCCGATGCGACCCCGGCCGCTTCGCAAAACGCGGCATCGTCCAGCGCCAGCACTTCGCGCGCACGCGACTCCGGCAACGACCACACGATCGAGCTGCGTCCGTCGGCAAGCGGCAACAAGGCGATCGGCCCTTCGTGCGTGAAGCGTTGCCACGCCGTATGCCCGTGCGCGCGTTCACTCGCCACGTGCGCGACCACCGCGCGTTGTTGGTAGTCCCGACCACGCACCGCGATGCCGGCCTGTTCGCGCAGACGCGAACCCGCGCCATCGGCGATCACCAGCAATGCCGCCGACAGCATTTCGCCGTCGCCCAATTCCAGCACCACGCGATCGTCGCGCTGCGCGAAGGACTCGACATGCGCCGGGCACATGCGACGCACCCCAACCGCTTCCAGCGCGTCCCACAGCCTGCGTGCAATGAGCTTGTTCTCGACGATCCAGCCGAGTTGCGCGTAGCCTTCGCGTGCGGGATCGAAAGCAAGTTCGGCGCCCGATGCTGCATCCCACACCCGCATGCGTGCATACGGCGATACCCGTGCCGTCTTGATCCCACCCCAAACACCCAACTCGTCCAGCAACCGCGTCGAGGACGGCGCCAACGCGATTACGCGCAGATCTTCCGGTTCGTCCACGTGCCATGGCGGCGGTTCACGCGCTTCGAGCAACGCGACAGCAAAACCGCGCCGCGCCAGTGCCAGCGCGCAGGCGGCGCCGACCATGCCGCCACCGGCAATGGCGATGTCGAGTGCGGGACGGCGCGCGTTCACGGGCCGGCATCCAGCGCGGCGGCGGGCGGCGTGCCACGAAAACCCATGCCGTGTTTCGCGACCACGCGTCGCAGCGGCGGTGCAGCATCCAGCGCCAGCATCGCCAGCGAACGCAACGGCGACAACGCGGATTGCGCAAGGCAAGCCAGCGAAATCAGCCCGTGGCTGAAAGCCAGCACGCCGGTGCGATCGGGCTGCCGGCGCGCGGCGTATGCCTGCAACAAATCAGGCGCACCCGGATCGTCATCCTTCGCGATCAATTCGGCCAAGGTCAGCGCATCGCGCAGGCCGAGGTTGAAGCCCTGCGCGCCGATCGGATGCACCGTTTGCGCCGCGTTGCCAACCAGCACCGCGCGCGGCGCGGTCAAGGCATCCGCCAGCACGCGCCGGATACGGTGCGGAAAGCGCCGGCCCGGCCGCGACAGCCTGCCGAGCTTCCAGCCGAAGCGTTGCTGTGCCAGTGCGATGAACGCTGCATCGTCCATCGCGGCGACTTCAGCGTGGCGATCGGCGGCAACCGTGAGCACCAGTCCGCGCCGCTGGTTCGGCAACGGCAGCAACGCAACCGGGCCGTCGTCGGTGAAACGTTCGAACGCGCAATCCTGGATGTCTCGCTCGCAGGCGACGGTGCAGACGAACAGGCTCTGCGCGTAATCGTGTTCCATTGCGGCAATACCGACCTGCGCTCGCACCAGCGAATCGCTGCCGTCGGCGCCGACCACGAGGCGTGCTTCGATGTCGTACGCGTCATCGGCCGTGGCAACTCGTGCGCACCAACCGGCCTTCGCCACCTCACCCAGCGCCGCGCGCTCGGCGCTTCGCGCCGCCTCTCCGCCAAGCCCGCCTGGGAGAGAAGGAGGTAAGCTCGCATCGACCGGTTGCAATTTTTCGAGCTTCGCCGGCACCAGTCGCCGCACGTGTTTGCACACGGCCAGACGTTGTTCCAGCGCCGCGGCCAGCACGCGCCCCGGCACCACCCGGCCCAACGCCTCCACGCCGACCTCATCGGCCGACATCCGCACCCGGCCGAACTCGCCCGCACGGCTGACTTCGACGCGACGGATGGTGCCGGCCGCCGCTTCGAGCTGCGGCCATACGCCCAATGCCTTCAACGCGTTCACCGATGCATGCGCCAGCACCAGGTTGCGGTCGTTGTCGTCGCCGGTTGCCGTGGAAGTCCGCGGCGGCGCGGCTTCGACCAGCGCGACCTCGCGGCCGACCGCATCCAGCGCCAGCGCGAGGCTGGTGCCGACCAAGCCGCCGCCCACGATCAGGATGTCGCTGCGTTCCGTCATTTTTGAATGATAGCCGGTTGATGCGGGTCAGCCCGGCGCGGGCGCCCTGCGCTAAACTAGCGGCAGTCGCAACGAGGATGGATTCCATGTCACTGCCCGCACGCCCCACGCAATCGAACCTTGTTTCCCCCGGCACGCTGGTGCTGTGCGGCATGGTCGCCTTCACCGTCATCTACCGGCTCGCGGTGCACTACGCCGCGGGCGCGATGCCGTACAACTTCACCCCGGTCGAAGCCATGGCGCTGTTCGGTGGCGCGTATTTCGCCAACCGCGGCCTTGCGATCGCGGTGCCGCTGATCGCGATGGTCTGCGCCGACGTGGTGATCGCATTCGCCCTGCCGCACGCCGAAATCGCCCAATGGCTGGTGATGGTGCCGGTGATCTACGGCTGCGTCGCGCTCACCGCGGTCGGCGGTTTCGCGCTGCGCGGACGCGTGCGCATCTGGAACACGCTGGTTGCGGCGGTGGCCGGCGCCACCGGCTTCTACCTTGTCACCAATTTCTTCGTGTGGGCGACCACCGCGATGTATCCGCACACGCTGGCGGGCCTTGGTGCGTGCTACGTCGCCGCGCTGCCGTTCTACCAGCACGGCACCTTGCCCGGCACCGTGCTGTGGTCGGCGCTGCTGTTCGGCGGCTTCGCGCTGCTGGGTCGCCGCTGGACGGTGTTGCGCTTGACCGCCGCGCACTGAAGATCCCGAGACTGTTCCATTCGGTTCGTGGTTCGATACCTCGCCACGAACGGAATTCCACACGCAGCCGTTCGTCCTGAGGTATCGAAGGACGAACGGCTGGCTTGATCAGGAGTCTCGTGATGGGCAATCGCCTTTCGAAGATTTACACGAAGACGGGAGACGACGGGACGACCGGCCTCGGCGACGGCTCGCGCACGCCCAAGGACTCCATGCGGGTCGAGGCCTACGGCACCGTCGATGAGTTGAACTCGACGATCGGTGTGCTGCTGGCCTGCGATGGCGTGCCCGACGACATCCGCGAATTGCTGGTGCGCATCCAGCACGCGCTGTTCGACCTGGGTGGCGAGCTGTGCGTGCCGGGCATGGAATTGATCCACGCCGCCGACGTCACCGGCCTCGAACAAACGCTGGACCACTACAACGACGACCTGCCGCGGCTCAAGGAATTCATCCTGCCGGGCGGCGGCATCGCCGCCGCGCAGTGCCACGTCGCGCGCACCGTCTGCCGCCGCGCCGAACGCCGCGTGGTGACGCTGGCGCGCGCAGAAAGCGTGCGCCCCGAAGTCGTGCATTACCTGAACCGCCTGTCCGACCTGCTGTTCGTGCTGTGCCGCGTGCTAGCGCGCGCCAGCGGACATGGCGAGGTGCTGTGGCAACACGAAAAAAGACCTCGCCCCAAGCCGCAAGGCTGAATCCCATGCGGGTCTACACCCATCCCGCCTGTCTCGAACACGACCCTGGAACCGGACACCCGGAAGCGCCCGCGCGGCTACGCGCCGTGCTGCAGGCATTGGACGATCCGCGCTTCTCCGAACTGGAACGGATAGAAGCGCCACGCGCGACGCGCGAGCAGCTGCTGCGCGTGCACGATGCGGATTACGTTGATCGAATCTTCGCGAGCGCGCCGGCCGACGGTTACGCGCGCCTCGACCCCGACACCGTGATGTCACCCGGATCGCTGGAAGCCGCATTGCGCGCAGCAGGCGCGGTGTGCGCTGCGACCGACGCCGTACTTGCTGGCGAGACGTTGCGCGCCTTCTGTGCGGTACGCCCACCCGGCCACCACGCAACCCGCAACGAGGCCATGGGCTTCTGCCTGTTCAACAGCGTCGCGGTCGCCACCGCGCATGCGCTCGCGGCACACGGCCTGCAACGCGTCGCGATCGTCGATTTCGACGTCCACCACGGCAACGGCACCCAGGACATTTTCCGGGACGACCCGCGTGTGCTGTACGCGTCCAGCCACCAGGTGCCGCTCTACCCCGGCACCGGCTCGGCCAGCGAACAAGGCGCCGGCAACATTTTCAACGCACCACTACCGCCCGGCGCAGGTTCGGCCGAATTCCACGCCGCGTGGGAAAAACGACTGCTGCCCGAACTCGACCTGTTCCGCCCGCAACTGCTGCTGATCTCGGCCGGCTTCGACGCCGACGCCCGCGACCCGCTGGCGCAACTGCTACTCGTGCCTGGCGACTATGCGTGGATCACGCAACGCCTCGTCGAACATGCCGATCGGCATGCCGACGGGCGTATCGTGTCGGCGCTGGAAGGTGGTTACGATCTGGATGCGCTGCGCGAGGGTGTGGCGGTGCATGTCTCGGCGTTGATGGGGTGACGAACGTAAACCGTCAACGAGCGTCTACCCCCGTTTCGCATCATCGTCCGCCGCTACGATAGCGCTTCCGACTGTGACGCCAGTCGGATTAGCCCTCGCGTGAAGGATGCCCTATGCCGCTCCAAGACGATCTACTTGAGCTTGCCGCACTTGATCGGCGTGCGGTGCGAGCCGTCATGGAGTCGAATCAGAAGGATCTTGCAGCTGCGCTACACGCTTACCAAAAGCTCAGAAAGAGTATTCGCAAACATTTGCTTGACCAAACATATGTATCGATTGCCAGCCCCGAAGCTCGATCGCTGGCACAAAAACTCACCACAGGCGAGGGCCTGCCAACCGACAAGATTCTCAAGCAACTCGACGCAAACAAAGATCTTCTGGATTTCTCTTACGATGAACTGGATGAATTGGGTGAGGAGCTTTTTAGCTCTTGGTTCAGCCACTACGAATACATTAGCGGACTAGCTGAACTGCGCCCGCTGGTCATCCATGGCGCGGTGAGTGAAGCCGTGTCTCGCTTGGTAAGGCAGGTAAAGGACTGCTACGCGTTCCAACAATACGACGCTGCGTACGGGTTGTGCCGAGCAGTGATTGAGGCAAGTGTTCGTGACATATGCGTTCGACGCCAGCTTTTCCCCGACCTCGGTGAGAACGTAATCCTGTTCGAAGAATTTAAGTGGGGCGAACTGCGGCGCAAAGTTTCTTCCGGCGACTTAAGCAAGCGGTTGCAGCACCTATACGCTGACCTTTGTGCTGTTCTACATGCCAGAAAAACTGTCACAAAAGAAGAAGCACGTGAGGCGTTTGAAGAGACATTGCAAGTTGTCGAACAGTTGTACATGACTAACGGGAGAAGTGGCCCCGGAAAATTGAACAGCACGGTAAGTGACTGACCTGCTCCCCATCGGCGATGATGATCGCCGCAGAAGGAGCCAACCATGAGTCGTAGACCACGTCGTAATCACTCACCG
>SCQS01000060.1 GCA_004299705.1 Rhodanobacteraceae bacterium | reverse complement strand
AAAATGCGTGCGGGCCGGCCGGGCTTGCCGACGCGCCCTCCGTGGCGCGGCGGCAAGTGGGCGCAGTCCCTTGCGCCCACCCTGCGGGCCTTCTCGTCCGGCCCGCACCGCAGCACAGGGGCCCCGGAAAAACTTTACTTCGATGCCGGCCATCCTGGCCTTGTTCGAAGCAAAGCCCAGCACTCTGCCGCGTCCAGCCACGCGCGCAGGAAGCGCGCCGATTGGGGCCCCTCGAACACGGCGAGCGGACGACGGATGAGTCCGAAGGATGGCCCGCACGATGCGGGCCAGTTCGCCGCAGGCACAGGGACGTGCCTTTGGCGAACCCCGGCGGCCGCTCGTGCATCCTGAGCACATGGATGTGCTCAGGACGTGTTCGCGGGGTGGCCTTCTCTTTGGTGACTTTCTCTTGGACACGCAAGAGAAAGTCACCCGCGCCCCCGGGAGGGGCGCGGAAAAAGACAAGGACGTCAGTCGGGGCGGCGTTGCGTGGCGCCGCATCCGCGGCCGTAGATGTTGCGCCAACGATGGGTGCGAGCGCGGACTCGGGGGGGCGTGTGCGTCGCACGGGCACATCGATCCTGGTTATGTCGCTGCGCTGCGGGCTTCCACCGCTTCGGGCGTGCGCGTTTCCGCCGCCGGTGTCGATGCGGATTGCGCAACCGCAATCTCGTCAGGGTGGTCGTGCGAGTAGTGTGCCACCAACGCGCCGACCAGCGCGGACAGGTAGGGCACGGCCTGCGCGCCCAGGATCACCATCCACAATTCGCCTTCGATGTAGTGCGTGCCGTAATCGAGCGCCATGCCGATGATCGCCAGCACCAGCGCGATCGACATCAGCAGTTCCTCGCGCACCGGTCCGAGTGCGCCGGCCGCGCCGCCCGACATCCGGCGGCTCTTGGCGGTGCGCACGAACGCGGTCTTCTGCTTGATCAGGCCCATCCAGATGCCGCGCGCGATCGCGTGCGACAGGCCCATGCTGGCGATCGCCGCCATCAGGGTGTCGCGCCAGCCGCAGGGCACGCGCGCGCGGTACAGCACGATGCCGAACAGGGCCTTGGCGAAGAAGAAACCCATCACCGGAATCAGGAACAGCCGCATCGGCAGGCTGAAGATGGTGGGCGCCAGCAGCATGCCGGCGGTCCAGCCCAGCGCCATCAGCGTGAACACCATGTGCAGCGCGTCGGCGAACCACGAGAACCAGCCGGTGAGGAAATGGAAGCGCTGGCCGGCGCTGAGCGGGCCCTTGTGCACCATCCAGTTCCAGCGGCCCTTCAATATCTGCATCGCGCCGAACGCCCAGCGGTAGCGTTGGGTCTTGAACGCGCGGAAGTCGGCGGGGGTCACGCCTTCGCCCATCACCTCGTCGACGTACACGGTCTGGTAGCCCGCGTGCATCAGTCTCAAACCGAGTTCGGCGTCCTCGCAGATGGTCCATTCCGACCAGCCGCCGGTGCCTTCCAGCGCGACCCGCCGCACCATCGTCATGGTGCCGTGCTGGATGATCGCGTTGCGCTCGTTGCGATGATGCATGCCGATCCGGAAGAAGCCGTCGAACTCCCAGTTGGTCATGCGCCGGAACGCGTTGCGCTGGTAATCGCGGTTGGCCTGCGGGCACTGCACCACCGCGATGTTGCGGTCGTGGAAGTAGCCGGTCAGCGCGGACAGCCAATCCTTGCGCACCACGTAGTCGGAATCGATCACGGCGATGATGTCGGCGCGCGGGTCGGTTTGCTTCAGGCCGTAGTTCAGTGCGCCGGCCTTGAAGCCCGGCCACGGGTCGAGGTGGAAGAAGCGGAAGCGCTCGCCGAGTTTTTCGCAGTGCGCCTGCAGCGGTTTCCAGATTTCCTCGCGCTTGGTGTTGTTGTCGATCACCAGCACTTCGTAGTTCCGGTAATCGAGCCGGGCCAGCGAATCCAGCGTCGCGGCCACCATTTCCGGCGGCTCGTTGTAGCAGGCGAGGTGGATCGACACGAACGGCTGTTGCTCCGGCGGATCGGGTTTCAGCAGGCCGAAGTGCCGCAGCCACTTTCGGTGCCACAGCACCTCGACGAATTCGAAGCCGTTGATCAGCAGGATCGCCAGGATCGCCAACTGCGCCGGGAACAGCACGATCAGCATCGCCCAGTCGACCACGCTGAGGTAGAACTGGAACGGCACCGTCACCGACCACACGATCAGGCCGGCGGCAAGCTGGATCAGGGCGAGGTACACGAAACGCCCGGCCAGCTTGAAGCGCGCGAACTTCCACGCGAACCAGAACATCGGGATCAGCGCCAGCAGCCCCGACGCCAGCGCCTTCCACGGCCAGGTCGGGTCCTCCAGCACCGGTCCGGTCATCGGGAACTTCAATTGCCGGTCGGCGTTGAATACGCCCCAATACGCTTCGACCCGCCCCGATACGTGCTCTTTCCAGGGTTGGTCGATGGCCTCCATGATGTAGTAATCGAGGTGCCGCGCGCGCGCGACGTTCAGCCACTCGCGCAGGAAGATCGCCTCGTTGGCCAGCGACGGCTTGGCGAATTCGTAGCGGTTGCCATTCGACGGCCAGCCGATCTCGCCGATCAGGATGTGCTTGTTCGGGTACAACTGGTGCAGGCGTTCGTAGCGGAGCAGCGCATCGCCGATGGCGTCCTTGCGCGGCACGCCGTCCCAGTACGGCAGCAGGTGCACGGTGATGAAATCGACGTGCTTCACCAGCTCGGGATACTTCTCCCAGATGTCCCAGGGTTCCGCGGTCGACACCGGCTGGTGGATCGCCGCACGCACGCGGTCGATGTAGGCCATCAGTTTTTCCGGCGACATGTCGTGGCGCAGCAGCACCTCGTTGCCGACTTCCACCCGCTTGATGTCGGGCCAGCGCCGCGCCTGCGCGATCAGGGCGTTGATCTCCTTCTCGTTGTTGTCGGTGCGCCGATCCAGCCAGGCGCCCGCCAGCACGTCCAGGTGGTACTTCATCGCGAGCCGCGGGATCTCGGGGTACTGCAGCACCGAGTACACGCGGATGCGATGCGTATGCTTGGCCAGCAGCGCCAGGTCCGCGCTGACTTGCTGGTCGGTCGGGAAGGTGCCGGCCAGCGGGCTCTGGTAGCGCTGGAACGGGCTGTAGGCGAAACCGTCGACCTGTCCGTTCCACGACACCACGCTGGTCGGGCGGTCGGCCGCCGCCCACAGCGCGAAGTTCAGCGCGGCCACCAGCAAGGCCAGTAGCAAGGCGACGACGATGACGGACGCGCGCCTGGGACGCGCGTCGATGACGAACGATGGGCCCACTGATTTTCCCGGTCGGATCACTGCTGCGTGGTGCGTAAATCGCGCAAGATTAAAGGTGCGGCCCTGAAGATTTTGCAAACTCGAAAAGCCGGGGTCAGAGTGCACTTTTCGGCGGGCGCGCCCAGGGGCGCAAGGTCCCCGTACCAAAAAGTGCACTCTGACCCCGCTTCCCAAGCGTTAGAATCCCGGGATGCAGGATTTCACGCTACACCAAGGCACGGCGCCGCTGCTGGTCAGCCTGCCGCACGATGGCACCGCGCTGCCCGAGGCCATCGCGGCACGCGTCAGTCCGGCCGGACAACGGGTGCCGGACACCGATTGGCACGTGGGCAGGCTTTACGCCTTTGCGCGCGAACTGGGCGCGTCGGTGATCGCGCCGCACTGGTCGCGCTACGTGGCCGATTTGAACCGCGATCCGGCGGGACATGCGCTGTATCCGGGCCGCAGCGAAACCGCGTTGGTGCCGGTCACGACCTTTGCCGGCGAGCCCATCTACGCTGCCGGCGACGAACCCGGTGCCAGGGAAATCGCGCTGCGCAAGGAGCTGTACTGGGAGCCGTACCACGACGCCCTGCAGGAAGAACTCCGGCGGCTGCGCACGCTGCATCCGCGCGTGGTGCTGTGGGACGGGCATTCCATCAGGGGCCGTGTGCCGATGTTCTTCGAGGGCCAGTTGCCGGATTTCAACCTCGGCACGGCCAGCGGGGCAAGCTGCTCGCCGGCGCTGCAGATGCGGTTGGCCGAGGTGCTGCGTGAACGCGCGGAGGGCGGCGCCGGCCACTACAGCCACGTCGTCAACGGACGTTTCAAGGGCGGCTACATCACCCGCCATTACGGCCAGCCGGAGACGGGCGTCGAGGCGGTGCAACTGGAACTGGCGCAATACACCTACATGGACGAGGACAGTTTCGAATACCTGCCCGCGCGCGCGGCGCCGGTGCAGACGGTGATCCGCATGTTGCTGGAAACCTGCCTACTGCATGCGCGAGAAGGCGTGGCCTGAAACCGCGCGCTCCCGCGCGGAAGCGATGCCAAGCATGGCCGACAGGACCAACGCGAGACCGCCCAACACCACGAACACACTCCAGAACGGCTCGCGCATGTACGCGAGTGCGATTACGCCGGTCAGCAGGTAGAAAATGCCCACGAGGCAGGGCGCGAAAAGCGCATTGCGTTCGCCGCGCATGGCTTTCCACGCACCCAGGATCACCAGCACGCCGAATACCAGCATGCAGCCGCCGCAGAAATACCAGATCAGGTAGATCAGCTTGTCGGTGTGCGCGTCGAGCGGAAGCGATGTCAAGCCGGCGTCGAGGGCCTTGCGGCCCATGAAGCTGTGGCCGAAGGCGCCGAGGCCGATCAGCAGCCCCGTCAAGGCAAGCAACGCCGAAGCAGATTTGCGAAGCATGGGTGCTCTCCTCGTGAGGATTCGATCGCGGGCATGGGTTCCGCGCAGGTGGTCAAGCCGCCTTTGCCGCATTGGCGTATGCGGCCAGCAACTTGGGCCAGCCCTGGTCCACGCTGTCGCGGAGGCCGCGGCCCGCTTCTCCGTGGCGCTCGAAGTGGCGGTGCTCGAACTCGACGCGCGTGCGCGTTGGCGCTTCTTCGATGAAGCGCAATTCGTATTCGCTTGAACGCGACAAATCGGGATCGAACCGCCAGTCGCCGCCGATGCCCCAGGACACGACCAGCCGCGACGGCGGCTCCCACACCAGCACACGGCCCCAATCGCATTCCGCGCCGTGGATGCCGCGCTCGAACACGCGGCCGCCGGCGCGCGGTTCCATCACGACTTCCTGCAATGGCTCCTTGCCGATGGAGTGGTCGCGGAACCACCAGGTGTCGATGCCGCGCGTGAAGACGTCGAAAGCGTGTTCGCGGGGGGCTTCCACGACGATTGTGTGGCGAACCGGCGCTATGGAGACTTGCACGTTCATCGGGATTTCTCCCTGGATGATTTTTCGGCGGCGTGTTTGAAGGCTTGCAGGGATTCCTGCCAGAACCGGTCGAAGTAGTCGCGCAAGCCGGCGACACCGTCCGCATCGATCCGGTAAATCTGGCGATTGGCGGCGCGCTGGCTGGTGACCAGGCCGACGTGCTTGAGGATCTTGAGATGTTGCGAGACGGCCGAACGCGTGACCGGCAGTCCGCGGGCGATTTCGCCGACCGGCAACGGGCCCTGTTCCAGCCGCTCGAAGATCGCCATGCGGGTCGGGTCGCCCAGGGCCTGCACGCGGATTTTAAGGTTAGTCTTCACTAACCGTTAGTTTACGCTAACGCAAGGATTCGTCAAGCCCGACCGATCGCGGCGTGTGCCCATGACGGAATCGGGGTAGCCTGTCGCCCGGCATTCCTTCCATGGGGCGGGACATGAGTGAGTCCGTGCAGCCGTCGTCGAATCCATCCGGACCCGGAACACGCACGGCCGGAGCGTCGCCGGAAACCGTGCCGTGGGGCTATCGCCCCGGCATCATCACCGCGATCACGGTGTTCCTGGCCTTCTCGCTGGCGTTCCTGCGCTACTGGGGTTTCGAGGCGCCCGGCCCGTGGCGCGGGTATTCGGTGTTCTCGGCTTGCGTGATGGCGGTATCGGTGCTGCTGCAGCTCGTCGCACTGTTCCGCTCACTGCGACTCGAAGACGTGCAGCCCGCAGTCTACCGCGTCACGGTGCGTTGGTTCGTGCTGGCCGTGGCGGTGATGATGATCGGCGTGCTGCTGGCGGCGTTCGAGGTGGTCTTGACGTAGCCGCGCAACGCTCACCCCCTTCCAACGGAAGGGGGTCGTGCCGAAGGCGCGGGGGGATGTCGCTTCGCTTGGTCCCCGCCGATTCGTGCGATGCACTTCAGCTCGATCGCGATCGGCGTCGGCAGCGCGGTGATGCCGAGCGTGGTGCGGCACGGTGCGGTGGCCGGATCGGGGAAGTATTCCGCCCACACCGCGTTGTAGGTCTTGAAGTCCAGCGCCATGTCGGTGAGGAACACGGTCACGTCGACCAGGTCTTCCCAGCGCGCGTCCGAGGCTTCCAGCACCGCGCGCACGTTGGCGAACACCTGCCGTGTCTGAGTCGCGATGTCGTGGGCGACCAGGGTGCCGCGCGGGTTGAACACGTTGCCGGGAATCCTGTCGCTGCCGGGCGTGCGCGGGCCGATGCCGGACAAGAACAGCAGGTCCCCCTCGCGGCGCGCGTGCGGATAGGCGCCGACCGGGGCGGGGGCGGAGGCGGTGTGGATCGAATCGCTCATGGTTGTGCGGTGGTGGAAGATGGACAGGGCGCGGTGCTGGAACAAGCCGTGGGCGTGGAGCTCGATGGCAACGAACTCAGCATGGGTGGGTCGCCGGACGAGCGGGTGACTTTCAGCATTGTGTCGCCGATCGGGTGGCCTTCCTCGTCGCTGATGACGAGCCGGTAACGGTGGTCGGGGCGCAGGTAAAGCTGGCCGATCGGGATGCTGTAGTCGCCGCTGGTGATCTTGATGTCGTTGATGGTGGTCAAGGGTATCGGGTCCAGCACCATGCGGTCGGCCGGAATCGCATCCGTGCCCTCGTCGGCGTAGCGCGCCGCGACCATGCACGGCCAGTGTCGCTGGCAGACGTTGCCGCTGATGGTGACGGGTACGCGCGCGCCCCACAGGGCCAGCCAGGTCGGCCGGCCGTACACGAAGCGTTCCTCGGGGAAGATCACGCTGACGTCGTAACCGGGGCGCAGCGACCACGGCTTGCCGTCCTTGTCGATGAACACGATGGGCTGGGTCGGGTGCACGGCGTCGATGATCGGATCGTAGTCCGGGTGATCCATCGAACGATCGATGTGCGGGATCAGGATGGTCTGCTCCACCGACAGTGGATTGAGCCCCGAGTCCTTGATGAAGTGTTCGGCCATCGACTGCGCGCCGAGGAACTGGCCGGTCTTCTGGATGTGCGCGTAGCCCGCATTGACCACCAGCTTTGCCTTCGGATCGTCCTTCAGGATATTCCAGAGGTTCGACGCCTGCTGCGCTTCGCGCGCATCGCCGGTGTGTTCGGCGTCGGCCTCGTAGGCGACTACCCTGTAGCCCAGTTTCAGTGCGGTGCGCACCATCTCCGCGTAGATCGGCTCGCGCGTGTAGAAGCCGCTCGACGGAATGCAGTAGCCGCGCTTGTTGAGCGCTGCGATATCCGCGTGGTACAGGGTTTCCACCGCGAACACGTTGAAGCCTTCCTCGCGCAGCGGCTTCAGCAGGCGCACCGTCAGGGTGCGGGTCAGCGCGATGTTGTGGGCTTCGTTGAGAAACACCACGCGATGTTGCTTCGCCAGTTGCGGGATGTAATCCAGCGCCGGCACCGGGTGCCAGCCCGGCTGGCCCAGCGGCGAGGGCCGGTCGTCGGGCAGAGCCTTCTGCTGGATGGAAAAACTCAGCTCGGCGTCGCGGTAGTCGCCAATGAAGGTCTGGTACCACGACAGGTACTGGCCGAAGATCGCCCGGAACGCGGCGCGGCCATCCGACGCATAGGCCCGCCGCATCACCTGGTATTGCGCCAGCAGGTCCTTGCGGTCGTGTGCGCGCTGCATGATCGCGTCGGACTTGTTCATGGCCTCCAGTTGTTCCTGGTACCAGACCGAAGGCAGTTGCGCGAACGCGGTGTGCGCGCAGCCGAGCGTGAGTACTGCAGCGAAGCAGAGAGTGCGCAGGCATTTCATGGCATTCACGCGATCCCGGATTTTGTGGTGCGATGCTAGGTCACGATCTGTCCCGATACTTTGCTGTCCATCGAAGCATTCACGCGCGCGCGGCGGCCGGGCGCGCGAGTGCCTTGCGGTAGCCGGCTTCCAGTCCCTCGAACTGCGCCACGTCGATCCCGAGGTCGTGGATGTGTCCGTCCGCGAGGCCATAGCACCAGCCGTGCACGGTGAGGTTCTGGCCGCGGTCCCACGCCTCGCGCACGACGGTGGTGTGGCAGGCGTTGGCGACCTGCTCGATCACGTTGAGCTCGCACAGGCGGTCGTGGCGCTTGGCCTCGGGCAGCGCGTCGATCTCGGCCTGGTGCCGTTCCAGCGTGTCGCCGATGTAGCGCAGCCAGTTGTCGATCAGGCCGAGGCGGGCACCCTTCAGCGCCGCGCCGACGCCGCCGCAGCCGTAGTGGCCGGTAATCATGATGTGTTCGACCTTCAGCACGTCCACCGCGAACTGCATGACCGACAGGCAGTTCATGTCGGCGTGCAGCACCAGGTTGGAGATGTTCCGGTGCACGAACACTTCGCCGGGGTCGAGGCCGAGGATCTGGTTGGCCGGCACCCGCGAATCCGAACACCCGATCCACAGATATTTCGGTGTCTGCTGTTTGGACAGGCGCGGGAAGAATTCGGGATCCTGCTTGCTGATCGCTTCCGACCAGCGGCGATTGCTTTCGAGCAGTTCTTGCGGTGATGGCATGGTCGGTCGCGCTCCGGGATGACGGGAATACAGCGAATTGTAGGAGCGGCCCATGGCCGCGACCAGACGTCTCGTGTCGCCGCGAATCGGTTCGCGCGCAAAAGAAAAAGCGGCACTTCGTGCCGGCGCGCTCCTACCGTGCCATGCAAACATTTTTCGGTTCCGTGAAAAATCGCAGTGCGTCGACGCCGCCTTCGCGGCCCATGCCGGAATGCTTGACGCCGCCGAACGGGGTGCGCAGGTCGCGCAGCATCCAGCAGTTTACCCAGACGATGCCGAACTCGATGCGCTCCGCGACACGCTGCGCGCGCGCGAGATCGCGCGTCCACAACGACGCGGCGAGGCCGTAGTCGGTGCCGTTGGCGATCGCGACGGCGTCGTCCTCGGAATCGAACGGGATCAATGTCACCACCGGCCCGAAGATTTCTTCGCGGTTGGTCGCGCAATCCTGCGGCAGGCCTTCGAGCACGGTCGGTGCAATGAACCAGCCGTCGGCGCAGCGGCCATCGGGCTTCACCGCATTGCCGCCGCACAGCAGCTTGCCGCCTTCGGCGCCGGCGCGTTCGATGCAGCCCATCACTTTCTCGAAATGCGGTTGCGACACCAGGGCGCCGAGGTCGCTTGCAGTATCTTCAGGATCGCCCACGCGCAGCGCCCTCACCTTGTCGAGATAGCGTCGCTTGAAATCGGCGTAGATCGAGCGTTCGATCAGCAGCCGCGAACCGCACAGGCAGATCTCGCCCTGGTTGGAGAAACCCGAGCGCACAATCGTGTCGAGGTTCGCGTCGCTCAAATCAGCGTCCGCGAACACGATGGCGGGATTCTTGCCGCCCATCTCCAGCGATACCTTCTTGAATTGCCTCGCTGCCGCTTCCGCGATGAACGCACCGGTGCGCGTGCTGCCGGTGAACGACAGCGCCTTGATCTTCGGATGCTCGACGATGGCTTGCCCAACCTTGGGGCCGAGCCCGTGCACGATGTTCAGCACGCCCGGCGGCAAGCCGCAATCGACCGCGAGTTCGGCCAACCGGAACGCGGTGAACGGCGTAATTTCCGAAGGTTTCGCCACCACCGTGTTGCCAGTCGCGAGTGCCGGGGCGATCTTCCAGGTGAACAGGTACAACGGCAGGTTCCACGGCGAGATGCAGCCGACCACGCCCAGCGGCTGGCGCAGGGTGAAGTTGATCGCGCGCGCATCGACGTGCGATTCGCCCGGCCATTGCGTGATCGCCTCGGCGAAGAAACGCAGGTTGGCAACCGCGCGCGGGATGTCCACCTTTCGCGCCAGCGTGATGGGCTTGCCGTTGTCGCGCGATTCTTCGCGGGCGAGTTCGTCTAATCGTGTCTCGATGGCGTCGGCCAACCGATGCAGATGGCGTGCACGTTCACTTGCAGGCAATGCAGCCCACGCCGGTGCCGCGTGCTCGGCGGTCTTGACAGCGACCGCGACGTCGCGGGCATCGGAATCCGGGCAACGCGCATACACCTTGCCGGTTGCGGGCTCGTACACGTCGAGGTATGCGCCACTTGTCGGCGCGGTCAACTTTCCGTCGATCAGGTTGGCGAGCGTGGTCAATCCCATCGCGCAAGCTTAGCGCACGCAGACTCTTCCCCCTTCCGCAAGAAGGGGGAGCGAGGGGGATGGCTTTTCGCTTTCAACTCGCACGCCGCCATCCCCCCGCATGCCGAAGGCATGCGACCCCCTTCGTCCCGAAGGGGAGAGTTGCGGGTCAGTGCGTGGCGTCGCCCGCATCCGCGCTCAAGGTGCTCGCATAGAACGCATCGAGGCGGGCGTGCATGGCTTTCAGTGCCTTGGGGTTCACGTAGATCGGGTGGCCCGAGTAGAAGTAGGCAAGTTCGACGTGCTGGTCGAGTTTCGGCCCCAGCAGCATGTGGCTCAGGTCGTATTCGGTGGCGTGGAACGGGGTTGCCATGTCGAAGTAGCCGTTCTCGGACAGCACGCGCAGGTAGGGGTTCTTGCGCAGGGCCACCGCCAGGTCCAGCGCGACGTCGGGCAGTTGCAGCGTCCGGCCGTTCGGTGCTTTGTGCTTCCAGTCCCACTTCTTGTAAGGCTCGTTGGCGTAGTCGCGGTACAGGCGATCGCTGTTCCACTTCAGGATGTTCTGCAGGTACCAGTGGAATGCCGTGGTGACGGCCGGCGAGATGTCCTGGTTGGACGGGTCGAACGCGGGCGTCGAGGCGATGGCGTTCACATCGCCGGCGACGTAGCGGCCGTCGTAACGGCCGATGTGTTCGCGTTCCGGCAGCAGCAATTCCTTGCGGAACTCCGCCGGGGTCACGCGCAGCTTGGCGCGCTCGATGTAATCGGCCGGCAGGCCGGTGAGCTGGCTCATCTGCTGCGCCACCGCGTCGAGCGTGGCTTGGGGCAGCTTGTCGCCCTGCCGCAGCGCCTGCGCGAACGGACCGTCCGCGAACGTGCGTGCCTGTTGCAGCAGTGTCGGCAGTTTGGCGGGCGGGTTGGCCAGCTTGTGGTGGTACCACGCGATCGCGGCGAAGGTGGGCAGGGTGAAGGTGTAGGAGTTGTCCGAACCGGGCGTCTCGTCGAAGTAATTGAGCACCGAGGACTGCAGCACCACGCCGTTCAATTCGATGCCGTGGTCCTGCAGGTATTCCGCGAGCGCCGCGGAGCGGGTGGTGCCGTAGCTCTCGCCGTACAGGAACTTGGGCGAGTTCCAGCGGTTGTATTGGTTGAGGTAGCGGCGGATGAACTGCGCGAACGCGCGCACGTCCTGATCCACGCCCCAGAACATCTTGCCCTTGCCCTTGCCGACGACGTGGCTGTAGCCGGTGCCGACCGCGTCGATGAATACCAGGTCGGAGTCGTTCAGCAGGCTTTCGTGGTTGGGTACGAGAGGGTAGGGCGATGGCGCCATGGCCGCGCCGGGCGTCCACGCGATGTGGTACGGCCCCAAGCCGCCGATCTGGATCCAGTCGGAGGATGCGCCCGGGCCGCCGTTGTACAGGAACGTCAGCGGCCGTTTGGCGGGATCGCGCACGCCGTCCTTGTCGTAGGCGACATAGAAGACCGTGGCGACGGGCTGCTGGTGCTTGTCGTACAGCAGCAGCGTGCCGGCAGTCGCGGTGTAGCGGATCGTCTTGCCTTCGATCAAAACGCTGCCGTGCGTCACGACCGAGCGTTGCTTGGGGATCGGGGCGGTGGTGGCTTGCGCGTGCGTGGCGTGGTCTTTCGACGGTGCGTGATCCGACGCCCAGGCTGGTGCCGCCAGCGTCAACGCACCGGCAACGATCGCCACCAACAACTGTTTGTTCACTGCGTACTCCCGTGTCCGACGATGCTGGCGCGGCGAATGCGCCCGCAGGCATTCCACGCGGCGCGCGACTGGCGCGCCAGTGCCATTGGTTGGCTTGGGGCCTGCGGGCTGATCTGTCGCGGTCAGAGCGAGCGCGTGCGCCCGCCGTCCACCGGCACGTTGATGCCGGTGATGTAGGCGGCCGCCGGCGAGCACAGAAACGCCACGGCGGCGGCGACTTCGGCCGGGTCGGCGAAACGCCGCATCGGGATTTCGGCTTCCATGGTTTGTTGCATCGCTGCGATGGATGCGCCGGATTTCCCGGCACGCGCGGCGACGATCTGCTCGATGCGTGGCGTGTGCGTCGAACCCGGCAGCACGTTGTTGACGGTGATGCCGAAGGGCGCGAGTTCGCCGGCCAATGTCTTGGCCCAGCTGGCCACGGCCCAGCGCGTGGTGTTGGACACGCCGAGGCCCGCGATCGGTTCCTTCACCGAGGTCGAGATGATGTTGACGATGCGGCCGAAGCGCGCGGCCTGCATGCCGGGGATCGCGGTTTCGGCAAGGGTGTGATTCGCGACGAGGTGCTTGCGATAAGCATCCAGGAATGCTTCGATTTTTGCGCCATGCGCGGGCCCCGGCGGCGGGCCGCCGGAATTGTTGACCAGGATGTGCACGGGCTGCGCCGCCACGAGCTTTTCCACGGCTGCGCGCAGGCCGTCGGTGTCGCCCGAGTCGGCGACCAGGAAATCGTGCGTTTGTTTGGCGTGGGTGCGCGGCAGTTCCGCGACGAGTTGCTGCAGCACCTCCGCGCGCCGCGCCAGCGCCGTGACGTTGGCGCCGAGCAGTGCCAGTTCAATCGCGCAGGCGCGGCCGATGCCCTGCGATGCGCCGCATACCAGTGCGTGGCGGCCGGTCAGATCCAGATCCATGTTTCTCTCCTTGAATAAGGACTTCGTGGTTTTTGGCCCCGCGCCATATTCGAAGCGGCTTTTGTGAAGAGTCAGTCCATGGAAGGACGTTCTGGTGCCTTGGGGCGAGAAACGGCCCCGGCCGTGACATGGTTTGGCGGTGCGGCGATCAGGGATGATCGCACAGATACGTTTTACCGATTCTGCAACGCGTGCTTGAGTTCCGGCAACAACCCCGCGCCCGTCGTGGGCTTGCCGCACAGGCCGTTGTCCACCGCGCTGGCGTAGGCGGGGGTCATCTTGCCGAGGTACAGCGTGCCCTCCGGCGCGTGCGGCACGTTGAAGTCGCCGCTGGTGACCGGTGCCGCGGGTTTGATGCTGGCGAATGGGGAAGCACTCGGGACGTTGACGTTGCTGAAGCTGGTCGGCGATTGCGCCCAATAGGTGGTCGCGGCGAGCTGTTTCTTCGAGGTGGTCACCACCAGGTACTGCGCGTCGGGGTTGTCGATCTTCACGGCGCCGAAACCGCCCGACATGCTGGGCCGCCAGTTGATGTACACGCACAGCGAAACGTCGGTGCTCGACAACGGCTGGTAGTCGGCGTTCAGCAGCGTGACCGTGGGCGCGAGCAGGAAGCTGTTGCCCAGGTGGCGTGCACTCGGCTGCGCCTGGAACACCACGCGGTAGGGCTTGGTGTACTTGGGCAGGATGAAAGTGAGGAAGTGGGTGCGTCCGCCGGCGAGGTCGGCGACCGGGCTGAACTTGTCCAGCGTGAATTTGCGTGGCTGCTCGGGCAGGGTGTCGTGGAAGGGCAGGTCGGCCCAGGTGTGGCAACACGGCGTGGCGGCTTCGATGCGCTTCAGCGCCGCGTCGCGCGAAGGTGGCGGAGCGTTCTCGAGATTGCCCAGCAGCGGCAATTTGACCGCGTGGCTGCAGCCGGCCAGCAGGACGGGGGCGATGGCGAAAAGGGCAACGCGGAAGAAACGGGGCACGGTTCTGGAGGGGTGGTCGGGTGAGGCAGGGCACCGCTGGCCTGGCCAGCGGAAGGCATGTACCACTCGGTTCACGCAGTGTACAGATCAAGGCACGGTCTAAAACGGCCAAAAGTCCTGATCCGGCGATTTGACACGGCGCGGGCAGGGAAGTTGCCCGAAATAGTCAGAATTCGGCGTGGCCCGGCGTGCGCGGGTAGGGGATCGCGTCGCGGATGTTGGTCAGCCCGCACACGTACACCAGCAGCCGCTCGAAACCGAGGCCGAAGCCCGCGTGCGGCACCGTGCCGTAGCGGCGCAGGTCGCGGTACCACTGGTAATGCGCGGGGTCGATGCCGAACTGCGCGATGCGACGATCCAGGTGGTCGAGGCGTTCCTCGCGCTGCGAACCACCGATGATCTCGCCGATGCCCGGCGCCAGCACGTCCATCGCGGCGACGGTTTTGCCGTCGTCGTTGAGGCGCATGTAGAACGCCTTGATCTTCTCGGGGTAGTTCATCACCACCACCGGACGGCCGATATGGGTCTCGGCCAGCCAGCGTTCGTGCTCGGTCTGCAGGTCCACGCCCCATTCGACCGGGTATTCGAATTTCTGGCCGGACTTCTTGAGCGCGGTGATGGCGTCGCTGTAATCGATGCGCTCGAACGGCGCGGCGATGAATTTTTCCAGCCGCGTCACGGCGTCCTTCTGCACGCGCTCGGCGAAGAACGCCATGTCGTCGGCGCGCTCTTCCAGCACCGCCTTGAAGATCGCCTTGAGGAAGGCTTCCGCGCAATCGGCGTCGTCGTCCAGGTCGGCGAAGGCGATCTCGGGCTCGCACATCCAGAACTCGGCGAGGTGGCGCGGCGTGTTGGAGTTTTCGGCGCGGAAGGTCGGGCCGAAGGTGTAGACCTTGGAGAGCGCCAGACAGTACGCCTCGACGTTCAACTGGCCGGAAACCGTGAGGAAGGCTTCACGCGCGAAGAAATCTTTGCTGAAGTCGACCGCGCCCTTATCGTCGCGCGGCAGGTTGGCAAGATCCAGCGTCGAGACCCGGAACATGTCGCCCGCGCCTTCGGCATCGCTGGTGGTAATGATCGGCGTGTTGACCCAGAAGAATCCTTCCGACGTCAGGTGCCGATGCAGTGCCGTCATCATGGTGTGGCGCACCCGCGAGATCGCGCCGAACAGGTTGGTGCGGGGCCTGAGGTGCGCGACCTCGCGCAGGAATTCGGGCGAGTGCTGCTTGGGCTGGATGGGGTAGGTTTCCGGGTCTTCGACGAAGCCCGTCACTTCGATGGACTCGGCCTGCAGCTCGAAGGCCTGGCCCTTGCCCTGCGAGGGCACCAGCTTGCCGCGCGCGACGATGCCGCAGCCGGCGGACAACTTCAGCACGTCGCTCGCGTAATTTCGCAGGGACGCGGATGCGACCACCTGCAAGGGTGCGAAGCAGGAACCGTCGGAGAGGTTCACGAAGGAAAGACCGGCCTTGGAATCGCGGCGGGTGCGCACCCAGCCACGTACTTCGACTGCTGCGCCTTGCGGCGCGGCGCCGGAGAGTGCCTTTTTGACGCTCAAGGTTGTCATGGCTTGAAACCCTTCGCTTGTGCGACCACATAGGTAAGACAAAACAAGCCGGCAATGATAGCCGAGGCTCTATAATCTCGTCATTCCGGAAGCCGCGCAGCGGCTGTCCGGACTGCGAAGGCAGGATGCCGGAGCGAACATCGGCGAAGCCGATGGCCCGTAGGGCGAGCGCCATGGATGACGCGAGTAATCCAGCGCCTTTGATGAAAAGACACTGGATTCCCGCTTTCGCGGGAATGACGCCAGTAAATGGAACAAACGAAGCCATGTCCATTCAGCTCACCCCAACCGCCGCCGCGCGCATGCGCGATTTCCTTGCGAAGAACCCGACCGCGCCGGGCGTCCGCTTCGGCATCAAGCGCACCGGCTGTTCCGGATTCGGTTACACCGTCGAGCTGGCAAACGTCGTAGCCGGCGACGACAAGGTGTTCGACCTCGACGGCATCAA
The DNA here is from genome assembly GCA_004299705.1 of Rhodanobacteraceae bacterium. GTDB lineage: Bacteria > Pseudomonadota > Gammaproteobacteria > Xanthomonadales > Rhodanobacteraceae > 66-474. The sequence continues at coordinate 84,693 of SCQS01000060.1, read as the reverse complement.
GCTGGTGGTGGACGCCAAGGCGCTGCCATTCGTCGAAGGCACCCGCATCGACTTCGTCCGCCATGGCATCAATGCGGCCTTCGAGTTCCACAATCCGAACGCCACCGGCGAATGCGGTTGCGGGGAAAGTTTCACGGTGGCAAAACAGGGGGTGGGTGGCGGGTAGCGGAGGCGTGCTTTTCAGCCTCTTCGCAGACTCCGAGCCGCTGGAGGCCCGTTCGGGCGTGCCATCGTCACCCATCACCCGTCCCCGCTGCTTTCTTGCGCCGTAGCAGCATTACGCGTAGAATTCTGCCTCTTGCGTTCACGGCCCAGGCCGAACGCAAGCCCTCGCCCCACCGCCGGATTCCGGTCGGGGGGCTGCCCCGCCACGGCGCGTCGCCGCGGCGACACCCATGAGGAAACACAATGCGTCACTATGAAGTCGTGTTCCTGGTCCATCCGGACCAGAGCGAGCAGGTGCCCGGCATGATCGAGCGTTACAAGGCGCTCGTCGAGGCCGAAGGCGGCAAGGTTCATCGCGTCGAGGATTGGGGCCGCCGCCCGCTCGCCTATCCGATCCAGCATCTGGCCAAGGCCCACTACGCGCTGCTCAACATCGAGTGCGGCCCCAAGGCCATCGACGAGCTGAAATCTGGCTTCCGTTTCAACGATGCGGTGCTGCGGCATTTGATCATGCAGTGGCATGGCGTCGAAACCGAGCCGTCCCTGATCATGAAGAGCAAGGACAAGGACGAAAAGCCTTCGCGTCGTCGCGACGATGACGAGGATGACCGCAACGAGCGAGAGGAGGCCGCCTGATGCCACGCCCGAACAGCAAGAAGCCCGGAGCCAGGAAGACCGGGGATTCGAACATGTCCAAGTTCTTCCGTCGCCGCAAGTTCTGCCGTTTCAGCGCAGAGGGTGTCGAGCACATTGACTACAAGGATCTCGCGACGCTGAAGCAGTACGTCACCGAAACCGGCAAGATCGTGCCCAGCCGCATCACCGGCACCAAGGCGCGTTACCAGCGCCAGTTGACGACCGCGGTGCAGCGCGCTCGGTTTCTGGCGTTGCTGCCCTATAGCGACAATCATTTCGTGTAACAAGACGCTCCATGATCGTCATTCCGGACGCCGCGCAGCGGCGATCCGGAATCCAGCGCCTTTCAGGTGTCATGAAGCCGCTGGATTCCCGCTTTCGCGGGAATGACGTCCCTGGAACGAAACGCGTTCGGACAACCACAAGGTTGCGTCGGTCTGCCGGCGCTAACGAATCGGAGAGTTTTATGGAAGTCATCCTGCTGGAAAAAGTGAAGAACCTCGGCGCGTTGGGCGACAAGGTTCGCGTGAAACCGGGTTACGGTCGCAACTACCTGGTGCCGCACGGCAAGGCCGTGCCGGCCACCAAATCCAACCTCGAAGCGTTCGAGGCGAAGCGCGCCGACTACCAGGCCAAGGCCGACAAGCTGCTGGCCGATGCACAGGCGCGCGGCGCGAAGTTTGAAAACGCGGAGACCACGATCAACGCCAACGCCAGCCCCGAGGGCAAGCTGTTCGGCTCGATCGGTCCGCGCGACATCGCGGAAGCCTTCACCGCGCAAGGCCTTGCGCTGGAGAAGAGCGAAGTGATCATGCCGGAAGGCGCGATCCACAACCTCGGCGATTACGACGTCGAGGTTTCGCTGCACGCCGACGTCAAGCAGTCGATCAAGGTGCATGTCGTTGCCGGTGCGTGACGCGGTACGTTCACCCTGTTTGTGCGGACGGGCGCCTTCGGGCGCCCGTCTCGTTTGCGGGCACTACGAGCCGATCTGGCTCGGCGGAGAGCTTCGGACACGGATTTACGCGGATGAACGCGGATAAGTTCAGGATATCCGCTTCTATCCGTGTTGATCCGTGTCGAATGCTTCTTTGACAACCGGCGATCCTTGCGGTCCGGGCACTCAATCAGTACCATATTGGTACTTATTTGGAGTCCGCGCCCGAATGCTTCGCGTCAGCCGCCTTGCCGATTACGCCTCCGTGGTGATGGCCTGCCTTGCGCGCCATCCGGGCGAGGTGTTGTCGGCGGTGCAGATCGGCGATGACACGCACCTGGAATTGCCGACGGTCAGCAAATTGCTGAAGCGGCTTGCGCAGGCGGGCTTGGTGGAATCGTTTCGTGGCGCCGCCGGCGGTTATCGCCTGGCGCGCTCGGCCACGGAAATCTCGCTCGCGGAAATCGTCGAGGCACTGGACGGTCCGATCGGCCTGACCGAATGCAGCCTCGGTCATGCGGGTTGCGAGCGTCAGTCGTATTGCGCGGTGTCGCGCGACTGGCAAGGCATCGGAGCCGCGATCGACAACGCCCTGCGCGGGGTGAGCCTGGCCGACATGTTGCATCGTCGCGCCGGGGCGCGTGGTGCACGGGCAGTGTAAGGAACAAGAACATGTCCAGCCAACCTGAAGAACTGCAGGCCGCGTTGTCGCGTCGTTACGGCGCGGGTTTCGTGACCGACATCGAAACCGACAGCCTGCCACCCGGCTTGAACGAAGACACCATCCATGCGCTGTCTGCACGCAAGGAAGAGCCCGAGTGGATGACCGAGTGGCGGCTCGCGGCGTATCGCCATTGGCTGACGATGCGGCAACCAAACTGGGCACACATCAAGCTGCGTCCCATCGACTTCCAGGCGATCAGTTATTACGCGGCGCCCAAGAACAAGCCGAAGTCGCTGGACGAGGTCGATCCCAAGCTGCTCGAAACCTATGACAAGCTGGGCGTGCCGCTGCACGAGCGCGCCAAGCTCGCGGGCGTCGCGGTGGATGCGGTGTTCGACTCGGTTTCGGTTGCGACCACGGCACGCGAGCAACTTGCCAAAGTTGGCGTGATCTTCTGCTCGATGAGCGAGGCGGTCCGCGAGCACGGTGAGCTGGTGCGCAAGTACCTGGGTTCGGTGGTGCCGCAAGGCGACAATTTCTTCGCGGCGCTGAATTCGGCGGTGTTCTCGGACGGCTCGTTCGTGTTCATCCCGAAGGGCGTGCGCTGCCCGATGGAGTTGTCCACGTATTTTCGCATCAACGCCGGCCACACCGGGCAGTTCGAGCGCACGCTGATCATCGCGGAAGAAGACGCGGTGGTGTCCTATCTGGAAGGCTGCACGGCACCGATGCGCGACGACAACCAGTTGCACGCGGCGGTGGTGGAACTGGTGGCGCTGGAGCGCGCCAGTATCAAGTATTCGACCGTGCAGAACTGGTACCCCGGCGACGAAAACGGCAAGGGCGGCATCTACAACTTCGTGACCAAGCGCGGTGAATGCCGCGGCGATGATTCGCGCATCACCTGGACCCAGGTCGAAACCGGCTCGGCGATCACCTGGAAATATCCCAGCTGCGTGCTGCGCGGCGATCGCTCGGTCGGCGAATTTCATTCGGTTGCACTGACACATCACTACCAGCAGGCCGACACCGGTACCAAGATGGTCCACATCGGCCGCGACACCAAATCCAAGATCGTGTCCAAGGGCATCAGCGCGGGCAAGAGCCAGAACAGCTATCGCGGGCTGGTGAAGGTGGAGAAGGGCGCCGAGGGCGCGCGCAACCACACCCGCTGCGACTCCATCCTGATCGGCAAGCAGTGCGGCTCGCACACCTTCCCGTACATGGAAATCAAGAACCCGACCGCGATCGTCGAGCACGAGGCGACCACCTCGAAGATTTCCGACGACCAGATGTTCTACTGCCGTTCGCGCGGAATCAGCGAGGAAGACGCGGTATCGCTGATCGTGGACGGTTTCTGCAAGCAGGTGTTCCGTGAATTGCCGATGGAGTTCGCGGTGGAAGCGAAGAAGTTGCTGGAAGTTTCGCTGGAAGGTGCGATTGGTTGAGATAAAGACGAGTAGGGCGGATTAGCCGCGCAGCGGCGTAACCCGCCACCACGGTTCCGGCGGGTTACGCGCTTGCAGCGCTGACCCGCCCTACAAGAGCAAGGCACATGCTGAAGATCGAAAACCTCCACGCCCGCATCGGGGCCAAGGAAATCCTGAAGGGCTTGTCGCTGGAAGTGAAACCCGGCGAAGTGCACGCGATCATGGGGCCGAACGGCGCGGGCAAGTCCACGCTCGGCAACGTGCTGGCGGGCCGTCCCGGCTACGAGGTGACGCAAGGCAGCGTCACGTTCGACGGCAAGAATCTGCTTGAACTCGAACCCGAGGCGCGTGCCGCGGCGGGCGTGTTCCTGGCGTTCCAGTACCCGGTCGAGATTCCGGGCGTCAACAACACCTATTTCCTGCGCGCGGCCTTGAACGCGCAACACAAGGTGCGTGGCGAGCAGGAGCTGGATTCCATGCAGTTCCTCAAACTGGTGCGGGAAAAGGTCAAGGCGATGGGCATGACGCCCGAGCTTTTGAATCGCGCGGTCAACGAAGGGTTCTCGGGCGGCGAGAAGAAACGCAACGAGGTGTTGCAGATGGCGCTGCTGGAACCGCGCCTCGCGATCCTCGACGAAACCGATTCCGGGCTCGACATCGATGCCTTGAAGCAGGTGGCCGCCGGCGTGAATGCGTTGCGTGCGCCCCAACGTGCGTTCCTCGTGATCACGCATTACCAGCGCCTGCTGGACTACATCGTGCCGGACTTCGTGCACGTGCTGGCAGACGGCCGCATCGTCGAAAGCGGCGACGCGCAACTCGCGCGCGAGCTCGAGGCCCACGGCTACGCCTGGGTGCGCGAGCGCGAATCAGCGGAGGCCAGCGCGTGAGCGCGTCCACGCCATTCGGGCAGTCGATGCACGAGGCCGCCGCATCGCTGCGCCTGCCCGGCAGCGGCCTGGCCTGGCTGGATGCCGCGCGTGCCGAGGCATTGCGCGCATTCGCCGAACGCGGGTTGCCCGACCAGCGCAATGAATTGTGGAAGTACACCTCGCTGCGGGCGCTGGCCCAGCGCGCCTATGCGGCGGGCGACAACCAGGCGGCGGACCGCGTCGTCGGCATGGCTTCGCTGCCATTGCCGGCGATCGGCAATCAGTGCGTGGTGTTCGTCAACGGGGTGTATCGCGCGGATCTTTCGAATCTGAACAGGTTGGCGGATGGCGTATCGGCGGGTTCGCTCGCATCCGGGTTGCGCGAGTCGCCCGAACCGCTGCGGTTCCTGCTGGACAAGCGCGCGGACGATGACGATGACGGCTTCACGCTGCTGAATCGCGCGCTCGCGGCGGACGGCCTGGTTCTGCGCGTGGCGGCGGGCGTGAACGTGGCCGAACCGCTGCACGTCGTGCACGTCGGGGTGGCTGCGGAGGCCGCATCTGCACTGCACGTACGCAGTCTGATCGAGCTGGGCGAGGGCGCGCGACTGGACGTGGTCGAGCATCACGTGGGCGACGCCGGGGCAGGGCACCTCCTCAACCTTGTCCGGGACGTCAACGTGCACGCGCGGGCGCATCTTGGCTGGACCGTGATCCAGCGCGCCTGCGCCGACGCGACAGTCTTGCGCTGCAGTCGCGTCCGCCTGCACGACGAGGCATCGCTGGGTTTCCACGCGCTGGAACTCGGCGGCAAGCTGGTGCGCCACGAGATTCGCGCCGAGCTTTCCGGCGCGCGTGCGCGCTTCGAGAGCCGCGGCGCCTTCGTGCTGCACGATCGCCAGCACGCCGACATGGAAGTGCTGGTGACGCATCGCGGCCGCGATACCTTCAGCAACGCGGTATGGCGCGGGGTGGCAAGCGATCGCGCGCGCGGCGTGGTGCATGGGCGCATCCTGGTGCAGCCCGGTGCCGACGGTGCCGACGGCAGCTTCTACAACAAGAACCTGCTGCTTTCGACCAGCGCCGAGATCGACACGCGGCCGGCGCTGGAAATCTACGCCGACGAGGTCAAGGCCAACCACGGCGCAACGGTCGGCCAGCTCGACGAGAACGTGTTGTTCTACCTGCGCTCGCGTGGTGTCCCGCTGGAAGTGGCGCGACGCATCCTGGTGCGCGCGTTCTGCGCGGTGACGCTGGATGGCATCGAGCCCGCCACGTTGCGTGAGTACTGCGATGGCCTGCTGGCCGAGCAACTGCCGGAGGTTGCAGCGTGAACGCATCGGCCAAAGTCGCGAAGGCATCCGCAGGTGCGGTCGATTGGGCGCGTGTCCGCGGGGATTTTCCGATCCTGAAGCGCACGGTCCACGGCAAGCCGCTGGTGTACCTCGACAGCGCCAATACCGCGCAGAAGCCGCGCCAGGTCATCGAGGCGGTCGATGCGTTTTACCGCGAGCACAATGCCAACGTGTCGCGCGCAGTGCATCAATTGGGCGAGGAGGCGACCGCACTGTACGAGGGCGCGCGCGACAAGCTCGCGGCGTTCCTGGGCGCCAACCACCGCGACGAGGTCGTGCTGACCTCCGGCACCACGATGGCGACCAACCTCGTGGCTTACAGTTACCTGCTGCCACGGTTGCAGCCCGGCGACGCGGTGCTGGTGACGGCCATGGAACATCATGCCGACATCGTGCCGTGGCAGCTGGTCTGCAAGCTCACCGGCGCGCACCTCAAGGTGGCGCCGATCATCGAATCGGGCGAGTTGATTGTCGAGAAATTCATCGAGGCACTGACGCCGGAAGTGAAATTCGCGGGAGTGGTGCACGTCTCCAACGTGCTCGGCACCGTCAACCCGGTGAAGGAACTGGCGCGCGAGTGCCGCAAGCGCGGCATCCTGCTGCTGGTCGACGGTTCGCAGGCCGCGCCGCACCTGCCGCTGGATGTGAAGTCGCTCGGTTGTGATTTCTACGTCGTGACCGGACACAAGATGTGCGGCCCGACCGGTACCGGCGCGCTGTGGGCACGACGCGAGTTGCTGGAAGCGATGCCGCCGTTCTTCGGCGGTGGCGAGATGATCCGCACGGTGTCGTTCGACGGCACCACGTTCGCGGATTCGCCGCACAAGTTCGAGGCCGGCACGCCCAATACGGCTGGTTTCGCGGGCCTGGGCGCCGCGATCGATTACCTTTCGGGCATCGGTATGGCCAACATCGCGGCGCGCGAGCGCGAGCTGCTGGATTACGCCACGCCGCGGCTCGAAGCCGTCCCTGGCCTGCGCATCTTTGGCAAGGCGCCCGGCAAGGCCGCGGTGATTTCGTTTCTGGTCGATGGCGTGCACGCGCACGATCTTGCGACGCTGCTGGACCAGGAAGGCGTGGCGGTACGCTCGGGCCACCACTGCGCGCATCCGTTGATGCAGTTTTACGGTGTCGCCGCGACCTGCCGCGCCTCGCTGGCGTTCTGGAACACCGAAGCCGAGATCGATGCTTTCGTCGCGGCCATCGGCCGGGTGCGGAAGCTGCTTGCATGAAGATCAGGGACCTGGGGCCGGGGACCGGGGACCGGCCATCCAGCAAGCTTCGGTTCCGTGTTGCAACGAGCGATGACGTTGCAGCTGTAGTCGCATTGACGGAATCGGCCTATCGCGGCGACGCCAGCCGTGTAGGCTGGACCACCGAGGCCGATCTGCTGGACGGCCAGCGCACCGATGCCGAAGAGGTGCGCGCGCTGATCGCACGCGATGACGTGAGGCTGTTGCTTGCCGAACGAGATGGACAGCTCCTCGCAAGCTGCGTGGTCGAGCGCTTGACGGGCGAACACGCCGGCGACGGTTATTTCGGCATGTTCTCCGTGCGCCCGGAAGCGCAGGGCAACGGCACCGGCCGGTCACTGCTGGCGGAGGCCGAACGCGTCGCCCGCTACGAATGGCATGCGCACGCGATGCGCATGAGCGTGATCGACGTGCGCGCGGAATTGATCGCGTGGTACGAACGGCGCGGCTACCGGCGCACCGGCGAGTACAAGGCGTTTCCGTATGGCGATCCGCGTTTCGGAATTCCCAAGCGCAATGACTTGCGCTTCGAGTGGTTGGTAAAAGACTTGTAACCTTTTGGCGAGTACGGCGACATCCCTGTCTCTTTCCGCCCGCATCCCGCGCGGTCGGGTGACTTCTCTTTGCCTGGCCAAAGAGAAGTCACCAAGAGAAAGGCCACCCCGCGAACACGCCCTTCGCCCATCCATGGGCTGCGGGTTCGCTCGCGGCCGCCGGGGTTCGCCGAAGGCACGTCCCTGTGCCTGCGGCGAACTGGCCCGCATCCTGCGGTCCATCCTTCGGACTTTTCCGTCGTCCGCTCGCCGCGTTCGAGGGGCCCCAATCGGCGCGCAAGACTCACCACATCCCTGTGGCTCGCCCTTCGGGCCACCTGCGGCGTGCGGGTCGGCAATCCTGCCGACTGGGTCTGCACGCATGGTATGACGGACAGGCTTGGGTCGATTCCGGCCCGCACCGAAATGACGGAGGAGCGACATGGCGGAAGGTTGGATAAAGGTCTGCGCGCAGAACGAACTCCTGCCCGGCGAATTCAAGGTCGCGTGGGACGGCGACACCGCGATCGCGGTCTACAACCTCGATGGCAACCTCTACGCGATCGAGGATGTCTGCACCCACGACGGCGGCGAACTGGCGGGCGGCGAGGTGTGCGGCTTCGAAGTCGAATGTCCGCGCCACGGTGCGAAGTTCGACGTGCGTACCGGCCAGGCCACGCTGGCGCCCGCGACGGAACCGGTCGCGAGCTTTCCCGTGCGCGTCGAGGATGGCGTGATTTATACGCGTGACGACCGGTAAAACCAGACCACTGCCTGAAACCGGGCTACGCCGCGATGGGCGGAAACCGGATCTCGACGTGCAGGCCGTGCGGGTCGATGTGGTTGGTGATGAACAGTTCCGCGCCGTGGCGCTCGGCGATCTCGCGCACGATCGCCAAGCCCAGCCCCGTACCTTCGTGGCCGTTGCCCATGGCCCGGAAGAAGCGCTCGCCGAGGCGCGGCACCAGTTCCGGGGCGACGCCGGGGCCGTTGTCCTGCACGCTCAGCACGCAGCCGGATTCTTCGGTGGGTTGCAGCGCGACCGTGATCACCGCGTCGCCGCGGTGGCCGCGGCTGCCGTAACGCGTGGCGTTGTCGACGAGGTTGCCCAGCAGTTCCCGCAGCAGCACGGGGTCGCCGATGACCTTCATGCCGCGTTCGGGCCCGTGGTAACCAAGGTCGATGCCCTTGGCGATGGCGTCGGGTACCCGTGCGGCGACTTCGTTGCGTACCAATTCGGCGAGGTCGAGTGGGACGGCCGCGCCCAGCGATTCGTCGGGGGCCTGCGCGCGCGCCATCGCCAGCAATTGCCCGGCCGCACGCGCAGTGCCCGCGGACAATCTCTCCACGTGCACCAGCGCTTCGCGCACGGTTTCCGGGCGGGGGTCGGCGAGTGCGCGTTCTGCCTGCAGGCGCAGGCCCGCCAGCGGCGTGCGCAACTGGTGCGCGGCGTCGGCGATGAAGCGTTGCTGCTGGCGCAACATGCGGTCGAGCCGTCCCAGCAGCGCATCGATGGTGGCGACCAGTGGCTGCACTTCCAGCGGAGCGTCGATGGTGCGCAAGGGTGACAAATCGCCGGCCTCGCGCATCCGGATTTCGTGGGCCAGCGGGTCGAGTGCGCGCAGGCCATGGTTGATGCCCAGCCACACCAGCGCCATCGCGACGACGATCAGCAGCAGCTCGATGGGTACGGTGGAAATCAGCAATTCGCGTGCGAGGGCGCGCCGCTTGTTGACCGTCTCCGCCGTGGAAATGACCAGCACGTCGCCGGGGTCGGCCTTGTTGGCGATGAACACCGACGCCATGCGCATGGGCAGGCCGTGGTCGAGGAAGTTGGTGAACACCGGGCCGGCGTTGCGGGACTTCGGGCTGGGCTGCGGCAGGTCCTGGTTGCCCGCCAGCACGCCGTAACGCATGCTGCGCACCGCGAACTTGTTGCGTTCCTTGACCGAAAACTGTAGCAGGATGCGCGCCTGGTCGGAGAGTTCGTTGCGGCCCGCATCGCTGTTGACCAGGTCGCCGATCGCCTCGGCGCTGTCCAGCAGCCAGCGGTCGTAGACCTTGTTGGCGTAATGCAGGCCGATCACGTAATTGATGATGCCGCCGCAAACCAGTACCGCCAGCAGCGGCACGGCGACGAACAGCAACAGGCGCCGACGCAGGCTGGGGTTACGGATCATCGTCGGCCTCGAGCAGGTAGCCGAGGCCGCGCACGGTGCGCAGGTTGACGCCGCTGTCAGCCAGCTTGCGGCGCAGGCGGTGCACGGCGATGTCGAGTCCGTTGTCGGTGAGCGCATCGTTCCACGTGCATAGCGCCTCGATCACGTGCTCGCGCGAGGTGACCCGGTTGTGCCGCGACGCCAGTACCTCCAGCAGTGCGAATTCACGCGCGGTAAGATCCAGCGGAGCCTCGCCCAGCAACACCCGGCGACCCGCAAGGTCGATGGAAAGCTTGCCGAGTTGCAGGATGGGCACGCCGCGGTTGCTCTGGCGGCGCAGCAGTGCGCGCACCCGCGCGTCGAACTCGGCCAGACTGAAGGGTTTCACCAGGTAATCGTCGGCGCCCAGGTCGAGCGTGCGCACGCGCAGATCGACTTCCTCGCGCGCGGTGATGACCAGCACCGGCGTGCCGTCGTGGTCGACACGCAGCTTGCGCAACACCTCGCTGCCGTCTTCACCCGGCAGGCCGAGATCAAGCACCACCAGTGCGAAGGCGTGTTCCTGCAACGCGGAAATCGCCGCCTTGCCGTTGGCAAGGTGGTCCACCGCGTGACCGGCGCGCTCCAGTGACGCGCAGACCGCGTCCGCAATGGCCGCATCGTCTTCGACCACCAACATCCGCATGACCGAGCCTCACCGTGTCTGAACTGGGCGTCAAGCGTACAACTTGACGAGCACGATTTCGCCTGCGCCCTCGATCAGGATACGCGGCGCGTCGCCGGACGGCACGACCAGCGCGGCGTCGTGCGGGTTCAAACCAAGCTCCTGCACGCCACCGGCGCGCAGCACGGCGCGGCCGGAATCCAGGTACACCAGCCAGCGCAGTCCCGACTCGATCGGCAGCAGCATGGAATCCACCAGGGTGCGAGGCAGGGCCTTGCCCTGTGCGTCGCCGCGCAGCATCAGGTTGAAATCGCGGGTCGGACCTTCCGGCAGCAAGCCGGTCGGTGCCGGCGCACCATCGAAATGCAATGCACCAAAGCGCGCGGCCGTGCGTGCGCTGCCGTCGGGAAAGCGCAGCGTCATCGGTGCGTCCAGTGGCACCAGCGTGCGCCGCGTGCCGGGCAGTTCCGAAAACGGCCCTTCCTTTTCGACCCGCGCGACACTGATACGGATGCGCCACTCCGCGGTGTCGGGCTCGCGCAGGATCACGGTGGTGCTGCCGGCGCCGTTGGCCCAGGGCTCGTCGCGCTGCGCGTTGCGGGGAATGGCTTGGATCGAGAGCATCGCGGATGGTAGCCGGCGCTGTCAGCCGATCAATGCCTGCAGCGTCTTGAGGCCCAGACCCAAGCTTTCCTTCCAGGCGTAGCCAACGATCGCCTCGCCGGTATGCGCGTCCCTGAATTCCTCCTCTTGTCCCGGTGCAAGCAGGTGGCGGTAGTCGATGGTCAACTCGTCGCCGGCCGCAAGGTCGTGCATGGCGAAGGTGAAGCCCAACAGCCACAGGCCGCTCGGCTGGAAACTGTGGTTGACGTAGCACTCGTCGGGCCAGTCGGGCGACAGGGTGTAACGGTCCTCGAACCAGCGCACCGAGCTGTAAAGCTGCGCGGTGCGTTCCGGATCGGCCAGGATTTCGGCGAACGACCAGGTCTGCTCGATCCGGTACGGCGCGATCGCGATGCGGCCCTTGGGCAGGGACTCTTCCAGGAACAGGCCCTTGCCCGCGCCCGGGATGGTGGACGCGGCGATGCGGTAGCGGGGCAGGATCACGGTCGCGCTCGGCATGGAAAGCGCGCGAGTGTAACGGGTACGGCTTGCGGCGGCGCGGGCGTTGCGGACCGCGCCGCCTGGCATGCCTTTCAGTGCTTGTGTGTGCGCTTCGGTTTGATCGCGGCGGCATCGTCGGCGGACGCCTTGGCCGGGCCACCATCCAGCCGGATCGCATCGCGATTGCGCGAAAGGGTCTTGGCGCCGATGCCCTTGACCTTGCCCACGTCCTCTATGCTTTTGAACGGCCCGTGCGTCTTGCGATAGGCGACGATGGCCTCGGCTTTGCTCATGCCGACGCCATCCAGCGACGCGGCGATCGCCCGCGCGTCGGCGGTGTTGACGTTGACCGGCGTCGCGGCGATGGCGGGCAAGGCGATGGCAAGGCAGAGCGCGAGTGCGCAAAGCATCTTCTTGAACATGCGAATTCTCCCTCGTGGTTGGATCGCGCCGGCGGCTGCGGCGCGTGGAACCAGCATGGCGAGCGGGCAGCGCGCGCGCCGTCGGCCGGCGCGGCGCCGGCACGTCGGCGGATTCGGGCGATTGCTGTCGGGATCGCCCGACGGCCCGGCTGTTACACTGGCGCATTCACCGTTTGCAGGAGGATGTCCATGGATGCCAGCCAGGCCCGCGCCTTCATCGGCAAGCTCTGGGATGACGAGGTGGTGCCCAGGATCACCGAGTACATCAGGATTCCCAACAAGTCGCCGATGTTCGACAAGGACTGGGCGGCACACGGACACATGGACGCCGCGGTCGCGCTGATGGAGAAGTGGGCGCGCGCGAAACTGCAGTCGCTGCCCGGCGCGACGCTGGAAGTGGTGCGCCTGCCGAACCGCACGCCGCTGATCTTCATCGACGTACCGGCATCGGGTAACGCGGCGCGCGCGGACGATTGCGTGCTGCTGTACGGGCATCTGGACAAGCAGCCGGAAATGACCGGCTGGAGCGAGGGCCTCGGCCCGTGGACGCCGGTTCTGAAGGGCGACCGCCTGTATGGCCGCGGCGGCGCCGACGACGGCTACGCGATCTTCGGCTCGCTGTCGGCGTTGCTGGCGCTGCACGAGCAGGGCGTTCCCCACGCGCGCTGCGCGGTGATGATCGAGGCCTGCGAGGAATCCGGCAGCCCGGACCTGCCGCATTACGTCGATCACCTGGCGCCGCGCATCGGCAGCCCGTCGCTGGTGGTGTGCCTGGATTCCGGCTGCGCCAATTACGACCAGCTGTGGCTGACCACCTCGCTGCGTGGCATGACCGGCGGCGAGCTCAAGGTCGAGGTGCTGACCGAGGGCGTGCACTCTGGCGATGCATCGGGCGTGGTGCCGGACAGCTTCCGCCTCATTCGTCAGTTGTTGTCGCGCCTCGAAGACCCCGCCACCGGCACCATCGTGCCGAAGCAACTATACGTCGAGGTGCCGGCCGAGCGCGTCGAGCAGGCGAAGCAGTGCGCGGCGATCCTCGGCGACGAGGTGTACAGCAAGTTTCCCTGGACCGACGGCATGCGTCCCGTGAGCGAGGACAAGGTCGAGCTGATCCTCAACCGGACCTGGCGTCCGCAATTGGCGGTCACCGGCGCCGACGGCCTGCCGCCGCTGGAAAGCGCGGGCAACGTGCTGCGTCCGTCCACCGCCCTGAAGCTCAGCCTGCGGGTGCCGCCGACGGCCAATGGCGCCAAGGCCGGTGAGCTCGTCAAGAAGTTGCTGGAAGCCGATCCACCGAACGGCGCCAAGGTCACGTTCAAGCTGGAGAAGGACGGCAGCGGTTGGAACGCGCCGCAACTTTCCGAGTGGTTGAACGCCGCCGTGGGACAAGCCTCGCGGGATGCCTTTGGGCAACCAGCCGCTTACATGGGCGAGGGCGGCAGCATTCCGTTCATGGGCATGCTGGGCGAAAAATTCCCGCGGGCACAATTCCTGATCACCGGCGTGCTGGGCCCGCACTCCAACGCGCATGGTCCCAACGAGTTCCTGCACATCCCGACCGGCAAGAAGGTATCGCAGGTGGTCGCGAGCGTGGTCGCGGCGCACGCGCAGGCGAGTGCGCAAGGGTTGACTTGAGGAGTGGTTTGCGACGAAAAGCCATCCCCCTCGATCCCCCTTCGTTCCGAAGGGGGAGGTTGTATACCTCCCTTCCGCAGGAAGGGGGTCGATGCGCAGCATCGGGGGGATGTCGTCCGCCAAGCACGGCGGGAATGCGGTCGTCTTTGCGTTGCAGTGAAAAAACTTCAGCCGAAGTTGCAACCATGTGCTCAATGCTGATCCGCGAAGCAATCCCCGCCGATGCCGAAACACTGGCCGTGCTTTCCGCCCAACTGGGCTACCCCGTCGATGTGGTCACGATCGCGCAGCGCCTTGAGGACATCGCCGCGCACGCCGCCGGCGTGGTGCGGGTCGCGGCGGATGCGCAAGGGGCGGTATGCGGTTTCGCGAATGCGGAACCGCGACGGTTGCTGATCGCAGATCCGTTCGTTGAACTCACCGCGCTGGTGGTGGCGCAAACCGCGCGTGGTGCTGGCACCGGTGCGGCTTTGCTTGCCGCCGTGGAGGCGTGGGCGCGAGATAACGGGTTCACCAGCGTTCGGGTGCGCTCCAACGTGTTGCGCGAACGCGCGCATCGGTTCTACCTGCGCGAGGGCTACATCGAGCGCAAACGCCAGGCGGTATTCCTGAAGCGGCTGTAGCGCGCGCGGCTGCATACCTGACGGCGGCGGCTTGTGCCGTTACCCTTGGCCGCTCGCAGCCCACTCCGAAATCCATGCTCTACGACTTGCCGCCCGTTACCCGTGCCCTGCTGATCGCCAACGTGGTGATCTTCCTGCTGGAGCAGGTGCCCTCGCTGCAACCGTTCCTGATCGTTTACGGAGCGCTTTGGCCGGTCGGCCACGCGCAACTCGCGGGCTACACCGCGGGCGGCACCGCCCTGGTGGCGGGGTTTCATGTCTGGGAGATCATCACCTACGCGTTCCTGCACGGTGGCTGGATGCACATCGGCTTCAACATGTTCGCGCTGTGGATGTTCGGCGGCCCGATCGAGCACCTGCTGGGCGCGAAGCACTACACGATCTATTACTTTTTCTGCGCAGTGACCGCGGCGATCGCGCACATGCTGGTCGCATGGTTTTTCATGCCGAACATGGGCGCAACGATCGGCGCCTCGGGCGCGATCTTCGGCCTGCTGGTGGCGTTCGGCGTGATGTATCCACGCATGAAGATGTTCCTGATCTTCCTGCCGATCCCGATGCCGGCCTGGGTGTTCGTGATCGGCTACATCCTGCTGGAACTGTTCTTCGGCGTCAGCGGCTACGAATCCGGCGTCGCGCATTTCGCGCATCTGGGCGGCGCGGTCGGCGGCTTCCTCCTTCTGCTGTATTGGCGCGGCAAGCTGCCCATCAAGCCCAAGCGTATCCTCACGCGATAAAAAACAGGCCCGCGTTGCGCGGGCCTGTTTGCGTTGCTGCGAGGGTTGCTTTGGTCAGGCGTTTTCCGCGCTCGGATGGAGGCGCTTGACCAGATGCAACGTGTTGCGGTCGGTGTGCTTCATGACCTTGCCGCCGATGGCCGCGAGCTTCAGTTCCAGCGTCTGTTCGTAGCTGAAGGTGCCATCGTCGTTGAGCCAGAACGCGCCCTGGAAACCCATCAGCTCGGCGCGCTGCGAAAGGTACTTGTTCTGCAGGATGCCGTAGTTGGGATCGCCCGGCTTGGCCTTGAAATTGATCTTCTTGTCGCGGGCCTTGGCGTCGCTGCCGGCGAGGATGCCGATGCCGCGGCCGAACACAACCACGCGCATGACCTGGCCGTTGGCCTTGTCCCACAGCATGTAGCCCACTTCGTCGTGGAACGGGTTCATGGCCTCCTCGCCGTGGCGCCACGCGGTGTTCTCGTATTTCAGGCCCTCGATTTCCTGCTTGCCGTTTTCCTGCTTCGGGATGGGGTGGAATTTGAACCGTTCGAAGTAGCCGGTTTCGGTCGTCTCGTCGTCCTTGTTGTGGTAGGAAAGGTCAACGCCACCGTTGCCCTCCCATTCGCCGACCAGCCACGTCAACGGCCCCAGTGCCTGCGGACCCATGATTTCTTTTGCTGCTTTTGGCATGACTGCGTCTCCTCAGTGGGTGGTTGATATCCAATCCACCGTACACCCTGCTCTAGCCTACGACCAATTGATTGATTGGATCGATCCGATAGTCATGGGCTATCAAGCTGTCGTTGCGAAAAGTCAGGACAGGAAGCCCGTTCTGGTGTTCATCGCCATCGTGGCTGCAATGGCCGCCGATGCATTCGTCAAGCGGCGATCATGGATGATCGCATTCATCTGTGCAGGTCGCCCGCCGCTTCCGGCTGATAATGGATCGCGGTGACCTTGAGCCGGTGGGTCTTGCCGGCCTGCCCCGGCCAGTCGATGCTTTGGCCCACGCGCAGGCCCAGCAGCGCGCTGCCGACCGGCGCCAACACCGAAATGCGCCCAGCATCCGCATTGGCATCCTTGGGATACACCAGCGTCAGGGTGTAGTGCTTGGCATTGGATTCGTCCACACAATCGGCCGACGAATTCATGCTGACCACGTCGTGCGGCATGTCGGCGGGTTCGACGATGTCGGCGCGATCGAATTCCGCGCGCAGCTTTCCCGCCGCCGGTGTATCGCGCAGGGCCGGCGTATCGAGCAGGTTTTCGAGGCGTTCCACATCCAGCCGCGAGAGGGTGATCGGCGTTTGCTTTTCCATGTCAGTTTCTTGCGTGGGCCTTTCCCGCACGATAGCGAGGGCGTCGGGTTTTCTCAACGGCCCGCGGCGCGCCGGCCAGGGTTGCGGGGTCGAGCAAGCCTTGCGGCAGCTCCTTGAACACTTCCGAAAGTTGCAGCAGGAAGCCGTGTACCGCCGAACTCTTGCGCCAGAACATCGCGAGGCGGCGGCTGGGCGCGTGGCCGCGGAACGGTGTGAGGTGCACGTTGCCGGTTTGCGCGATTGGCGGCTGCACCGCCAGCACCGGCAGCAGGGTGGCGCCGACGTTGGCGGCGACCATTTGCCGCAGCGTTTCCAGGCTGGTCGCGCGGAAGCCCTGTTTTTCCCCGGCGCCGGACATGCGGCACACTTCCAGCGCCTGGTCGCGCAGGCAGTGGCCGTCCTCCAGCAGCAGCAGATGCTGGTTTTCGAGGTCAGCAAGCTTGAGTACGCGCCGCCCGGCCAGCGGATGGGCTTCCGGCGCGGCGAACAGGAACGGCTCCTCGAACAGGAATTCCGCGTGCAGGGTGTCGTCGTGCACCGGCTGCGCGAGGATCGCGGCATCCAGCTTGCCCTCGCGCAGGCGCTGCAACAACTCGGCGGTTTTTTCCTCGACCAGCAGCAATTCCAGGCGCGGAAAGCGCTCGCGGATCGTGCCCAGCACGTGTGGCAGCAGGTACGGGCCCAGGGTCGGGAAGATGCCGAGCCGCAGCGTGCCGGCCTCGGGATCCTGGTCGTGGTGCGCGATGCGCCTGATTTGTTCGACCTCGTTCAACACGTCGCGGGCGCGCGCGACGATCTGCAGGCCGACCTCCGTCAGCAACACCTTGCGCGGCGTGCGCTCCACCAGCGTAACCCCGAGTTCATCTTCGAGCTTGCGAATCTGGGTGGAAAGGGTCGGCTGGCTGACGAAACTGGCTTCGGCGGCGCGGCCGAAGTGCTTGTGGTCCGCCAGGGCGACGAGGTAATGGAGATCGCGAAGATTCATGCCGGGTGGCTTCGGGAAATCAATGCATGCAGCCTATCACATGCATTGCAACAATCAATTTGATATATTGGTGAGCTTCGCTTATCTTGGACATCGAACGGCGGCGGCCGCCGCCTGTCCAACGTTACCAACCCAAAAGGAGCTAGCCATGCTTACCGTCGGCAACAATTTCCCGCATTTCAACCTCAAGGCCACCGTGTCGATCAAGAACCTCGACAAGGCCTTCGTCAATATCGACAACGACACCTACAAGGGCAAGTGGCTTTGCGTGTTCTTCTACCCGAAGGACTTCACCTTCGTGTGTCCGACCGAGATCAGGGGTTTCGCCGATCTCGACGCGCAGTTTGCTGATCGCGATTGCCAAGTCCTTGCCGCCAGCACCGACTCCGAATTCGTGCACCTGGCCTGGCGCCGCGACCACAAGGATTTGCGCGAGCTGCCGTTCCCGATGCTGGCCGACATCAACAAGGACCTGACCCGTGCGCTCGGCATCCTGGACGACGAAGGCGTGGCCAAGCGCGCCGCATTCCTGGTCGATCCGGAAGGCGTGATCCGCTTCGTTTACGTCACGGAAGGTTCGGTCGGCCGCAATCCGGCTGAAGTGCTGCGCGTGCTCGACGCGCTGCAGACCGACGAACTGTGCCCATGCAACTGGAACAAGGGCGAGGAAACTCTGAAGGCCGCGTAATCAACGCACGCCGGTCGCCGGCGGGCCGGCTCCTACGAAACCGCTTTTGTAGGAGCCGGCTTGCCGGCGACGATCACACGGAGGTTGCCATGACTCTTGAACACATCAAATCCTCGCTGCCCGACTACGCCAAAGACCTGCGCCTCAACCTCGAATCGGTGCTGGGCGAAGGCGGCGCGCCGGGCTTGTCGCAAAAACAGATCGCCTTGGTGGCCTTGGCTTCCGCGATCGCCGCGCGGCACCTGCCGCTGACCGAAGCCATCGCGCAATTCGCCGCGCGGCATGCCAGCGCAGCCGAACTCGACGGCGCGCGCACCGCCGCCGCGCTGATGGGCATGACCAACATCTATTACCGCTTCCTGCACCTGGTCGAGAACGACGAGTACGGCACGCTGCGCGCCGGTCTGCGCATGAACGCGATGGCCAACCCCGGCTGCGACAAACTCGACTTCGACCTTGCCTCGGTGGCGGTTTCCGCCATCAACGGCTGCGGCAGCTGCGTGGCCTCGCACGAACGCGCCCTGCGCAAGCACGGCGTTTCCGCGCAGGCCGTGCAGAGCGCCGCGCGCATCGCGGCGGTGGTCCATGCTGTGGCGGTTGCGCAAGAGCAGCACGCGGCGTCGGCCGGCGTCCCAGCCGTCCAGGCTGCCTGAGCGACGTGCTCAGCCGGAACCGCGCTTGCGGGCGCGGCGATTGCGCGCCGCGCCGGCCGGCTCGGGCGAAGGCGAGGGGCCGCTGAAGCCGATGAACTGCTGGCGCATCGCGGTGATCTGCTCGATGCGTTCGTACACCCTGTCGCTGCCGCGCGCGCGGATCACCGCACCCAGCAGCACGTTGAACAGCGTGCCGAACGCGGTGAAGCTGTGCCACGCGCGTTCCGGCAGGATCGGCAGCATCAACACGTGCGGCGTCAACTGGCGCGCCCAGTAACACTCCGAGTCGGTGAGGATCACCAGCGGTATGCCGCGCGTCGCCACTTCCCCGGCGAGGATCCGGAAATGCCGCGAGTAGCGCCGTTCGTCGATCAGCACCACGCAGCTTTTTTCGGTCGAATCGATCAGCACATCGGTGTAGGCGCCATCCACGCCCGACGCGAACGTGACGTGCGGGCGGATCTGCTGCAGCAGGCTCGCGAACATCAGTCCGAGGAACCGACCGAGCTGGAAACTGGCGACGGAAACCCGGTCGGCCGAAGCCAGCAGCTGCACGATCGCCTGCCATTCCTCGCCACGCGCCAGCGCGTGGGTCGCGGACACCGCGCGGATGTCGGCTTCGAGGTTTTCGTCGCGGGCGTCCGGTCCCTCCGCGGGCGCAGGACTGTGGTAGTACTTCAGCCACGCGGTGTCGCCGCGCAACTCCTCCTTCATTTCGGCCACGCCCGCGTAGCCGAGTTTGCGCAGGAAACGTCCGACCGTCATCGCGCTGACGCCGACGCGCTGGCCCAGTGACGCTGCGGTTTCGAATGGGAGGCCGCTGAGGTTCTGCACCAGGTAACCCGCGATGCGCTGTTCCGAGGTCGTGAAGGTGTGCCAGCGGCTCTTGAGTTTTTTCTTGAGGTACTGGGTCATCGTGGTGCGATTATCGGGCAACAGCGCAGTCGCCGTGTGCCATCAGGCCGCGGCCGGCAGTCCGCCGCCCCAAAGTTCGCCGGGGCACCAGATCGAACCGTCCTGGTAGCGCGCGCCGGGCGAACAGTCTTCGAGCAGGTACAACGGCCCGTCCAGGTCGGCCACCGCGCATTGCTGGCCCAGCACGAACGCCGGCGCCATCGCCAGCGACGAGCCGGACATGTTGCCCACCATCAGGTCGAAACCCATCGCACGCGCCTGGTGCGCCATCGCCAGCGCTTCGGTGAGGCCGCCGCATTTGTCCAGCTTGATGTTGATGACGTCGACGCGGCCGGCGAGGCGCGCGAGGTCGGTGTGATCCTGCACGCTTTCGTCGGCGGCGATCGGAATGGGCCGGTCGATGTCGTCCAGCCAGCTTTCCTTGCCGATCGGGAAGGGTTGCTCGATCAGCGCGATTCGGCACTGCTGCAAGGTGGGCAACAGGCACGCGAGCGAATCGCGTGTGAATCCCTGGTTGGCGTCGACCATGATCCACGCGTCCGGTCGTGCCGCGCGCACCGCGCGCACGCGTTCGGCGTTCCCGTCGTCGTCGGTCAGTTTGAGTTTCAGCGCGCGCGCGTCGGTGAACATCCGGGCCTGTTCGGCCATGCGGGCCGGATCATCGGCACCAATGGTGAAGGTGGTCCGCAGCGGGCGCGGCGGATCGATGCCCGCGAGTTGCCATGCTGGCACGCTGCGACGGCTTGCCTCCAGGTCCCACAACGCCGCGTCCAGCGCGTTGCGGGCGCCTCCGGGCGGCAGCCGATCCAGCAGTTCGGCGCGGGTGATGCCATGCTCGATGCGGTCGCGCAACGCTTCCACCTGCGCCAGCATTTCCGGCGGATTGTCGTGTCTGTAATAGACACCTTGCGCCTCGCCGCGGCCGGTGTGGTCGCCGTCACACAGCGCCACCACCAGCGCGTCGAAGCCGGTGAAGGTGTAGCCGGTGATGCGAAAGGGTGCCTTGAGTGTCCGCTTTTCGATGCGGGCCTGCAGCCGCAGCGGGCCATGTTGGACGTCGTTCATGTCGTTTCCTTGGTGTCCTTGTGCTTGCGCCTGCGGGGCCGTCAGAAATGCACGTTGAAGCTGACCAGCCGCATCGCCACGATGAACCACGCGAGGTAGATCGCGGCGAGCGACAACAGGATTTCCCCGGCGCGTGTCCACCTGCCGCGCCGCGGCGAAAACCATGCCTGCACGGCATTGGCGACTATCGCCAACGTGCCGATCAGGGCCAGCACGCCGAGCGCGTACAGCAGGTACATCCATGGCACCAGGCCGCCGCGAACCAGCAACAGTACGTCGACGGAGATCGTGACGATCAAGGCCAGCCAGCCGAGCACCACGAGCGCGAGTGCGACCGCGCCGAGCCGCGACAACAGGCGCGCGTGGCGTTGGCCCGAGGTCAGTGCGAGCGGCTGCCGGTAATGACGGTGCATCCATCCGCCCGCGATCCAGGTGAGCAGCGCCACGAGTATCACCAGGGTTGCAATCAGCACCAGCGGTCCGAACGTGCCGAGGCTGTGCGATGCGGGCAGGCGCTGGTACAACTCCGTCGGGTCTTCGCCGCTCGCGAAGTAGCGGATCCGGCCGTGCGCATCGGCGACGAACTCGACCAGTGACTGGCCGTGGACTTGCCGATAGCGCAGCGGCCCGATTTCGCGCCAGTGCAACGGTGCGCCGGCGGCATCGGTCATGCCGGAGATGGTCAGCGTGCCGTCCGCTTGCGCGACGACATGCTGCGCACCCAGCAGGTACAGCAGGCTCAGTGCGCTCTGGTTGCGGCGGCTGCTTTCGTACCAGCCTGTGACGCGCGCGGCGTCGGCGCGGGCCGTGGTCGCGGTGGGCAGCGGTGGCGCGCGGTACGGAAAGTAGCGATCGAGGAACGCGTGGAAGATCGCGCTGCGCACGTCGTTGACGGCACCGTTGCGGCCTTCGCTGTTGAATGCCACGAACAGGCCGACGTCGGCGTCCAGCAGCAGGTGCAGGTCGGTGTGGAACACGATGGTGTCGCCGCCATGGCCGATGATGCGCTGGCCGTTGCGGTTCTCCTGGTAGAAGCCTAGGTCGAAGCCGTTGAGGCCGGGTGCCGCGGTGTATTGCGGGCTGTGCATCAGTTCGGCGGTTGCCCGCGACAGGATGCGGGTGTCGCCGAAACGGCCGTCCTGCAACTGCGCGATCATGAAGTTCGCCATGTCCAGCGCAGACGAAGTCATGGCGCCGGCGGGCGCGGGATTGGCCAGCTCGAAGGGCTTGGCGACGCCATCCGAAGCCGACGCATAACCTTTCGCGAGCAACGGCGCCAGGTTCGCCGGCAGTGGTTGCGCGAACGTGGAGTGCTGCATGTCAAGTGGCTGGAGGATGTGTTGCCGGATGTAGTCGTCGAACGGCTCGCCCGACACGCGCTGCACGATGTAACCGGCCAGTCCCGCGCCGTAATTGGAATACGCCACGATCTTGCCGGGCGGAAAGATGCGCGCGGGCACGTGCGCCTTGAGATAGCGTTCGAGGTTGGTGCCGGCGGGCGTGGCGGGCAGCAGGTCGCGCGCGGTGTCCTCGAAGCCCGGCGTGTGTGTCATCAGGTCGCGCAAGGTGATCGGCTTGCCGAACGCGGGTGGAATCCTGAAGTCGAGATACGCATTGATGTCGCGGTCGAGGTTCAATTTGCCCGCCTGCACCAGTTGCATCACCGCGGTCCAGGTGAACAGTTTCGACACCGAGCCGATCCGGAACAACGTGGTGGCGGTCGATACGGGCGCGCGCGTCTTCAGGTCGGCATGGCCGTAGCCCTCGGCGAACAGCACCTTGCCGTCCTTGACGACCACGACCACGCCGCCGGCTATGTCGCCGCGCTTGAGCATGTACGGAACCAGGCCGCCGAAGAATGTCGAGAGATCGCTTTCTGTCAGCGGCGCTGCCGCCGCATTCGGCATGGCGGCAGTCGCGTCGACGGCCGCTGCAGCCGGCGTCGGTTGCAGTGGGGCTTGCGCCACGGCCGTGCCGCTGGCGGTACATGCGAGTGCGAATGTCGCGGCGAGTTTCGTCAAAAGGTTCATGGCGATGGCTCGAAGGGCAGTGGGGCGCGCTGCTTGAACGCGCCGACGATCAATCCGATCACCAGCCAACTGCCGCCGAACAGCAGCGTGGTGCGATCGAACCCGCACCATACGAAGGCGACGATCGCGAAACCGAGCGCGGGGAACACCAGGTAACGCAGGAACTGGCGCCGCCGTTTCTGCTTCACGAAAAAGTAGGCGAACACCGTGACGTTGAGCAGCATGAACGCGGTAAGCGCGCCGAAATTGACCAGCTTCAGCAGCAGCTCGGCAGGCACCAGCAGCGCCAACACCAGCGAAACCATCGCCACCAGCAATGTCGCGTTCACCGGCGTACGGAAACGCGGGCTGACATGCGCGAGGAATGCCGAACCGGGCAGCACACGATCGCGTCCCATCGCGAACAGGATGCGTGAAATCGCGGCCTGTGCCGCCATCGCGTTGGCGATGCCGGCGGCGGCCACGTTGATCACGATCAGCGACAGGTACAGCCACTGTCCGCCGACCTCGCGGGCGATCTGGAAGAAGCCGAGTTCCGCGTCCAGCGTCCGATAGTCGGGATGCGCCAGCGCGGCCAGCCAGGTTTCCCCGATGAAGACCGCGCCGAGCAGCAGCAGCGTGATCAGGATGGCATTGCCGACCGCAACGCGCGGGTTGCGGGTTTCCTCGGCCAGCGTGCTGATGGCGTCGAAGCCGAGAAAACTCAGCACCGCGATCGACGTTGCGGTGGCGATGAAGCCGTCGTTCATGTGCGCGGGCTGCCAGAACGGCGCGAGCGACCAGCCTCCGACACCGTGGTGGGCGATGAACACGAAATCGATCGCGAACACCACGAACACCAGCAGCGCGATCACTTCGATCGCCAGCAACACCAGGTGCGCCTTCGCCTGCAAGCGGATACCGGCGACGTTCACGCCGGTGTTGATCAGCACGAACGCTACGATCCACACCCAGCTTGGCACCGCTGGCATCAGCCCGCGCAGCCACGACGCGCTCAAGGCGAAGATCAGCGCCGGGATCAGCAGGTAGTCGGCCAGGATCACCCAGCCGGCGATGAAGCCGGCGTACGGATGCAGCCCGCGCTGCACGTAGGAATACACCGATCCGGCGTAGGGGAAAGTGCCGCTCATCTGCCGGTAGCTGAGTGCCGTGAACAGCATCGCCACGATGCCGACCGCGTACACCAGCGGCACCATGCCGAAGCTCTCGCGGGCGACGAAGCCGTACACCGCCATCGGCGCGATCGGCACCACGAACAGCATGCCGTACACCACCAGTTGCGGCAGTCCCAGCCTGCGGTCGAGCTGCTCGCGGTAGGCCGGCGCCGCACCTGCGGCGTTGTCCATGGATGCCGTTTGCACAGGCGCGTCGGGTTCGCGGTGGGCGGTCTGCACCGTTCGCGCCCCGTCAATAATGGAAGTTGAAGTTGACGAGGCCGAAGGCGAGGATCACCCAGATTCCGTACAGCGCACACAGGCCGAGGATCAGTTCGCCGCCGCGCGCCAGTACGCCGCCCGGCCCGCGCACGACCCGCCACAGCGCATCCTGAATGATCGCGATGCCGCCCAGGATGCCGAGCACGCCCAGCGCGAACAGCAGCATCAACGGACCGTCGAAATCGACCAGCAGCCCGGTTGGCTGGGAAAGTTGCATCAACAGGGCCAGCCAACCCACCACCAAAACCAGCAACACGATCACGCCGATGCGGGCCGCCAGCCGCAACCCGAATTGCCCCGGTGCGAAGGCGAGCTTCCTGCCGAAGCGGCGCCGCGCGATTGCGCCGCCAATCCAGACCAGCAAGGTCAGCAGGAACACGCCGACCGCGATTTCGGTCAGCGGCAGGAACCAGCCCATCTGCGATAGCCCGTGCACCGGCTGGAACACTTCGACGGGCGGGAAGTCGTCCGTGGCCCACCATTTGATCGACCCATCCGCGTTGGTGACGAAACGCAGTTTCGATTGGCCGTTGACCTGCTGATAAAGCAGCGGGCCGATCTCGCGCCAGTGCTTCACGGCGCCGCTGGCGTCCTTCAGCATGCTGACGGTGATGTCGCCGTTGGGCAGCGCGCCGACTTGCAATTGGCTCAGCAGATAGACCAGGCGCAATCCACTGTCCTCGCGACGGCTTGCCCAATACCAGCCGGCCACGCGCGCGGCATCGCGTTTGGCGCTCGCGAGTATCGGCTTGGTGGGTGGCGTGTACGGAAAATAGCGATCGAGGAACGCGTGGAACAGCTCGGTGCGCACGGCTTCGGCGGTTCCGTTCGGCGCCTTGCCGGCGCTGTTGAAGGACATGAACACGCCGATGTTCTTGTCGAGTAACAGGTGCAGGTCGGTGTGGAAGAAGTTGGTGTCGCCGGCGTGCCCGATGATGCGCAGGCCGTTGCGGTTTTCCTGGTAGAAACCGAAGTCGTAGCCGTTGATGCCCGGCGCGGCGCTGTAGTGATGGCTGTGCATCAGTTTCGCGATGGCCGCTGGCAGCACCCTGGCATCGTCGTACTGGCCGTCCTGCAGTTGCATCAGCATGAACTTCGCCATGTCGGTGGCGGTGGAGGTGAACGACCCCGCCGGCCACGCCTGGATCAGTTCGAACGGCATCGCCTTGGCATCGCTGGCGGTCACGTAGCCGGCCGCGAGGTTTCCGCGCCAGGACGATGGCAGCGGCTGGTCGAAGGTCGAATGCGTCATCTGCAACGGCTTCAGGATGTGCTGCGCGACGTACTGGTCGAACGGTTCGCCGGATACGCGCTGCACGATGTAACCCGCCAGCGTCGCGCCGTAGTTCGAGTACGCCACCACCTTGCCGGGCGGAAAAATCCGGGGCGGCAAGTGCTCGACGAGATAATCGCGCAGCGACACCAGCTGGCTGGGCTTCGCGACCATCAGATTGCGCAGGGTTTCGGCGAACCCGGGCGTCATCGTCATCAGGTCGCGCATCGTGATCGGCTTGCCGAATTTCGCCGGGATCTGGAAATCCAGGTACTGGTTGACGTCGGCGTCGAGGTTGATCTTGCCCTCGGCGACCAGTTGCAGCACCGCGGTCCAGGTGAACAGCTTGGACACCGAGCCGATCCGGAACAGCGTCTGGTCGGGGATCACGGGCGTGCGCTTGGCGACGTTTGCGTAGCCGTAACCGTGCGCGAAGATCAGCTTGCCGTCCTTGACCACCGCGATCACGCCGCCGGCGATGTCGTTGCGCTTCAGCATGTACGGCACCAGCCCGCCGAAGAACGTGCCCAGATCCTGCGCAGCTAGCGTCGGTGCCGTGCTGGTGGCTGTCGTGACGACGGCGGGCGCCGGATTTGCGGAAGGCGTCGTCACGGGAACGGCCGAACTTGGCGGCGATGGCGGGGTCGCCGCCGGTGCCGCAATGGCGACGGCCAGCATCAGCGTGGCGATGGCGGTGCGAAAGGTCATCATGCTTCTCCGACGTGTGGGCGCGTCACGGGGGCTTGCGCAGGCGGGTACCAGTACAGCATGTTGCGTTCGATGTGCGCGCGCCAAGGCCGTGGCGATGGCGCGCGACGAGGTTGGCGGCTCATGCGCCGCTCAGAAATCCACGCTCGCGGTGACACCGATCAAACGCGGCTGGACATAGGTGGCCGAGTAGGGACTGGCGGTCGGGTCGGTGGTTTCGAACGACAGCATGGTGACGCCACGGCTGTCCGTCGCGTTCTTGATGAAGGCGCCGAAAGTCCACCTGCCGTAGTTCACGCCCGCATGCAGGTCGAGCACCCGATACCCCGGCAGGTTGAAACGCGCATCCGGCACCGACTGGAAGTCGCTGATGCGCTCGCCCACGTAGCCATAGTTGATGCCGGCGTAGCCCGACCAACCGTTGGCGATCGGGAAAATGTATTCGGCGCCCACGTTGGCGTTCCAGCGCGGCACGTAGGGCAGGCGATCGCCTGTAAATCCGACCAGACCCACCGGTGTGTTCTCGGTCAGTACCGCGTCGGTGTACGCGGCGTTCGCGCTCAGGGTCAGGCCGACGACCGGGCGATATTCCAGTGCCGCTTCGAGGCCCTGGCTCTTGGCCTTGCCGCCGTTGCTCAGGAAGCCGATGCCGGCGACGTTGCTTTCCAGCTGGATCTGGCTCCAGTCGATGTAGAACGCATCGATGTCGAAGGTCATCTTGTTTTGCAGCAGCGTGGATTTCAGGCCGACCTCGTAGTTCACCAGCTTGTCCGGGCCGAAGGTCACCGGCGCGCCAAGGCCGGGCGGCACGCCCACGTTGGGGCCGCCCGGACGGAACCCCGAAGCGATGCGCGCGTACAGCATCACGTCGTCTCTGAGCTTGAACGACGGATTGATCAGGTAAGTGGTCGGGGAGTCGGTGCCGGTGGTGGTGAAACTCGACGAGCCGACCAGCAGCCCTTCGCCGGTCTGGGTGTATTGGGTCTTGTCGTGGGTGTAGCGCACGCCCAGCAGCACGTCGAAGCGCGGCGTGAAGTGGTAAGTGATGTCGCCGTAGCCGGCCCATTCGGTGAAGTTCGCGGGGCCGAGATTGAGGTCGGCCAGCGTGGGCAATGGGATGGGGTCGCCGGTGATCGAATCGAAGCTCAGCACGCTTTCGCCGTAACGGCTGCGTTCGTGCGTGTAGAACAAGCCGACGCGCCATTCGAGTTTTTGGGTTGATGGCGATTGCAGACGGATTTCCTGGGTGAGCTTGTTCTGCGAAACCGGCGTGAACTCGGAAAATCCCGGATTGGGTAGGCCGAAGATGGGTCCGAGGATGGGGCCGTAGGCCTGGGTGAGGTCGAAGTTCTGGTCGAGACCCAAGTGGTCGTAACTGGTGGTCGCGATCAACTTGGCCCAGCCGAGGTCGGCCTGCAGGGTCGCGTCGTACATCCGGTAACCAAGATCGAACTGGCCGGTACCCGGTGGGTGCTTGGAGGTATAGCGGCCGTAGATGGGTTGCAGCGTGTACGGGTCGACGTCGACGCCACCATTGGCAAGATCGTCGCTGTCGAGGTTCTGGAACAGCGCCGACACCCGCAAGGAAACGCGCTCGTTGGGTGTCCACAGCACTTGCACGCGGCCGCCATCGACGTCGGCCTTGTTGGCGTCTTTCTGGCCCTTGCCGATGTCATCGATGTAGCCCGGGTCGTTGCGCTTGAATCCGTTCACGCGCACGGCGAGTTTGTTGTCCACCAATGGCGCGTTCAACATTACGCGCGTGCCGAACCCGGTGCCACCGTGAGCGAGGCTGGTGACGTCCGTCTGCACCCGGCCCGAAAAAGCCGTGGTGTCGGGCGGCCGCGTCACGAATTTGATCAGGCCGCCGAGCGTGTTGGAACCGTACAGCGTGCCCTGCGGTCCGCGCAGCACCTCGACGCGTTCCAGGTCCGAGGGGTCGATGTCCGGTGTCAGCAGGCCGCCGATCGCATACACGGTGCTGGAACCGAACGGCGCGTCGTCGATGTAGGTACCCACGCTGGAGTTGGGCTGGCGCGAACCGGAAGTGATGCCGCGTATCACGATCTGGGTCTGGCCCTCGCCGCCCGAGATGAGGTTCACGCCCGGCATTTGCGACAGGTAATCCCCGAAGTCGGCCGCGTTCATCCGTTCGAGCTGGAAGCCGCCGATGACCGACACACCCATGGGTACGTCCTGCACGTTCTGGGTGCGCTTGTTGGCCGTGACGACGATGGTCGGCAGGGTCACCGCCCGCGTGCCCGCTGAGGATGTCTGTTGGTTGGCAGCCTGGCTGGTTTGTGCATGGGCCAACGGCACCCACGCAATGGCAGACGCGATGGCGATCGAAAGTGCCCGGACCCGAAACGTGGAACGCTTGCTGTGCATGACCCACCCTCCTGACAGCATGAGTTGACCTGTGCCGTCATTGTTATAACTATCACATTTGTTTGTCAATGGTAGTTATATATCAAAGTTTCCGGCGAGAACGGAGAAGGACAGGGTGGCCGACGTGGCGGCAGGGACTTCCGTCACTTGCGATGCGCGCGCAAGCGTGCTGCACTGCCGGGTTATTCCCTCGGCATGGAGTGCGGTTCAATGCGAATGATCTTCAAGGCAGCGATGGTGGGGCTGCTGACAGTGGCATGCGCGGCATGCTCGCAGCATCCTTCCCAGGCCACGGCGCAGCAGCCGGCACCGGCGGCGACTGCCGCGGCCGCGGCGGCCAGCACCGCCAAGGCAGCGACCACGGCGCAGCCGGCCACGGTCGAGGTGACCGCCAACACGCCGCCGATGACACGGCTGCCCGATTGGGCGGTACCGGAGTTGTATGACCTTGCGCTCAAGAGCGACCCCGACCAGTCCGACTACAGCGGTACGGTCACGATCGCGGTGGACTTGAAGCAGGCGTCGAATTATCTGTGGCTGCACGGCAAGGACCTGAAGGTTTCGAAGGTCACGGTCACCGACGCGAACGGCAAGGTCCAGACCGGCACGTACGACGGCGCGGTGACCCCCGCCGCTGCCAAGGCGGGCGTCGCGCGGGTCGAGTTCGGCACGACGCTGCAACCGCAGAAGATCACGCTGAAGTTTGCGTTCACTGCGCCCTACAACCAGACCTTGCAGGGCTATTACAAGGTCGTGTCAGGCGGCAACGCCTACCTGATGACCCAGATGGAACCGATCAGCGCGCGCCTCGCGTTCCCGTGCTTCGACGAGCCGGGCTTCAAGGCGCCGCTGACGCTGTCGCTGACGATCCCCGAGGCCGACAAGGCCGTCGCGAACGCGCCCGAGGCCAGCGACAAGCCAGCCAGCAAGGGTTGGAAGACCATCACCTTCCAGCAGACCAAGCCGCTGCCGACGTATCTGTATGCGTGGCTGGTCGGCCCGTGGGACATCGTCAACGGCCCGACCATTCCGCCGGACCCGTGGCGTTCCACGCCGGTGCCGCTGCGCGGCATCGCGGTCAAGGGCAAGGGCTATGAACTGAAGCGCGCGCTGGCGATGGCGCCGGCGATCATCGAGCACGAGGAAGCCTATTACGGCTTCGGCTATCCGTTCGGCAAACTCGACCTCGCCGCGCTGCCGGATTTCTCCGCGGGCGCGATGGAGAACGCGGGGCTCATCACCTACCGCGACTTCCTGCTGCAGCTGACCCCGGATGCCTCGCCTTCGCAGGTGCGCAGCGTGTTCAACGTCGAGGCGCACGAGATGGCGCACCAGTGGACCGGCGACACCGTGACGCTGGAGTGGTGGAACGACATCTGGCTCAACGAGGCCTTTGCCACCTGGATGCAGCAGAAGGTCGAGGGTGAAATCCATCCCGACTGGCACGCGCACCTCGGCCGCATCGAGGGCGCGCAGGGCGCGATGCAGAGCGACAGCCTGGCCAGCGCGCGCATGATCCGCCAGCCGATCACCGGCAACGGCGACATCATGACCGCGTTCGACGGCATCACCTACCAGAAGGGCGCCGCGGTCATCGGCATGTTCGAGAACTTCGTCGGCCCCAAGGTGTTCCAGAAGGGCATGCGCGCCTACATCCAGGCACACAAGTTCGGCAACGCCGACGCCAATGACCTGGTGAACGCGATCGCGACCGCCGCGGGCAAGGGCGAAGCGTTCAAGGCGGCGTTCAAGAGCTTCCTCAACCAGAACGGCGTGCCGCTGGTCGAAACGAAACTGGACTGCAATCCGAAGGGCGGCGCGGTACTCGACCTGACCCAGAGCCGCTACCTGCCGCTGGGTTCCAAGGGCAGCCTCGATCGCCTGTGGGGCATCCCGGTGTGCGTGCGCTTCCCGAGCGGGGTGCAGTGCCAGATGCTGAGCCGGAAAACCGGCACGATGAAGGTCGATGGCAGCACCTGCCCCGCGTGGTACATGCCGAACGCCAACGGCGATGGCTACTACCGCTTCGAGATGGCCAAGGCCGATCGCGCCGCGCTGGCCAAGGCGATTTCGCAACGCGACGACGGTGAGCAATTGGCCTACACCGATTCGATCAGCGCCGCGTTCCAGCGTGGCGATCTGGACGCCGATGAAGTGTTGGCGGAAATGCGCGCTTTGGCGCCGTCGAAAGTCGGCCAGATTGCGCTGGCTCCGCTCGGAACCGTCCGCTGGATCTACCAGCACGAAGCGCAGACCCCGGCACAGAAGGCCACCGTGCGCGACGCGGTCGCCAAGGCGTATCTGCCGCGTCTCGAAGACCTGGGTTACCAGCGGCGTAGTGGCGAGTCGGCCGACGACGTGTTGATGCGCAGCCGGCTGGCCAGCGCACTGGGCCTCGAGTTCAAGGTGCCGCAGGTGCGCGCCGCATTGCTGAAGCAGGGCGAAGCAGCGCTTGCGCCCGGCAAGGACGGCCTGCCCGACCTCGGCGCGGCCAACCCGGATCTTCTGACCACGGTGTTGTCCGTCGCGGTTGAAGAGAAGGGCAAGCCCGCGGTGGACGAACTGATGGCCGCGATCCCGAAGACCAGCAACCCGGTCAAGCGCAATGCGATGCTGCGCGCGCTCGGTCATGCGCAAGGTGCCGAGGCTGATGTCGCGCGCAGCTTCGCGCTGAATCCGGCCGTGAAAGTCGGCGAGATGGACATGCTGCTGTTCGGCGGCCGCGAAACGGTGGCGCAACGCAACCAGTTGTGGAGCTGGTTCACCTCGCACTACGACAAGATTCTTGCGCGTACCGACGTGTTCTCCGGCGCGTTGCCGATGGTGGCGGCGGCAGGCAGTTGTTCCGACAGCGAGGCGCAGCGGCTGGAGGCGTTCTTCAAGCCCAAGCTCGGCACGATTCCCGGCCTGAAGCGCGGCCTGGCGCAGACCGACGAACGGATCCTGCTGTGCAGTGCGCTGAAGGCGCACCAGAACCCGGCGTCGATCACGCAGTAGAAGCCATGCTCCCCTCCCCCAGCGCTGCATCGTTGGGGGAGGGGGCTGGGGTGAGGGGGCGGCACCTCACGTTTTCAGACGTGTCTTCGCAGTGGTGACGTATGCCCTCTCACCCTCTCCCCCAAACGATGGAGCCATTTGGGGGAGAGGGCATCGATGACGAATGTTGGCGGAATGGCGTGATGGCAACAGTTTGCGAGTGGCTGAAGCAAGGTGCTCGCGCATTGCCTGGCGACGAAGCGCGGCGCGATGCCGCGCTATTGTTGCGCCACGTGCTCGGTGTATCCGACGCGTGGCTGATCGCGCATGCCGGCGATTCCGTTGACGCGTCGTGCGCGGCAACTTTCCATGATCTGATCGAACGCCGTGCCCGCGGCGAGCCAATCGCCTACCTGACCGGCACGCGTGGTTTCCATGTACTGGATTTGCGCGTGACACCGGACGTGCTGATTCCGCGCACGGAAACCGAACTGCTGGTCGATCTGGCTTTGCGGCGTATCCCGATTGATGCGGAATCCCACGTGGCCGACCTCGGTACCGGTTCCGGCGCGATCGCGCTGGCGATCGCCAAGGCACGTCCACGCGCGCACGTGCTGGCAACGGACGCGAGTGACGCGGCCCTCGCCGTCGCCCGCGAAAATGCACAACGCTTGCGGTTGGCCCACGTCGGTTTCCGGCATGGCGACTGGTGCGCGGCCCTGGGCGACCAGCATTTCGACCTGATCGTCTCGAATCCGCCCTACATTGCCGAAGCCGACCCGCATCTGCGCGAAGGCGATTTGCGCTTCGAACCGCCGCTGGCGTTGTCGTCGGGTGTCGACGGCCTCGATGCGATCCACAGCATAATCCGTGATGTGCGCAGTCACTTGCATGATGATGGCTGGCTGCTGCTGGAACACGGTTTCGGGCAGGGCGCAGCCGTGCGCGGGTCGCTGTCGGCGCACGGGTATGCCGACGTCTTTACCGAGCCCGATCTCGAAGGCCGCGAGCGGGTGAGCGGCGGACGGATGTAGCCCCGTCTTCGCGCCGACACGTCACCGCTGGATGTGGAGTGTCGCGCGCAGGCGCGCTCCTACGAGAAGTTCCTCGTAGGAGCCGGCCTCGCCGGCGACCGTTTCCTGGGAAACATCATTGCGCGTTCGCTTGACAAACAAAACGACAGGTGTAGTGTTTGCAAAAACTACGCTTGTCGTTGAATTGTCGAGGCCATGAGCAAACCCGCCGATCCCTCCATCAGCGAAGCCGAAAGCCGCGTGATGGAGCAGTTGTGGAAACGCGCACCGCAGGGGTCAGAAGATCTCGTGGCCGCGCTGCACGCCGGTACCGACTGGCACGAAAACACCGTGCGCACGCTGCTGCATCGCCTGATACGCAAGGGCGCCGTGCATGCCGAGCGCGACGGGCGGCGTTACCTGTATTCGCCCGTGCTGACGCGCGAGGCCTGGCAGTCGGCGGAAAGCCGCAGTCTGCTGAATCGCGTGTTCGGCGGGCGCGTCGCGCCCTTGCTGGTGCACTTCAGCTGCAACGAGAAACTGGGTGCGAAGGACGTGGCCGAGTTGCGCAAACTGGTGGACCGGTTGGAAAAGAAGGAGCGCCGCAATGACTGAACTTCTGCTGCGAATGCTGTGTGGCGTGACGCTCGGGCTGGCGCTGGTGTTGCTGTTGCGCCGACCGGCGCGCCGCGTGTTCGGTGCGGGCCCGGCGTTCGCGCTGTGGCTGCTGCCGGTGGTGTTGGCACTGGCGCCGTGGCTGCCGCATGGCTGGATGCCGGCCGCGAGCTGGACTCTGCCCGCCGTGCTGGTGACCGCGCAACCTGCAGGTATCCACACAGCGACAAAGGTTCCGATTGTCGATGGGACATACTGGCTGATGATCGTTTGGCTGTTTGGCGCTGCAGCGGCTTTGTTGCGGCTCGCTTTCCATTACGTGCGCTTGTTGCGGGATGCACGTGTTGCGCCGGGTGCATGGCGGCAGATGTTGCACGATGTCGCGCCCGATTTCGATCTGCATCGCGTGCGCGTGCACGCGCACGGACCCGCATTGTTGTGGGCGCTGCCGCGACCCCTGCTGCTGTTGCCGGTCGATTTTGCCGAGCGGTTCGACAGCGCTGCCACGCGCGAGCTGGTTCTGCGCCACGAACTGACCCATGCCCGTCGCGGCGATGCGTGGTGGAGCCTCGCGATGGAAATCGCGTCCGTGCTGCTGTGGTTCCACCCGCTGGCATGGCTGTCACGCTCACGTTTTCGTCTCGACCAGGAACTGGCCTGCGATGCCGCCTCGCTGCGCGCCTTGCCGCGGCGGCAGGCGAACTACGCACGCGCGTTGCTGGACAGTGTCGCGGCGCAACCGGCGCCTGCGTTGATTCCGTGGCTCGCCGAGCCACAACTGAAGGAGCGCATCGCGATGATTACCCGCGTCCAGCCGGGCACGCTACTGCGTCGCGTCGGATTCCTCGTCATTGCCACGCTGCTCGGCGGCAGTCTCGTGGTTGCAGGCGGCGCAATGCCGGTACTGGCCGCTGCACCGCACGCATCGTTCACGCCGGCGTCGGTGGACGTCACTTTCAAGAACCACCACATGCCCAAGTATCCGGTGAAGGCTGCACAGGAAGGCAAGCAGGGTACGGTGATACTGGACGTCACCGTCGATGCGCAAGGTGACGTCAAGAAGGTCGCCGTGGACCCGAAGGGCACCACCGCGCCGGCAGTGCTGCAGAACGTCGCGATGGGTGCTGCCGCGCAATGGAAGTTCCACCCAGGGATGAAGCATGGCCATCCGGTGGGCGGGGTGGTGAAGATCCCGGTCAGCTTCTCGCTGTCCTATCCGCCATCGTCGGCTTCCGCATCCTGCCCGTCCGGACTTGTTTACAGGCAGGGAAAAGGCAAATCGTTCTCGTGCATCGCACCTGCATCGGCGCAGGCATCAACCTGATTCCGAAGTGAGGGGGTGTGGAGACGATGACGAAAGTCCGGTTCGGATCGCCGTTCGTCATGACCGCATGTTTGCTCGCGGCTTGCAGCACTCGAACCACGCTCAAGCCGAACCCGCAACCCAGAACCAGTTATGAAATGCTGGTGCCAAAAGGCACGCCGAGTTACGTACTCACACCGGGCGAGACAGCGGTAAAGCCAGAGCCGGACAGGCAGGTTGCGCCGATTTATCCGCCGTCACTTGTCCGCCCGGGTGCAGCGTCGGTGATCGTGGTTGCACGACTGGTAATGGACAAGGGTGGACGCGTAACCGCAGTGTATCCGGTGTCGAATACGGACAAGGGACCGGATCACGCGCTGTTCGAAGCCGCAGTTGTCCAAGCGGCGATGCAATGGGCCTTCACGCCGCTGTGGATGGAAAAACCGGAATCGGACGGCACGTACGAGCTAACCAGCAAGCCTTTCAGCCTCTGGTACGCGTTCCACTTCAAGGTCGTGGATGGAAAACCGATCGTCGAAACGATCAAGCGTTGACAAACTGGGGATACAGCATCAGTCGGGTAGTGCATCCTCGAAATCCACCTTCTGCGTGCAATCCCGCGGCGCCTCGCGCCTGATCGCCGCCACGATCGGCGTGGCGACGATGGTGACGACGAAGTTGGCGGCGAGCGCCAGCAGCCCTATGTAGATGCCGTAGTGTTGCCCGCCGATCATGAGCGCATACACCGGTTTCAGGCCTTGGTGGAACGCCAGCGCGCTGCCCATCGCCATGCCGGCGATCCAGCCGGCGAGCAGGGCGGATGCGCACAGCCAGCGCGTGAACAGGCCGCAGATCACGGTGGGGAAAATCTGCAACATCCAGATGCCGCCCAGCAGTTGCAGGTCGATCGCGAACTTCGTGGGCAGGTACAGCACCGCCAGCAGCGCGCCGAACTTCACCAGCAGCGACACGTTCTTGGCGATGCGCGATTCCTGTTTGTCGGTCAGCTTCTCGTTGATGTACGGCTTCCAGATGTTGCGGGTGAACAGGTTGGCCGCGCCGATCGACATGATCGCGGCCGGCACCAGCGCGCCCAGCGCAATCGCGGCAAAGCAGAAGCCCGCGAACCAGGGCGGAAAGCTCGCGTTGATCAGCGCGGGCACCGCCATCGAACTGTCCTTGACGTGGATGTGCGCGGCCAGCGCCATGTAGCCCAGCAGCGATACCAGGATCAACACGATGCTGTAGGCCGGCAGCCACACGGCATTGCGGCGGATGGTTTGCGGTCCCGATGCGGAAAGCGTGGCGGTGGTGGCGTGCGGGTACAGGAACAGCGCGAACGCGGAGCCCAGCGCCAGCGTCGCGAACGGCCAGTACTGGTCCGGCTTCAGCACGATACCGGTGGCGCCGCCCTTCGCCGCGAACGCTTGCTGCGCGGCATGGAAGATGTGGCCGTAGCCGCCCAGCTTGATCGGGATGACCACCACCGCCGCGATCACGGTGATGTACAGCATCGCGTCTTTCACGAACGCGATCATCGCCGGTGCACGCAAGCCGCTGGAATAGGTGTACAGCGCCAGGATCACGAACGCGATCAGCAGCGGCGTTTCCTTGCCGATTCCGAGTGCGCCGAAACCCATCGCCTCGAACACCACTTCCAGCCCCACCAGTTGCAGCGCGATGTAGGGCATGGTCGCAACGACGCCGGTGACCGCGACCGCCAGCGCGAGGCCGCGGCTGCCGTAGCGGCCCTCGACGAAATCCGCCGAGGTGATCCAGCCGTGTTTCTTGCACGCGTTCCACAGCCGCGGCATGGTCATGAACACGATCGGGTAGGCGATGATTGCGTATGGCATCGCGAAGAAGCCGTAGGCGCCCACCGCGTACACCAGCGCCGGCACCGCGATCAGGGTGTACGCCGTGTAGAGATCGCCACCCAGCAGAAACCATGTGACGAAGCTGCCGAAACGTCGTCCGCCCAGGCCCCATTCGGAGAGCTGCGCAAGATCGCCGCGCCGCCAGCGCGCCGCGACGAAACCCAGCACCGTCACCAGCGCGAAGAAGAACACGAAAACACCCATCGCGCTCCAGTCGAACCGCGCGGCCGATTCCGGATGGAGTGTCATGTCCGCCACCCGCGGTGCACCGCCCACGTCAGCAGTGCGGTCAGTACCACCCATGCGAACAGCCACACGTAGAAGAACGGGAAGCCCGCGATCGCCGGCTGCGCGCGGTTGTAGAAGGGCAGCCACAGCGTGGCAATGAACGGGACCAGCAGGATCAACGGTAGCCAGCGACGCAACGTTCTCACGCGTCCTCCCCGCCGCGAAACTCGCAGCGATCATCGTGGCATCGTATGCTGGCGCGCGTTCCACGCCCCAGGCAAGTGCCGGGTGCATCCTGCGACATACGAACGGGAGCGAGGCATGCCAAGCCAAGTCAACCGCGGGCCACGCCAGATCTGGCGCGCATTGGTCTGGTCGCTCAAGGGCCTGCACGAGGGCTGGCGGGTGGAGGCATCGTTCCGCCTCGAAGTGGTGCTGTTCGTGATCCTGTTTCCGATCGGGTTGTGGCTGGGCCACGGCGCGGTCGAAAAAGCGCTGCTGGCCGGATCGCTGCTGCCGGTGCTGGCGGCGGAAATGCTGAACTCAGGCCTCGAGGCCGTCATAGACAAGCTGTGGCCGGAGTACAACGCGATCGCCGGCCGCGCCAAGGACATGGGCTCGGCCGCGGTGTTCCTGCTGATGTTGAACGTGTTGGTGATCTGGATCGTGATTCTGGTGTCGCGGGCGTTATAGGCGTTGCGTGGCGGCGCCGCGCGTGTTGCAATTCGACGCAGTCTCCGGTTCGGGAACGTGATGGTCGGCGTCGGCTTGGGCAAGATGGCCAGGACACTCCAGGGTGTGGATACGTGGCGCTGGTTGCGCCACTGGTTCCACGCGCCCGCCAGCCGTGCATTCCCGCCTGCGGCGATGCAGCGCATCCAGGATGCGATCACGCAGGGCGAGGTGAAGCACGACGGCGAAATCTGCTTCGTGGTCGAGGCGCGCCTGCCCACGCGCTACCTGATTGGCGGGCGCCGTGTCCGCGCGCGCGCCGAAAGCGTGTTCGGCGACCTGAAGGTCTGGGACACCGAGCGCCGCACCGGTGTGCTGATCTACGTGCTGCTGGGCGATTACACCATCGAGGTCATCCCCGATCGCGGGGTGAAGTCGCGGGTTCCGGAAGGTTCATGGGAACGCATCGTCGGGTTCATGAGCGAGCAGTTCCGCAACGAGCAATGGGAAGCGGGCGCGCTGGCGGGCATCGAGGCCACCCACAACCTGCTGGAGTTGTACCTGCCGCCGGGGCCGGGTCGGCAGACGGCGTTGCCGAATCCCGCGGTGGTGCTGTAGTACCGCGGCTATCCTGCGGTGACGGCGCGCAGCGCTTCCCGTAGCGCCTCGGCTGACATGAGCGGCGCTTGGCACGTCAGCCCCGAGCACACCCATGCGGTGCCGTTGTCGTTGCGCGATGCGCGTTCGGACAGCAGGCCGGGCAAGGCGTCGGTCGCGGGGATGAGGAACGCGTCGATGCGGTCGTGGCCGGGAACGGTTCCCGCATCGCGCAAACCATCGCGTAGCGCCGTGCGCCATCGATCGCATTGCGCGGGCGGGCTGCGCACCACGATCTGGGTACGGGGCTTTTCGGATTCATCCAGCGCGCGCAGCAAGGTCGGGCAGGCATCCGGATGGTGCGCGAGTGCATCCGCCGCTGCGTGCAGTGCGCGTTCGGCGGTGTCGAGCCAGTGCGTGTTCCCGACCAGATGACCCAGGCGCAGCAGCGAACGGATCGCCACCGCGTTGCCGTTCGGCAGGGCATCGTCGGTCCAGTTGCGGCTGCGCGCGAGCGGCGTCGCGTGTTGCGTGGTGGAGAACCAGAAACCGCCCGCTTCCGCGTCGCTGAATTTTCCGCACAGCGCATCGGCCAACGCGGTGGCCCAGTCGAGGTCGTCGCGCCGGAATTCCAGTTGCAGGGCTTCCAGCAGCGCGTCCAGCAGGAAGGCGTGGTCGTCGAGGAAGCCTGGGATGCGCGACACGGGCTCCGCGGCGTTGGCGTAAAGCGCGCCGTCGATCCATATCGAGTCGCGCAATGCGGTGAGTGCGCGTCGGGCCAACATCGCGCAACGCGCGTCGTCGAGCAGCCACGCGGCGCGCGCAAGTCCGGAGATCGCGAGCGCATTCCAGGCGGTGAGGATCTTGTCGTCGCGGGCGGGC
Organism: Rhodanobacteraceae bacterium; assembly: GCA_004299705.1. Classification (GTDB taxonomy): domain Bacteria; phylum Pseudomonadota; class Gammaproteobacteria; order Xanthomonadales; family Rhodanobacteraceae; genus 66-474. Next base: position 45,899 of record SCQS01000060.1, on the reverse strand, counting down.
GGAATGCGTCGCGCGCGGGCTTCGAAAAGACGTTGGCGTATCGCGGCCAGATGGGTGGCGACTGTTCCGGGTGAATCGACGAAGCGTGTCGCCAAGGCATCGAGCGGCGTGTCGCGCAGCAGGTGCCACGCACGGCCTTCGAAGTTGGGCGGCGCGTCCAGTCCGTATGCGGCTTCCGCCAGCAGGATGTCCGCAGCGTCCAACGCGGTGCGCATCCCTGCGCGCGTCCACAGGTAAAACCTGCCTTCCTCGTGCTCGCTGTCCGCATCCAGCGAGCTGTAGAACGCGCCACCAGGCGCGGTCATGTCGCGCGCCAGCCAATCGACGATTCCTTGTGCGGCCGCGGTCGCCGTGTCGCGCAGGGCGGGGGATGTCTGCGGGTTCGCGGCGAGGCGCGCGTACACGGGCAGCAATTGCGCGTTGTCGTACAACATCTTCTCGAAGTGCGGGATGGTCCAGTCCGCATCCACGCAATAGCGGAAGAACCCGCCGCTGAGATGATCCTGCAAGCCGCGCGTGGCCATCCTGGCGAGCGTGAGCTGTGCCATGTTGCGTGCATTGCCGTGCGGCATCTGTCGATCCAGCAACCACTCCAGCTCGGTGGCGCGCGGAAACTTGGGTGCACCCATGTTGCCGCCCCAGTCCGGGTCGAAACGCGAGCCGATCCGCTGCAGCGCACTGCGGTTGGCAGCGTTCGCGTCGATGCTTGCGTCGGACGTGGCGCCGTCGGCATGTTGCAACCATCCACGCAGTCGTTCCGCTTGCGCCCGCAATTCGCCGCGATGCTGGTCGAAGAATGCGCGCACCCTATGCAGCACTTCGGGGAAACCCGGCAGCCCGTGGCGAGGCGTCGGCGGGAAGTACGTGCCGATGTAGAACGGCGCGAGGTCTTGTGGGTCGAGGAACGCAGTCAGCGGCCAGCCGCCACCACGCGCGCTCAGCGCCTGGTGCGCAAGCTGGTAGACGCGGTCGATGTCCGGACGTTCCTCGCGATCCAGCTTGATATTGACGAAGCCGGCATTCATGGCTTCGGCGATCGCGGGATTCTCGAAACATTCGTGCGCCATCACGTGGCACCAGTGGCAGGCGCTGTAACCAATCGAAAGCAGGATGGGTGTGTCGGTTTCCTTCGCGTACGCCAGCGTGTCGTCGTCCCACGGCTGCCAGTGCACGGGATTGCCGGCGTGCTGGCGCAGGTACGGGCTGGATGCGTGGGCGAGGCGATTGCTTGTCACCCTGCCATGCTAATGCGCGTGGCTTGTGGATGCGTGGGGTGTTCCGATACCGTGGCACGTTGTCTTTCAGAAAACAGCCGTGAGCCAGCCCGCCGAATACCCCGCGTTGTACCTGAAGCGTGGCGAGGACGCGCGCCTGCGCGCCGGACATCTGTGGGTGTTCGCCAACGAGGTCGACGTGGCGCGCTCGCCCTTGAATGCCTTCGAGCCGGGCGAGGCCTGCGCGGTCGTGGACGCGCGCGGCAAGCCGATTGGCGTGGGCTACGTCAATCCGCATTCGCTGATCTGTGCGCGGTTGGTGGTGCGCGGGGTGGAACATCCGCTGGATGCATCGCTGCTGACGCACCGCCTGCAGGTCTCGCTGGCCCTGCGCGAACGCCTGTACGCGGAGCCGTTCTATCGCTTGTTGTACGGCGAATCCGATGGCGTGCCGGGCCTGACGCTGGATCGTTTCGACGACGTGGTCGTGGCGCAGGCCACCACCGCGGGCATCGAACGCCTGAAGCCGCAGGTCGAGGAAGCGGTGCGCAAGGTGCTGAAGCCGCGCGCGCTGCTCTGGAAAAACGACGCCGGCATCCGCGAACTGGAAGGCTTGATGCCCTATGCCGATGTCGGCTTCGGCGATCCGCCCGGCGCGTTGCGCGTGCGCGAGGGCGGGCTGGAGTTTGCCGTCGATGCGATCGGCGGCCAGAAGACCGGCTGGTTCTACGACCAGCGCGCGAATCGCGATGCGTTGGCACCGTTCGTCAAGGGCGCGCGGGTGCTGGACATGTTCGCCTACCTTGGCGGATGGGGCTTGCGCGCCGCGGCGATGGGCGCGAAAGATGTCACTTGCGTGGATGCGTCGGCAGCGGCGGTGAAGCTGATCGGGTGCAACGCGGAGCACAACGGCCTCGCCGATCGCGTGCGTGCCGAACGCGCGGACGCGTTCGAGTACCTGAAGGCACTGCGCGAGGCGCGTGAACATTTCGACGTGGTGGTGCTCGACCCGCCCGCGTTCGTCAAGCGCCGGAAAGACCTGAAGGAAGGCGCGCTGGCCTATCGCCGCATCAACGAACTGGCAATGCAGGTGTTGGCGCGCGACGGCATCCTCGTGACCTGCTCGTGTTCGTACCACATGCCGCGCGCGGCCTTGCTGGATGCGGTGCAGAAGGGCGCGCGGCACCTCGACCGCGGCGTACAGGTGCTGCAATCGCTGCAGCAGGCGCCGGACCATCCGGTGCATCCGGCGATCCCGGAAACGGATTATCTGAAGGGCTTCATTTGTCGCGTGCTCCCCACCGCGTGATTTATCATCGCGGATTCCGGTTTGCCCGCCGTTCCATGGATCGTGCCGCATGTTGATCGTTGGCCTTGAAGGCAAGCAGCTCGCCGCGCACGAACGCGTGCGCCTGCTGGCGCCGGAAGTCAGTGGCGCGATCCTGTTCACCCGCAACTACGCCGATCGCGACCAGCTGCAGGCGCTTGTGGCGTCGATCCGCGAGTTGCGTGGCGAACGCTTCGTGGTCTGCGTGGACCACGAGGGCGGGCCGGTGCAACGTTTCCGCGAGGGCTTCACGCGGCTGCCGCCGCTGGCGCGGATCGGCGAGCTGTATCGACGCGACCGCAAGGCCGGCATTGCGATGGCGGAAATGCACGCGATCGTGATGGCGAGCGAGCTGCGCGCCTGCGACATCGACCTGTCGTTTGCGCCGGTCGTCGACCTGGCGCGCGGCAACCGCGTGATTGCCGAGCGTGCGTTCGACGCCGATCCGCAGGTGGTGGCCGAGCTCGCCGCCGCCTACGTGCGCGGGATGCGGCTGGCCGGCATGGCCGCGACGTTGAAGCATTACCCGGGACACGGCTCGATTCCCGAAGACACGCATTTGCAGGCCGCAATCGACCCGCGCCCGCTGGATGTGATCCGTGCCAACGATCTGGTGCCGTTCGTGGAAGGCATCGCGGTCGGCGCCGAAGCGGTGATGGTGGCGCACGTGACCTATCCCGCGGTGGACGCGCTGGCGGCAGGCTATTCGAAAACATGGATCGACATGTTGCGCGGCGAGCCCGGTTTCCGCGGCGTGGTGTTCAGCGACGACGTCGGCATGGCCGCGGCGGAATCCGCCGGCGGCATCGACGAGCGCGTCATGGCGCACCTCGATGCCGGTTGCGACCTGGTGCTGGTGTGCCACCCGACCATGGTGGATGCGGCGATCGCGAGCGTGCGCGGCCGCGAGCCTTGCGCGCCGGAAAAGATCGCGAGCTTGTGCGGCAGCGTCGCCGAAACCTGGCAGTCCTTGCAGGACGATCCACAGCACGCGCGTTACGTGGCTGCGTTGCGCACGCTTGCGGCGCCCGAGGCGGCCCGCGCATGAGTGCGCAGGAACATCCACTCGCGGCCGTGTTGCCGCAGGCCGAGTGCCTGCATCGGCGAGAGGCGCTGGAAGCCGCGATCGCCCGCATGGGCGGCGGGATCACTGCGGCCCTGCAGGGTGAACGCGCGGTGTTCCTGACGGTGATGAACGGCGGTCTGTTTTTCGCCTCGCCCCTGGCGCTGGCGATCGACAGCGATCTCGAATTCGATTACGTGCACGCCAGCCGCTATCGCGGCGCCACGGTCGGACACGACGTCGAGTGGAAGCATCGGCCACAGACGCAACTGGCAGGGCGCAGCGTGATCCTGGTCGATGACATCCTGGACGAAGGTTACACGCTGGCCGCGCTGCGTGATTACTGCATCGAACAAGGTGCGCGCAGGGTGCTGATCGCGGTGTTGTGCGTGAAGCGCCACGACCGCCGGGTGCCGGGGCTTGAAGCCGATTTCGTCGGCGTGGAAGTGCCCGACCGCTACGTGTTCGGTTACGGGCTGGATTACTACGGGCAGGGGCGCAACCTGCCGGCGATTTACGCCGTGGCTGAAGTGGGGGCGGGGGATGGGTAGCGTGAGCGCCAGAGCCGAGCGGTCCGCAAATGAACGCGAATAAACGCAAATAATGCGAAAGCTCAAACAAAGGAAATCAGATTCTGCTCTTATTTGCGTTCTTTGCGTTCATTTGCGGACCAGAAGATTTTGATCTCGACACATCCGCTTGGAAGCAAGCTTGCGAAAGACTTTGCCACAGCGCCGCCACGACCCACTTCCGACCCCTTCCCAACGGATGACAACAAGATGAGTGCCCAGTCGTTTCCACCACCCATCGATCTCGCCATCATCGGCGGCACCGGGGTGTATGCCTTTCCGGGCCTGCGAAACACGCAGCGGCACGAGGTTGCGACGCGTTGGGGCCAGCCTTCGTCGGCGATCGTAACCGGCGAAGCGGCCGGCAAACGCATCGCGTTCCTGGCGCGGCATGGCGAGCGACACACCATCGCGCCGCACCGTATCAACTATCGTGCCAACATCGATGCGTTGCACGAACTCGGAGTCCGTCGCATCGTCGGCGTCAATGCGGTGGGTGGCATCCGCCACGACATCGGCCCGCGGGTGCTGGCGATTCCGGACCAGTTGATCGATTACACCGCCGGACGGATTTCCAGTTTCTGCGACGCCGATGGCGAGCCGGTGCTGCACATCGAATTCGGTGAGCCGTACAGCGACGCGTTGCGGCGTGGACTGCTGGATGCGGCAAAGCGCGCTGGCGTCGCGGTGGTCGCCGGCGGTTGCTATGGCGCGACGCAAGGCCCGCGCCTGGAAACGCGGGCCGAAATTGCGCGGCTACGTCGCGACGGTTGCGACTTGGTCGGCATGACCGGAATGCCGGAAGCGGCGCTGGCGCGCGAGCGCGGCATGGACTATGCCTGCATCGCGGTGGTCGCCAACTGGGCGGCCGGTTGCGGGCCCGATCCGGATGCGCCGATCAGCCTCGATGAGATCCACGCACATCTTGCCGCCGCATCCGGGCAGGTGCCGGTCATCGTGCGCGAACTTCTCGCTGGTTGAGCGAACCCCGTCACGAAATGGTGCTTGCGTGTGGATGGGACGCGGCTGATACTCGTGCGTACGGTCGGCTTGCGCCGTGGTGAAAATCGTTGCGAAGAGGGGTTCAGGAAATGGCAGTAGGTACCGTGAAGTGGTTCAACGACGCCAAGGGCTTCGGCTTCATCACCCCCGACGGCGGCGGCGCGGATGTGTTCGTGCATTTCTCCGCGATCCATGCGCAGGGTTTCCGCAGCCTCAAGGAAGGCCAGCGCGTCAAGTTCGAGATCGTGCAAGGCCCCAAGGGCATGCAGGCCGCGAACGTGACCGGCGAAAACGAGGCCGCGTCGGCGGCTTGACGGGCGGATAGAACACTCTGGCTTGTCTGACCGTTCGTCCTTCGATACCTCAGGACGAACGGACAAGTATCCAAACCTGTTCGTGGTCAGGTATCGAACCACGTACAGGCAAAGCAGGAACCAGGGTTTTCCTACGCCGCGAACTGCAGCCGCGCCAAATCCGCATACAGCCCACCTTCGCGCAGCAAGGCGTCATGGCTGCCGTCGGCGATGATGCGGCCCTGGTCCATCACCACGATGCGGTCCGCACGTTGCACGGTAGCCAGACGGTGCGCGATCACCAGCGTGGTGCGCCCGCGGCCCGCGCGTTCCAGCGCGGACTGGATCGCGGCTTCCGATTGCGCGTCGAGGCTGGACGTGGCCTCGTCCAGCAGCAGCACCGGCGCGTCCTTCAGGATCGCGCGGGCGATCGCCACGCGCTGGCGCTGGCCGCCGGAAAGGCGTACGCCGCGCTCGCCCAGTTCGGTGGCGAATCCTTCCGGCTGCTCGCTGAGGAACCCGAAGGCCTCGGCCGCACGTGCCGCAGTGCGTACCGATTCGTCGTCGGCATCGGCGCATCCGAAGCGGATGTTGTCCCCCGCACTGGCCCCGAAGATCACCGTTTCCTGCGGCACCAGCGCCAGCGCGCCGCGCAGCTCGGCCAGCTTCAGGGCACGCAGGTCCACGCCATCCAGCGTGATGCGGCCGCGCTGGGGATCGTGGAAACGCAGCAGCAGGTTGAACACCGTGCTTTTGCCGGCGCCGGATGGGCCGACCAGCGCCACGGTTTCACCCGCGCGGATGCGCAGGTTGAAATCGTGCAGTGCGGGCGTGTCCAGCCGCGTGGGGTAGCGGAACTCGACATGCTCGAAGGCGATCTCGTCGCGTGCCGGTACGGGCAGGTGCGCGGGTTCGGCGGGGTCGGCGATCGACGGGCGTTCGGCCAGCAGCTCGCTGATCCGGCCCATCGAGCCGGCCGCGCGCAGCACGTCGCCCCACACGCCGCCCAGCGCGCCGACCGAACCGGCCGCCATCACCGCGTACAGCGCGAACTGGGTGACGAGGCCGGCGTTGATGGTGCCGGCCAGCACGTCGCGCGCGCCGGCCCACAGCACCAGCGTGACCGCACTGAACACCAGCACGATCACGCCGCCGGTCAGGATCGCGCGGGCGGTGATGCGCTTCTGTGCCGCGCGCAATGCACGTTGCACCGCTTCGGCATAACGCGCGCTCTCGATGTCTTCACGCGCATAGGCCTTCACCGCGTGCACCGCGTTGAGGGTTTCGTTGGCGATCGCGCTGGTATCGGCGATGCGGTCCTGGTTGCTGCGGGAAAGGCGTGTCAAACGCCGACCGTACAACGCGATCGGGACGATCACGACCGGAATCACCAATGCCGTCAAACCGGCGAGGCGCGGGCTGGTCCAAACCATCAATGCGGCCGCGCCGATCACCATCACCACGCTGCGCAGCGCGACCGAGACGCTGGAACCGATCAGGGTCTGTACCACTTCGGTGTCCGTGCCTAGCCGCGAGATCAGCTCGCCCACGCGGGTCTTTTCGTAGAACGCCACGTCCAGCCGGATGATGCGCGAATACAGCAGGTCGCGCAGCGCCGCGATCGCGCGTTCGCCCAGCAGCGTGATGCAGAAATAACGCGCCGCGGTCGAGATCGCCAGCACCAGCGCCAGCACGAACAGCGCGATGAAAGTCCCGTTGATCAACGCGGCGTCGTGGCTGGCAAAGCCGCGGTCGATCATGTTGCGCACCGCGAGCGGCAACGCCAGCGTGGCCGCCGAGGACAGCGCGAGGAAGAACAACCAGCCGGCCGCGAGCGCCCGGTGCCGACGCATGTACGGCCAAAGCGCGCCCAGCGCGGCCAGTTGGCGGGTGGGGCGCTTGCGGTCGCGATTGGATGGTTCGGTCATCGCCACGACATGGGGGCGGCTTGGTTGGTTTCCAGATATGGAAAATTTGTCGTCATTCCGGGGCGATCACCGGCTGTATCGGTGATCGAACCCGGAATCTGCCTTGGAAGGTACCCGGAGCGAACCGCAGGATGACTCGCGCCATCCTCGGCGCTCACCCTTCGGGCTGCCTGCGGCGTTCGCGTTTGCAGTCCCTGCAGACGCAGTCGGGTTCGGCCTGCGGTGAAGCTGCAGACCACCCCGGAATGATGGGACATGTTGCTTGCCGAGGTATAGCGCTAATCAGATCCCGAAGGGGGAGGGAAGAAGGCTACTCAGTCGGAATCGCGAATCACCAGCAACCTGCGCTCGGTCATATCCTCGATCGCGTAACGGATGCCTTCGCGCCCGAAACCCGACAGCTTCACGCCACCGTAGGGCATGTTGTCCACACGAAAACTCGGGATGTCGCCCACCACCACGCCGCCTTCCGCCAACTTGTCCCAGGCCCGCATCGCGTGGCTCAGGTTGTCGGTGAACAGGCCGGCCTGCAGGCCGTAGTCGGAGTTGTTGACCGTGGCGAGCGCGGCATCGAACTCCTCGAACGGTTCCAGCAGCGCGACCGGGCCGAAGGCTTCCATGCGGTTGAGCCTGGCGGTGTGCGGCACGTTTTCCAGCACGGTCGCTTCCAGCATGTTGCCGCGACGCCCGCCGCCACACAGGATTTTGGCGCCGACCTTCCTGGCCTCGTTGATCCAGCCTTCGAGGCGCTTGGCCGCGGCCTCGTCGATCATCGGCCCGAGGAAAGTTTCCGGGTCTTTCGGATCGCCGGCCTTCAGCTTCCTGGTCGCGGCGACGAAACGCTTGCGCACCTCGGCATACAGCGAGGCGTGCACCAATATCCGTTGCACGCCAATGCAACTCTGGCCGGATTGATAGAAGCTGCCGGAAATCAAACGCGCGATCACGAAGTCGAGGCGCGCTTTCTGGTCGGCATCGACGATGCACGCGGCGTTACCGCCAAGTTCCAGCACCACCTTCTTGCGCCCGGCGCGTGCCTTCAGTTCCCAGCCGACCTGGCCGCCGGTGAACGACAGCAGTTTCAGACGCTCGTCGGTCACGAAGGGATCGGCATCCCCGACGTTGCACGGCAGGATCGAAAACGCGCCCTTGGGCAGATCGGTTTCCGCCAGCACTTCACCGATGATCAGCGCGCCGATCGGGGTGCGTTCGGACGGCTTGAGCACGAACGGACAACCCGCCGCGATCGCGGGCGCAACCTTGTGGGCAACCAGGTTCAGCGGAAAGTTGAACGGCGTGATGAAGGAGCATGGCCCCAATGGCACGCGCTTGACGAAGCCGCGGTAGCCACGGGTGCGCGCGGAAATTTCGAGATTGACGATCTCGCCGTCGATGCGGGTGGATTCGTCGGCGGCAATGCGGAAGGTGTCGATCAGGCGCTCGGCCTCGCCTTGCGCATCCTTGATCGGCTTGCCGGCCTCGACGCACAGCGCGTAGGCAAGATCATCCTTGCGAGCAGCAAAGGCTTCGATGCAATGTTCCAGCACCGCGCGGCGCTGATACGGCTTCAGCGCGGCCATGGGTGCGGCGGCCTTGGCGGCGGCGCCGATCGCGGCATCGATGGTTTTCGCATCGGCCAGCGCCACGCGTGTCGCGATCTTGCCGGAATATTTGTCCAGCACCGGCAGGTCGGCATTGGGCGCGACCGGTTTGTTGGCGAGGTAATAGGGATAGCGGGGTTGCAGTTGCGCTGTCTTGGGCATGGGGTTCTTCCTGGATGGCACGAAAAGCAGTTGACACGGATCCACACGGATCATCACCGATGGGCCGTGTTGAATCCGTGTACATCCGCGTTGATCCGTGTCCGGCTTATTTCTCGCTTTCGACACGCAGCGGAAGCTCGCCATCGGCCAGCCGGGCGCGCAAGCGTGCAGCGGGCGCGACGCCGTGCACGGAACGCACCACGCCGCCGTGCTCGTCGAACAGGATCGCGTAGCCGCGTTGCAGGACTTCCAGCGGGCTGACGGCGTTCAGGGCGCGTGCCAGTTCCTTGAGCCGCCGCGCCTGGCGTTCCGCGCCGCGCGACCAGGCCAGCGTCAGGCGCTGGCGCAGGTCGGCGTTGCGCTGCGCGAGCTGCCGCAAGCGGGCCTGCGGGTGTTGTGCGAGCAGGCGATCGTGCGCGCGGACGAGTCGGGCGGCGGCGCGTTCGTGCGTCAACGATTGCGCGCGCAGCAGGCGCGCGTGCAGCGCCTGCATGCGCTCGCGACCATCGGCAAGGCGTTGCTGTGGGCGTTGCGCATTGAGGCGGGTCGCAAGGTGATCCAGTTGTTGCATCGCGTCTTGCGTACGGCGGTGCCACACGTTGCGCAAGCGTGTTGCCAGTTGCGCCAGCGTGCGCGCGAGCGCTTCGCCGTCGGGCAGGATCAGCTCCGCTGCGGCCGATGGCGTGGGCGCGCGCAGGTCGGCGACGAAATCGCTGATCGAAAAATCGATCTCGTGACCGACCGCCGACACTACCGGAACCGGGCTGGCCGCGATCGCGCGTGCGACGGCTTCGTCGTTGAAGGCGGCGAGGTCTTCCAGTGAACCACCGCCGCGGGTCAGCAGCAGCAGGTCGTAACGGCCGGCGCGCGCGGCCTTGCCCAGCATCGCCGCGATTTGTGCGGGCGCTTCGGCGCCCTGCACCAGTACCGGCAACACGTCGATTTCGGTCAGCGCGAAACACCGCCGCGCCACCGACAGCACGTCGCGAATCGCGGCACCGCTGGCGGAAGTGACCACGCCGATGCGGCGCGGGAACGCGGGCAGTGCGCGCTTGCGTGCTTCGTCGAACAGGCCTTCCGCCTGCAACTTGGCTTTCAATTGTTCGAACGCCCGCCGCAACGCGCCTTCGCCGGCGTCTTCCATCTGCTCGACGATCAACTGGAAGCTGCCGCGCGCCTCGTACAAGCTGACCCGCGCGCGTGCCAGCACCTTGCTGCCGTTGCCCGGACGAAAGCGCAGCCGCGTGTTCTCGCGCGCGAACATCGCGCAGCGCACCTCGGCGGCGGCGTCCTTCAGCGAGAAGTACCAGTGCCCGGATGCGGCGCGCATGAAATTGCTGATCTCGCCCTCGATCCAGATCATCGGCAGCGCGCCCTCGATCAGCTCGCGCACCAGCCGGTTGAGGGCGGAAGGCGTCAGCACGTGGCGCGGGGTATCTGTCTGCGGTGATGCCTCGATCATGATGGGCGTAGTATGAAGGCGCCCGGTTGGGGCTGGAATCAGGGGGGCGCCATGGCGATGCGTTGGCTTGACAGGGGGTGCTTGTTGGCAGCCGCGTTCTGCGTCGCGGGAATCGCAGGGTGTGCAGTTTCGCCGGTGCTTCCGGCTGGCGATCATTTCCCCGCCATCGACATGACGTACAAGAACGCGCACCCGCCACGTTATCCAATGACCGCGGTAACCGCGCATCATCAGGGCACGGTAGTGCTCGATGTGTTCGTCGACACGCGGAGTCGGGTCAGCGACGTCAAGGTGCAAAGATCGAGCGGCTACCCGGCGCTGGATCGGGCTGCAGAAGCTGCGGCTCGGCATTGGCGCTATGCGGCGGGCGTGAAGGACGGCAAGCCTTACGCCAGCGTGCTCAGGGTTCCGGTCACGTTTTCGATGTAGCTTGCCGCGGGTGCCGCCGCATCCGCGCCCAGCGCACGATCAGGCTGACCGCGATCCACAACGCCAGCGCGGCCAGTGGCCAGGCCAGCGCGCGCGGCCACCACGCGGCGATCGCGCCGACGATGAGCAGCAACAGCGCGCCGCCCAGCAACGGGCGGGTTTCGGCGTCACTCAATACCCGGCGGTTGCCCAGCGCCGCGCCCAGCGTGGTGGCCATGCGCATGGCGCCGACTGCGCCGCGTCCCGCGCTGCCGTGACCGTGCAGCCCATGGCGTGGCGGCGGTGTGGCCGGACGTGCGCGCCGGCGCGACAGCACGATCTCGGTCGCGTTTTCCAGATCCTGCTCGTACTGCCCAGCGAGCTGCTCCACGAACGCGGTGTTCTCGATCGCGACGTCGATTTCGCAGTTGCCCATCCAGCTTGCGATGTTGAGGTTGGTGGAACCCACACGTGCCCAACGATCGTCGGCCACCGCGGTCTTGGCGTGCAGCATCGAACCGTTCCATTCATAGATGCGGATACCGGCTTCCAGCAGCGCGCGGTAGCCGGTGCGAGACAGCGCGGCGACCGCCGGAACGTCGGACGCGCCCGGCACCAGCAGGCGCACGTCCACGCCATCGCGCGCGGCGTTGGTCAACGCGCTGAGGTAGGGTGCAACGCCAATGAAATAGGCATCGGTCAGCCACAGGCGCTGGTGCGCCAGCGCCGCGATCAATTGATCCATCCGGTAGGTGCCGGTGCTGGAAGGTTGCGTGGCGATCACCCGCAGCGCGACGTCGCCGGCAGGCGCGGGCGCGGCGGTTTCGGTCGACTCGAGCGGTGCGCCCAGCGTGGCCCAGGTGTCCGCGAAGGCGCGTTCCAGGTCGGTAACCGCGGGCCCATGCAGCGCCACACCGGTGTCGCGCCACGGTTCCTTGCCGCGAGCTGGATCGCCCAGCCACGCAGCGCTGACACACACGCCGGACACGAAACCGATGCGTCCGTCCACCGTCAGCAGCTTGCGGTGGTCGCGGTTGATCCAGCCGAACGGACTCAGGGGGTCGAACGGATTGAAGGTGCGAACCTCGCCGCCGGCCTCGCGCAGCGGTTGCCAGAAACGCGCACGCGACTGGCCCAGGCAGCCCAGCCAGTCGTGCAGCACGTACACGCGCACACCTGCGCGTGCACGCTCGGCAAGCGCCGCGATGAAGCTGCGGCCGAGTTCGTCGTCCCTGAAAATGTAGTTCCCGAACAGTATGTTGTGTTTCGCACTTGCGATGGCTTCGAGCCACGCGTCGAAGTTGGCGCGGGCGTCGATCAGCAAGTCCACGCGGTTGCCGGTCGAGAGCGGTGCGCCGGCCGCACGCGTCAGGGCCTGCTCGGCCAGCGTCGCGAAGCGGCGGTCGGGGGGCTGGCCCGAGTCGTGCATGCGGTTTTTCATGCGGCCATGTTCGGCCAGCGATGCCTGCGGATCAAGGCTAGAATTTCGGGTTTGGGCCTTTTCCTGATCCGCAGCGGGACAGCACCGGATGGATGCGTATCAACGCCTGATCGAAGACCTGCCCCCGCGCCTGCCGCCGGGGCGCACCCAGCGCGCGAGCGAGCGGGCCGTGCGCGAGGCGGTCGCGACGATACCGCTGGCCAATCCGGAACAGGCCGTGCGCGAGGTCGAGTCATTGCTCGATGGCATGTTGGCGACAACCTGGAACGGCGGCGAGCGGTTGGTCGCGTTAGCGCACCTGCACCGGCCGGTCGAGAGTCTGTGCCACGGCATCGAACAGCGGTTGGGCGTCGAATCCCATCCGTTCCCGCCGGCCAGCGCCGAACGCGCGGCGACGGCGCAGCGCCTCGAATGGAAGCTGGCCTGCAACGGCGCGATCGGCCTGCACGAACTGTGCGCGCCGGCGGGCAAGTTGCCGATGTTCAAGGGCAAGCTGGCGGCGGGCGCGTTGGTCGCGGCGCTGGCGCATGCCGGCCAGGCGCTGGTCTGGGCATATCGCCGTTACCAGACACCGCCCACGGGTGTGTGGCGGCGGGTCCACGCGCTGTACGGGTTTGCTGGAGAACAGGGGCTTGGCGACCAGACCGCCGAGGTTGCGCTTGCCGAGGGCGGCTCGACGACGGCGCGCGATGCCTATGTCCAGGCATTGCTGCTGGCGATGAGCAATCCCTACCGTTTCTCGGCGCGCGAGCTGAAGGAAGCCTGCGTGGTGATCCGCTGCGTGGCCGGGCAATGCGGATTGACGCGTGCGGCCTGGCAAGGCGTGGGCGTCGACACCGATTCGGATGCAGGCCCGGGCTATATCGCGGAAGATCGCTTGGCCGCGGGAGCCGGCGTGCTGACGCTGGATGTCGAACCCGTGGTGCGGATCTTCGATGAACGCATCGCGCTGTTGCTCGAAGGCCGCGATGCCGTCGACCTGCCCTGGCCGGGCGGTGGCGTCGTCGGCACCAGCGTCGGTTTTTTGCGCCGCCTGCAGGTGAATTGGGGCACCGCGGTGCGCGGCCACGCGCGGCTGCCGGCTTCGCACGTGCTCGATCTCGCGGTGGGCATGCACGCGCTGCATTACGTGCTGGCCGGCAACCTGGACTTCGCAACCTTCATCCGCCAGGTCCATGGCGAGGCGATCACGGTCGGTCGCCACGAACTGGCGTCGGCCTGGCTCGCAAGCAGCGACGCGGCGCCCCCCCGAACCCTGCGCGGCGAGGTGCTCGACCAAAGCGAGGGCGGCTATCGGCTGCGGCTGCAGGATTCCGACGCGGCGCGCCTGCGGATCGGCGAAGTCATCGGGCTGGCGCCCGCGGCCGAGGCGTCGGAGGAACGCGACTGGATGGTGGGCGTGATTCGCTGGCTGCGCCTGGAAGACGGGCGGGAATGGCTGGGCGTGGAACTGCTGCACCGCACGGCGCGCGCGGCGGGAGTACGGCCGGTGACCGCCGACGGTGAAACCATGGTGCCGCAGCGCGCGGTGGAATTGCCGGGGCACGACGGCAAGGACTGCCTGGCGTTGCTGCTGAGCAACCACTTCGCGCGTGACGTCACGGCGGCGGAAGTCGTGTTGCCGGCGCTGGCTTCGGATTGGAGCGAGGAAGCCGCCGTGCGCGTGTGGCGTTGCGATGGCGCGGAAACGCTCGGCAGTGCCTGTATCCGGGTTACCCTTGTTGGCGACAAGTCCAGCGAGGCAGGCTGACGAGGAGGCGACATGGCGCTGCAAATGCGCAGTGAATGCGAACGTTGTCACGCAAAAACGCCGCCAGCCGACGCGGCGTACATTTGCGTCCACGAGTGCACGTTCTGCGCGCAGTGTGCCGACTCGTTGCAACACGTCTGCCCGAACTGCGGCGGCGAGCTGGTCAGGCGCCCGCGGCCCGCGCCGGGTGACGCGTGAGCGCGGTGCCGGGATTCATCGTCGCAATCCCCGCGCGCCATGGTTCCACCCGCCTGCCGGGCAAACCCTTGCGCCTGCTCGCGGGCGAACCCCTGATCGTGCATGTCGTGCGGCGTGCACGCGCGGCCGGTGCGGCACGCGTGGTGGTCGCGACCGACGATGCGCGGATCGGTGAGGCGTTGTCCGGCAGTGGCATCGAGGTGTGCATGACCCGCACCGATCATGCCAGCGGCAGCGATCGCCTCGCGGAATGCGCAGCGACGCTCGGTTGGCCCGACGACGCGGTGGTGGTGAACCTGCAGGGCGACGAGCCGTTCGCGCCGGCAGCGGGCATCCGCGCGGTGGCCGCTGCGCTGGTTGAAGATGGCGCCGACATGGCGACCCTGGCGACGCCAGTGGACACCGCGGAACAATGGTTCGATCCGAATTGCGTGAAAGTGGTGCGCGACCTGCGCGGTCGCGCGTTGTACTTCTCGCGCGCGCCGCTGCCATGGGCGCGCGACGCGCTGGCGCGTGATCGCGCGTGCGTGCCGGAAGGGCTGGAAGTGTTGCGGCACATCGGCATCTACGCCTGCCGCGCGGGGTTTCTGAAAACCTTTGCCGGCTTGCCGGCGACGCCGCTGGAGCGCGCCGAATCGCTGGAACAGCTGCGTGCGCTCGAACATGGTCGCGCGATCGCGGTACGCCTCACGCCGGCGCCGTTTCCGCCGGGCGTGGATACCGAAGCCGACCTTGCACGTGCCGAACGCACGCTTGCCGCAGGAGTACCCCCGACATGATCCAGCCGCCACCCGGGGTCTTGTTCGTGTGCCTCGGCAACATCTGCCGCTCGCCGACGGCCGAGTACATCGCACGCGTGGAATTCGAGAAGTCGGGGTTGCGCCTGCCGGTGGCCTCGCGCGGGCTGGGCGATTGGCACGTGGGGCAGGGCGCCGACCCGCGCGCCGTCGCGGTCGCCAAAGATGCGGGCTACGATCTTTCGCCGCATCGTGCGCGTCAATTCGACGACGACGATTTCCATTTGTTCGCCACGGTGCTGGCGGTCGACCGTGCGACACTGTTCGAATTGCGCCGGCGCGCGCCGCGCGACGTGCCGCCGCCGCGGCGGTTCCTGGTCGCGGCGGGCTTGGCGACGCCGCTGGCGAGCGATGCCGGCGATGTGCCCGATCCGTACACCGGTACCCGCGAGGATTTCGTGCAAGTGCTGGCGCTGATCCGTCGCGCTGCCGCGGGATTGGCGGCGTGCCTGGCCGGCCCGCCCGCAGGCCCGGGCAACGGCCATGCTGCCCGGTGACGTGCCTTTCCGGGCCGAACGCGCGGATGCGCATGCGGCACTTCCGGAGCTTCCCGACGCATTGAACTGGGTGAACCGGCGCGAGCGGGTGCGCCTGTCGGAGTTGCTTGGTCGCATCGTGTTGCTGGTGTTCTGGAATGCCACCAGCACCAGCAGCTTGAACCTGCTGGGCGAGCTGCGCCAGCTCGAAAAAAGGCATCCGGGCGCGTTCGTGCTGCTGGGCGTGCATACGCCGCGCTATGCCTCGCAGCAGCCGGATGCGGCGGTGTTGAAGGCTCTGCAGCGCGGCCGCTTCCGCGCACCGATCGCGAACGACCACGAATGGCTGGCGTGGAAGTTGTATTCGATTCCGGCGTGGCCGACCACCCTGTTGATCGACGCCGACGGCGCACTCGCGGCGCGCTTCGTGGGCGAAGGTCGCGGGCAGGAAATCGAGGAGGCGGTGGCGAGTCTGCAGGAAGGCATGCCGGCCGCGTTCCTGCGCCCGCCGCTGGAACTTCTGGAAAACACCCGCGCGGCGGTCGCTGCCGACCCGCTGGCCTTCCCCGCGCAAGCGCTGGCCAGCGACACGCGCCTGTTCGTCAGCGACACCGGGCATCACCGGATCCTGGAATGCAGCCACGGTGGCCGCGTGTTGCGGCAGTTCGGCTCCGGCACGCCGGGCAACTGGGATGGCCAGGCCGCGGCCTGCGGTTTCCAGTCGCCGCAGGGCCTGGCGCTGGCCGGGAACGTCTTGTACGTGGCCGACACCGGCAACCACTGCGTGCGCCGGATCCGCCTTGACAGCGGCGAGGTGGAAACCGTGCTGGGGTCAGGGCGACCCGCGTACGGCGACGTCGAGCAGCAAGGCTCGGGCTTGCGGGCTTCCATCAACGCGCCGCGTGCGCTCGCGGTCGACGGCGAGTTGTTGTACGTCGCGGCGGCCGGGCAGAACCAGATCCTGCGCGTCGACCTGCGCATGCAGCGCGTCACCACCCTCGCCGGTGACGGGCGCTGCGACGTGCGCGACGGCATCGGTGGCCAGGCTTCGCTGGCACAGCCCGGCGCGCTGGCCTTGCTGCCGGGACAATTGCTGGTAGCGGACTCCGGCGGCAACGCCATTCGCCGTCTGCGTTTCGTGGACCTGGCCCTGACCACGCTGGTCGGATCGTCGCCCTGGGACCCAGGGCGGCTGGATGGCACGGGCCGCAAGGCCAGGCTGGCATGGCCGTCCGGGCTGGCGGTCGCGGAGAACCGCGTGTACGTCGCCGATACCTGCAACGATCGCCTGTGCGTACTCGATCCCCACAGCGGCGAACTGGCGACGCTGGAATTCGATTATCCGTTGCACCAGCCGCAGGGATTGTCCTATGCGGCCGGCTCGCTGTGGCTGGCCGATCGCGACGACCACGCGATCCTGCGCATCGACCCGGAACACGGCGCCTGCGAGCGGGTGGCGGTGGATGAGTGACCACTGCGGCCGGCATCGCCGCACATTTCATGTATACCACAATCGCCGGCGACTACGGCAACGGCAACCAAAGCTGCGCCACCGCTCCGGGCGCATCGGTACGCGCGACCAGCGTGACGCCGCCGTCGTGTGCTTCGGCGATCTGGCGTGTCAGTGCCAGGCCGATGCCGGTGCCGTTCGGTTTGGTGGTGAAGAACGGCACGAAAAGATTGTCGCTGGACGGGGGGCCAAGTCCGTTGTCCGCCACCTCGATGATGGCCCGCGATGCTTCGCGGTACCAGCGCAGACTGATGCCGCCGTGGTTCGGAAGCACCGCTTCCACCGCGTTGCGCAACAAATTGATCAGGGCCTGTTCGAGCTGATCGGGATCGGCGCTTGCGAACAGGGGTTCTCCGGGCTCGATCCGGATCGGAAGGCGCTGCTCCAGCTTCGCGGCCTTGCTCGCCAACTCCGCGATGTCCACCCGTTGCCGTTGCGGCGGTGGCAGCCGCGCCAGTTGTCCGTAGCCGGAGAGGAATCGCGTGAGCGCCTCGGCGCGATGCCCGATGATGCCGAGGCCGCTCTTGAAATCGTCACGCCAGTCGTTCGGCAACGGCTCACGTGCGAGCAGCGTCGCCAGCGTTCCGGTGATCGATTGGATCGGCGCCAGCGAGTTGTTGACTTCGTGGCCCAATACACGCAGCAGGCGCTGCCAGGCCTGGCGTTCTTCCTCCCGCAGCACGCGGCCGACGTCGTTGATGACGAGCAGCCAGCCGCTCTTGCCGCTTCTCCACAGCGGCGCATGGCGAATTTCGAAACGGCCGCTGCGTTGGGGAAATTCGTACGTCAGCACCCGTGATGCAGGGCCTTCCAGCAACGCCGCCAGTCCCAATTCACCGGCGCTCAGGTCGAGCGCGGGCCGGCGTGCGTCGTCCAGCAGTCGTCGTGCCGCGGGGTTCAGCAGGCGCAAGCGTTGGCCTGCGTCGAAGACCAGCACCGCGCTGTCCAGCGCCGCGAGCGCCTTGCGCAGCAGGTAGGTGGATTCCTCGAACTGCAGCCGCTCGCGTTTCAGTTTTTCGGCAAGCGCATTGACGTCGTAGACCGTTTCACCGAGTGCGCCATTGCACGCACCGCGCAGGCTGTAGTCGCCCTCGCGCAAGGCCTCCAGCAGGCCCGAAAGGGTGTACACCGGATAGGCTACATGGCGCTGGTGCCAATGCAGCAGCAACAGCGTCAGTGCAAACGCCACGGCCACGGGAACCCAAAGCCAGCCGACGTGCGACGAGGCGATGAGCAACGCCATGATGGCCAGCCACGCGGGCAGCGCGACCAGCAGGCCGCCGATCAGCACGCGCCGTTCGAAGCGCGCCATGCGGCCGGATTGCCGGGCAGGGTCAAGCATCGCCGGCCATGCCCTCGAGGCCGTGTTTTTCCAGCCGCCGATAAAGCGACTGGCGGCTGATCCCCAGCGCATCGGCGGCGCGCTGCAGGTTGTGATGACGTTCCAGCGCACGTCGCACCAGCAGCGCCTCGGCCTCATCCAGCGTCATCCCGTCCAGATCGCCGTCCGCAGGCGCGCGTGCACCCAGACCCAGCAGCGGGTCGACGACTTCGTCGTGTTCGGCAAGCAATGCGGCACGCTCCATGGCGTGTTCCAACTCGCGCACGTTGCCGGGCCATTGCCACGCCGCCAACGCACGCTCGGCCGCGGGCGACAGGCGCAAGTGGTCGCGCTGGTAGCGCCGTGCGGCGCACGCAAGAAACATGCGCGCCAGCGGCAAGATGTCTTCGCGCCGTTCGCGCAGTGGCGGCAGGTGCACTTCCAGCGTATTCAGCCGGTATAGCAGATCCTTGCGAAAGCGGCCCGCGCCCACTTCGGATTCCAGGTCGGCGTTGGTGGCCGAGATCAAGCGCACGTCCACAACTTGAGTGCGCGAGGAACCCAGGCGCTCGAACTCGCCGTCCTCCAGCACGCGCAGCAGCTTGGGTTGCTGCGATGTCGGCACGTTGCCGACTTCGTCCAGGAACAGCGTGCCCTCGTCGGCCAACTCGAAGCGGCCGATGCGATCGTTCTTGGCATCGGTGAAGGCGCCGCGCACGTGGCCGAACATTTCCGACTCGAACACGCTGTCCGCGACCGCGCCCATGTTGACCTTGACCAACGAGCGCGCGGCGCGCGCGGAGTGCGCGTGCAGGAATTGCGCAACCAGGCCTTTGCCCGTACCGCTCTCGCCCAGTACCAGCACGTTGGCATCGTTGGGCGCGATGCGGTCGAGCAGCGCCAGCACCTTTCGCATCGCCGCTGATTCGGCGATGAAGGTGTCACCGCTGCCGCGTCGCAACAAGGCGTTTTCCGCTTCCAGTCTGCGCTGCCGGATCGCGCCTTCACCCAGCGCGATCTGCGCGCGCAGCACGCTGACGAGACGCGCGTTGTCCCAGGGCTTTTCGATGAAATCGGCGGCGCCCCGGCGCATGGCTTCAACCACCAGCGGCACGTTGCCCCAGGCTGTCATCGCCACCACCGGCAAGTCGGGCGCAGCAGCCCGCATGCGATCCAGCAGTTCCAGTCCTTCGTCGCCCGAGGTCGTGTCGCGGCTGTAATTGAAGTCGATCAGCGCGCAGGCAAATTCGCGCGTCGCGATGGCGTCCATTGCAGCGGCGGGGGTGGCGACGCCGACGCTCGCGAGGTTGGCGGATTTCAACAGCAGCCGCAACGTTTCCCGCACGTCGGCCTGATCGTCGGCCACCAATACCGTCGGATTGCGGGTCATCGCCGTCATCTCGAGCGTCTCGATTATCCCTATGCTTGGCTACCTCTCTCGTCATTCCCGGGCCGCTCGTGCTGTTTGCGGGCGGAACCGGGAATCCATTCTGCTCTTCAACGAGCATCAAAATGGATTCCGGGTTGCCGCGCCATGAAGCCGGCGCGGCCCCCGGAATGACGACGTTGTGGGAGTCTCGTGCGAAGTTGGCCGAGGATCAAGGTTTTGTGGCAATTACTCCCCGCGCAACGCGCGCATCGGCGGTACACGCGCCGCACGCAATGCCGGCAGCGCGCAAGCCAGCAATCCCGCGATCGCCAGCACCACGCACGCGCCGATGATCGACGGTGGGTCGATCACGCGGGTGCTGCCCATTGCCTCGACCACCGAGCCCATTGCGATCGACAACGCGAGCGCCAGGATCACTCCGAGCACCAGGCCGATGCCGGTTTGCATCAGCCCTTCGCGCAGCACCAGCCGCAACAGTGCCCTGGGCGTGGCGCCGAGTGCCGTCCGCACGCCGAACTCGTGCTCGCGCGCCGCCACCGCTACCGACATCACGGCATACAAGCCGACCCCGGCCAGCAGCAGTGCCAGTACCGCGAAGATACCGACCAGCATCAGGTTCAAACGTAGTGGCGCCGTGGTACTTGCCACCACGTCCTGCATACTGCGGAAGTTGGCGACGGGTTGGTTGGGCGCCAGCAGCGAGACGGCGTGCTGGACCGCATCGCGGTAGCTGTAGGGATTGCCGCGTACCTGCAGTGCAAAACGCATCGGTTCGAAACTGAAGAGTCCTTGCAAATACGAATTGGGCATCTGTGCCAACGGCACGTACACCACGAGGGCAGGCCCATTCAAGGCTCCCATCTGGTAGGTGGTATCGACCACGCCGACGATGCGCGCCGCCCACGGATGTGCAGGCCAGCCGTTCTGGATCATCTGGCCGACCGCATGGCCGCCGTAGTAACGGTCGGCCAGCGCTTGGTCGACGATCGCAATCTTCTCGCCGCCACGGACATCGTCGGCGGTGAACAGACGTCCTTCGTGCAGGTGGATGCCGAACTGGTGGAAGAAGCCCAGTCCCACGCCGTGATACTGCGGATCGAAGTATTGTCCGCTGGGCGTTTGCATGCTCACATTGAACTGGCCGAGAGGGTCGCCGCTGGCGGGGAGATTGGTCGTTGCGGTCGCGCTGATGACACCGGGAATGGTTTCAAGGTGCCGTGTCAGGCTCTTCGCCAACTGGTCCACCGCGGCGGCATCCGGATAGGCCGTCTTGAGCGGCGACATTTCGAAAGTGAGGGTGTTGCCGGCCGAGAAACCCAGTGGCGTCTGTTCGGCGCCGTAAAGCGTGTGCAGGAACAATCCGACCGCGCACAACAGGCCGGTTGCCAGCACCACTTGCAGCACGACCAAAATGCGGCCCAGACGATGGCTGCTGCGGCTGATACCGCTTCTTCCCCCGGCGCGCAGTTCCTCCACGGTTCCGGCCGAGCGGCTGCGCCACAGCCCAAGGCCGGCCGCGAGCAACGTGCCCAACACGCCGACGACAAAGGCGAGGCCCCAGGCCAGCGCGCCGAAGTGCAATGACGCGCCATTGAGCCAGTCATCCGGAATGAATCCTTGCAGGAAGTACAGGCCCACGAATGCCAGCAGCAGCCCCAACAGTGCGCCACCCAAGCCAATCAGCAGGCCCTCGGCCATGGCCGGTAGAACCTGCCGCAGCAGTGGCGCACCCAAGGCATTGCGCACCGCCGCGTCGTGGCTGCGCGACAGCGCCCGGAACAGCATCAGGTTGGTCAGGTTGACCAGCGCAATTGCCAACACGAACAAGGCGCTGACCAGGAACAAGACCAGCACGGGTCGATCGCCGTCGTGCAGGGATGCCTTGTAATCCTCTGCGCCGAAACGCGCCTTGACCCAAGGGTTGTCCAATTTCACGTACATTGCGTGCAACCGGGCGTTCAATTCCGCGCTGACGACCGGGATGCTCGCGGAACCGGACAAACGGCCTATCGCGATCTGGTTCGCCCCGTCGTCCTGATCGTTGGGCGGTAGCGCCATCGGCAGCATGATGTCGCCTGCGAACCCCAGTGCGGCATAGTTCTTGGGCAACACGCCGACAATGGTGTGGGCGCGTCCATCCACTTCCAGCGTGCGGCCGACGACGTTGCGATCACCGCCGAAGCGGCGCTGCCAGAATCCGTAGTTCAGAATGACCACCGGCGGACCGTGCGGACTGTCCTCCTGCGCACTGAAGTTGCGCCCCAGCAGCGGCTGGATTCCGAGGGTCGGCAACAGTCCGCGATCGGCGTACGTCACGTGTACCAGCTTGGGCTCGCCGCGCCCGCCTGCGATGTTGACGGTCGGCCCGGACTGCTCGATGCCGAGCGAGACGAGCCCGTCCACGCCGGTCATGTGCTGGTATTGCCGCGGTGTCACCGCCTGCACCTGGCCGCCTTGCAACGGCCCCAGCGCCACCAGCCGCGCCGGTTGCGGCACCGGCAACGGTTGCAGCAAGGTGTCGTCGATCAGCGTGAACACCGCCACGGTGGCGCCGACGCCCAGCGCCAGCACGCCGATCGCCAGCAGCGGGAAGCCCGGGCGCCGAAAACTTGCGCGCCAGCTGCGCCAGATTTCCGCGAGCCAGACCTTGATGGACGCGACGTTCATGGGATGATCGCCGCGCTGATGTGGATGCGACCGCCGATCAGGTCGTCCAGGCGCCGCTCGTCCTCGTGGCGCAGGCGATCGAAGGTTTCCTCGTCAACCACGCGGCCATCGAACAGATACACCGTGCGCTGCGCGAGCTTGGCGTAGCGCACGTCGTGGGTAACCATGCAGATCGTGGCGCCGCCCTTGTGCAGTTCATCGAGCAGGCCCATCACCGCCTCGCCACTGCCTGAATCGAGGTTGCCGGTCGGCTCGTCGGCCAGCAGGATCGCGGGCTTGCCGACCAGTGCGCGCGCCACCGCCACGCGCTGCTGCTGACCGCCCGAAAGTTGTGCGGGGTAATGACGCATGCGGTGGGCCATGCCGACGCGTTCCAGCGCTTCGTGCACGCGCCGGCGGCGCTCGGCACCGTTGATATTGTCGCGATAGGTCAGCGGCAACTCGACGTTTTCCTCGACGGACAGGCTGCCGATCAGGTTGAACGCCTGGAACACGAAACCGATCTCGGCGTTGCGGATGCGGGCGCGGCCCGCCGTGGTGAGCGCGCCGACGTCATGGCCGTTGAGCGTGAAGCTGCCTTCGCTAGCGGTGTCGAGCAGGCCCA
The DNA here is from genome assembly GCA_004299705.1 of Rhodanobacteraceae bacterium. GTDB lineage: Bacteria > Pseudomonadota > Gammaproteobacteria > Xanthomonadales > Rhodanobacteraceae > 66-474. Next base: position 22,716 of record SCQS01000060.1, on the reverse strand, counting down.
TGATCGACAGCAGCGTGGTTTTCCCGCAGCCCGACGGCCCCGAGATCGACACGAACTCGCCTTGCGCGATCGCAAGCTGGATGTCGCTGAGCGCCTGGGTCTCGACTTCGTCGGTGCGGTAGACCTTGCCGAGACCGCGCAGGCTGATGACGTTGTTGGCGTCGTTCATGCTGTTCCTCGAAAGATGAGTTCAGAGACTGCCTTGACAAGGCAAGTTGCGTGCCAGCCGCGAACATCCTGCGAAACCCATGTGGGGCGTGCAAACGACATTGGCGTGCCGGAACAACCCATCCGGAACCGGACATCGGTGTCCGATTATGGACAGGGGTTTCGCGCGTGGCTTGCTGGATCGAAAGCCGTGCATCCGGCATGTTGCCGGGCAGTAGTCTGGTTTGGCTGTAATACCGTTCGTCCTGAGGTATCGAAGGATGAACGGTATTTCGCCGGTATCCGTTCGTGGTTCGATACCTCACCACGAACGGATACTTTCAAACGAAACCACTACCCGTTGATGCAAGCCCCGACGATCGCACGCACGCCGCGGGTAAAATGGCGGCATGCCATCCGATGCTGCGGCCTTCGACGGCAAGGCCTTTGTCCGCACCCTCACGACTTCGCCCGGCGTGTATCGCATGTTCGGCGCGGACGACGCGTTGCTGTACGTCGGCAAGGCGCGCAATCTCAAGAAGCGGGTCAGCAATTACTTCCTGAAGCCGCAACTGGAGCCGCGCATCGCGTCGATGGTGTCACAGATCGCGCGGATGGAAGTGACGCTGACGCGCACCGAGGGCGAGGCGCTGCTGCTGGAGGCGCAGCTGATCAAGTCGCTGAAGCCGCGCTACAACATCATGTTGCGCGACGACAAGAGTTACCCGTACATTTTCGTGTCGGAGGATCCGTTCCCGCGCATCGTGTTCCATCGCGGCGCCAAGCGCGAGAAGGGCCGCTACTTCGGGCCCTTCCCCAGCGCGCATGCGGTGCGCGAAAGCCTGGCGCTGATGCAGAAGCTGTTCAAGGTGCGGCAGTGCGAGAACAGTTATTTCCGCAACCGCTCGCGGCCGTGCCTGCAATACCAGATCGGGCGTTGCACCGCGCCGTGCGTGGATTTCATCGGCGCCGCGGATTACGCCGAGGACGTACGCCATGCGGTGATGTTTCTCGACGGGCGTAGCGACGCCGTGGTGAAGGAACTGGCGGCATCGATGGAAACCGCGAGCGCGCGGCAGGATTACGAGCGCGCGGCGCGCCTGCGCGATCAGGTGGCGGCGTTGCGCAGCCTGCAGGCGCACAGCTACGTGCGTGGCGCCAGCGCGGACATGGATGTGATCGCGTGCCGAACGGAAGCGGGCGTGGCCTGCGTATCGGTGTTGTTTTTCCGCAACGGCATCAGCCTCGGTTCGCGCGATCATTTTCCGAAACTGTCCTTCGATGCGACGCCGGAGGATGTGCTGGGGCAATTCCTCGCCCAGTATTACCTCGACCAACCGCCGCCCGCCGAGGTGGTTTGCGAGCGCGAGCCCGCGGATGCCGCGGCGCTCGCGGACATGCTGTCCACGCGCCGCGAGCAGGGTGTCGAGCTGAAATGGCGCGTGCGTGGCGAGCGCGCGCGGTTCGTGGAGCTGGCGGCGCGCAATGCCGAAGCCGCGTTGCTGGCGCGTCTCTCGAGCCGGCAAACACTGCACACCCGTTTCGAGGCCTTGCGCACGCTGCTGCAACTGGACGAGATGCCGATGCGCGTCGAGTGCTTCGACATCAGCCACACGCTGGGCGAGGAAACCGTCGCGTCGTGCGTGGTGTTCGGCCCGGAAGGTCCGCTCAAGAACCACTATCGCCGCTTCAACATCCGCGGAATTACCGGCGGCGACGATTACGCGGCGATGCGACAGGCGCTGGAACGGCGTTTCAAACCGCTGGCGCGTGGCGAGGGCGAGGCACCGGACGTGTTGCTGATCGACGGCGGCAAGGGCCAGGTGGCGCAGGCGCTGGACGTGTTGAAGGAACTCGGGCTTGCCGGCATCACGGTGGTCGGCGTGGCCAAGGGGCCGTCGCGGCGCGTGGGCGAGGAAACCCTGGTGCTGGGCGAGAGCGGCCGCGAACTGGAGCCTGGCCCCGATTCGCCGGCGCTGCACCTGATCGACGCGGTGCGCGACGAGTCGCATCGCTTCGCGATCACCGGCCACCGCAAGCGCCGCGAGAAGGCGCGCGAACACGGCGTACTGGAAGACATTCCAGGCATCGGCGCGGCGCGGCGCTCGGCGTTGTTGAAGACCTTCGGCGGCCACGCGGGCGTGGTCGGCGCGGGCGTCGAGGAGCTGTGCCGCGTGCCCGGGATCAACCGCGAACTGGCCGAGCGCATCCATGCGTTTCTGCATGGGTGACCGGTCAGCCTTCCTGACGGTTCGCGAACGTTGTGCCACACTTGCTGGAGTAGTGTGACGCAAGAATCTTTTACGTCGTCATTCCGGGGCCGGCCGCGCTGTTTGCGGGCGGAACCCGGAATCCATCTTGATCTTCGCCGAATGAGAAAATGGATTCCGGGTTCGCCTGCGATGAAGCCGCAGGCGCCCCGGAATGACGAGAACAAAGATCCTTGCCGACATATGGCGCGAATCAGGTGCCTGATCGATCCGGAGAACGCGGCGTGCGCATCAACCTGCCAACATGGCTGACCCTGTTCCGCGTGTTGCTGCTGCCGGTGATGGTGGTGGTGTTCTATTCGCACGACGCGATCCCGATGATTCCGTTGCGCGCCGCCAACATCGCCGCGGTGGTCGTGTTCGCGCTGGCCTCGGTCACCGACTGGCTGGACGGCTGGATCGCGCGGCGCTGGCACATGGAATCGGCGTTCGGCGCCTTCCTCGATCCGGTCGCCGACAAGCTGATGATCGCGGTGACGCTGTTCATCCTGGTGCAGGCGCATCCGACCGCGCTGCTGGCCGTCACCAGCGCGGTGATCGTGGGCCGCGAGATCACGGTGTCGGCGCTGCGCGAGTGGATGGCTTTCGTCGGCGAGCGCGGCCGGGTCAAGGTGCAGTGGATCGGCAAGCTCAAGACCGTGATGCAGATCGTCGCGATCCTGATCCTGCTGTGGGAACGCGACAAGGACGCAACCCTGCTGCGCGCCTGGTACGCGGGCGAGGTACTGCTGGTGATCGCCGCGATCCTGACCATCTGGTCCGGGCTGGCCTACCTGCGCGCCGCTTGGCCGGTGCTGAAAAGCGGCCGGATGCCGGGGGATGATGGCTCGCCGGAGGCTTGATCCGGAACCCCGGCCCACGTATGATTGCCGGCTCGCGCGGGAATAGCTCAGTTGGTAGAGCACGACCTTGCCAAGGTCGGGGTCGCGAGTTCGAGTCTCGTTTCCCGCTCCAAGACACTGTTTCAGGCTGGCGCACAAGCAGTCAGAAAGGCTCCCAACCCCGCGTAAATGCGGGGTTTTTCATGGGCGCGAGAATCACACAGGATCAGGCCGGCGCTTGCGGGCGCTTGCGAGGACGGGATACTGTAGGGGAGACGAGCCGTTCGGCTCGCAGAGCGTCTCCCCTGAAATGGGCATCGAAGCCAAGCCACTAACTGACAAGATCATTCGCGACACCGCGCGCGGGGTCGGCAAGCGTCGCTTTCCGTTGTATGACGGGCACGGCTTGCACCTGATCGAGCGCGATGGCCGCCACCACTGGCGGCTCAAGTACACCAGACCCGACGGCCGCGAGAACCGGCTCGCGCTGGGACACTACCCAGAGGTTTCGTTGGCCGAGGCACGTGCGCTGGCGTTGGACGCGCGCGCGAAGCTTCGACGTAACATCGATCCAGGCGTGGAGCGCAAGGCCGCCAAGGCTGCGGGGCGCGCCGCGGCGGACGCGCGCACGTTCGCCGAGATCGCCGGGCGGTGGCTTGAGATCAAGACGCCGGGCTGGTCTGCAATCACGCTTCGCAAGAATCGCCGCGCCGTGGATGTCTACTTGTTGCCGCGACTCGGCAAGCTCGACGTTGCGAGGGTTGCGACCGCCGACGTGCTGCCGGTCATTCGCGACACCGACTCCCGCAGCCCGGAGTACGCGCGAACGGCGGCTGGCGCCGCGCAAGGCATCGTTCGCTTGGCGATCGCGGAAGGTTGCCGCGAAGAAGGTCGCTTGCTCGACCTCGATTTGCGCCACAACCTCCCGAGGCGCGAGCGTGGGCACATGGCCGCGGCCACGACGCCCGCGGCGCTGGCCGAGGTGCTGCGCACGATTCAGCGTCTGCCGAACCCGGTGACGCGCGCGGCGCTGATGCTTTGCTGCTACCTGGGCCAGCGGCCGGGAAACATTGTCGGTCTGCGCTGGGATCAACTGGACGTCCAAACGTCCGAATGGTCTTTGCCGGCCGGCGTGATGAAAACCCGGCGCGCGCACACGGTGCCGTTGCCCAAGCAGGCACTCGCGCTCATTGAGGAACTGCGGCCGCTCACGGGCGGCGTCGGCTTCGTGTTTCCGCCGCTGGCGCGGCAGAAGAACCACCACCTCACGCGCGACGCGTTGAGCAAGGCGCTGCGAGATGCGGGGTTGCGCGGCGTCCAGACGCCCCACGGGTTGCGCGCGACGTTGCGCACGGTCGCCCGCGAACGGCTCGGCGTATCCGCCGACGTGCTGGAGGCCCAGCTCGCGCATGCGAAACGCGGGCAGGTGGCGGCGGCTTACGACCGCGCGGGGTTTGTCCGGGAACGCCATGAGGTCATGCAGACGTGGGCCGACTATCTCGACGGCCTGCGCGACGCTGAGCGTTAGGCAAGCATTCAGGCTCGCCGCAACCATTTACGCGAGCCGCCGCATTTGTGTCGCAACCATTTACGCGAGTGTTCAGAATCAGTTGCTTGCGACACAAACGTGATGCTTTGCGTGCGAAGCAAACGCGATCCTTGCGACCGGCTGGAACTGTGGGATTCTGATTGCGCCGGGCGGTGGCTAGACCGCCCGGCGGCTTGAAGGCCGGAATCCTGTTGAGAGAGCCGGGCTTCGCGACGAAGTGTCGCGCAGACACTTCGTGCGCGCAAGCGCAGCGCGGGGATTCCGGTCGGGCCAACCGACCGGAATCCCCCCATGCAGCCCGTGCAGTCCACCGAAGTTCTCCTCCTTACCACGCGCAGCGCGGCGCGCTATCTCGGCGTGAGCAGGGCGACGCTGTTCCGCTTCGCGCGCCGCGGCGCGCTGAATCCCGTGCGACTCGGGGCGCACTTCACGCGGTGGCCGAAAGCCGACCTTGACGCGCTTGTCGCGCGCGCGGCGGAAGGCGGTGCGGCGTGACCGAGGCAGGCACCCGTTACATCCGTGCGCAACGAGAGTACACGGATGAGCCAATCCCGCGCGCGACCGCGCGGGATGTTCGCTTGAGTTTCCGGGCATTGGGGATCCTTGTCCGCATCTTGACCAACGCCGACGGCTTCCCTGTCGCTGCGCGCTCGCTGGCCCAGGAGGGCGGCGGGCGCGAGGGCCGGGACGCAGTGACCACGGCCCTCAAGGAATTGGAGGGTGCTGGGTATATCCGTGAGTTGCCCCGTCCGCGCAACGCCGCGGGTCAATTTCGCGGGCGGGAAATGATGGTCCACGCGACCCCCCAGGAGCCATGCGAGGACCGAACGCCTGAAAATCCGGTTCCGGGTTTTCCGGCGCCGGAAAATCAGGCCCTCAAAAGCAGTAACAGCCACAAGGAGCAAGCGAAAAGCAGCAGCAAGCACGCGCACGCACGCGCGACGCGGCCACCTTTGGCGGTGCGTGCTGCTGCTGCGCCCGTGGCAACGCCGCGCAAGCGCATGCGCACGCACGCGGCGACGGGGATCGTCTATTGGTACGACGACGAGCCGGCGGAGATAGAGCACAGCATCGAGGTAGACGGGCTGGCCGCCGTGCGGACCGAGGTGGCGAGGCACGTCATGCGCGGCGAGGTGCCGCTGCACGGGCTCGTGGCCGGGGCCTTGGCCGCCCGCCGGGCCGCGGCCAAGGCGGCACAAGCCGCGGCGGCGCAACACCGGCGCGCGCTGGAGCCGTGCGAGGACCGCGCCACCGCGGCGGCCAAGGCGGCGGAGCAGATGGCGGCGTACGTCGGGGGCGCGACATGACCCAGCGCGCGCTCCACAGCAACCATGCCCCGCAACGCATCGTCGATGTGTTGCGACTCGGCGTGCCACTCACGACCGCCGAACTGCAACGCGCTCTGCAACTGAATCGGCGAGCCGCAGAGGAAGCCGTGCGCCGCTTGCATGCACGCGGCAACGTGCGGCCAGTCGGCTTTGAGCGGCACAGGCCGCGCAGCCGTCGGCGTGCCGGCGCGATTCTTTGGACGCTCGTCCTCGAAAGCCAGCCATGCGCAAGCTGACGAACCAAACGGCGGGTGGAGCCGGCGGTGATGCCTGGGCGTTTGGTGTCGCCACCGTGCGCGCGATCGAGACCCGGAGCGAAGCCGCGCCGGCGATGGCCGCCGCGGCGCACGAGATCCTCGCCGGCGCGCGGCGATTGCGCGCGGCGGGCCTGATCCCATTGCCACCAGGCGACGTTTTGGCCGACGCGTGTTGGATCGAAGAGAACCTGTTGCACCTCGTCGAGCGTAAGTTGCTGAGCGAACGCGCCGCGAATCTCTACCTTGACTGTCCGTTGTGCGTTTCGCGCACGCTGAATTGAGGCTGCCCATGATTTCGATACGACGCGCTTTTCGGCTCACGGCAACGTTCGCGGTCGCCGGCTTCGTCTCGATCGCCGCAAGCGCCGCCACGCCCACCACAACCGGAGCGCTGGACAGCTTCGAGGCGCCCGTTCGGTTGTTCTTGCAAACCGCCGGGACGGCCGCGAAAAGCGTCGCCGACCACCTCACGACCCAGCAAGGGCTGCTGATTCTCTCCGCCTGCGTCGCGATCCGCATCCTTGCGATCGTGATCCCGATGATGGCCGACAAGAACGGCGGCGACCTTGGGCCGGAGACGGTGAAACTCGGCGTCACCATCGCGGTCGTCCTCACGCTGTTGTCGCAGTGGACCAGCGGCTTCGACATCTACGACAAGGTTTGGAGCGGCTTGGATGGCCTGCTCAACACCGTGGTCTCCGCCGCGTCCGCCGCGGGCGCGACGAGCGCGCCAGCCATCGCCGGCCAGGGAGACCCGTTGCCGTCGCTGGCGAAATGGCTGTTCGACGCCGCGGTCAACGGCATCCTGAGCGTCTACAACGACATCGGCGCCCTCACCGGCGTGCTTTCCTCGCACGGCGTCATGCACACCGTGCTGCATCCCTTCGAGGCGGTTGCCGGCGTTGGAACGTTTTTGATATGCGCCGTGCTCGCGATCATCGGCGTGCTGGTGGTGGCGGCCGTGTATCTCGTGATGTTTTTTGAGATGTTCCTCTCGTGGGCGCACATCATCGTTTCGCTTGCCTTTGGTCCGCTCGTCCTTTCGTTCTACCCGGTCAAGCCGAACTGGGGAAAGAACATCGTGCAGGAGGTGGCGGTCGGAATCATGACGTTCCTCGCCACCGTGTTCCTCGTGGCGATCGCCAACACGTTCATTGTCAAGGCCACCCAGGTGCTCGACGCGTCCGCGGCGGCGGCGAACGCGAACTCGACCAGCATCGGAGCGGCGGCCATCGCGACCATCGCGGTGTACGTCTTCGTCGTCTTCCTCATCGGGTTCGGGGTCGCGGCGGTCGCCAAGGTGGCCGCCGCGCTGGTCAGCGGGAACGATCACTTCGGCGGCCATCGCGGCGTGGGCGGCGCGATCGCCGGCGCGGTGCTGGGCGCCATCGCCGGGGCCGCGTCGAAGAACAAGAAGCCCAGCGGCGGCGGCAAGAAGAGCGGGGGAAAACAACCGGCGCCGGCGGTCAGGCCGCGGGCGCCCAGTGCGGCAACGGCCGCTCGTTGACAAAGGAGACCACCAATGTCCTTAAAAATCGAAAAACTGGAACAAAAAATCGCGGCGCTACGCCGCGCGGCGCGGGCCGAAAAGCGCGCCCAGCGCGCCGCGGACGATCGCGAATTGTTGCTGCTGATCCGGCGGGCGGGCCTGGGCGATCAAGTGCGCTGGATGTGCATCAGGCGAATCGAGGAGCGCGAGGACGCGACGGATGGGAGGGAGATTCCATGATCGCCACGCACAGCCGCGCGGGCGAAATTCTGTCGGTCGCGGACTCATTGGGCGGGGGCATCACCATGCCGGTGGTTTATTCGATGTTCCCGAGCGTCGCGCCCGACATCCTGCGGCGAGTGGTCAAAAAAATGTGCGAGCGCGGCGCGCTCCGCGCGGTCGCGATTTCGGAATTCGCGAGGCGCGCATATCTGACCACGCGCGGCGTCGATGGCCGGGCCAGCGGTGTGCAAAGAACGCTGACCGAACCGGGTCAGCGCGCGTGCGTCTTGCCCGAGAAATTCCTGCACAACCAAATCGCCGGGATGTTGGCCTTCGGGCTGGGCCAAGATGGAGCTATTGCGGAGGGCGAGATTTGGCGGGGGCGCGCGCGAGGTGCGGGCGGCTTGGTACCAGACGGAATCGCCGAAGTCGGGCCGAGTTGGCGCGTCGAGATCGAGGTTGAAAAGATGGTCAACCAGTCGCCGGCGCGCTGGTCGAAAAAGGGCGGAATCGCGGACCGGATCGCGACGACGTGCCGGCCCGATAACTCGCAGCCGGGCGTGGTCACCGAAGTCCTCGTGGTCGCGCCGGTTTGGCTGTCCAAAAACCACCCCGATTCGGAGGCGGAACTGGCCGCGCTGGTGGGCGCGGTGGCGGCAAAAAACTACCAGAACCGCGAGGGTGCGGGCTGGTGGTTTCTGGACATCGATAGGCTCGAAAGCGATCCCGTTTGGCACTCTGTTTTTCCAGCGAACTGCGAGCCGCCGAACGGTCAGCTTTTGGGCCTCGCGGCGCGGCGGCAACAGTACGAGCGGGCGCACCAAAAGCGCGCCGCGCTTGATGCCGCGCGAAAAGCGAAAAAGCGGCCCGCCGCGGCGCCCGAAACCGTGACGCCACGCGGCACGCTTTCCTACGAGGAAAGCGTCGCCCTCGCGCGCGAACTCGGGTTGGAGGGCGACGCGTGAAAATGCCACGCGCGCCCGCGCTCGACCCCGCCGCTCGGCCCGCCGCGCGCCCTGCCTCGCGGCCTGCCACCGTGTCACATATATGGCGCGCGGTTTCGCTGGTGTGCTCTACGCGTGACACCGTGACACTGTGTGTGGCACCCGGCTATGCGCCGGATGCCACGTCCCGCGTCCCTCCGTTGCCACAAAGGGGAAACGAAAAATCCCCGCTGGAAAGCGGCGGGGAACGCGCTGGCGCGCTTTTTTCGATCGCGACTGGCGTCGCGTCCCCTTCGTGTCCCCGGCTCCACCCGCTGGCCCAAAAAACGTGGGCCAGCGGGTTCCGCGCCTTCGGCTTGGCGCCGGTCGTCACGGCTTGCGCCGCGACAACCCCCTTTTCTCGCTTGCGCTCGAAAGCAAAGGGGGTTGTCGCGGCGGCTTCGCCGCCGACGACCGGGGGGCGCGCGGCGCCCCCCAACGTCCGACCAAGCCCCGCCTTGGGGCGGGGCCGGTCATCCGAAAAAATGGGCGATGAAGCGGCCCATTTTTTGGATGACGCGGGTCGAACGTTGGCTCCCCCCGGCGCGCACGCCGCCCTTGGACGGGCGTCATGCGCGGGAACGCACACGCGCGGGCGATGGAGCGGCCCGCCCGTGCACGTTCCCCGGCCGCGGCCGGCCCTCAACAGCGGTCGCGCGAAGGTTCGGATTGCGGAAGTCCGATCGCGCGAGAAGCAAGATCAAAAGCCAGCAGACCCCGCGCGAGTTTCGCGCCCAGAAAGAGGACCGAACCCATGACCACCGAATCATCCAAAACCGAACACGAAGCTGTTGCCTCGACCGCGCGCGATCTCGGCGCTGAAGAAACGCTGTTTCGGCAACTCCACGGCCTCAACGTGCCTGGCATTTTTCCGCCCGGCTGGTCGGCCGACCTGATCGACCATTACTGCCTCGCGCGCTACCTCGATTTCAAGCGGGCGACGTGGAAGCGGAAAGCGCGCGCTGTCCGGTTGCCGATGGGCGCGCGACTTCAATTCCGGGCGCGGTGGTGCCGGATCGTGCTGCCGGCCATTTTCCGCGAGCTTTCCGGGCGGGCCGCCGCCCGGTTTTTTCCCAACTCTCATTGAAGGTGTGCGCCATGAAAAAACACATCCTCGCCGCCGGCGTCGCCGGCGCGCTCCTTGCCGCGTCCGGAGCCGTGATCGCGACTCCGCAACAGGACGCCACGAGCCCGGTAACCACGCGGCCGCAGCCGCTCGCCGGCCAAGCGGCGGCGCCGACCAACGATTCGACGCTCCAGTGCAGTTACTCCGCCTGCGGAACCAATGTTGGTGGGTCCAGCACCGTGACCCTCGGCAGCGCGAGTCCCCCGCCATCGGGGCCGCCGCCAGGCGGTCCGGGGCTGACCTGCGAGCCCGGTCAGACGACTTTGCAGAAGCAGAGCGGCGGGTCTTGTCCGGCGGGCACCGCCGCCTACACGCCCTATGGCGGAAACAACTTCCTGTTCACGCAAACGCAGACCCGAACCGAATCGTGTCCGGCCGGTATTTATGGCGCGCCGAGCTACACCTACTCCGGGTGGGTGCCGGCGACCGCTACCGCTCCAGGCGGCTGCGGAACGCCGATGTTTTCCAGCCAGACCCTTCGTGTTGAGGGTTGCACTGAAACCGGGGTCAATTACTTTTCGCGGCCCATGTGTGGATTTGCCCCTGCAAGGGGGAGTTTCAGCGGCTACGCGACATGGAACGGTCAGAGCGTGTGGGTCACGTTGACGAACGACATGCGGACTGGCTGCAACGCTAGTGGCGGTGACGTTTGCGAGAACCAATCAACGTTGACCGTCGGTGGGGTTTCGTGGGTCTTCCAACTCATCACGTCGGGATTGTTTCGTGGCGACTACTATTGCGCACAAGGCGCTCCGGTATGCAGCGCACCTGGCGCCGCGCAAGTGAGTGCTGGTGCCCGTTGAACGGCTTTGGCACAATCACCGCGCAGTGCAACCCCCGACACGCAGAAAAGCCCCCTCGCGGGGGCTTTTGTCTGATCGGCGATCAATTACCAGGTTGCCACGTGGCGGCCGATTGCCACTGGGTTGCCGTTGACCGCGCGCCGCGCGCTGCTTGCGGCGCGATCGTCACGCCAGCGCTCGCGAGCACGGCATCGGCCGCGCGCTGCTGCATGGTGACCGTCGCCACCGCGCCCTTGAGCGTGCGCGCGCCCGCGCCCACGCCGACCGCAACCAGCGCGGTAGCCAGAATGCTCGCCAGAAGTTTCATGTTCATACGCTTTGCCTCGCTTCGCTGTTGATTTACCGCTTCACCCCGCCTGCCCGGCGGGGAGCCCGCTCTTGCCTTTGCTCCGGCCGCCGCGCGCTTTGGTGGGCGCCTGTCCGCGATCCGGGATTCCCTTCGTGTTTGCCTGCCCGGTCGGATCGCCCGACGCCATCACGGGGCGCCGCGAACGCGCCCTTGCGTCGCGCGTTCGACGGCGAGGGCGGCGGTGCCACGGGTCAAGGGTCGTGACCGAGGCCGCAGCCCGCCCGTGCTTGTGCCCGGCTGGACGCCGGGCGTGGGCGGGATCGGGCGAAGGCACGCCGAGGGCATGGATGCGCCCTTGACCCGTGGCAACGCCGACCATCCCCTTGGCGGAGAGGCGAGACGAGCGGGCAGGCGCGAAGGTGGATGGGGCCGCCAGCCCACCAGCGCGGCCATGAGCGAATATCCGCGATGCTCTACGCGTCACATGTGACGCGTAGAGATTGCTCGTAGCAACACGCGGTTCGCGTCAAGTGCTGCGTGTGCTGCTCTACGCGTCACATGTGACGCGTAGAGTTTGAGCTGGGCTCCATCCCCGTGCCGGTGGCACAAGGAGCACTTGCTGCCTGACACCAGCGCCGCCGTAGCCGCGCGCATTCGTGGTGCAGTTCCAGGCGTTGCCTCTCTTGATCTACCCATAAAGCCGTCCTTCCGGGCAGAGCTTGCGCCCGTTTGCGAGTCGGCAAGGGTCTGCGCTCGTCCAGCCACGGATTCAGCCGATGCGGCCGGCCGAACCGTAGCCGAACGGCTTGCCCGCTTCGCGGCGCTTCGCGCCCCTGCCTGCCTCGCCCTCGGGCGCCTGCCTCGTCCGGGACGGCTCCGATGGGCAGATCAAAACAGAGAGGCAGGCACCATGAATACGAACGTCATCACTTCACAAGCGCGCGCGGCCAAGGCGGCGGAAGCCAAAGCGGGACTCACCAACGGGCAGGTGAGGGAGGCGATCCACAGCGAGGACGCGCCGCCAGCCTACGAGGCGGCGGGCGGCGACAGCGAGCACGACAACGAAATCATCGCCGAGGCGCTGGCGATCCTCGACCGCCGGATGTTCAAGGCGGGCGAAGCACTGATGACCCCGCGCGATACCGCCGCTTTTCTCAAACTAAAGCTGGGTTGCTATCAGTGGGAGGTGTTCGGCGTGCTGTTCCTTGACAACCGTCACCGCGTGATCGCGTTCGAGGAAATGTTTCGCGGAACCCTTGACGGCGCAAGCGTCCACCCGCGCGAAGTGGTGCGTGCGGCGCTCAACCACAACGCGGCGGCCGTGATTTTCAGCCACAACCACCCGAGCGGCGTATCCGAGCCATCCGCCGCCGACCGCAACATCACCCGCCAGCTTCGTGACGCGCTGCAACTGATTGGTGTGCGCGTGCTGGATCACGTGGTGATTGGCGCTGGCGAACCGACCTCAATGGCCGGCCGCGGCCTGATCTAACCAAAAGGAACCGTGACGATGAACGCACAGACCACCGCAACCGCCGCCGAGATTTTCGGCGGCCCCGTTTACAGCTACAGCCGCGCCGATGCGCTCGACGATGGCTACCTTGTGGACGTGACCGAAACCGCGCGCGAGGCCGGCTTCCGTTATCCCGTCGCGCTCACGCGCGCGGCGTGGGATGACTGCGTGGCATGGGATGACGACGACACCAAGCGCAAGCATTGGCCGCAGGACGAAGCCGGCAGGCTTTGGGATGTGCTGTACATGGCGCGCTTCGCGGGCAAGCGGAATGCCGGCGCGTCCTGCATCGCGTTTGGCGTGCTGCGCGTTCCACGCGAAGGCCGAGGCACCAAGGCGCGGCTGGTGACGCTGACCGCGCACGTCGGCCCCGGCGATGACACCGCGCCGGTCGTCACGATCGGCCTCCCGAACGACTTCTAACTTTCGGCCGCGCGATCGCCCACGCGCATCAGCGCGGGGCGCTAAACCGTGCATGCTTCACGTTGTAAGCCGGAGGGCGGCATAGAATGGACTGCCAAGGCAAAACAGGTGGCAAGGTATGGCGGTGCGCAAAGTGGGCACGTTACTCGGGGTGCTGGTGCTCGCGGGATGCAGTCATTCTTTGTCTGGAACCTACCAGACGAGCGATGCAAACGACGTCGCCGGGCTCCAGTTAACGGAGAACAAGGACCAGCAATTGATGGGATCGCTGAGCGTTGTCGGGATGACGAGCGACGGCACGTTGATCAGGAAGGAATACAGCATCACCGGCGGTACTACCGACGGGCGCGCGATCACCCTGACCATGAAGGCCAACGGTTTGTTTGGCGAGGCGGCGAACATTGCCGGGACGGTATCCGGCAGTGGCATCGACCTCACGCTCAACAACGTGATCACCCACTTTGCAGCGAGCAATCAGGCCGCGCTTGCAGATGATGTTGCCGTATTGGAGGCCGCAGCCAAAGCGAGGCGGGCGAGCCTTGCTGGGGCCAAGGAGCGTGCGAAAGACGCGGAAACAATCGCGGCGCTCACTCGCGATCTGGAGAACTATAACGAGCGTGAGGCGAATTACACCGGCATGGACAAAGCCAAGAGCGCCGAAGGCGAGGTTCTGGTCGCTGCACGGAAAGACCTTGCTATCAAAAAGCAATTGGACGCCGAGAACCAAACGTTTCAGGCTGGGCAGGTTGCCTTTCGGATCGGCCAACTGGACTTCCGGATGGGGCAGATCAAGTTCCAGGTCAACGAGGCGATCGACTCAGGCAATTCCCACCTCGCGGGCTTCGACAAGCGATTGTCCACAAACCCGTGCAACGCTACGCCGAGCCTGCAGGGCTGCGCGGCGCTTGCGGTTCAGCAGCAGCGCTACAGCACAACGCGGGCTCGCGTTCAAGGTGACATTGCCCAAATGCAAGCGGACATCCGGGAGAACGGCAGCGCGATGGACTCGTTGAACAAGGCGGCTGGGAACTAAATTCGGCTAGGGAATTACACCATGTCACGCTCAATCTACGGTCTCTACTACCACGACAGCGCAGCGGCGGGCGCGAAGCGCTATTTCTATGTCGGGCGGAGCGTGGATGCTTTAAGGCGGTTCCGGCAGCACAACTACGCCAAGAAAGCGGGACACGAGGACAAGTATGAGTTCATTCGCGAACTGGACGCCACGGGCATTGCATGGACCTTCGATATCCTGCGCGAAATTCCAGACGGCGAGTACCCGCCAGACAACGAGCGTTGGTTCGTCATCAAGCTCACTCGCGAAGGACACCGCCTCATGAACATGAGGTACGGTAGCGAAGAACACCGTCGGGAGCTTGCCGAACAAGTAGGGTCGCCGCACATTCGCAGCGTCGCTGACGTAAAGCATGATCGGTTGCGGCGCGGATACTTGGCAAGCAAACGCGTACAGCGCCGCATTATTGCGACGACGTTGAAGAGTGAGGGCGTACCGGATGTTCGCAGCGATAGGCTGCTCCCGCGAGTCCTACACCGATGCCTTGTCAAGCACGAGGTCACGTCAATCGAGGCCGGCGTTACGATCGGCGAGATCTACCGGATGGCCCGCACACACCGCAACCTTGAGCCCTTGAGGGTGGAAGCGGCGAAGGCGCTGTTGCGTTTCCGTATGCGATGACCTGTATAATGGCGCGATGACTTGTGTCGACCTTGGCACAACGAGGGGAGCTTTAATGAAGGGAGTCGGGTAGGGAGTCGTGGGCGCGGTGTTTTGAAGAAACCCGCGTCAATGCTATGTTTCAGGGAAAGGTACGAGTCTCGTTTCCCGCTCCAGTTTTCGAGACCCCGGTACGCCGGGGTCTGTTGTTTCGAAGCCGCGCAACGTGGTTTCGATTGGAATGCGGATTGCGCACGCGCACACTGCATTCCGGTCACCGGCCAGGTGGCAGAGTGGTCATGCAGCGGACTGCAAATCCGCGTACGCCGGTTCGATTCCGACCCTGGCCTCCATTGGTTCTCTCCCAAGACGTCCCGTGAAGCCTCTGAAACCCGCATTGCAGCGGGTTTTTTCTTGGTTTTTCCGTCCCATCCCGGCCGCCTGCATATCCAGGAATCCAAGTGCTTTTGGGGGCATATATGGGGGAACCTGCTAAAATCCATGGGGGCACAAATTTGGATATGAGAGGGATCCCATGGCTGCGCAATCCAAGTCGTTGACCGCTCTCGCTGCTCGCAAAGCCGAGCCGCGGGAGAAGCCTTACAAGCTTGCAGCAGGCGGAGGGCTGTATCTGGAAGTCATGCCGACCGGTGCAAAGTATTGGCGCTGGAAGTACCGATACGGCAATAAGGAGAAGCGCATCGCCTTGGGCGTGTTCCCCGAAGTCTCGCTCATGCAAGCGGGTCAGCTGCGGGACGAAGCCCGGGCGAAATTGCGTGGCGGCATCGATCCGGCATCCCAGCGCAAGCTCGAAAAGCTCGCCGTGAACCTCGCTGCCGAAAACACATTCGCAGCGATTGCGCTGGAGTGGCTGGACACGAAATCCGGCGAATGGATGCCGGAGCACACAGCCAAGATTCGCGCATGGCTTGAGCATCATGTGTTCCCGTGGATCGGCGACAAGCCCATCGCCGATTTGGAAGCTCCCGAAGTGCTTTCGATGCTGCGGAGGTTAGTGAAGCGCGGGACGTTGAATACGGCCGGTCGAATCCGCGAAACCGTGAGCGCGATTTTCCGTTACGCCGTCGCAACAGGTCGGGCCAAGCGCGACCCTGCCGCCGATCTACGCGATGCGCTTCCACGAGCCGATGCGAGAAACTTCGCCGCCATCACCGAACCCGATTGCGTCGCTGAGTTGCTCCGCGCGATCGACGGGTATCAAGGACACCCGATGACATTGGCGGCCTTGCGACTGTCCCCGTTGCTCTTCCAGCGTCCCGGCGAGCTCCGCGCGATGGCATGGAGCGAGATCGACCTGCAAGCGGCCGAATGGCGCATCCCGCCGAGCCGTCGCAAATTGCGCAAGGCCGCCAAAGAGAATCCTCGCACGTCGCCTCATATCGTCCCACTGGCGACACAGGCAATGGCGATCCTGCGTGAGCTTCAAAGGTTGACCGGAAATGGTCCGCTGGTGTTTCCCGGCGTGCGCACCCGCCACCGTCCAATGAGCGAGAACACCGTCAACGCCGCGCTGCGGCGGCTCGGTTACACCACGGAACAAATGACCGGACACGGGTTCCGGCACATGGCGTCAACGCGTTTGAACGAGCTGGGCTGGAATCCGGATGCCATCGAGCGTCAGTTGTCCCATCGTGACCGCGATTCGATTCGCGGAACGTACAACCTGGCCCAGTACATGGACGAGCGCCGCAGGATGATGCAGGCTTGGGCGGACTATCTGGATGCGCTGAAACAGGGAAGCAATGTCGTACCGATCCGCAAGCACGCAAGCTGAGCGTCCATCCTGGTTCCTACAACGGAGGGAAACCTTCAGCATGCTGAAGATTTCGCCGACCGAAAATGTCAGGGCCTGACATTATTTCGGGGAGAAATGGGCTAGTGCAGGATAGGGTTGACGGGGCCAAAACGTACCTTTTCACTCTGTCCATCCCGGCACACGTTACTTTGATGCCGGCAGTGTTCGGGCCAAAACGTGGCCTTTCCGTCCTGCGCTGATGCTTTGGCGTTCCCGCCGCCCTGCGCTAATCTTGCCGACATCGCGCAAGGGGGCGCCGTGCCGTTGACACCCGAACAACTCGCCCGCGAGAAGATCGACGCCCAGCTCGCTGCGTGCGGCTGGGTCGTGCAGGACTACACGGACATGGATTTCGGCGCCGGCCGCGGCATCGCGCTGCGCGAAGTGCCGCTGAAGACCGGCCCCTGCGATTACCTGTTGCTGGTGGACCGCAAGGCCGTCGGCATCGTCGAAGCCAAGAAGGAGGGCACCACGCTTTCAGGCGTGGCCGAGCAGGCCGCGAACTATGCCGCCAGCCTGCCCGTGTTCCTCGCAGCCGGTGTCGATGGCGGCAAGCTGCCGTTCCTGTACGAATCCACCGGCGTCGAAACCCTGTTCCGCGACCAGCGCGATCCCGATACGCGCTCGCGCCGCGTGTTCGCGTTTCATCGTCCTGAAACGCTGGCCGAATGGATGGCCGAGCGCGACACACTGCGCGCGCGGCTCAAGGCCATGCCCGCCGCGCATCCGCTGGTCACCACCGGCATGCGCGATTGCCAGGTCGAGGCCATCACCGGCCTCGAACGGTCGCTGGCGGAAAACCGTCCGCGCGCGCTGATCCACATGGCCACCGGCGCGGGCAAGACCTACACCGCCTGCGCGTTCGCGTATCGCCTCATCAAATACGCCAAGGCCCGCCGCATCCTGTTCCTGGTGGACCGCTCCAACCTCGGCGATCAGACCCGCACCGAGTTCGACAACTTCCGCACGCCGGATACCCAGCGCAAGTTCACCGAGCTGTACAACGTGCAGCACCTGCATTCCTCGCACATCGACCCGGTGTGCAAGGTCACCATCTGCACCATCCAGCGGCTGTATTCCATTCTGCGCGGCGAGGAATTGGACGAAGACGTGGACGAAATGTCCGGCGCCGACTTCGCCGCCGCACTGGGCGGCACGCGCACGCGCGACGTCGTCTACAACCCGCAAGTGCCGATCGAGACCTTTGACTTCATCGTCACGGACGAATGCCACCGCTCCATCTACAACCTGTGGCGGCAGGTGCTGGAATACTTCGACGCCTTCCTGATCGGCCTCACCGCCACGCCCGCCGCGCAGACCATCGCCTACTTCCACCAGAACCGCGTGGCCGAATACAACCACGAGCGCGCGGTGGCCGATGGCGTCAACGTCGGCTACGACGTGTACCGCATCAAGACCCGCGTGGGCGAGCAGGGTGGCAGGATCGAAAAAGGCCTGCTGATCGACCATCGCAGCAAGGCCACCCGCGCCGCGCGCCAGACGTTGCTGGACGACGACCTCGACTACACGCCTGCCGACCTCGACCGCTCGGTGGTGGTGCCCGACCAGATCCGCACCGTGCTGCGCGCCTACAAGGATGCGGTGTTCACCGAACTGTTCCCCGGCCGCACGCTGCTGCCCAAGACCCTGATCTTCGCCAAGGACGATTCGCACGCCGAGGACATCGTGCACATCTGCCGCGAGGTGTTCGGCAAGGGCGACGACTTCTGCAAGAAGATCACCTACCAGGCGCGGCACCCGGTCACCGGCAAGCCGGCCAACACGCGCGACCTCATCAAGGAATTCTGCCTGTCGCCCACGCTGCGCATCGCCGTCACCGTGGACATGATCGCCACCGGCACCGACGTGCGCCCGCTGGAGGTGCTGATCTTCCTGCGCGACGTGCGCAGCCGCGTGTATTTCGAGCAGATGAAAGGCCGCGGCACGCGCGTGCTCACGCCCACCGAATTGCAATCCGCTTCCGGAGCGGACGCACGCGCCAAGACGCACTTCGTGATCGTCGATGCGGTCGGCGTGTGCGAAAGCGACAAGACCGAATCGCGCCCGCTGGATCGCCAGCCCACGGTGCCGTTGAAGACGCTGCTGCGGCGCGTGCAGTTTCCCGGCGGCCGCGACGAGGACACGCTCACCACGCTGGCCGCGCGATTGTCGCGCCTCGATCGCGAGCTGGACGATAGCCAACGCCAACAGGTCGCAGCCGCGTCCGGCGGTCAAACCCTCGCCACGCTGGCCGGCGAGCTGCTGCGCGCCCACGATCCTGACGCCATCGCCGAACGCGCCACGGGCCAGCCCGGCGCCGATGCCGAATCGGTGCTGCGGGAACAGTTCAATGCCGCCAAGGCGCAACTGATCGAAGCCGCCTGCGCGCCCTTCGACAAGCCCGCGCTGCGGCAGACACTGGAAACGCTGAAGCGCGAAACCGAGCAGGCGCTGGACATCTACACGCCCGACGAAGTGCTGAGCGCCGACTTCGACAAGGCGGCGAAAGAGAAGGCCGCCGGCCTGGTGCAGCAGTTCCGTGATTACCTCGACCAGCACAAGGCGGCAATCGACGCGCTGCAGGTACTCTATAGCGTGCCGTACAAGCAGCGGCTCACCGAAGCCATGCTCAAGGAACTGGAAACGAAATTGAAAGCGCAACACGCCGCGTGGACCGAAGACCGCCTGTGGGACGCCTTCGCCGTCACCACGCCCGACAAGGTGAAAGGCCGCACCCAGGCCAAACGCTTCGCCGACCTGATCCCGCTGGTGCGCTTCGCCCTGCAACAACAGCCGGTGCTGGCGCCGTTCGCCGATTCCGTGGCTGAACGCTTCGACCGCTGGCTGAAAACGAAAGCCGATGCCGGCGTCGCGTTCACACCGGAACAAATGACGTGGCTCGAAGCCATCCGCGACCACATTGCCACCAGCCTCAGCATCGAGCCGGACGACTTCGACTACGCACCCTTCAGCCAACGTGGCGGCCTGGGCAAGGTGCACCAGTTGTTCGGCGAGCAGTTGCCGGGATTGCTGGATGAACTCAACGAGGCGCTGGCGGCATGAACTCAGTGGCATCCAAGAAGATGCGCGAACGCCAATCCGCAAGCCAATCCTCCGCTCGTCATTCTGGCGCAGGCGGGGATCCACCCGCTTCGTCATTCCGGACGCCGCGCAGCGGCGATCCGGAATCCAGCTCTTTACCCTCGATCGTTGAAGAACGTGTCGATGGCGTGCGAACGCAGACGGCGATGCCGTGGCGGATCGTACGACTTGGTGATGTGGCTAAAACGTTAAGCGGTGGAACACCAAAGCGCTCTGTGTCGAGCTACTACGACGGCGACATTCCGTGGGTGAAGTCCGGCGAGCTAGGTGACCGCGTTGTCTATGAAACGGGGGAGAAGATTTCACGAGCCGCTCTGGAACAGTCCTCGGCAAAGCTGTTCCCGAAGGGGACGCTTTGCGTTGCGCTTTATGGTGCTACCGTCGGAAAACTTGGCATTCTGGGGATTGAAGCGGCTACGAACCAAGCCGTTTGCGGAATCTTCCTGCCTGAATCCATCGACACGCGCTTTGCTTATCGCTTCCTTGAATCGAAGCGTCGCGAGTTGATCGAAAAAGGTAAGGGAGGGGCGCAGCCGAACATCAGTCAGGAAATTATTCGCGATCTGGAATTTCCACTCCCGCCAATTGACGTACAGCGCCAAATCGTCTCCGAAATCGAAAAACAATTCACCCGCCTCGACGCCGGTATGGCCGCGCTGCGCCGCGTGCAAGCCAACCTCAAGCGCTACCGCGCCGCCGTCCTCAAGGCAGCCTGCGAAGGCCGCCTCGTCCCCACCGAAGCCGAACTGGCCAAGGCCGAAGGCCGCACCTTCGAGACCGGCGAACAGCTCCTCGCCCGCATCCTCGCCGACCGCCGCAAGAACTGGCACGGCCGCGGCAAGTACAAGGAACCCGCTGTTCCCGATACCACAAACCTTCCACCGCTTCCTGAAGGGTGGGCGTGGGCGAGTCTCGATCAACTCCTCGAATTGATGCGCAACGGAATCTCGGTAAAACCAGACGGTGCATCGGGGCTTCCGATTCTTCGCATTAGTGCGGTGCGTACCCTGTCTGTGAACCTAGAGGATATTCGTTACCTCAAAGCTCGTGCGAGCGACTATCCAGACTACGTTTTGGCGGCAGGGGATCTACTTTTCACCCGCTACAACGGCAACGCTGATCTGGTCGGAGTGTGCGGCGTCGTTCCCACGCATGAGCTGCCTTTGGTGCACCCCGACAAACTCATCCGCTGCAGGCTCGTCGCTTCGAGAGCATTGCCGCAGTTTGTTGCGATGATGGCTAATGTGGGCGCATCGCGTGACTATCTGGCTAGACGCGTACGGACAACAGCAGGGCAAGCGGGGATTTCGGGTGGTGACCTGAAAGGTCAACCAATTCCAGTGCCACCCGCTGCCGAACAATCTCGCATCGTCGCCGAGGTCGAGCGCCGCCTAAGCGTGATGGAAGAAGTAGAAGCTGCCGTCAACGCTGACCTCCGGCGCGCCTGGCGATTACGTAGCTCGATCCTCCGCCAAGCGTTCTCAAACTAGAACTGGAGCTGGTCTATGGACGATTCGATTACTACTGATGGCATATCTGCAGAGCAAAGCGGTGGAACAATTTAGACTACCTTTGAGACGGTTACGCGTCAGGTTGGGGAGAATTTGACGATAACCGTCGAGGGGGGTACGCCATTATTCATCATCGGCCGTAATGGAACCGGGAAGTCTGCCTTGGTACAGCACTTGGTGGGCCTATTGGGTACCAAAGTGGTGTACATACCCGGATCTCGCCCGAGTTATTTCGACCAAGAGGCCCTTAACATGACGCCAGCGAGTCGAAAGCAGTACGCATTGAATTCGGTGGGCTGGGATCGCTCGCAGGATAGTCGATGGCACCCGATCTCAGGAACGCAACGGAACGAAAAAGCAATCCATGATCTGCAAGTTCGTGAAGCGCAATACAAGATAGACGCTGCCAATGCCATACAGCGAGAAGGCACGGGCTCCTCGGCGATCGCACTGCTTCGGGCAGCAAACTCTCCACTCGATCAAGTGAATCTGCTTCTGGGACAAGCGGGTCTGCCGGTCGCGTTGGTATTTCAGGAGGACATCAAAGCAAGTCGAGATGGCAGCATTTACAGCTTGGCTCGTATGTCAGACGGCGAGCGAACCGCCGTGATCCTCGCGGCTGAAGTCGTCTCTGCCTCACCTCAAACGATCTTTCTGATAGATGAACCGGAACTACATCTGCATCGAGCAATTGTCATTCCGTTGCTTGCTGCTCTTATCAACAAACGCCGCGACTGCGGCTTCGTTGTAAGCACGCACGAACTGGAACTTCCGCGCGCCATCCACAAGGGAACACTCCTACTCGTAAGAAATGTTACTTGGACAAATCAGACCGCAAGTTCGTGGGACGCCGACACCTTGAAGAGCGTGGAGAGCATTCCGGAGTCGCTCTACGTCGATATCCTCGGATCACGTAGCAAGATGCTCTTCGTTGAGGGTTCAGACGGGAGCCTGGACACACCGCTCTACTCATTACTTTTCCAAGATGTATCCATTGCCCATCGCGGTGGATGCCGACAAGTTAGGGAGGCGGTGGTTGGTGTCCGGTCCATCAATGAAATGCACCGAGTGCAGGTATTTGGACTTGTTGACAACGATGGGATGAATAGCGCGCAAATAATAGATCTTGAATCCAAGGGCATATATCCGTTGTCCGTTTTTTCCGTAGAAAGCATCTATTACTCGCCTGAGGTCTTATCCGCGGTGGCGGTTGCGCAGTCGAAAATTTTGGGCGGAAGGCCGGAGGATTACCTCAACGCCGCGACGATGGATGGTGAATTCAATTCTGAAGTGCAACGCCTGACCCAACGAAGCGGCCCAGGTGCGGTAGCCTGCGCCGCTTCACCGGCAAGTGGAGTTGCACATGAACTATACGCACCTGAGCCAAGAGGA
>SCQS01000059.1 GCA_004299705.1 Rhodanobacteraceae bacterium | reverse complement strand
TGTCCGGCGGCGTGGCGGTGGTCAAGGTCGGTGCCGCGACCGAAGTCGAGATGAAGGAAAAGAAGGCCCGTGTCGAAGACGCCCTGCACGCCACGCGTGCGGCGGTGGAAGAAGGCGTGGTGCCGGGCGGCGGCGTGGCGCTGGTGCGCGCGGTGCACGCGATTGGCAAGCTGAAGAGCGACAACGAAGACCAGGAACACGGCATCGTGATCGCGCGCCGTGCGATGGAAGCCCCGCTGCGCGAAATCGTCGCCAACGCCGGTGAAGAGCCGTCGGTGGTGCTGAACAAGGTCGCCGAAGGCAAGGGCAACTACGGCTACAACGCCGCCACCGGCGAATACGGCGACATGGTCGAGATGGGAATCCTCGATCCGACCAAGGTCACCCGTTCGGCGCTGCAGAACGCGGCCTCGATCGCCGGCCTCATGATCACCACCGAAGCCATGATCGGCGAAGCGCCCAAGAAGGAAGAGCACAACCACGGCGGCGCCGGCGGCGGCATGGGCGGCATGGGTGGCATGGGCGGCATGGACTTTTGATTTCAGCGATCATCCCTGATCGCAAAATCAAAAGACGGCCATCCGTGGCCGGATTCCACAAAAGCTCGCTTCGATCATCACCAAAGCAAAGCGGCGGCGCATCGTGCGCCGCCGCAGAAGCAAAGTCCAAAGCAACAACCAAGCCCCGCGAGCGATCGCGGGGCTTTTTCATACCGTCATCCCGGCGCAGGCCGGCATCCATTTGCGTTGCGCAACTGTCGCACGCCGCTATCCTCACGCGATGATCGCGACCCTGAAAGCCTTTGCGCGCATTGTGGCGACGCCGGTGCACTTGAAACGCACGCTGCTGATCGCGTTCGTGGTCGGCAGTTGGTTGAACCTGTTCAACCATGGCGATGAACTGCTGCGGGGTGCGATGAGTGCGCATCTGGCGATCAAGCTGGCGCTGAATTACCTGACCCCGTTCATCGTTTCCAACTTCGGCCTGCTGGCGCACCAGCGGCGTTGACCACGGGCGGATGGTGCACTCGTTCGTGCAGGCTCGCCCGGTCGTGCGCCTGCAGTCATCACATCAATCGCGCGTCAGGGTTTCGATGATCGGGCAACCTGTCCTTCCGCGGCGTGTTGCACATTGCCGGATCAGGTCGTCGAGCGCGCCGCGCAGGGCGGCCAGGTCGGCGATCTTCCGGTCGAGCAACGCCCGCTTCCTCGCGGCCAACGCGCGGGTCGGGGCACAGGCGCGCGCACGATCCAGTTTCAAGAGCGCGCCTGCCTCGTCCAGCGTGAAACCCAGCGCCTGCGCGCGCTTGATGAAACGCACGCACTTGACGGCATCTTCCGGATAGCGCCGCTGTCCGCCCAGCGGCTTCGGCGGCACCGCCAGCAGACCGCGCCGCTGGTAGTAGCGGATCGTTTCGACGTTGACGCCGGCCGCCTGTGCGAGCCTGCCGATCGAAAGGGTGGAAGCCATCGTGCCCACTTGACACCGTACCAGGGTACGGGGTCCAGAATAGTGCCATCCGGTTCGTCCGGAGCGGAACGATGAACGATTCATGCACAACGAGCGAAGGATCCGCGCGTGATCTCACCCGCGGCATGTCGGCGTGGCTGCTGTGGTATCTGCCGATCGTGGCGCTGGTCGTGGGTGGCGCACTGCACCGCGGCGGGGCGTGGCTGCCGGTGGCTGCCTTCGCTGTGATGGGCGCGGGCTGTCTTGCCAACATGGCGCGTTGCGGACGCTTGCACTGTTACGTGACCGGACCGTTGTGTTTGCTGGCCGCGATTTGGTACCTGCTGCTGGCGCTGGGGCGGGTGCCTCCGCATCCAGGCGTCGTCGGCCCGGTCATCCTCGTCATCGTGTTGCTTGCATTCGCCGCGGAGTTCCTGTTCGGCCGCTACACGAAGGCGCATCGGCCATCTCAATGAATGACATCGTGCTCGAATCAGTGCTGACCTGCCCGCATTGCGGCTTTGCGCACGCGGCAACCATGCCGGTGGATGCCTGCCTGTTTTTCCACGAGTGCCCGCATTGCGGGGCGCTGCTGCGCCCGAAAGCCGGCGACTGCTGCGTGTTCTGTTCGTACGGCTCGGTGCCGTGCCCGCCGGTGCAACAGCGCGGCGTGTGCGGGAAAAAGGCATTGCGATAGCCACGGGTTCAATTGCGCAGGTAGTCGCGGATCATTTCGCGCCCGCGGTGGATGCGGCTTTTCACCGCCTCGCGGGTCAGGCGCAGCGCGTTGGCGATCTCGGTGATCGAATATTCCTCGAAATCACGCAGCACGATCGCCTCGCGGTATTTGTCGGGCAGCGACTGGATCGCGGCGGCCAGGTCGATGCGCAGATCGGGTGTCGCGTAGCACGCGAACAGCGGATGGTCTTCCTCGGGCAGCGCCACTTGACCGCGCATCCGCCGCATCAGCCGCTGGCATTCGTGGCGCACGATCGAGAACAGCCATGCGGTGTACGAGCCGATCGTGCGCAGCGCGCCGATGCGTCGGTACACCAGCCACAGGCTTTCCTGCACCGCGTCGTCGGCATCGGCGGCCGACGCGCATTGCGTGGCGGCGATGCGACGCAGGTCCGGCTGGCTGGTTTCGAGCAGCCGCAGCAACGCCGCTTCGTCGCCTTGCTGCGCGGCTGCGATCAGGGCGGGGTCGTTGGGCATGGCGGGCAGCCTCATCCGGGACAGCCTACGCCGACCGCGGCGACGCGGCGCACCAGCGCCGCCACGAGAATCCGATCAGGGCGTCCAGGGAAAGTTTGCCCGGTCCCCACGCGATCACCGCCATCAGCATCAGGCCCCAGATCTTGTGATCGGCGAATGCGGCGGTGCCGAACAAGCCTTGCCAGAATCCATGCGGCCACAGGCTCGGGAACGATGCGAACGCGATGATGTTGTAGACGAACAGGAACAGCGCGAACGGCCGGCCGAGCAGGCCAAGCGCGATGAACCACGGCACGATCAGTTCGATCCATGTCGCCAGCGCCGCCGCGAAATCCGGCGGCAACCATGGCACGTGGTACATCACGTTGAACAGGAACTGGGTGCCGGTCGGGTCTTCGAACTTGACCACGCCGGCGCGCCAGAACGCCAGCGCGACCCAGATGCGCATGCACAACAGCGTGAACGGGCCGAGCCATTCGGCGAGCCAGTCGGCGGCGTGGCGGTAGCGCGTGTCTGCGCACGCGATCATGGACATGTTCGTGACTCCGTGACACGCAAGCCGGATGGGTGCGCGACCAACAGGCCGCGCACGGCAAAGCTCGCGAGGCAGGCGGCGAGATCGAAGGCCGGGTCGGCCGCGCGCGCGGCGGCATTTGCGTTTTCGAGCGTGTGCCCACACGCCAACATCTCGATGCAGGCGAAGCTCGCCGCGTCCAAAGCGGCCATCGCGACTTCGCCTGCCTCGCGCCACGACACCACGTTCTCGCCGGTGTACGGCAACTGCAGGCGACCGTCGCCGGGTTGCATGGCGTACCGCCAGATGGTCAGAACGGCATGCGCACTGGCGAGCAGCCGCACGCTCGGATGCAGGGCGATCTGCGGTATTCCCTCGATCACCGGCGACGTGTGCGCGAGTGCATTCGCCGACAAGGCTTCGGCATCCGCCGCCAGCGCGGTCTCCTGACGCAGCCACTCCAGCCGCGCGACGTCGGGCAGATACGGCAGCGTGTGCGTCTCGGACAACGTTGCAAGATACTCGACGAAGTGCTGGCCGAAACCTTGCAGGTTGCCCGCGCGCGAAGGGCGCCCGCGCCGGTAATCGCGCACGCACTGCTCGAAGAACGCCTCGCCCACCAACGCAAGCACCGCAGGGTACGTGGTGCGCAACGCGCCGGCGTGGATGGCCTCGCTGCTGTGGCGGTAGATGCGCAGGCGTGCGGCAGGTTCCAGTCCGTTGCCCGCGATCGCCGCAACCGGGCCGGCGGCGTCCGGCGCGTACAGCGCGGCCATGAAGCGGCGCTGGCATTCAAGCAGCGAGGGCGCGGTGGGCATCGAGCACCTCGTCGGCGCGGGCCGCTTCGTCCAGTAGTACTTCCAGTGCGGGAATGTCCTGATCCCACTCGATCAGCGTGGGTACCGGGCCGAACAAAGCGATCGCTTCGGCGTACAAATCCCATACCTTTTCGTCCACGCGCCGGCTGTGCGAGTCGATCAGCAGCGGCACGGGCAGGTTGTCCTTGCGGGTGAAGCCGGCGAGGTGGATTTCCTCCACCGCTGCGTGCGGCAGCGCACGCAGATAGGTGCGCGGATCGAAACCGTGGTTGATGCTGTTGACGTAGATGTTGTTGACGTCGCACAACAGCCCACAGCCGCTGCGGTGCACGGCCTCCGCGACGAAATCCCATTCCGTGTAATCGCCATCGCGAAAACGCAGGTACGTCGAAATGTTCTCGACCTGGATTTCGCGCTGCAATGCATCCTGCACCTGACCAATCCGCGAAACCACCAGATTCAGGGCCTCCTCGGTGAACGGCAGCGGCAGCAGATCGTTGCTGTGCATCCCTCCTACCGCACCCCAGCACAGGTGTTCGGACACCAGCGCCGGCTGGTAGCGACCCACCACCTCGCGCAACCGACGCAAGTGCGCAATGTCCAACGCATCCGCCGAACCCAGCGACAGGCCCACGCCGTGCAGGCTGAGCGGATAGTCACGGCGAATGAAATCCAGTGCCTCGCAGAATGGTCCGCCCGCGGCGAACAGGTTCTCGCTATGGGTTTCCAGCCAGGCGATGCGCGGGCGTTCGTCGCGCACCCGCACGAGGTGCGGCGCGCGCAGCCCGATGCCGGCCGCAGCCGGCACCGGTTGCACGCCCGTGGCGGCCAGGTCCGTCACGTCAGCACGTTCAGGCGGCCGTGAGGCTGCCGCCATCGATCTTCTGGCACAGCCCGGTGGGCATTGCGACGAAGGCACCCGTATCGCGCGCCTTGCTGTCCTGCCCCGCGCAGGAATGCCCCGGCGACTGGCAATCGTTCTTGTACGCGGCGTTGATGCCGTAGCAGGCGACGTAATGTTTCTTCTTCATCATCGTCATGGTTTTCTGCTTTTGCATCTTCATCATCGCGGGCGTCATCTGCATGTGCCCCATGTTCTGGGCCATCGCGGTGGATGCGAATGAAGCGACGCCGAGCGTCAACGCGCAGGCGAGGCCGGTCTTGAGAAGCTGTGACGGGTTCATGGGTGTCTCCGTGGAGTGAATGCCGGAAAGGCTCCGACACTCCATGGAGGCGCCGAACGGGCAAAAGGATTCAGGCGACGTGGCGGTCGTGACCGGCCGCGAAAAAGAACCCCCGGGATCGCTCCCGGGGGGTGGAAAAAAACGGCAAGGCAACTCCGTGCTCCGCGGAGCCGGTGATCGACGGGCTATTGCCGCTCGCCGCCGGATGTCCCGGGTGCAGGGTGGTGCGTATCGCGGGACGACTGGCTGTGATGGTTCGTGGTTTGCGCGGCCGCGGAACCACTGGCCGAACCCTCGGCATTGCCGCTGGCGTTGATATCGTTGACCGCATTGCCGACCGAGCCCGCGCCGCGATCCGTGGCCTGCGCCGCGCCAAGGGCGGTGTTGCGCACCGTGCCGCCGACACCTTGCCCGGCATGGCCGGCCTTGCCCGCGGCGGCGGCGGTAGCGAGCCCGGCACCGGCCATGGCACTGCCGTGGCCTGAGCCACTCGCACTGCCGCTTGCCGAACCAGTGGCATTGCCGCTGGCGTTGATGCCGTTGACCGCGCTGCCGACTGAACCGGCGGTGCGATCGGTCGTCTGGATCGCGGAGTGGGCGGTGTTGCGCACGGTGCCGCCGACACCGCGGCCGACTTCACCCGCCTTGCCGGCGGCCGCTGCGGTATTCAACCCGGCATTCGCATGAAGCGAACCGCTGGCTTGCGCGTTGCCCGCGGGGGTGGCCGCGGAAATCCCGGCTTGCTGGCTGGTGTCCACGCCGGCGTGCGCATGGGTCGAACGGTCTGCTGTCTTGCGTACCTTGTGGGTCGTGCGCTGCATGAAGCGGTCGCCCTGTTGCTCCATCTGCTGGGCGGTCTGCATGGTTTGCGGTAGGGGGTTGGGCAGCATCTGGTGGGCACTCGCGCCCAGATTGCCCGTGATTTGGCCGACACCACCCAGATGCACCTGGGCGAACGCCGGCGCGGCGAGCGCACAGGCGGCGGCGATGGACATGGCGAAAAGGGTCTTGCGCATGGGATCAATCCTTCGAGGAAAGGCGTGCGAGAGTGCGCACGGTGATCCCAACCCTAGGCACACCAGTCCGAGCCGATGCTGAATCGTGGACAGGATCGTTCAGAGTGCGGACAACTTGCTGAATCGATGCTGGCGTTCACCGGCGTGCGGCTCGGCGCCGCGGGGTCCAGATCCAGTACAGACCCGGATACGCGACCGAACGCAGACCCTGCCCACCTGCGTCGACCGTTCGATGCCGTCGGCTACACTCCCCGTCGTGGGTTGATGCTTCGGCCACGGGGCAGGGTCGGGGTGTCATCAAGGCAAGCGCCAAACCTCGCGTGATCCTTCACACTTCAGGAGCGCCCATGTTCGACCACGTCGTCTTCGGAGTGAGCGACTATGCCGCGAGCAAGGCTTTCTTCCTCAAGGCACTCGAACCAATTGGCCTCGCGATAGTCGCAGAGGGGCCGTTCGGCATCGAGCTCAGCTCCGACGGCAAGTCTTCGTTGTGTCTGTTCCCCACCAAGGAGAAGCCCGCGCATCTTCACTTGGCGTTCGTGGCCGCGAACCGCCAACAAGTCGAAGCTTTCCATCGCGCGGCTCTGCAAGCGGGCGGCCAGGACAATGGTGCGCCGGGCCTGCGCCCGAACTACAGCGGGAAGTACTACGCCGCGTTCGTGATTGGCCCGGACGGGCACAACATCGAAGTGGTGTGTCACGAACCCGAGGACTGAGCCTCCTGTCGCGAAGGGGCGCCCGTAAATGGCTGCCTTCGATTTGCACATCCGGCATGGGCATCGGCCATGAACAAAGTGCATACTGCTTCGTCATGAAAACGCGCATGGCTTCCTGCTCTTGCGGGCAACTCACGGCGAGCGTGTCGGGCGATCCCGTGCGCATCTCGATCTGCCATTGCCTGGCCTGCCAGCGCAGGACGGGCAGCGTCTTCGGTGCGCAGGCGCGGTTTTCGGCAGACGGGGTTCAAGTGCAAGGCGCGTCGAGCGAATACATGCGCGTTGGCGACGAAGGCACGCACACGACGTTCCATTTTTGTCCGCATTGCGGTGCGATCGTCTACTACGCCAGCGCGGAACAGCCCGAACTGATCGGCATCCCGATCGGGGCATTCGCCGACCCGGGCTTCCCCACGCCCACCGTGTCGGTATACGAGGAGCGCATGCACCCCTGGGTAGGGTTGCCCGAAGGCATCGAACACATTGCGTGAGTGCCGCAAGCCGATATTGCGAACGATCCGAATGACTGCTTCTGCCAAGGAGTCGACCATCATGCGAAACCGGGTCGTACTTGCTGTGGCACTGCTCGCCGTGTCGCTGGCCGGTCGGGCCGGCGTGACCGAACCTACGCGCACCATTCCATTTCACGGTGGCGAGGCGGTCGTGAGGACCGTCGCGGCTGGCGAGGAAGTGACGGTGAAGGATTCCGCCGGACAGGTGCTGGCCCAGAGCACGTGCGACAGCGGTACCGGCAGCTATGACCAGATCGTTGCGTTCCTGACCGCGCTCAAGCAGCAGGTGGGTGCCCGCGACAGGCCTGCCGTCGCGGCCCTGGTCGACTATCCGCTGCGGATCAACCAGCTTCCGCGCAAGCCCAGGTTGATCCGTTCCGCAAGCCAGTTGCAGGCCGACTACGCGGGCGTGTTCACGCCACAGCTCGGGCGGAAAATCGCCAAGCTCGACCCGCACGTGGTGTTCTGCCGCGATGGCATGGCCATGGGTGGCAACGGCGTGGTCTGGGCTTCGGACCATGGCGGCACGCTGCGCTTGGTCGTCATCAACCCGTGACTCGGGCTTCTCCTTCCCCCTTCGAAACGAAGGGGGATTAAGGGGGATGGCTTTTGGCGCGCAACGACATCCCCTCGCCGCTGCGCGGCGATCCCCTTCGTTCCGAAGGGGATGAACATGGCCTGCACGACACATCGAGGATGCACATCGGGGGTTGACGTTACCCGCGCCGGGCACGACAATGCGCGCGCCGAATGGCGCGTTGCGCCACCGGCACTGTCCTCCATTTCACATGACCATGGACGTACACCCTAGTCGCACCGCCGTGACCTGCTTGCATCGGGTGACGGCGGCAAAAATCGAACCGATCCGCGGCGACCGCGCCCGGCCGGCTGGTACCTGCCTCGACTAGGCACGTCCGGCCCGTCCCTCGCGGTGCTGCGGCACTGCTTAGAGGAGATGGGCCATGAACCTCCTTCGCAACTTCATTCGTGCGCGCCTGGCAGCCCGTCATGCGCAACCGCACCGCCGCGACGGCCGCCGCCGCGAGTGGCGCGTGACCGTGCCTGCGCCGCGGGTGCAGTCGCAGATAGCGGCGTGATGCTCGCGATCCGCCAGCGGGGACTTCGGCCCCCACCACGAAGATGCCCGTGCCGTGCGTTGGCCGGCGCGCAGCGTGCCCCTTCCTCGCGAAAGCGAACGCAACCCTTTTCGTCGATGTAAGCCCGCGGATCCATCGCTCGTTCCGCGGGTGCGTGCCCTCCGCCATGGAAACGAGTGATGTTCGGACTCCCTTCCAAATCCCAAGCCAACGCCGTGGCCGGCAAGGCCCGCGCGACGCATCACGCGCGCTCGATCGTCGCCGACAGCGCGTGGACGGATGACGCGGCGTTGCTGGCGTCGCTGGAAACCTCGCACGCCGGGCTGGACGAGGAACAAATCGAGGATCGCCTCGACCGTGACGGCGTCAACGAAGCTTCGCACGAGAAGCCGCCGCACTGGACACTGCAACTCGCGCGCACCTTCAAGAACCCGTTCATCATCGTGCTGGTGATCCTGGCGGGCGTGGAACTGGCCACTTCGCCCGACGACCTGACCGGCCCGATCATCATTCTGGTGATGGTGGTGATCAGCGTGCTGCTGAACTTCACCCAGGAGTTCCGCTCCTCGCGCGCGGCGGAGAAGCTGAAGGCGATGGTGCGCAACACCGCGACGGTCACGCGGCGTGCATCCGACGGTCATTCCGAGCGCATCGAAGTGCCGGTGGTGGAACTGGTCGCGGGCGACATCGTGCATCTTTCCGCCGGCGACATGGTGCCCGCCGACCTGCGCCTGCTGGCTGCGAAGGACCTGTTCATTTCGCAGGCGATCCTGACCGGCGAATCGCTGCCGGTGGAAAAAACCGCACCCGAGCACGCGCAGAAAACCGATGCGCAGGTCGAGCCGCTGGACCTGCCGACGGTCTGCTACATGGGCACCAACGTGGTCAGCGGCAGCGCGACCGCGGTGGTGGTCGCGACCGGGCCGCGCAGTTACTTGGGTTCGCTGGCGCGCACGCTCACCGGCCAGCGCGAGATGACCAGCTTCGACCGCGGCGTGAAGAGCGTGTCGTGGCTGCTGATCCGCTTCATGGCGGTGATGGTGCCGATCGTGTTCCTGATCCAGGGCTTCGGCAAGGGCAACTGGATGGAGGCGTTCCTGTTCGCGATCTCGGTCGCGGTGGGCCTGACCCCGGAAATGCTGCCGTTGATCGTCACCGCCAACCTTGCGAAAGGCGCGCTGGCGATGTCCAAGCGCAAGGTCGTGGTGAAGCAGCTCAACGCGATCCAGAACTTCGGCGCGATGGACGTGTTGTGCACCGACAAGACCGGCACCTTGACGCTGGACAAGATCGTGCTGGAACGGCATCTCGACCTCGACGGTGAGGAATCCGACGACGCGCTGGAATACGGGTACTTGAACAGCCACTTCCAGACCGGCCTCAAGAACCTGATGGATAAGGCGGTTCTGGCGCACCGCGACCTCGAACAGTCGATCGGGAAGTGGAAAGTGGTCGACGAGATTCCGTTCGACTTCCAGCGCCGGCGCATGTCGGTGGTGCTGACGCCAGGCGGTGGCGAGGACCTGCTGGTGTGCAAGGGCGCGGTGGAGGAGATGCTGTCGATCTGCGCGTTCGCACGCGAGGGCGATCACGAAATCCCGTTGACCGATCATCGCCGCGAGAGCATCCGCGCGATGACCCACGACTTGAACGAGGACGGCCTGCGCGTGCTGATCGTCGCGGTCAAGCGCCAGCCCGCGCTCGGGCGTACCTATGGTGTCGCCGACGAAGCGGGCCTCACCGCGATCGGCTGCCTCGCCTTCCTCGATCCGCCCAAAGACACCGCGCACACCGCGATCGCGGCGCTGCATCATCACGGCGTCGAAGTGAAGGTCATCACCGGCGACAACGAGGCGGTCACGCGCAAGATCTGCCGCGAGGTCGGACTGGACGTCACCCATTCGGTGCTCGGGCGCGACATCGAGGAACTCGACGATGCCGCGGTGGACGCGCTGGTCGCGCGCACCACGGTGTTCGCCAAGATGTCGCCGCTGCAGAAATCGCGCGTAGTCGAATCGCTGCAGCGCCAGGGCCACACGGTTGGCTTCCTCGGCGACGGCATCAACGACGCGGCGGCGTTGCGCAAAGCCGACGTCGGCATTTCGGTCGATACCGCGACCGACATTGCCAAGGAATCGGCCGACATCATCCTGCTGGAAAAAAACCTGATGGTGCTGGAAGAGGGCGTGCTGGAAGGCCGCATCACCTTCGGCAACATCATCAAGTACATCAAGATGACGGCCAGCTCCAACTTCGGCAACGTGTTCAGCATGCTGATCGCCAGCATCTTCCTGCCGTTCCTGCCGATGCTGCCGTTGCAGATCCTGGTGCTGAACCTGCTCTACGACATCTCGCAGTTGTCGAT
>SCQS01000058.1 GCA_004299705.1 Rhodanobacteraceae bacterium | reverse complement strand
AACATCAAAATGGTGGTGACGCTGATCCACCCGATCGCGATGCAGGACGGTCTGCGCTTCGCGATTCGCGAAGGCGGCCGTACCGTCGGCGCGGGCGTGGTGACGAAGGTTATCGAGTAAAAACCGGGGTCAGAGTCACTTTTCGCTGCTGCACGTCGGCGGCACTGGCAGGCTCCGGCGAAAAGTGACTCTGACCCCTAGTTAGCTCCTACGCCAGTAGCTCAATTGGCAGAGCAGCGGTCTCCAAAACCGCAGGTTGGGGGTTCGAGTCCCTCCTGGCGTGCCAATGCTTGAACTGGATGCGAACACAGCAGTGCCGGACACCAAGAAAATCATGAACGCAAAAGCGGAAACGATAGCAACCGGCAAGGCGACGGATGTCGGCCTGCTGACGCTGGCGGTGCTTATCGTCATCGCCGGCGTGGCGGCCTATTACCTGTTGCCGGTGACGGTTGCGCCGGTCTTGCACACGCTGTGCGTGGTGGCGGCGCTCGTGGTCGCGTGCGGCGTGGCGTGGTTCACCGCGGCCGGGCGCGGGGTGCGCAGCTACGTGCGCGAAACCCAGTTCGAAATGCGCAAGGTGGTGTGGCCGACGCGCGAGGAAACCGTCCGTACGACGCTGGTGGTGATTCTGGTGGTCGTGATCCTCAGCATCCTGCTGGGCTTGATCGACCTGTTGTTGAAGACGGTGATCCTCGACTGGCTTTTGAGGCTGTGATTGTGAGCGAAACGACAGGCAAGCGCTGGTACGTGGTCCACGCCTACTCGGGCTTCGAGCATCAGGTCGCGCGTGCGCTGGTCGAGCGCGTGGCGCGCTCCGGCATGCAGGACAAGTTCGGCGAAGTGCTGGTGCCGACCGAGGAAGTGGTCGAGATGCGCGGCGGCCAGAAGCGCAAGAGCGAACGCAAGTTCTTCCCCGGTTACGTGCTGGTGCAGATCGAAACCAGCGGCGAGACGCGTGCGCCGCACATCGACGATGAATGCTGGCACCTGGTCAAGGAAACGCCCAAGGTGATGGGCTTCATCGGCGGCACCGCCGACAAGCCGTTGCCGATCAAGGATTCCGAAGCCGATGCGATCCTGAATCGGGTCAAGGAAGGCATCGAGAAGCCGCGTCCGAAGGTGTTGTTCGAACCGGGCGAAATGGTGCGCGTCACCGATGGCCCGTTCAACGACTTCAACGGCGTGGTCGAGGAAGTCAATTACGAGAAGAGCCGCCTGCGCGTGGCGGTACTGATTTTTGGTCGTTCGACTCCGGTGGAACTGGAGTTCGGGCAGGTGGAAAAAGCGTAAAGGCCGGGAAAACCGGGGTCAGAGTGCACTTTTCGAAACCCGAGGTGCCAAGTTTGACGCCTGCGCGTCGAAAAGTGCACTCTGACCCCGGTTTTCCCGGTTTTCCGTTCACAACAGCGAGGAGCCTGACAACAGGCGACAGCACTCGCAGGAGAAAACGAAATGGCAAAGAAAGTCGTCGGTTACATCAAGCTGCAGGTCAAGGCCGGTGAGGCCAATCCCTCGCCGCCGGTCGGTCCGGCGCTGGGCCAGCGCGGCCTCAACATCATGGAGTTCTGCAAGGCGTTCAATGCCGCCACGCAGAAGCTGGAAAAGGGTCTGCCGATCCCGACCATCATCACCGCGTACTCGGACCGCAGCTTCACCTTCATCACCAAGACCCCGCCCGCGACCGTGCTGCTGAAGAAGGCCGCCGGCATCCAGTCGGGATCGTCCAAGCCGAACACCGACAAGGTGGGCAAGGTGACCCGCAAGCAGCTGGAAGACATCGCCAAGCAGAAAGAGCCCGACCTGACCGCGGCGGATCTGGACGCGGCCGTGCGCACCATCGCCGGCAGCGCGCGCAGCATGGGCCTGAACGTGGAGGGTGTCTGACATGGCTATCAGCAAGCGTTTCAAGGCGATGAATGGTGCCGTCGAACCCGGCAAGCCGTATCCGGTCGATGCCGCGTTGAAGATCCTCAAGGACAACGCCAAGACCAAGTTCGTGGAATCGGTGGACGTGGCGATCCGCCTTGGTATCGACGCCAAGAAATCCGACCAGGGCGTGCGCGGTTCCACCGTGCTGCCGCACGGCACCGGCAAGACGGTGCGCGTGGCGGTGTTCTGCCCGGCCGGCGAGAAGGCCGAGGCGGCCAAGGCCGCCGGCGCCGACGTGGTGGGCATGGATGATCTGGCCACCCAGATGCAGGGCGGCGACATCGACTTCGGCGTCGTGATCGCGACCCCGGACGCGATGCGCGTGGTCGGCAAGCTCGGCCAATTGCTGGGTCCGCGCGGCCTGATGCCCAACCCCAAGGTCGGCACCGTGACCCCGGACGTGGTCGGCGCGGTCAAGAACGCCAAGGCTGGCCAGGTGCGCTACCGCAACGACAAGGCCGGCATCGTGCATTGCTCGATCGGCAAGGTGAACTTCGAGGTCGACGCGCTCAAGGACAACTTGAATGCATTGATCGCCGACCTCATCAAGGTGAAACCGTCCACCGCCAAGGGCCAGTACCTGCAGAAGGTGTCGGTTTCCAGCACGATGGGTCTGGGCGTGATCGTTGATCCGTCCACGCTGGCGGCGACGGCGACGAAATGACGATTTTTTTGTAGGAGCCAGCCTGCTGGCGACCACGGAGTTCTGGGTCAAGGATGGCGGTTGTTCGCGCGCAAGCGCGCTCCTACGACAGAGGTTTTGAGGGCGAACCCACGTCTGCATGAGTGGCGCAGCCGTCAAAGACCGCAGGTGGCGAGGCGGGTTGCGACCCGCCGAGCCTCAATCGGAATCGCTGACGAGGATTCCCGCCTGCGCAGATGGTGTCGCCCGCAACGAATCGACTGAAAGGTTGATCCTGAGCGGACACCGCAACCAGGCACCTGATGGTGCCGGCGGATCGGCAGGATGCCGATGATCCGTTTGGTTCGAGTGCATCGCGCACGGAGCGCGATGGATTCATCGGAGGATGCAATGCCGCTCAATCTGGCACAAAAGAAAGAGCTCGTTGCCGAACTGGCAGAAGTGGCCGCCAAGGCGCACTCGCTGGTCGCCGCGGAGTACGCGGGTCTTACGGTCGAGCAGCTCACCGAGCTGCGCAGGAAGGCCCGTACCTCGGGTGTGTTCGTGAAGGTCGCGAAGAACACCCTGGTGCGGCGTGCGGTCGATGGTACCGAATACGAGTGCGCCAAAGAGCAGCTCACCGGTCCGTTGCTGTATGCCTTCTCGACCGAGGATCCGGGTGCCGCCGGGCGTCTGGTCAAGGAGTACGTCAAGGCCAACGATGCCCTGAAGCCGAAGCTGGTCGCGATCGGTGGCAAGGCGTATCCCGCCTCGCACGTCGACGTGCTGGCTTCGCTGCCGACCCGCGAGCAGGCGCTGTCGATGCTGCTCAGCGTGCTGGTGCAGCCCGCCACCATGCTGGTGCGCGTGCTGGCCGAGCCCGCCGTGCAGACCGCCCGCGTCATCAATGCGGTCGGCCAGCAGAAGCAGGCCGCGTAAGGCAAAGTTCGGATCCACG
Source organism: Rhodanobacteraceae bacterium (assembly GCA_004299705.1). Lineage (GTDB taxonomy): Bacteria > Pseudomonadota > Gammaproteobacteria > Xanthomonadales > Rhodanobacteraceae > 66-474. The sequence goes on along the minus strand of SCQS01000058.1, from coordinate 239 downwards.
AGTTCAGCTATATGTGCGATCGTCCCTGATCGCTGTTTCGTTCAACCTCAACGTATCTTTTTGAGCTTCGGACAACAGACATCAGAACGGCCTTCCATGGCCTGACTTTCCACAAAACCCAACCTTTCAACGTTTCAGGAGTCAATCAACATGTCCCTCAGCAATGAAGACATCATCGAAGCCATCTCGTCCAAGACCCTCGTCGAGGTGATGGAGCTGGTCAAGGCGATGGAAGAGAA
>SCQS01000057.1 GCA_004299705.1 Rhodanobacteraceae bacterium | reverse complement strand
GGGATGAAAGGAAAAACCCGCACCGACCCATGCTTCGTTACGATCTCGCAATCAAGGGGGTATCGGTCTGGTGCGGGGTGCAACCAACTTACAAGGGGGAGCGAGGGGGATGGCTTTTCGCCATATGACATCCCCCCGCCATCTACGATGACGACCCCCTTCCCGCGGAAGGGAGTGAATGACTCATCGCTTTCCCCTGGGAAACCGCACCAGCACCCGCTGTCCGATCCGGAGCGGTGGTTCACCCTGCTTCGGCGCCGCCAATTCCAGCGTGCAATCGACATCGTTGGCGAGCGCGCGCTGCAGCGGATCCTGGGTCAGGCCGGCCGGCTGCAGCACTTGCCCCACCCACTGCACGGTCGCCTGATAGATCGGGCCGGCGCCCGAATCGCGCACCACTTCGGCGTGCATGCCGGCGTGGATCGCGCCAGCCGCATCGACGTCGAGCTGCGCGTGGATCACGTGCGGACGATCCGGCAGCAGTTCGAACAACGGCTGGCCGGAGGCCGCCGCCACGGTCTGCCCGACCGTGGCGCGTCGTTCGACAATCGCGCCGGCCACCGGTGCGCGCAGCGTGGTGGCATCGAGGTTCAGTTGCGCGGAAGCGAGTTGCTGCTTCGCCCCGTCCAGCGCGGCCTGCGCGGCCTTCTGCTTGGCCCTCAGCGTCGCGACCGCGTCGCTGGCTTGTTCGGCCGCCTCGCCGGTCGCGGCGCCCACCTTGGCGGCGGCGGCGATGCGCGGTGCGCGCTGGTCGGCCTGCTTCAATGCAATCTGCAACTCATCCAGTTGTGCCTGCATTTGTTGCACGTTGGCCCTGGCCGTCGCCACCTGGATCTTCGCCGCGCGTGCATCCAGCGTCGCCAGTACCTGGCCCTGCTTGACCGTGTCGCCTTGCCGCACCGCGACTGTTTCGACCACGCCATCGGCACGCGCGGCCACCAGCACCAGGCCGCCCTCGACGGCCACCTTGCCGCGCGCCACTGCCAGCCACTGCGACTGCGTCGCGGCGGGCGCGGCGGGATCGCCATGGGACGAACAGGCGCCCAGGGTCAGCGTCAGCAAGCCCAACACGATCACGGCGCAGCGATTCGATTTCACGGGGTGTTCTCCTCTTCGGCCATGGCGCCGTTATTCGTGATCCGATGGTCACCCAGTATCACGCCATCTTCCATTTCCAGCACACGATCGGCATGGGTGACCAGGCGCGGATCGTGGCTGACGCACAGCACGGTGGTGGCGTGTTCGTGCGCGATACGGCGCAGGGTGTCGATCACGATTTGGCCGTTGGCGGCATCCAGCGAACTGGTGGGTTCGTCGGCAAACAGCAATTCCGGTCGCTTGACCAGCGCGCGCGCGATCGCGACGCGCTGCTTCTCGCCGCCGGAAAGTTCGGCCGGCAACAGGTGCATGCGGTCGGCCAGACCGACCTCTTCCAATGTGGCACGGCCGCGCGCCTGCGCCGCGACATCGTCCACGCCCATGTAGCCCAGCGGCAGCATCACCTGTTCCAGCGCGGTGAGCGCGGGAAACAGATTGAAGCCCTGGAACACGAAACCGGTGTGCTGCAGCCGGAAGCGATCGCGCGCGTAGCGATCGCCGCGGAACAGATCCTCGCCCAACGCGACCACGCTGCCCGCGTCCGGCCGCTGCAGCCCGGAAAGGATCGACAGCAGTGTGCTCTTGCCGCAACCTGACGGCCCCGCGATCAGGGTCAACTGCCCCGCGTCAACGGACAGCGACAGCCCGCGCAGGATTTCCGTGCGCAGCTTGCCGCTGGTGTAACCCATGCACAGCCCGGTGGCGGCCAGCGAACTCATCGCAGCAACAACGCCGGATCGGCGCTCCGCAAGGCCCGCACCGCGGCGGCGCCCGACACCAACGCGATGCCCATCACCAGTACCGCGCAGGCAATCCACGCCGGCAAGTTCAGGGCCACCGGCACTTCCTCGAATTTGGCGAGGCCGATCAAGGCGAGGCTCAGCAGCACGCCGGCGATCAACCCGCACACGCCGATCCACGCGGCCTGTTCCAGTACCACCCGGCGCAAGGAACCCAGGCTCACGCCCAACGCATGCAGGGTCGCGTATTCGCGCACCGAGCCCGCGATCGCGCCCATCAGCGTCTGGCTGGTGATGATGGCGCCGACGATGAACACCACCACCGCGAGGAAGATCACGCCGAGGCCCGCGCCGGTCTGGAACATCCAGTAGAACACCGCGCGACGCGCAAAACTCGACGCCGTCCACGCGGCGTAGCCGCGCGCATGCGCGTTGAGGCGCGCGGCGACCGCGGCTGGGTCGGCGCCCGGTTTCAGTTGCGCCACGTAATAGGCGACATCGGCGCCGTCGCCGCCATCGATGCTCAACTGGCGCGCGGTATCCAGGGACGCCACCACGTTCACGCCACCCAGCGCGCGGATGCCGCTCGCGGTGCCGACGATGCGCACCAGGTCGCCGTTGATCAGCGCCTGCCCGCCCACCGGCACGCCCAGTTTGTCGAGGTCGCCGCGATCGACGATCACCGCGAACGGTTCCTTGAGCGACGCACGCTGCGCCGGCGTCAGCACGTCGGAAAAAATCATGCCGTCGGCATGCGTGTCGATGCCCGACACGAACACCGACAAGCCGCCGGTGCCCGCCGGCCCGCGCCAATCGGCGCCGACCCACGCGAACGGTTCCACCCGCGCAACGCCCGGGTCCATCAGCATCGCGGTGCGTGCCGCGGGCGCGATCGGACGCCCAAGTTCGATGCTTTGGGTGCCGGGGTAGCCCACCCACACTTGCGCATCGGACGAGGTGATGTAGACCGCGGTCGCGCCGAAAATGCCGAACACCAGCGCGGCCTGCATCAGCAACAGCAGCCCCGAAAACGCCACCGCCAGCATCGCCGGCAGGAAACGCCGCCATTCGTGGATCAAGGTTTTGCGGGCGAGGGGGATCATGGCCGATCCGCTTCACCCCTCTCCCTTCGGGAGAGGGGCAGGGGTGAGGGTCCGGATTCGCGCAAGGGTTCGGCATCGCGCGAATGCGAACCCTCATCCGGCGCTTCGCGCCACCTTCTCCCGGTGGGAGAAGGATAAGCATCGTTGCGTCGCTCCGTCGAGTGCGAACCGTCACTTCCGCCGCTGTTGTCTTCTTCCGGCAACGGCGCCCCGCCCAGCGCCTTGTACAGCGCCACGTAGGCCAACCCGTGCGCGAGTCTTGCCTGTTCGCGGTCGAGTTCCGACTCGGTAAACGCGAGCTGCGCGTCGGCCAGTTGCAGGCCATCGGCCTGACCCAGCCCCTGCAGTTTTTCGCTCAAGTCCAGGCTGCCTTGCGAAGCCGTGGCCGCCGCCGCCGCGCCGTGCGCGCGTTGGGCGGACGCATGCAAGGCCGCGAGATCGGTTTCCACTTCGGCCGCACCCTTCAGCACTGCCTGCCTGTAGGCGAGCAGCGCCGCCTGCAACTGATCCTCGCGCGCGTTGCGCACCGCGCGGCGCTGGCCCCAGTCGAACAGCGGGATATTGATGATCGGCCCGATCGCGAAGGTGCTGTTGACATCACCCAGATGGGTACGGCCCGTGACCAGCGACGCGAAGGTCAGCGAACTGCCCAGCGCGAGCCGCGGATACATGTCGGCCTTGGCAATGCCGAGTTCACCCGCGGCCTTCAGCACCTGCGTCTCGGCATAACGGATCTCGGGGCGCGTGCGCAACAGGTTCGCGGGCACCGAATCGACATTGCCGGCATCGAGATTCGGCAGCGGCGTCGGCTTCAGCCACGCGGCGTCGGGTTCGCTCTTGCCGAGCAGCAAAGCCAGCGCCTGCGCGTGCTGCACGATCGCCGCGCGTGGATCGGCCAGTTGCGAATCGGCCTTGGCCGCAGCCGCCACGCCCTGTTCGACTTCCATCTTCGAGGCCAGTTGCAGACGTTCCTGCACGCGCAGCAGATCGACCTTTTTCTGCGCCGCCTTTGCCGCGGTTTCCAGCAACGCCTCGCCGCGCTGCGCCGCGCGCAACTGCAGGTATTCGCGCACCACTTCGGCCACCAGCGACACCCGCGCGTCCTGCAGCTCCGCTGCGGCGGCGCCGCTGTCGGCCTGCGCGATGTGACCGGTTGCCCCCGAGCGGCCGAACAAGCCGAACTCCCAGGTCGCATCGAAACCCGCCTGGAAATAACTCGCGGTGTTCTGCGGATTCGGCTGCTCGATCGTCTGGAAGCCCAGGTGCGGCCGGAAGGTGGCATTGGATGCGTCTTCCAGCGCGCGCGCCGCGCGCAGCTTCCACACTGCCTGCGCGACATCGAGGTTGTCGTGCAGGGCCTCATCGACCAGCGCGTCCAATTGCGGATCGTCGAAGCGTTTCCACCAGCCGGTGAGGTCAGGACTGGGCCCGAGTTGCGGCGAGGCGTTGCGCCAGTGCGCCGGCAGATCGCCCGTCGGCAACTTCGGCACCCTGACGCTCACGCAGGCACCCAACGCGGCGCACAGCGTGGCTGCAGCCAGCGCGCGCGCGAAGTTCAGGCGGGAGGGCGTGGACACGGACATGGACTGCGGCAGTGTAACGGCGGTACGAAGTCGAAGACGGGCTGCAAACGCAAAACCCGCCGCGCGATTCTGGACGCGCCACCTTTCCGGATGCTTTGCTGTCCGGACCCCCTGCGTGCGTGGCATGCTAACCGGCCATGCCCGGCCTGATTCCCGAACGCTTCATCGACGAACTGCTGGCACGCATCGACATCGTCGATGTGGTGCAGCCGCGCGTGCCGCTGAAGCGCGCCGGGCGCGAGTGGACCGCGTGCTGCCCGTTCCACGACGAGCGCACGCCGTCGTTCTACGTCAGCCCGGCCAAGCAGTTCTACCACTGCTTCGGCTGCGGCGCACACGGCAGCGCGATCAAGTTCTTGATGGAGTACGAGCACCTCGAGTTCCCCGACGCGGTCGAGGAACTGGCGCAGTCGGCGGGCCTGACGGTGCCGCACGAGGGCGGCGCCGCTAAACCGCGCGAGGATCGCACCGATCTGTACGGCCTGCTGGATGCCGCCGCCACGTTCTACCAGCGTGCGTTGCCGGCCAGCGCGCCGGCGCAGGCGTATTGCAAGAAACGCGGGCTGGACAAGGACATCATCGAACGCTTCCGGATCGGCTGGGCGCCCGGCGGATGGGATGCGGTCAAACGCGCGCTCGGCACCGGCGACGCGAAAACCAGACTGCTGGAACAGGCCGGGATGCTGTCGGCCGGCGACGGCGGCAAGCGCTACGACCGCTTCCGCGAACGCCTGATGTTCCCGATCATGGATCGGCGCGGACGCGTGATCGCGTTCGGCGGGCGCGTCATCACCAGTGCGTCCAACGCGCACAGCGCCGACAGCGCGCGCGGCGAAGGCCCGAAGTACCTCAACTCGCCCGAGACGCCGCTGTTCCACAAGGGCCGCGAACTGTTCGCGCTGTGGCAGGTGCGCCAAGCCAACGGCAAGCTCGCGCGCCTGATCGTGGTCGAAGGCTACATGGACGTGGTGTCCCTGCATCAGGCGGGCATCACGCAGGCAGTCGCGACGCTGGGCACCTCGACCAGCAACGAGCACGCCGAACTGCTGTTCCGCACCGCGCCCGACGTGTTCTTCTGTTTCGATGGCGACCGCGCCGGCCGCAGCGCCGCGTGGCGCGCGCTGGAATCGGTGCTGCCGCGGATGCGCGACGGCCGCCAGGCGTTCTTCCTGTTCCTGCCCGAAGGCGAAGACCCCGACACCTTGGTGCGCAAGGAAGGCACGGACGGTTTCGAGGCGCGGCTGAAAAACGCCACGCCGCTGTCGGAATATTTCTTCGCACAGTTGTCGCAGGACATCAACGTGGCGACGCTGGACGGGCGCGCGCGGCTGGCCGAACACGCGAAGCCGCTGCTCGCGAAATTGCCGGACGGCGCGTTCCGCGACTTGATGTACGCGGAACTGGAAAAGCGCACGGGCGTACAAGGCGGTATCGCCAACCCGGCGCCTGTTTCACGACGAAACCCGCAACCTGCCGCCAACACACCACGCCGAACCCTGGTGCGCAGCGCGATCGCGATGCTGCTGGCCAATCCCGCGCTGGCGCAGGAAGTCACGCTGCCCTATGCCTTCGCCGAGCTGGACAAGCCGGGTGTCCCGCTGCTGACCGAACTGCTGGACTTCCTGCAGGCCCGGCCCGGCATCAACACCGCGATGCTGTTGGAACATTTCGCCGGGCGCGAGGAGTCGGCCGCCTTGCAGAAACTCGCGCTCACCGAGTTTCCCGGCGAGCCCGAAGCGCTGCGCGCGGAGTTCCTGGACGCCGTGCGCAAGCTGGGCGAACAGACGACGCAACAACGGCTCGACGCGCTGATCCGCAAGCAATCCGGAGTCGGATTGGACGATCCGGAAAAACAGGAACTGCGCGAATTGCTGGCGCGCAAGGCCGTGCCCGCAACGCCGTCTGCGAGCTAACCTTGCGCGCGCCGGCTGGCCCCCACGGGCAAGCTGTCCACGCGACGCATCTCGGACGTGTCGAACATCCCGGGGTCGCGCAGGTAATCCAGCATCATCTCCAGCGAGTCCTGGCCCCAGAACATCGCCTGGTCAATGAGGAAAGTCGGCACCCCGAAAACACCCTTGCGGATGGCCTCGTCGGTGTTGTCGCGCAACTGCTGCTTGATGTGTGCATCCGCGAGCGCGGATTCAACATCCTCGACGCGCAGACGCCGGCCGAGCTCCAACAACGCGTCGCGCGATTGCAAATCCCGGCCATCTTTCCAAGCCATGTCGAACGCGGTTTCAACGTGTTCCCGCGTCGGTCCCGCCGCGACGAGCAGCCGCAGCGCATGCAGGGAGTTGAAGGGGTGCCGCGGCGGCATCTGCAAGGGGATGCCGAGCTGCCTCGCCAGCCAGACGGTTTGCCGGTAGGCGTGGCGTCGTTTGGGAACAATTTCCGCGGGGCCTTTCTGTCCCCAGTGCGCGAGTACACCGGCCAGCAGGATGGGCACGTATTCGATGCCCAAGTCGGGGGGCAACCGCCCGAATTTTTTCAGATGCAGGTAGGCGTAAGGCGAGATCGGATCAAAATACCAACGAGCTGTAGTCATGGTGCACGTCCTGCGTGTCACGACGCGGGATTCAAAGCATGGCAACCAAGTCCCTCCCGACCTTCTCCGGCGTATCCGCCGACGCGTAGCGCCGCACCACGTTGCCTTCGCGGTCGATCAGGAACTTGGTGAAGTTCCACTTGATCGCTTCGCTGCCCAGCAAACCGGGCGCGGCGTGTTTCAGGAACTTGTAGAGCGGATGCGTGCCAGCGCCGTTGACATCGATCTTGGCGAACAGCGGAAACGTCACGTCGTATTTGGTCGAGCAGAAATTGCGGATCGCCTCGGCATCGCCCGGTTCCTGATGGCCGAACTGGTTGCAGGGGAAGCCGAGTATCTCGAAGCCCTTGTCCTTGTTGGCGCGATACAGCGCTTCCAGCCCTTCGTACTGCGGCGTGAACCCGCACTTGGATGCGACATTGACGATCAGCAACATCATGCCGCGATATGCATCCAGTTTCTGCGGCGTACCATCAAGCAGGTCTGCCTCGAAATCGTAAACCGTCATCATGGCATTACCTCGGGTAGCTGCAACGACAGCAGTGTAGCAATCACGAACATCCGCACCCACAAATGAAAAAGCGCCCCGAATATCGGGGCGCCTTTCGTCAAGTCGGAGGCAAGCTCAGACGAACCGGCGTTTGCGGAACCAATAGCCCGATCCGATCAGCGCCAAGCCCAGCAGGAACAGTCCCAAGATACCCGGCTCCGGCACGTTGACGTTTCCGGATGCGAATGCGACGTTGTCGAACTCGAAGGCATACTGGGAACTGGTCATCACGACCTTGTTGAATGCGTCCGACAGGTTGATGTTGACGTAGCAGGTACCTACCGAAGTCTGATTGCCATTGGCACAGTTTCCGGAGCCGGCTGCGGCCGACACGGCAGCGCCCCCGAAGCTGTCGACCACTGTGCTGCCCATGTAGAACGTGATGGTGTTGTAGGAGTCCACCGAGCCCCACAGCAGGCCCAGATACTTCTCGTTGCCCGGAAACACCAATTGCGCGAAGGAACCCGATGTCCCACCCGCCGTGAGATACGTCGTTGCATCTGCACCGTTGTTCGGGTCACCGAACAGCGTGCCGTTGTTGTTCGAAAGGACCGGAGCCGCATACTGGCCAGAAACTGAGCCCTGTACAGCTTGGCCTGCCGGGCTGAATGACACGATGATGCCGCAAGCGGTAGTCGTGCCACCCCCACCACCCAGCGGAAGCGAGTCGAAGTTCTCGTAACAATTCGCACCGGTTGGGACGCCACCCACCGAGGCGCTGATCGTCGTGGCGTTCGCCGTCGTAGCCCCCAAGCACAGCGCGACCGCAAGCACGCCTCCCGACAGCAACGTCAGTACGCGCGGTGTCTTGAATTTACTCTTGAGCACGTTTGTCATTTGCCTGCCCTCCAAACCCTGAGCCATTTCGACACACGCCCTTGTGTCCGAGGTGTCGGCGCGATTGGCCCCGACGACAGGCTGACACAAGCTAATTCCGTGCCAAATCAGCAAATGCTTGTTTTCATTCAATTCGCATTTCGGATGGCCAGCGAAAATCACGCATTTTTGTAAAGAATCCCGACGGTGATTTACAGAAAACCCGACGGCGCGGCAAGGCGGCTCTCGACAGGGCGCATGCCCCTATCGGCCGTATCCACCTGGTGGACAGCGGATCGCCTGCCCACCTGCTGGCGCGCGTCAGGTGGCGTGCAGACTGAAGCGGCAGGACTGGCGATTGGGGCACTCGGGCCATCCAGGTTTGATGCCAGTGCTGCTATTCCTCTCCCGACGCTTCACATGACTTCCGCTGCTGGAAAAGGTGCCGCAACGTCACAGCCAGCGCTGCTGGAAGTGATGGATGTATAACACCTTCACGAACTGCGTCAGCGCGCAGTACGCCACCACCGTCGCGGCCAGCCAGCCGTAATACTGCAGCGGCAGTTCGACCATGCCGAGCTTGTGTCCCAGCACGGTGTAGGGAATCGCGATGCCGATCGCGATGATCGCGGTGGTGAGGCCCAGCACCGGCGCTGCGGCCGAGCTCTGGATGAACGGAATCTTGCGGGTGCGGATCATGTGCACCACCAGCGTCTGGGTCAGCAAGCTTTCCACGAACCAGCCGGACTGGAAGAACGCCTGGTGCGCCGGCGAGGTGGAGTTGGCGCCGAACCAGAACCACAGCAGCAGGAACGTCGTCACGTCGAATACCGAGCTGGTCGGACCGATCCAGAACATGAAACGACCGATGTCGCCCGCGTCCCATTTGCGCGGCTTCTTGATGTATTCCTCGTCCATGCGGTCGAACGGAATCGACAACTGCGAGATGTCGTAGAGCAGGTTCAGCACCAGGATCTGCAACGGCAGCATCGGCAGGAACGGCAGGAAGATGCTGGCGATCAGCATGCTGAACACGTTGCCGAAGTTGGAG
>SCQS01000056.1 GCA_004299705.1 Rhodanobacteraceae bacterium | reverse complement strand
AACCCTGGCAACTGTTCGGGATGAAAGGAAAAACCCGCACCGACCCATGCTTCGTTACGATCTCGCAATCAAGGGGGTATCGGTCTGGTGCGGGGTGCAACCAACTTACAAGGGGGTCGACACGCAGTGTCGGAGGGGGGTGCTTGTCCTGCATCAAAGCCATCCCCCTCGATCCCCCTTCCTGCGGAAGGGGGAGGAAAACGTGGGTTGGTTACGCCAATGTCACGACTCGATGCGTGCGTAGCGATCCTCGAAGCGCACGATGTCGTCCTCGCCGAGATAATCGCCGGTCTGCACCTCGATGATTTCCAGCGGATCGCTGGTCAGGTTTTCCAGCCGGTGCCGCGTGCCGATCGGGATGTAGGTCGACTCATTGGCATTGAGGTCGAACACGCGGTCGCCGTTGGTGACATGGCCGACCCCGCGCACGACCACCCAATGCTCGGCGCGACGATGGTGCATTTGCAGCGACAAGCTGGCACCCGGCTTGACCCCGATGCGCTTGACCTGGAAACCGGGTCCTTTTTCCAGCGAGTCGTACCAGCCCCATGGCCGGAACACCTTGCGCGGCGTCGAAGCTTCCTCGCGCTGGCCGGCCTTCAGTCTTTCGACGAGCTTCTTCACGTCCTGGCTGCGCCGTTGGTCGGCCACCAGCACCGCGTCAGGCGTTTCCACCACCACAACGCCCTCGCAACCCAACGTCGCGACCAGCCGGGATTGCGCCAGCACCAGGGAATCACGGCAACCTTCCAGCAGCACGTCGCCGCGCGCGACATTGCCCGACGCGTCGTGGTCCGCGATGTCGCGCAATGAATCCCATGCGCCGACATCTGACCAGCGCGCATCCAGCGGCACCACCACCGCGCCGCCCAGCCCAGGGTGGTCGTGCAGCTTCTCCATGACGGCATAGTCGATCGAATCCGCGGGGCTGCAAGCGAAAGCTTCGCGATCGACCCGCAGGAAATCGCCGTCCCGGCGTGCGCGCTGCACTGCGTCGAGGCACGCCCGGTGCATCGCGGGCTGCAAGGCAGCCACCGCCGCCAGCCAAGTCGAGGCCCGCACCAGGAAGATGCCGCTGTTCCACAGGTATTCGCCGCTCGCAAGATAGGCTTCGGCGGTTTTCGCATCGGGTTTCTCGACGAACGCATCGAGTACGAACGCACCCGGGACGCCCGCTTTCGGCACGCCACGGCGCAAATAGCCGTAACCGGTTTCCGCGCGGGTCGGCACCACGCCAAAGGTCACGAAATCACCGGCCTCCGCGGCGGCAAGACCACGCGCAACGGCGGCGCGGAACGCCGGCTCGTCCGCGATCACGTGGTCCGCCGGCATCGCCAGCAGCAGCGGATCGGCGCCTTGCGAACTCGCGACCACTGCCGCAATCGTCAGCGCGGGCGCGGTGTTGCGACCCACCGGTTCCAGCAACAGCAGTGGTTGCTGCAAACCACCCGCATGCAACTGTTCGTCGATCAGGAAGCGGTACTTTTCGTTGCCGATCACCAGCGGAGGGAGCACGCTTGCGCCCGCGAACCCGTCCAGCCTGTGCAATGTCGCCTGCAGCAGGCTATCGCCGCCCAGCAGCGACAACAACTGCTTGGGGTGCTCCTCGCGCGAAGCCGGCCACAAGCGGGTGCCGGAACCGCCACACAAGATCACGGGTTGCAGGGTCATGGCGACATATCTCGCGTGTGGGTCGGCGCACCCGGCGCCCAAGGGGTGACGCATCTCTACACCCGAAGTTTAGCGAGATCGGCGGAATATACGCAGCCGCGCAACCTTGCGTGGCGGAATTCATCCAGGCTTCCCGCCGGGACGCGCGAACCTGCCCAACACGCGCGTCGCGATCGCGCGCAGGCCGACGCGCCGCAGCCACAGATATACCACCACCGTTGCACAAGCCAATCCCAGCCAAAATGCGGCCGCAGCGTCACCGGTGCGTATACAGAGTGCCAGCGCAAGCAGCCAGTTGACCAGCAGCAAGATGCCGCACACATTGAAGGCCAGCCGCGTCTGCGACAGCATCCGCTGCGCGGTTTCCCAATTGCCCTGCAGGACTTGTGCGTGCAATACGCTTTCGTCGAACCCGACTTGCCAGCATGCACGCTTGCTGGCGTCTGCAAGCGCGGATTGCGGCGACGCAAGCCACTCCGCGCTGGAGCGCCGCGCCTGCTCGATGATCGCGGATTGCGCAGCGGGCCAGGTACGCGGCACGGCGTCGCCGGGAAACGAACTGTTGATGCGGTGCCTGAGGGGTTCGAGGCAGGCCGGCGCAAACGGCTCCCCCAAAAAATCGAAGATGCCGCGCAGGGTACCTTCCCCGTCTGCAACCAGATCCGTATGGCGTACCCGGTGGATGATGCCCGGACCCAGAACCGTCTCGGCATCCAGGCACGCACGCACCGTGCGCAACCAGTAAGCGTAGGCCTCATCGGCACTGCCCACCAGCGCGCGGCCCCGTTCGTCGCGAAATGCGAGCAGAGAAGCGGCGACTTGATCGGCATCCCGCATGAGATGCACGAAGCGCGCTCGCGGGAACAGGGCGAGCAGTGCCGGAATCTGCAGCGAGTATTCGGGTGTGCCATCAACCCAGCGCGACTTGCGCTCTTTCGGATCACGCGAAATCGCGAAGTCCGAGTTCACCTGCAGGGGGGAATGTTCCGCGGCGACGCCACCGGCAATCTCCATTTGCAGCCGACCCGCAAGAATCATGCGATCGATCGCATCGCCCAATCCGGACAAGAAAGCATCCTGGTCAATCCCCAACGCGCTCAATTGCGAGCGTTGCGCACGCACGCTGCCCTGGGCATGGGCCGCCGCGGCCTGGATCGCGAATGATCCCAGCCAGTTCGATTCCTCGGTCAGCAAGAGATTCGGGTGCTGGCCGAGCGCCCAAGTCAGCACGCTGGTGCCGGAACGCGGTGCACCGACGACAAAAACAGGCTTGGCTTCATGCATGGGTGGCGCTCCCATACGGCCTCACGCACGCGGCTATAACCTTGTTCAACGGATGGCCAGGGCCATCGGTTGACACGCTCGCACACGCGCACGCCCGCCGTTACCATGTGCGGCAACCTTCCGAAGCCCGGCGATCCGCACTCCCTTTGGAAACATATTGGGCTCGCGCGGCCAACTTACCTGACATGTCCAACCCCATGATTTCTCTCGTCATCCCTTGCTTCAATGAAGAAGAAGTCATCGAGGAAACCCATCGCAGGCTGGCTGCATTGGCCGAATCGCAGCCAACTTATTCTTTCGAATTCCTGTTCGTTGACGATGGCAGCCGCGACCGAACCCCACAATTACTGCGCCAGTTGGTCGCGACTGACCGGCGCGTACGCGCGGTTTTTTTCTCGCGCAACTTCGGCCATCAGCTTGCGGTCACAGCCGGGATCGACGAAGCTCGCGGCAACGCGGTAGTACTGCTGGACGCCGACCTTCAGGATCCGCCCGAAGTCGTCGCCGAGATGCTGGCAAAGTGGCGCGATGGGTGGCAGGTGGTCTACGGCGTACGTGCCGAGCGCGAGGGCGAATCGCGTTTCAAGCTGCTGACTGCGCACCTGTTCTATCGGGTGCTCAATTACCTTTCCGATACACCCATCCCGCTGGACACCGGCGATTTCCGCCTGATGGACCGAGCAGTAGTCGAGGTGTTGCGCAGCATGCCCGAGCGTGATCGCTTCGTGCGCGGCATGGTCAGCTGGGTGGGATTCCGGCAACTGGCGTTGCCGTACCGGCGTGCGGCGCGTTTTGCGGGGACCAGCAAGTATCCGTTGCGCAAAATGATTCGGTTTGCCACCAATGGCATCATCTCGTTCTCTATGCGTCCATTGAAATTGGCGATGGATGTGGGGCTGCTTTGCGCCGGCTTGGCCTGCGCGGGTATCGTCTGGGCCTTCGCGGTGCGCCTTGCCACCAACAGTTGGGTGCCGGGCTGGACTGCCACTATTATCGCCGTGTTATTCCTTGGCGGTATTCAGCTCGTTTGCACGGGCATCCTGGGCGAATACATCGGGCGAACCTACATGCAATCCAAGGGACGGCCGCTGTACATCATTAGCGACCGAGCAGAAGGTACAGATTCGGCTGGACTGTCGATGAACGCTCCGGGTCGCGCGTTGCAATGTGCGCCTGCTGACTCAACGGCCGATGTAGGTCATTGAGCCCAATTCATGCATCGCATCAATATTCTGGACTTGCCCGACAAGATCGCCGCGCGCTTCGCGGCTTATTCGGTCGCAGGTGTCGCAAATACCATTGTGGGCGTATCAGCCATCCTCGTCGCCGGTGCCTTGGGCACCAGTGCGATTCTCGCGAACGTGATCGGCTACGGCTTGGGCCTGATTGTCAGTTTTACGCTGAATTCACGTATTACCTTTCGTGGTCGTAAGGTCGATCTAAAAACGGTGTTGCGTTTCCTGGTTGGCTTCGGAATCGCATTTGCCGTCAACATAGGTATCGTGACTGCTGCTACGGACTGGAGGCATTTGCCAAAGTCGATCGCTAGTCTGACAGGCACGCCGGTGTATGTCGTGTTGTTCTTCCTTCTGTGCGAATATTGGGTTTTTCGCCACCCCGTAGCGCAGAGACACCCAACCACAAACACTTCCGCCAGTAACAGGCCACATTGAGTGACAATGTGCGCGTTGGGGGCAAGCTACACTTCTGATTCGCATGCAAGCCTTCGTGCCTTCGCACTCATGGCTTCGGCGTGCGACGTGCGCTATCGATCGGCTTTACGCGATGTACACACTTTGACGAAGCAGACGCGAGCCTGTATTTTTCTGAGCTTGCTTCGGAATCACACCGCGATACCGCAATACTTCTGTTTTTGCATAATTGCCATCTGGTTTATTTTTTGCGCTTATTGATAAATGTCATCTTTGACGTCTAAGGGCAATTTGGACAAATGAAGATAACGATGCCCACAATGGAAAGATTGGCCTTTTCTCTTTTCATTACAATCACAGGTGTGCTTTTTGCTCTGATCGGCCCGTTCGATATGGTCTACGGCGGACCGTTCGGGTGGCACATCCGGCAGCCCGCGTTCTGGCAAGGCGGTATCGAACTCATCGTGCTGGCGACACTCCTCGGCGCGGCGCTGTACTTCTTGAAGGGGTGGTTGCGAATACTGGTTGTGCTGATTCTGTGTGAGGGCTATGCACGCCAGCAGGGCGTCGACTTGGCGATCGTGATCTCACTGTTCTATTACGAGGGCATCGCCGCACTTGGCACCTTGATCCTCAATCGTTTCGGAAGCCCGCAACTCAGCTGCACCGAACGTTGCCTATTCAGCATCGTGCTGGGCACATTGACTTGGTGTTGCCTCGAGTGGATTCTCTCGGCGCTGGGTCCGGGTTCCGTACATGACCTGCAGATCGCGGCATTGGTTGTGCTGGGCGCAGCGTTGCTGCTGCGGCGGCGCTTGACGGTGCTGGGCTGCGTGTTTTCGCACGTCGGCGAGCGCAACATGTTAGGCGCGATCCTGGGTGCCTTCGTCTGCACCATCGTGCTGATGCTGTTCGCCAAATCCAGCGTATCCATTGATTACGACTCATTGTGGTACGGCTTGCGTGGTGACCGTGTACTGGTCGCGGCAGGCTCGGTATTCAAAGGGTTAGGCTTGGTGAGCAACGTCCATTACGGACCCCAAGCCTACGAATTGCTGCTGGTGCCGCTGATGCATCTGCGCAGCGTGCCCGCGATCCTGGGCTTTTCGATCTGGTGCTGGGTGAGCTTGGGCGTTTGCCTGTATGTCATCACCGAGCGCCTGCACTGGGTGCCCATGGTCAGGCTGCTTGCCGTCGCGCTAGCGCTTGCCACACCGGCGGTAATGAATATCGCCATCACCGCCAAGGGCGACGTGATGGGGGCAACCTGGGTGCTGTTCGGCGCGTACGCCATCATCGCGTACCGCTCGACCCGGTACCGGCCGTGGCTGGTGATCGCCTTCTTCGCGGCGCTGGCAGCGACCGTTTTCCGGATGTCGGTACTGCCCTATGCGGTGCTCACCGGGCTGCTCGCCCTGTGTGCCTTCGCTTTCTCGTTTTTGCGAAAACGAGAGAACATCGCGCCAACCCGGGACATGACAGCCGGCGTATGGGTTTGGATCGCATCAGCTTCGGCCATCCTGTTCGTGCTGGTGACGGCACGTACCTTCCTGTTGACGGGCGTACCGTTTGCGGAAGTGTCCACTCTGGTGAACCTGTCTCATCGAATCGGCCTCAATGTGCGGTTCCCCGTCGGTGGCCCCGCTCCTTCGTATCCAGGATTCAACACCGATTTCATTGCGACCATCCTCGATTTCATCTTTCGCCCGGCGGCCCTGCCGCATGTCATCATCGAGTGGTCGGGCGCGGCATTTGCTTACTTTCTGTTGGTGGGGTTTGCACTGCGTTCCACACAGCAAGAACGATTCAAGCATGTCTGGATTCTTTGGTTACTGGCCGCGACGTTTTTCCCGTTGCAGTTGTTCGTGCGCTATCCCGTGCGCGGCGGCGACGGGAACTATTTCATCGTGCCCATACTATGCATGGTCATGCTTGGTGCAGGGCTGGTCGGCGAACGATTTTGCGAAGAGGGTTCGATCGGGCGAACCCTGCGCTGGCTGGCCGGCCTGTTCATCGTGAGCTCCGTGGCCGTCGCCCTGGCTACCGGTTCGTGGGGGCCTGGTACGCGTGGTTGGGACTTCGACTTTTCAAGGCCCGCTCATGATTATAAGGCTAGGGCAACTTACGGCATCAACGCGGCCGGATTGCAGTTGATCGATCAGTATTTGAAGGGGATGCCGCCGAGCACCCGCATGGTGGGACTCATTCCCTTAAATCCAAACGACCCGCTGCCCGGCTCTTGGTTACCGGTGCGCTACGAAGCACTGGAGAACATCGCGTGGACGCGACCAGGTTACGTTCACTCACCTGAATCCATCGGCGCGTTCCTGCTCCTCGACGATATCCGGTACGTTCTGCTGCCTAGAGCCGTCACGCCAGCCAAGGAAACCGATCCACTGAGCCAAAGGGTATCCACGGCGCTGGCGCTACTGCAGAATCGTGGTCTGGCTGAGTCCGTGGTGCATACCAACGATTATGTGTTGTGGAAACTGAAGGATTAAGCACTTGGCAGCGCGGCGCCAAGCAATCTGATTGGCACCTTCGGGCCGGCGGTCAAACCACGGCATAGTATTCTTGGAGCCCAGATAGCAGACCGGCGCGAGCTGATCTGGCGTGCGCCGGCATCACGCAATACGCGTCTGCACGTGGAGCGGTGCTAGGCGGGTTTGCGTGCCACGAACACATCGCCGCCAGGTCCGATAATGCCACATGCCGTTGCCCGTAACCGCCACAGCTCAGTGTCAAAACCGATCTCCTTCAGGCGCACCAACATCTCCAGCCCGAAGATGGTCCACACCAGAATACCCTTGTCGGGGCGTACCGGGTCACCGTGATAAAGTGCTTCCGCGTGGTAAACGATCTCGCCGCCGACCAGCGATGCGCGCACGTCGTCGCGCAGCATCGCTTCCCCATAAGGTACCGTGAAGATGTGCCGGCCACCCGGTTTCAGTACGCGGAAAATCTCGGAATGCGCGTGGTAAGGTTCGGGCATGTGCTCAAGCACATCGCTGGACATCACCACGTCGAAACTCGCATCCGCGAAACTCAACGCCTGCAAGTCCTCGTTGCGGATGCCGTTCACGGCATCACCGAATTCAGCCTTGCTACCCCAGTACTCGGAGCATGCATAAAGCGGATGTTCCTTGAGCCGATCGTGCACAGGGCCGTTTGCTTCCGTGTTGTAGATCGCGATGGATTCCGCCGGCGCTAGCTTGCCTGAAGCGGGTAGCGCGATCTCTCGGCGCAGCATCCAAGCCATCTGGCGTTGTCTGTTGGAGCACCCGCAACGCTCACAAGTGCCGGATTCGCGCAGATTGTCATTGAAGGCCAGAAAGCGCGTTCTATTCCCGCACACGGGACAGATTCCGCTAAGCACGGCACCAGCCAGCACAGCATCCTCCATTGGATCGCTTAGATGGCGCGAGGGTGGGTACAGGCGTTCTGATTCATCTCCTGCGGTGTGTGGCGGAACTGATTTTGATTTGCCGACCATGCGCGCTAGATGTTGTTGGAGGGTAGCCATCGACATGACAGGCTACTTGACCGTAAACGTGACGTCATTGCTTTGTGTTGATTTGTCGCCTTCGCGCGCAATCACGTGAACCTTGAAGGCACCGGGCTTGGCATACAAGGCTGTAGGCACCCCCACAGTAACCAAGTTGCCAGAAATATTCCCTTCAAGCAGCACACCGTTGAACTCGACGCCTGCCACATCGCCCGTCAACGGCTGATCGAGCCGGATCCACAGGGCGGCGCTGCCATCGGGCTGTTTGTTGAAGACGGCACCGGCTTGGGTGCCTTCGGGGCCCCAACTCGTGATCTTCAGATTGCCCGGCAAGGCTGCAGTGGCTGTTTCCGTGGACTTGCCCGAGGTTTCCGTTTGCGCAGCTTGCTGGTTCCCGCAAGCCGCAAGGGCCAGCGCTACCAAAACCGTAGCGGCGCACAGGGTAATTCGATTGCGGGGGGACATATCAGATGCTCCGTTTCGCTTGGAAATGACATAATGATTGCCGTGCGCGTCGAGCGGATGCAAACAATGGCATCCGGCAAGCTTATCGTGTCTGGTTCGCCAGCAAGTGAAACACGTCCTGCACCGCCGCGGAATCCAGGCACGGACGAGCGAAACCCCCGTTTTGTACCACACGCATCTCGATGCACCTGCCGACGCCGGCAGCCTTGCCGGCTTCGAGGTCGGACGGTTTGTCGCCCAGCAAAAGAGAGCCCGCAAGATCAACGCCGAGTTCCCGCTGTGCGGCCAGTACCATACCGGGTTTCGGCTTGCGGCATTCGCAATCCCGCAGGTACTCGCCGATGCCGTGCCTTGGGTGATGCGGGCAGTGGTACACGGCATCCAGTTGCGCGCCATGCTTGCGAAACTCGTCGCGCACCCAGTCCATGTAAGAAAGGAAATCGCGTTCCGCGTAATAGCCACGCGCGATGCCGGCTTGATTGGTCACCACCACGTTGAGATAGCCATGCGCAGTCGCCGCGCGGCACAGTCCGAAGATGCCGCTGATGAAATCGGTGCGTTCGGGCGTGCACACGTAGACATGATCGACGTTGATCACGCCATCCTTGTCCAGAAACAAGGCGCGGCGACCTGTCATGCCGTGTCGCCCATGCGTGCCGCGAATAGTACCTGTGCGCGTCGGTAATCCTCCGGCACGCCGATATCGATGAACCCGCTCGTGTGCGTATAGGCAATGACCGGCTCGTGTTGGACCGCCGGCACCAGCACTTCATGCTCGAACGAAAATGCCTCGGCCTTCGCGTAATTGTCCAGTAGCGAACGTTGCAAGCGGTAGACCCCGGCGTTGATGTAGCCCGCACCCGCGCGGCCCTTTTCGCTGAATCCAGCGACGTGCCCGCGCTCGACTCGTACCGCACCGTACCGTGCGGTATCCGGAACCTTGGCAAGCGCGACGCCGAGCCGGGCGCCGCTCGATGCGGCGTGACGATCAAAATCCATGTAATCCAGCTGCAATTCCGTATCGCCGTTGAGCACGAAGAAGGCATCACCGCGCACACGTTGCGCCGCGAGGGCAATTGCGCCGCCGGTCCCCAAGGGTCTGAGCTCACGCGAATATTCAAGCAACATGTCGCGCCAGCGGTCGCCCAGCGCTGTTTCGACCTGTTCCGCCAGGTGTCCGGTCGCCAGCACGACGCGTCGCATGCCCTGCTCCGCAAGCCTGTCCAGCAACCATGCCAGGAACGGGCGCCCTGCCACGGGCGCCAGCGGTTTCGGGACATTCCGGAGCACGCCCTGAAGGCGGGTTCCCAAGCCGCCCGCAAGAATGATGGCCTCGTCGGTCATCTGTTCGAACCCTCAGGCGCCACGCCGGGAGCGATCCCTTACGGCCCGTGACCATCGCGCCGCGGCGCGCAACGGCTTGGTCAGCCGCCACGACCTCGAATGCAGCATCCGTTGGTACTCATCCCAGACGTCCAGCGTCGTGCACGTCGCTACGGATGCCCCGTCCGTGGGGCCGTGCCGTGACTGCGCCCATGCGGTTTGCATGTACAGTGAAGCGCGCGCCGATTCAAACGCAGCCTGGAAGAGCAGGCCGAACTCCTCCAGCAATCGCCGGTTCCCGGGCAAGGGGCGGTAAACGCGTTCGTCAAAGCCGGGCGATTCCACCGGCTTGAACTCGGCAAACCAGGCGTAGCTTTTGCCGGGAATGCCACTGACCCGGAACCCGTGCGGCTCGAAGAGATGCGCCACTCCACGCAGTCCGTACGAGACGATGTGCCCACGTCGCAGCGGATCCAGGTAGCCCGGGTCTTCCTCCAGCACGTATTCGGGCATGCCGGTATTGAACAACCACAACGTTCCGGGGTTACTGATCGCGGCCAGCCCCCGCGCAACGCGGCCCAGCATCTTCGGCGTCAGATGTTCGACCACTTCAATACAGGCACCCGCATCAAAACGATCCTGCAAATCGCCGACGTCGCCGACCCGATAATTGGGATGATTGCTGTGTTCATCGGGCGGGAACAACTCGACGCCATGAAACATGTCGGGATGCGCGGGGAAATGGCGAGCCAGTGCGTCCAGCAGATAGCCTGGCCCGGTCCCGACATCCAGAAACCGTTCCACCGGACGGCGCGTGTACAGGATCGCCTCGCCAGCGCGCGCGAGTGACACGCCATCGGCTCGCTCGCGTGCAGAGTGCAGTTCGGCGTTCCAATAACTCTCATCATAGATGCGGGTGCTTTCGCCTGCGTCGATCCGATCCAGTGTCGCCCAATCGATAAACAGGGAATCGCATTCCACGCACTGGAAATAATCATAGCCGTCGATACGCGCGTGAAACCTGGAAGCACCGGCCTCACACACGGGGCACGCCTTGTCGTTCACGCGCGCTGGGGCCTGCGTCGATGGACGGTCGTTCATGGCTTTTCCGCCGGCGCAGGAAACATCTCGCGTTCGATCAAGCCGCAGATCAAGTGGCCCAGCAACTCATGGCCTTCCTGGATTTTCGGGGTTTCATCGGACGGCATGCGCAGGCAAACCGTGCAGCGGTCGGCCATCGCACCACCCTTGCGCCCGGTGAATCCGACCACGTCGATGTGCAGCGCGTGGGCCGCATCGATCGCCGCGAGGATGTTCTTCGAGTTACCGGAAGTCGAGATCGCGAACAGCACGTCGCCCTTGCGGCCCAGCGCTTCCAGTTGGCGCGCGAACACGCGTTCGTAGCCATAGTCATTGCCGATCGCGGTGAGCGCGCTGGTGTCGGTGGTGAGCGCGATGCCGGGCAGGCCGGGACGGTCGTAGTTGAAACGGCTGACCAGTTCTGCTGCCCAATGTTGCGCATCGGCCGCGCTCCCGCCGTTGCCTGCGAACAGGATCTTGTTGCCGCGTTGCAATGCGGTCACGCAACGCGTGACGATATCGAGGATCCGTGCACGCAACACCGTGTCGGCAGCGATCGCATCGATCAGGCGGCGCGATTTCTCGAACTCGGCGTCGAGGTGGATGTTCAGGCGATCCGCCATGCGCTGGCTCCCTGCTGGGTGAAATGAAAGTCCAGAATACTGCCGCCTTCGGCCAGCAGCGCACGCATCAGTCCGATACGGCTTTCCGGATCGCACAGGAACATCATGAACCCGCCGCCGCCGGCGCCCGAGACCTTGGCCGCGCGCGCGCCGTGGGCGAATGCGATCTGTTCCATGCGGTCGATCAGCGGGTTGGTGATGCCTTGCGCCATGCGCTTCTTGGCTTCCCAGCCCGCCTGCATCGTGGCTTCGAGGCCGCGCAGGTCGCCCTTCAGCACGCATTCCTTCATGCGGATCGCTTCGTCCTTCAATTGGTGGGTCGCCTCGGTGGCAGCGTGGTCGTGCGCGTCGATGTTGCGCACCTGACGGTCGATGATCTCCGCGGAGGCCCGCGACACGCCGGTGAAGTACAGCACCAGCGAGGCTTCCAGTTCCGCGCGTATCCAGTCCTTGATGCGCAACGGGTTCACGACCACGCGATCTTCGGCGTAGAACTCCATGAAGTTGAAGCCGCCGAACGCGGCGGCGTATTGGTCCTGCTTGCCACCCGCGAGCTTGAGATCCTTGCGCTCGACTTCGTAAGCCAGTTGCGCGACTTCGTATTCACCCAGCGGCAGCGAAAAGTATTCCGCGAACGCCTGCACCAACGCCACCACCATGGTCGAGGACGAACCCAGTCCCGATCCCGGCGGCGCATCGGAAAAGGTCCTGACCGACAAGGACGGACGCTCGCCATTCAGGAAGTCCCGCGAAACGCGCGCATACACGCCCTTCAGCAGTTGCAACGGCCCGTGACCGTCAATCTCTCCGTCGCAGGCGTGCACTTCCTCGTGCCCCACGTCGAGGGCGTGGAAGCAAGCATCGCGGCCCTGGCGCGGCGAAACAATCGCGTAGGCATAGCGGTCGATCGTGGCATTCATCACCCGCCCGCCGTACAGGTCGCAGTACGGCGCCACGTCGGTGCCGCCGCCGGCAAGGCCCAGCCGCAGCGGGGCGCGCGCGCGTACCGTCATCACGCGTACCTCTTCGCGATGGGTTCCAGTTCGGATGCAAACGCCTGCCACTGCGCCTCTTCGGTGTAATGGGCGCGCACAAAGGCCTGGCCGAGCGCGGAACTTTCCCGCCAGGCCGTGTCGTCTTCCAGGTACCGGCACACCAACCCGGCGAACGCCGCGGCATCGTCCGCCACGCCCAGAGCATCGCGTGCCGCGGCCAACCCTTGCACGCCGGCACTCGATGTGACACATGGCACGCCGTGCCACATGGCTTCGACCACTTTGCCCTTGACGCCGCCACCAAACCGCAAGGGTGCGGTCACCACGCGAGCCGAGGCATAGCGCGCGAACAACTCGTCGTCGCTGACAAAACCGGCCACCTCCACCCGCTCGCCCCGCAGTGCCACCACCTGATCCGTGGGGTTGGAACCCACCAGCGACAGGTGCACACCGGGATGCGTGGCCCACACATGCGGCATCACTTCGCGCACCAGCCACTCGGCGGCGTCGACGTTCGGAGGATGACCGAAGCCGGCGACAAAGATGATGCCACTGCGCGTGGCGAGATTGGCATCAGGCTGCCTCGGCGGATCAGGAAACGCATACGCGGGGATCGTCAACGCATGCACCTTCGGCGCATGCCGATCCAGCCACGTTCGCACCGCCCGGGTCTCGTCTTCGGACGGGTAATACACCGTGTCTACAAGGCCCCACACGGATTGCTCCTGCCGCTGTACTACGTTGCGCTCTGTACGCAGAACAAGGTTGCCAGGTTGCACGCGCAAGCGGTCATCCATGCGCAGGTAATGAACGTCATGGCCGTAGTAGAACAGCGGTGCGCGGCAATGCTTGCGAACCGCGTCGATGAAGTTGATTGCGATATGCGGTCGGCTGAGCAACACCACGTCGATCTGCCCGCCATTTTCGGCCATCCATTCGGGAAATTTGTCCTTGTATTCCAGCCCGTACAACACTTCCACGCCTTGCTGTTGCAGCCGCGATGCATAAACCGGGTCCCGGTACAGGTTCTCGGGCCAGAACTTGACCGACCAGCCATGTTGCAGGAAACGCTGGATGAACTGCGACATCGTGCGCGATCCGGCGTCGCGATCTGGCTGCGGCACGTAATGGTCGACGATCAGGATCGTGGGACGACCACGCGATCGCCCGCGTGCGCGAAACACGTTGTCCCCGTTCGCGTAGTGGTCGCGCGTCAAAGACTCGTTCCAGTGCTCGCGAAATTTCTGCTGGTTGACTGGCTGGAAGGCCTTCACCCCGCTGGTTTCATCGGTGCCGTGCGAAACGCCCTCGTGGTGCACTACCACCGACTCCGGCTGGAAATACACCTTGAGCCCCGCCTCACGCACCTTGAACGCCAGATCGGAATCCTCGCAATAGGCTGGCAGGTAACGTTCATCGAATCGGCCCAACTTCTCGAACAATTCCTTGCGGAGCAGCAAGGATGCGCCCGAGCAGTAATCCGCCTCGCGCACGTAGTTGTAGATGCTCCGATCGGGGTCATCCAGCCGCCCGTAGTTCCAGGCGGTGCCGTCCTTCCACACGATGCCACCCGCTTCCTGCAAACGTCCGTCCGGGTACAGCAGTTTGGAACCGACCATGCCGCAATCGGGAAAGCGTTCAAACAGCGCCAGCATCGCGTCAAGCCATCCCTCGCTCACTTCCGTGTCGTTGTTGAGGAAATACAGGAACTCACCGCGCGCCAGCCCCGCGGCACGGTTACAGGAACGCAGGAACCCGAGATTCTCGGGGTTGGCCTCATAGCGCAGGCCCGGAACATCCGCCAGCGCCTGCATCGCCGCGTCACCGGAAGCGTCCTCCACCACCAGCACCTCGAACGGGATGCTCGGTGCGTGTATGGCGATGGAACGCAGGCACGCCACCGTAACTTCAAATTTCCCGTAGGTGGGAACAACGATGCTGACTTGAGGCTTGGCGTACGCTGGAAACGCCAATCCCTTCGTCAAGGCAGGCACGGCCAGGCTGATTCGGCGGGCTTGGTCCTGCTCGTTGTCATCCGTAGCCGGGGCCGATCCGTCGTGCACCACACTCGGAACGGATGCAGGCGCGTGCCCGACAGTAAGCGCGGGCCGCACCGCACCCCATTGTCCGCGCGCCAGGCGCATCATCGCGCGCAGCGGACGTGTCAGCTTCCAAGACCGCGAGTTCACCACGACCTCGTGCATTCTTTGCAGCGCTGCAAGTTCGCTGCACACTTGATCTGCACGCGCCCGGGTGCGGACGTGTTCCGACTGGAGGGCGCGGATCAACGTGTCGCGATCGGCAAGCTCGAGTTCAAGCGACTGGGTGCGCCGCAGCGCCTGCCCGGACCTTGCGACTTCGGCATCGTATTTCTCGCGTAGCGCAGCGAGATCAGCGCTTACCCGAGCGAGCGTTGCCGTGATGGAGTTGCCTCGCTCGGCCGCCTCGCGGTGGTGTTTCTCCAAGTCTTCCAGACGGTCACCGAGCATGGCGCGCATCGCCGCGACCTGCTGTTCTATATCCTTCCCCCATGTTTGCATCTCGACCGCCTCCCTTAGCAGCCTGTCCCGCTCTGCCTCAAACGTTCCCGCCGCAGTCTGCGCCTGCTCGCACTCTGCGAGCAAGGCTACATGATCTTCCCTGGCCTTCACCAGCTCTGCATCCAGCCCTTGCGCCCAAACCGCGACCTTTTCATGCTCAGCCACCAAGGCCGCATGACCTTCCTTGGCCTTCGCCAGTTCCGCCTCGAGTTTCCCCGCGGAAGCCCTCCTTCTATCGCACTCCGCTACCAAGGCCGCATGACCTTCCTTGGCCTTCGCCAGTTCCGCATCCAGACCCTTGGCCCAAACTGCAACCGATTCGTGCTCGGCAACCAATTTGCCGTATACGCCACGAAGCTGCGCCAATTCCGAATCCAATGATTGCGCCCACTTTGCAACCTCATGATGATGCAGATACAAGTCTTCGACTTCCGAAAACAACACCGATGGCCGCAACGCCCGCCTTACCTTGTCGTCGACGACACCGGCGACGGCAATGAAGTAAACCGGACTCAGCAATGATGCCGCCCGTTCCTGCACTTCGGTGCCTGTGTCCACGAAGGCATCCATGGCCTTGCCAATGCGGCTGTGCTCCAGCGTAAATATGGAAGAGCCGACGGCCAGTCTCTGACCAAAGTATTCGATGTCGTCGAACTGTTCGCGCAACACCGCATCAAGTTCAGCGAAGTCGAGCTCTTTGACATGGAATTCGTTGTGCTGACCCGACAGTTTGGAATACACGTCCCGATTGGGTGACGACAGGACCAGCAGCCCGTCCGGTCGCAACACGCGGCGGATCTCGGCGATCATTTCACGATGCCGGTCGTGGTGCTCGATGGTCTCGAAGGACACGACCATGTCGATGCTGTCGTCGGCCAGCGTAAGCCTGGCCGCGTCGCCGAGCTCGAATTGCAGTCCCGCGATGCCTTGATAAACCTTGCGCGCGTGTTCGATCGTGGCCGCGTCAACATCCATACCGATCACGGACCTGGCGCGCGCGGCCAGCATTGCAGAACCGTAGCCTTCGCCACATGCGATATCCAGCACGTCCTTGCCCTTCGCAAGGCATGCACACCATGCGTAGCGGTGCAGGTGTTCGTGACGGATTTCGCCCGTTTCGGTGGGGACGTAACGCTCGCCTGTGAACTCCATCTACTGCGCTTCCAGTTGCTCGATCTCGATCTTGTGCATCGGAATCCCGATCAACCCGTGCCGCATCGTGCTGTCGCTGGCCCGGAACGAAAGGGCATCGCGTATCCAGTGCTGCTGGGTATGGTCATTCTGCTCGCCCGTCGCGATCGCCGCGTCAATGGAGTAGTCACCCGCCGGCATGACGGGAAGGCGGAAACGAAACCGCGCGCGCAGGCGCGTACCGGGAGTTACCCGGATCGGAGCGTCGCGGTAGCTCAGGTAGGTGTTGTCGCCGAACAGCTGTTGTCCCAGCCGGTCCTTGACATAGAAACCAAAGATGGGCGACTGGAGCGTCTCCATGGCCTCGGCGTCGATCACCAGATCCGCGATTTCACCACCGGTCGTGAGTTTCAGTTCGCGGCCCTCGGCATCGAGCAAGCGCACATCGGTGATGTGTGCGGCACCCGCCCCGTATTCGCTTACGATCCGCTCAGGATCGAATTCGAATATTTCGATGACGTTGCGGGAAGCCTTGCCGTTCAACTGATCACGTCTGGGATCGATTACATCGACGGGCACCCCATTGCGGGCAGGCGTCGCCGACTGGTCGACGCTCGCAACTTTCACGGTTACCAACTCACCCGATTCGGCGCGATCCGCCGCGTGCTGCTCCGCCAGATAACGTTCGACCACGTCACGCGCGGGGCCGTCCACGATCATTTTGCCGCGATCCAGCCAGATTGCGCGCTGACAAAGATTGATGACCGCCCCGGGATCATGGCTGACGAACAGCAGTGTGCCCTTTGCCTGGAAATTGCGAAGAAAGCGCATGCACTTCTGAGTAAACCGTACGTCCCCGACGCTGAGCGCCTCGTCGATGACCAGGGTATCCGCATCCACGTGCGTGATGATCGCGAACGCCAGGCGCACGTACATGCCACTCGAATAGGTCTTGACCGGCTGATCGATGAAATCGCCGATATCGGCGAAATCGACTATTGACTGATAACGCTTTTTCAACTCCTGTTCGGGAATACCGTATAGCAGCCCACTCAAGAAGACGTTTTCCTTGCCGGTGAACTCAGGATTGAAGCCGGCGCCCAGCTCCAGCAACGCAGCAATGCGGCCATTGATTGCAGTCGTTCCCAACGTGGGATGAAGTGTCCCGCAGATCATCTGCAACAGGGTGGACTTGCCCGATCCGTTCCGCCCGATGATTCCAACCGTTTCGCCGCGGTGCGTCTCAAAGCTGACGTCGCGCAGCGCCCAGAACTCCTTGAAGTAGTCCCTGGGCTTGCGGCCAATCAGCCTCTGTACCTTGGGCAAAATCATTTGCCTGAGTCGGTCGGCGGGCTGCCTGTAGATCTCGTATCGTTTGCCCAAGCCCTCGACACGGATGTTGAAGTCGTCAGACGACATCGGCAAACCCTTTGCGCGTCTTCTCGAACCACACAAACGCGGCCCAAGCAAACAAGCACGACACCAGCGCGTAAAACCCGAGATGGTGCCAAACCGGAGGTCTGCCAAAGACAAGTACATCCTGAGATGCCAACGAGATCACGGTCAATGGGTTCAGGTACATCAAAATCCGGAACCGCGCCGGGATCGTTGTCATCGGATACATGATGGGCGCCAGGAACATCAACGCCGTCGTGACAATCATGATGGCCTGTTTCAGGTCGCGCAGGAATACACCGAACGAGGCTAGAAGCCAGATCGTGCCAGCGACGAAAGGCAGAAATACCGCGATCACTATCGGGAAGAACACCACAGTCCACGGGATCGAGCCCTTCGCGATCAGTTCGATGATCAGCAGGGCAATCGTTGAAATCAGCAGATGGAACAATGCCGCGCCCAGCACGCTCCATGACAAGGTTTCAAGAGGGAACACCACGCGTTTGACGTAGTTGGTATTCTCTATGATCAGTGTGGTTGCGCGATTGGCACACTCCGTAAACAGGGTATTGATGTTCAACCCAGCAAACAGGATCGCCGCAAAAGCAAGTTGCCCGGTCGTCTGGCCCGGCCAGTGCGCCTTGAAGATCACCCCGAAAACGAAGGTATAGATCACCAGCATCAACAGGGGATTGAAAAACGACCAGAACAGTCCTGCGAACGAACCGCGATAGCGCCCGGCAACATCGCGCTTCGCCATCTGTACGACCAGGGCGAAATGGCGCTTCAACGCGATGTAGGGCGACAGGGGGTCGGTCAGGCGGTAGGCGGATGTCGTCATGAGGGGCGCGCGCTGCGTGGCACGCGGCTGTGGTCGAAACAGCCGGGCATTATCGTCGGAATTGACTGACTGGTGATTGTACCGGCGTCGCGCGCACCCTACGCCAGCGCACGGTCCAGTTCGTCACGCAAGTCACGCACATCCTCGACCCCCACCGACAAGCGCACCAGCCCGTCGCTGATGCCGAGCCGCTTGCGGTTGGCCGGCGGTACCGAGGCGTGGGTCATGATGGCGGGGTGTTCGATCAGGGCTTTCGACGCCGCCCGGAAGTTGCGGTGATGCCGCCCGTCAAGCCGAAGTGGCATTTAGAAATATGCCGGTACATTCGAATCCACGACGATCACGGTCGGCCTTCCTCCTTGAAAGCGCCGATCTCGTGCGCCCGAAACTTCCTGGCCCGAAGACTGGATCGCATCTCCCGCGCACGCGCCAGTTGTTCGCTAGGCTTGACCTGGTCGGGCAGCGAGATGGTTTCCAGGCACGCGATGGCTTCGCCATTCAAGCAATGCGCCTCGCCGCCCCGCCTATTTGCCTGTCGCTTTGCCGCGCTCAGCCAGTGCGCGAACCAGATCGCGGGCGCCGTGAAACACCGCGATGATAGTGACGACGTTCCCCCCCACCTGATATACGATCAGGTAGGGCAACCCCGCGACTGCAAGTTCGCGGGTATCCGGCAATCGCCCTGCATGGCCCATCTCAGGGAAGTCGACCAGTTGACGCGTGACGGCTACGATCGCCCTGAAGACCTTTCCCGCGGCGGCAGAGTTTTCCAGTGCGATGTAGTCAATGATGTCCTGAAGATCCCGGCGCGCCGTTTGCGCAAAGACCAACTGCATCAGAGCGTCCAGCCGCGCTTGTCGCCGATCGCGGCAAATACCTCTTCAGCAGGTGACACGCGACCCGCGCGAGCGTCCTCCATCCCGGCCTTGATCCGCTTGACCTGCCAAGCGTTGGCATCGAGGTATTGCTGGATAGCCTGATTGACGATGTAGTTGCGCGAGCGATCCATGGCGCCCGCCAGTGCGTCGATAGCGCCGACCGTGCGCTTGTCGGTGCGAACCGTGATCGGGACGCTGGCAGCTTCTTGAGTCATAGGTAACCTCGTGTGTTCGTGTGTAATCGTACGCCGATTCGGACGTCGACGGAACTACCGGTATGGCTGTCAGTCGCCTTGCAGGGCGAACGGGTTATCTGCGACTGAAGGGTTTGTCCGGCGGGGTGATACGCCCACGCCGGAGTGTGATGCAGGGTCACGAGCACCGAAGTTTTGCAGGCAGCAGCAAGTGACGGCCGATCAGGCGCTTCCCAGCGCGCGGTCCAGTTCTTCGCGCAGGTCACGCACATCCTCGACCCCCACCGACAGCCGCACCAGCCCATCACTGATGCCGAGCCGCTTGCGGTTGGCCGGCGGCACCGAGGCGTGGGTCATGATGGCGGGGTGTTCGATCAGGCTTTCGACGCCTCCCAGCGATTCCGCGAGCGCGAACAGGTGGCAGCGCTCCAGCATGCTGCGTGCCTTTTTCAAACCACCCTTGACCTCGATGGTGACGATGCCGCCGCCGCCGTGCATCTGGCGGCGCGCCAGCGTGTGTTGCGGGTGCGACTTCAGGCCCGGATAGATCACGCGCTCGACTGCAGGGTGCTTGTCCAGCCACTTGGCGAGTTCCAGCGCATTGGCGCAATGCGCCTGCATGCGCAGCGCGAGCGTTTTCACGCCGCGCAAGGCAAGAAATGCGTCGAACGGGCCGGCGACGGCACCGACCGAGTTCTGCAGGAACGCCAGGCGCTCGGCGAGTTCCTGCGTCGAAGCGATCGCGATGCCGCCGACCATGTCGGAATGGCCGTTCAAATATTTGGTGGCCGAATGCACCACGAGGTCGGCGCCGAATTCCAGCGGTCGCTGCACCATCGGCGAGCAGAACGTGTTGTCGACCACCAGCAGCAGGCCGTGCTTCTTGGCGAAGCGGGCGACCCTCGCCAAGTCGACCAGCTTCAGCGTCGGATTGGTCGGCGTTTCCGCCCAGATCATGCGCGTGTTGGGCTTCAACGCGGCCTGCAACGCATCGGCGTCGTTCAAGTCGACGAAGCTGAAATCGAGGCCCGCGCTGCGCCGCCGCACGCGCTCGAACAGGCGATAGGTGCCACCGTACACGTCGTCCATCGCGATCACGTGGCTGCCGGAATCGATCAGCTCCAGCACGGTCGCGGTGGTCGCCATCCCGGACGCGAAGGCGAATCCCGCGACGCCGCCCTCGAGATCGGCGACGCAACGTTCCCACGCGAAGCGCGTCGGGTTCTGCGTGCGCGAATATTCAAAGCCCTTGTGCTTGCCGGGACTGGCCTGCACGTAGGTCGAGGTCTGGTAGATCGGCGTCATGATCGCGCCGGTCGAGGGATCGGGTGACTGGCCGGCGTGGATCGCGCGGGTGGCGAGGGAAAGCGTTTCGGGTTTGGGCATGGTTTGGCTCGGGTATTGGCTCGTTCGATTCACTTGGCTGCCCGATTGGCGCTGCCACTGGGGCGCCGAGCGGATGCCCGCACGCCCGTAGCGGTAATGGCGGACCGCAGCAATTCGTTCACAGCCTTGGACGAATGAAAGACTTCGGCCACGTCCGGCTGCAGGACTACCATCGTGGTGCCCGCCAACTTTGCCGCAAAGCGATTGGGCCTTGATCGCGCATAGTCGAACGCATACTCCTTGCGCAGCTCGTCACTACCGCGTTTGCTTGAGACACTTTTCGTGGGCATGAATTTCTCTGGCTGTGGTTCGTCGCGCGCTGATGATTCGGACATTATCGCCGCGTTCGACGAAACTTGTGATGAGCAACAATCCGGCCTGGTCGTAGCCAACGATCAACTCGCGCTCTTCCGACCCCGAATGATCCGGATCCGGAAAAATTCCAGAGAGAGAGTCGCCGCATCCACGGACGCCACGCCGTGCATGTGCAGGTTGATGGTGGCCTTGCGTGGATTCCACTCGAATTGCATGTGCCCCGCTCCATCGATCCAGCTTCATCCATGGGTCGGATGGCTGTTCCCGCTCACTCGCTACAGCCCCAATGGAAGTGTTGGCGCCATCATCGCGCAGGTCGAGGGGCCGGGCGACTGTCCGGCGTGGATCACGCGGGTGGCGAGGGAAAGCGGTTTGTTGGTTGCCATCATTCAATCAGCCTTGTTGGGAAGCCGTCTGTTCCAGTCGCTCGGAAAGCCAGACCTTGATGACAGACTGCCGGGTTACACCCAGCCGCTTGGCCTCTTTGTCGAGTCGGTCAACCATCCAGTTGGGAAAATCCACATTCACGCGCTTTTGCACGAGTTGGGGCCTGGACGCTCGGGCAAGGTCAAGGTCGGCAATGATGTCCGCCCCCGACTCGAATTTGCGATCAAATGCTTTGGCTTTCATACAAGGCAACCTCCTCGATTCGGGACCGCCGTACCGAAATGATGCGAATGTTGGAACCGCGATACGTCATCACGGCGGACCAGTGCTTGCCGTCGATGGCTCCCACGACAAGGAACCGTGGCTCGTCCACGGTTTTTGCGGGAACCTGCAGAAGACTTGCATCTTCCCAGAGCCTTTGCGCCGCGACGAAATCGATGCCGTGCTTGACCTTGTTGGATCGACTCTTGGCTTCGTCAAACTCAAACATGGTATGGAAACTATACCGTAAACATGCGCCGCACACACCTGCCTGCACGAAAGCCGCGGCCGGGTTGATCGGCATCATGATCCATTCCAGGCCCCTCGACCCGACGGCGTCAGGCACGTGCCCAGCCTTGGGATCCCATTGAAGGAATGATTGCATTGCATTTGAATGCAATCAAAGAGTCCAGATCAACAGGGTGATTGCAATGGCGTCCATCACCATCAGAAACATCCCCGAGGAAGTCCGCCGCGCGCTGCGGGTACGCGCGGCCATGCATGGCCGCAGCATGGAAGCCGAAGTGCGCGACATCTTGGCGCAGGCCGCCAGGCCGGAAGGACGCACCAAGCTGGGATCGCTGTTGACGTCCATCGGTCGCGAGGCCGGACTCACCCACGCTGAAGCAGGGGCATTCCGGAAGCTGCGCGACAAGACTCCCGCGCGGCCCATGGACTTTGAATGATCCTGGTCGATATCAACGTCGTTTCCGAACCATGGAAGCCAAACCCCGATCCGCACGTGCTCGCGTGGCTGGATGCGCAAGCAGTGGAAACGCTGTATCTGTCGGCCATTACGGTGGCGGAATTACGCTTTGGCATTGCAGCGCTCCCGGTTGGCAAGCGCCGTAACGTGCTCGATGATCGTTTGGAACGCACTCTGCTCCCGCTCTTCGCAACGCGGGTGCTGCCATTTGATCTTGCTGCAACAAAAATGTACGCCGATTTGATGGCCCACGCCCGGAGTACCGGGAAGGCCGTCGGCCAAGCCGATGGCTACATCGCGGCGATCGCAGCCGCGCACGGGTTGATCGTCGCCTCCCGCGATACGACTCCGTTTGAAGCGGCAGGCCTTGAGGTGATCAACCCATGGAGCTTTCGCTCATGAATGGAAAACGTCGGCCGCAGGTTGTGGCAATGGCGGATCGCAAAAGGTCGTTCACCGCTCTTGCCAGGGATCTGTCGCCGGCAGGCCGGCTCCTACAGGGGCAACGTTCGTGGTCAGCTCTTCGTAGGAGCGCGCCTGCGCGCGATGGGTTCCCGAAAACCGGTCGCCAGCAGGCTGGCTCCTGCAGGGGCAACGTTCGTGGTCAGATCTTCGTAGGAGCGCGCCTGCGCGCGATGGGTTCCCGAAAATCGGTCGCCAGCAGGCTGGCTCCTACAGGGGCAACGTTCGTGGACAGCTCTTCGTAGGAGCGCGCCTGCGCGCGATCACAGCCCTATCGCGTTCCAGAATGGGTACTCGAATGCCCGTTCGACCAGGCCGGCGCGGATCGGGTTCGCGATAACGTAGCGAGCCGTTTCGAGAACATCCTCGTCTCGACGAAGCGCGTGATCGTGGAAAGCCCTCGCCCAGACGGGAGGCGCTGCTCCCGCGAGGGCGCAGGCGCGCGAGGATCCGGATTTGAGGCGTTGAACAGCCTGCGACAGGCTTCGGGCACCATCCAGCCGCAGCAGTCCATGAAAATGGTCGGGCATGAGTACCCAGCAGAGCAATGCTGTGGCTTCCGCCGCGGCGCTTGCTTCGAACGTGCGGCTGGCGGCACATGCGACGTCGAAGTCGATGAACAATGGGCGACGCGCCGCCGTCGTAAACGTCACGAGATACATGCCACCGGGCTGCGAGTGGCGGCCCTTGCGCAAGGAACTGTGACCGGGCGTGATTGCCATGGCGACAAGCATCACATCGCCGATGGCGACCGCACCATCGGTTACAGCCGCGTCCTTGTGCAGGACGATTCCGACGGTCGCCGGCAGGCCGGCTCCTACATGAGCAACGCTCGTGCACCACCCTTCGTAGGAGCGCGCCTGCGCGAGCAGCAACGGTGATGGGCGTGTCCTACGCTACGCCACCCTGCGCCGCAGGTAGTTGAGCAGGTCGATGCGGGTGATCAGGCCTAGAAACTTGTCACCGTCGATCACGATCGCGACACGGTCATGCTGGAACACCGGCAGCAGGTCTTCGATGGACGCCTTGACGTCGAGCGTCTGCAGGCTGGTGATCATCGCGGTGGCAACGGGATCGAGGAACTTCTTCTCATCGCCGTAGACGTGCAGCAGCAAATCGGATTCGTCGATGATGCCGGCGATGTTCTCGCCATCCATCACCGGCAGTTGCGAGACGTCGTACAGCTTCATGCGGTTGTAAGCGGTGACCAGCAAGTCGCCAGGCGCCGCAACCACGGTGTCGCGCTGCGCGTACGGGCGCATGATGAGATCGCGCAGGTCGCCAGTCGGCTGGCGATCCAGGAAGCCGTTGTCCAGCATCCAGTAATCGTTGTAGAGCTTGGACAGGTACTTGTTGCCGGTGTCGCAGACCAGCGTGACCACGCGCTTGGGCGTTTTCTGCTCGCGGCAATACTTCAGCGCCGCCGCCAGCAAGGTGCCAGTGGACGAACCGCCCAGCACACCCTCCTTCGCCAGCAGTTCGCGAGCAGTGAGGAAGCTTTCCTTATCGGTGATCGAATACGCCTTTTTCACCCGCGAGAAATCGCTGATGGTCGGCAGGAAATCTTCGCCGATGCCCTCGACCATCCACGACGCGGTTTTCTTCGACAGCGTGCCCTCGTTGATGTACTGCGCGAGGATCGAACCGACCGGATCGGCCAGGATGATCTCGGTGCCGGGCGAATGCTTGTCGAGAAAGTGCGACAAGCCGGTCATGGTGCCGGACGAACCGCAACCGACCACGATCGCATCGACGCGGCCATCCATCTGTTCGAGGATTTCCGGGCCGGTGGTGGCTTCGTGCGCGGCCGGATTGTCGGGGTTGCCGAACTGATTGATGAAGTACGCACCCGGCGTTTTTTCCGCGATGCTGGCGGCGAGATCCTGGTAATACTCGGGGTGGCCCTTGGCGACGTCCGAGCGCGTCAGCACCACTTCGGCGCCCATGGCCTTGAGATTGAAAATCTTCTCGCGGCTCATCTTGTCGGGCACCACGAGGATCAACTTGTAACCCTTGGCCTGCGCCACCAGCGCCAAACCCAGGCCGGTATTGCCGGCGGTGCCTTCGACCAGCGTCGCGCCCGGCTTGATCTTGCCGGCCTTCTCGGCGCCTTCGATCATCGACAGGCCGATGCGATCCTTGATCGAGCCGCCGGGGTTGGCCGATTCCAGTTTCAGGAACAGCTCGCACGGGCCGGCATCGAGGCGACGCACGCGCAGCATGGGCGTGTGGCCGATCAGTTCAAGGACGTTGTCGACGATCATGGGGCTCGATCACGGGTTGGCAGTACGCCCGGCCAATCGGGACGCGCTTGATTGTTCATCATAACCGATCGGCATATCCGGCTCGGCGGAGCCACTGCGTGGGCGCACAACCTCAGTCGCGTCGCAGCAGGTCACGCAGGGCCGAGCGCCAACCGGTTCCGTGAACTCGATAATGACCATTCAGGCTCTCCCGCAATACCCTTCCCAGCCGTTTCCATGGCGGTCCATGAACCGCCGAGCGCACGCGCAAGTGATGCAGCTTGTCGAGAGTTTGTACCGCATGGATCGCAGGTACGGCATTGCCCAGGGATTGCAAGCGTTGCAGCAGCGTCTCGTTGCGCGCGATCAGCCCCTCGATCAGCGCCGCACGCGGCCGACGCAGATCGTGCCACTTCGCCGCCAGCCCGCGATCCGGCATGCCAATCTGGTTGGTGGCATGCTGGCGGTAATCGACCAACGACAATTCCATGCAATCGAACCCGCCCCGCGCCGCCGCCATGATCGCCAGCCATTCGTCGTGCACCCAGCCCTGCGGAAACGGCAGCGCGTCGGCCAGCAACGAACGCCGCAACGCCACGGTGGCGCCAGTGGCAAGGCTGCGGCGCAACAGCACCTCGAACCCCTGACCCGCATGGATCCGTCGCAGCTCAACGTGCGTCAGCTTGAGCGACTGGAACAACGAACGCTGCAGCGGTTCGCCGGCCGCATCCACGCGCCGCGCATCCGTGCACAGCAGCAGCAAGCTCCGGCGACGCTCGAACTGTTCGGCCAATACCGCCAGCTTGTCGGAATGCCAGACATCATCCTGATCGCACAGCAGCAGCACTTCGCCCGTTGCGTCCCGCAGCGCCGCCTCGAAGTTCGCGACATAGCCGAGGTTGCGCGGATTGCGCGACAGCCGCAGGCTCACGCCGCGCGTCGTTGCCGCACGCGCCAGATCATCCAGCAATGCGGGCGTTGCGTCGCTCGACGCGTCATCGCGCACCACGATCTCGTCCGGCAGCCGTGTCTGTGCGAGCAGGCTGTCCCACTGCGCGCGCAGATAACGCGCGCCATTGCAGGTGCACAGGACGACGGAAGTTGAAAGCGGCATGACGTCGATTGTGCCGTGCAGAGCGGCCGTTGTGATAAGTCAGGGCGAGGGCGGGCGCTTACGCGATGCCCGTGGCATCGCGTGCCCTGCCGACGAGGCGCGCCGGGAGCGCGCCCGAACGCCGCAGGCGGCCGAAGGAGAGCGCCAAGGATGGCGCGAGTAGCGACCGGCCAAGGACGGCCAGGCCGATGCCCCATGCCACGGATGGCTGCTTGCTGAAACATATGCATCCAGCGAACACGCTGTCGACACAGCGATCATGGATGATCGCAAAGACAGAACGAACCGGCCCGCACTAGGCGGGCCGGCGAGGATTCTCGGTTGTCGCAACGCGCTACGCGTTGCCTATTTCGCCCCACATTCGGGTCAGGCGGTCTTTCAGCAGCAGCTTTTCCTTCTTCATGCCGTGCAACTGGTCTTCGTGCATCGGCAGGACGCCGATTTCCGCATCGCGTACCTTGCTGTCGAGCTCCTGGTGGTACTGATAAAGGCGGCGGAATTCGGGGTTCGCCTTCATCACGGCGGCTATGTGATCTTTCTGCTGGTGTTCGAACATGGAGCAGCCTCCTCTTGCGTGGACAACGCTTGACGGATTTCGGCGCGCGCAGAACCACGTCCACACACCGCGGCTGCGGGCGTGGAAAGCTGGAAAAACAAGGGATTCATGCGGTGGCGTCTCGGGGTCGGCAAGGCACCGGCCTTGGGGTTGACCCTACTCCGACGGGAGGGGCTTGGCAAGCCCGCAGGCCTGGCGCGGGAATCCCTGATTTCTTACTTATATTCAATGTGTTACAGCACTACAAAGCCTGTCGCCTTGCTGGCGGCTGGTCGCGCGCAGGCGCGCTCCTACAAATGCGCTTTTCGTAGGAGCCAGCCTGCTGGCGACCGCTGCCTCGGCATTCTCACTCCGCCCGAATCTCGACTTCCGCACCCTTGCTGGCATGCCCAACCGACCGGATCGACACCTGGCCCGCGCCAGCGGCTTCCAGCGCGGCTTCCACCGCCACCGCACGACGTCCGGCCAGCACCCGCGAATCGCTGGCGCCACGCGGTTCGATCACGATGCGCTGGCTGGCGTGCGCGCGCGCGAAATCGGCCACGCGACGGCGCCCGGAAGCGGTCAGGTTGTCCGAGCCACCCTCGAACGAACCCGGCGACAGGTGCAGGCTGGCGTGTCCGCCGCTCGCGGGCGCACTGCCGCCACTGCCCTGCAATGCCTTGGTGGCGGCTTCGGCCAGACGCGCTTCCTTGCGTGCCAGCGCCGCCGCGCGCGCCTGCGCCGCGGCCAGTTTCTTGGCCTGGGTTGCTTCGGCCTGGGCCTGCTGCGCCTGCTGGGCCGATTGCGCGCCCTGCGCCTGCAGCATCTGCGCCTGCTGCACCGCTGCTTCGTATTGCAAACGCTGACGTGCCAGTTCGGCCTGCGAGCGGGCGGCATCGGCCTGGCTTGCTTCCAGCATGATCTGATCGTGTTCACGCTGCAGCTGGTCGAGCTTGGCGCGATCGGCATCCACCTTGGCCGCGGCCTCGGCCAATTGCACCCGTTGTTCGGCCATGAACAAGGCGTGGTCGTGCCCGCTGCGACCCGCGTTCTGCAGATCCGCGATCGCATTGCGGGCGAGCGTGCGCTGGGCGGTGGCGTACTGACCCAGCACGGGGCTGGCGTCCAGTTGTTCCAGTTGCGCAGACAGTCGCGCCACGTCGGCATCGGTGCTGGCCGCGTGTGCCGGCGTCATCACGGAACCCAACGCAAGCACGCCTGCCAGCGCCCATGTCGTCACGATCGTCGGCTTCATGGCTGCGCCCCCGGATCCGGTTGACCGGAAGTGCTGGCGGGCGCCGGTTGGCTGGAAGTGGAACCCGCCGCCGGCTGGCCCAACTGAATGGAAGGCAGGGTTACCGGGGCCAGCGTGGAAGGCGGCTGCGCCGAAGAACCGGCCGATGCCGGCATCGCGGAAGAGCCGGCCGATGCCGGCGCCGCGGCCGAGCTGGCTGGCGCAGGAAGCGGCGCCGTCGCCGCCTGCTGGGCCGCGGCTGCCGCGGCCTGGCGGCGTTGCAGATCAGCCTGCAGGCTCGCGTTCACCGCGGTCTGCTGCTGGATCTGCTGGTCGAGCTTGGCGCCCTCGGCGCGTGCCCGCGCGGTCGCCGCGGCGGCCTCGGCCTCGGCAGCCTTGTCGGTGGCCTTGCCGTAGTCGTTGTTGGCGCTGAGCTGCTGCGCGGCGGCCAGCCGGCGCTCGGCCTGAGCCAAGTCTTCCGGCGCGGCGGTGGCGGCGCCCGCGTTGCGCGCGGCCCGGATTTCGCTCTGCGCGCGGTCCATCAACTGGATCGGCGGTGGTGCGGTGGCGCAGCCGGCCAGCAGGGCCACCAGCAGGGCCACACCGATCAGGCGGGGGTCATGGATTTTTCGCCGCGTGCGTGTCATAAACACCATTCCGGGATGCATCGGCGCATTGTCGGCGTACCATTTCGGCTTTGCAACGCCACCCCTGTGGCGTGCGCAGGTTTTTCCTGACCGGGGGCAATGATGGACATCGGGTACTTCCTGAAGCTGATGATGGATCGGGGCGCGTCGGACATGTTCCTGTCCACCGGCACGCCCGTGCACATCAAGATCGAGGGCCGTCTGGCCGCGCTCGGCACCTCGCCGCTGCCGTCGGGCATGGTCAAGAAGATCGCCTACTCGCTGATGGACGAGGGTTCGGTGCCCAAGTTCGAGCGCGAATTGGAATACAACATGGCGCTGGCGGTGAAGGACGTCGGCCGCTTCCGCGTGAACGTATTCAAGCAGCGCGGCGAAGTGGCGCTGGTGATCCGCGCGATCAAGAGCGACATCCCCTCGATCGAGGAGCTGCTGCTGCCGCAGATCTACAAGAAGCTGATCATGGAGCCGCGCGGCCTGATCCTGGTGGTGGGCGCCACGGGTTCGGGCAAATCCACCACGCTGGCGTCGATGATCGATTACCGCAACACCAACTCTGCTGGCCACATCCTCACCATCGAGGATCCCATCGAGTTCCTGCACAAGCACAAGAAATCCATCGTCAACCAGCGCGAGGTCGGCCTCGATACCCACAGCTACCACGAGGCACTGAAGAACGCGATGCGCGAGGCGCCGGACGTGATCCTGATCGGCGAGATCCGCGATACCGACACCATGGACGCCGCGATCGGCTTCTCCGAAACCGGCCACATTTGTCTGGCGACGCTGCACTCCAACAACGCCGACCAGACCATCGAGCGCATCCTCAACTTCTTCCCCGAGGCCGCGCACAAGAACATCCTGATGAACCTGGCGCTGAACCTGAAGGCGATCATTTCG
>SCQS01000055.1 GCA_004299705.1 Rhodanobacteraceae bacterium | reverse complement strand
TTGGCAGACGTTGAACGAAGCGCCGCGCGCAATCGAACTTGACCTTGCAGCCTGAGCATCACGAAGATTGAAACGCTGGAGATCGCCGAAGCAATTTCCACCACGCTCGCGACACAACCTTCGTCACCACCAGGAAACTGTTTCTTCAAGTCCAGAGTGATGTTGGCTCCTGGGTCTATACACATGGCCATGACCCCCCGCCCCGCATCCACGATCACGACGTTGTAGTGCGTCGGTCCGAATTCGCTGTCGTTGACCGTCAACGTTCCCGTGCAGTCCGCGTTCACGGTGTACGTGCCAATGAAGGTCGAGGGTGAAGCCGTTCCGCTCACGCTGTTCGTCGCGGTTCCGCTGGTATAGCCCTTGCCATCGAAGGTTTCCCATCCGGCCCGGGTGAAAGGCGTGCCATCGAAGCTTCCGACCGAGATGAGCCCGAACGTTCCGCGCAGATTGGCGACCGAACAGGCGCGTCGATGTGAGTTGAAACTGGTTGGCGCGCCTTGGCCGGCTGCAAGGGCGGCCGGTACATGCATCGCTGCCGATGCGGCCAGCATGCCGAGGGTAATTGCGAGGGTTCGCACTGCAACTTTGCTGTTCATGGGCTTCTCCAAGGCTTGTGGAGGAGGCACGGTATGTGTCCTCCTTCCACAGTTACAGGCGAAAACAGACGGGAAAACCGGCCATGCGGATTGCTACTAGAATTGCCTTCCGGTGGAAAAGGGGGCATCGATGGCCGCATCCCCTGCTGAAATCACCATCCTGTTGAAGGCATGGAGCGGCGGCGACGAGGCCGCCTTGGCGCGACTGACGGAACGGGTGTATCCCGAACTGTGCGTGATGGCGCGCCGGTATATGCAGAACGAGCGCCAGGCCATTACCCTCCAGACCGCCGCATTGGTGCACGAGGCGTACCTCCGCCTGGTGGACGTGACCCACGTCGAATCGAACGACCGCGCGCAGTTCTTCGCGATGGTGGCGCAGATGATGCGGCGAATCCTGGTTGATGCGGCACGCGCGCGTGCCGCACTCAAGCGCGGGGGCAACGTGATCAGAGTGAACTTCGATGAGACAGCCCTCCTGTCGAGCGCCTCGGATCAATCCGTTCTGGCCCTCGATGAGGCGTTGACAGCGTTTTCCCGGTTCGCTCCGCGACAGGCGAAGGTCGTCGAGCTGCGCTATTTCGGTGGTCTGACCGAAGAGGAAACCACCGCGGCCATGAAGATCTCGCTGCGCACGGTCCGACGCGACTGGACCTTGGCCAAGGCTTGGCTCTCGCGGGAGTTGACCGCAGGCTAGGACGCAACCACCCATGAACAGCGAGCGTTTCCAGCGAATCGAGGCGCTATACCATGCGGTCCGCGAGACGACGGACGAAGCGCGGGCCACACTGCTGGCCGAAGCCGATCCCGAAGTGCGCCGCGAAGTGGAGTCGCTGTTGGCACAACCCGACGAAGGCGGGTTCCTGGATCGGCCGGTCATGCTGGAAACCGGCGAACTGCAGGCAGGCTCGACGGCGGCGACCCTCGATGTCGGCACCTGCCTCGGGCCGTATCGGATCGATGGCAAGCTGGGCGAAGGCGGGATGGGTGCGGTCTATCGCGCGACGGACACGCGTCTGGATCGTGCAGTCGCCATCAAGGTCGCGCACGAGCCATTCATCGAGCGATTCAAGTGCGAAGCCCACGCCATTTCCTCGCTGAATCATCCCCATATTTGCACGCTCCACGACGTCGGGCCGAATTACCTCGTGATGGAGCTGGTCGAGGGTGAGACGTTGGCGGCCCGGCTGAAACGCGAGCCTCTTCCCGTCAAGACGGCACTTGGGTACTCCGCGCAGATATTGTCCGCGCTGACCGAGGCTCACGGAAAAGGCATCGTCCACCGCGACCTGAAGCCGGGCAACATCATGATCGCGAAATCCGGAATCAAGGTTCTGGACTTCGGCTTGGCAAGATCGGACCGCGATGAAGCCGTCACCGCCGGCGGCATGGTGCTCGGTACGCCCGCCTACATGGCGCCCGAGCAGAGGGAAGGCAAGCCGGCTGATTTTCATACCGACATCTATTCGTTCGGCTGCGTCCTGTACGAAATGCTGACCGGCTCGCGAGTTGCTCTCAGGCGCAGGCGTATCTCGCACCGCAAGCTCGAGCGAATCGTAGATCGCTGTCTGGAAGAGGCCCCTGAGCGTCGATGGCAGTCAGCCGCCGAGTTGGAGCAGGCACTGGCGGGCGTGACCGCCACGGGGAGCCGCGGGAAACTCGCGCTGGCAGCCATCGCGGTTGCGTTGGCGTTGTCCGCAGCGACCTATGTCTACTTTCATCGCACCCCGAAACCCACCCTCACCGACAAGGACACGATCGTTCTTGCAAATTTCGCGAACAGCACGGGCGATCCGGTCTTCGACGGAACGCTGCGGCAAGGACTGTCCGTGCAACTGGAGCAGTCTCCATTCCTGAGCATCGTTTCCGACAAACGCATCCAGCAGACGCTGCAGATGATGGAACAGAGGCCGGACGCGAAACTGACGCCGGAGGTTGTGCGGGAAATTTGTCTGCGCACTGCAAGCGCCGCTGTGCTCGATGGCTCGATTGCTCAAATCGGTACGCAATATCTCCTGACGTTGAAGGCCGTCGATTGCTCGACCAGCGAAACGCTGGCGAGCACCGAAGTCCAGGCCGGTGACAAGAACCATGTGCTCGAAGCGCTGGGCAGGATGGCATCGGC
Organism: Rhodanobacteraceae bacterium; assembly: GCA_004299705.1. Taxonomy (GTDB): domain Bacteria; phylum Pseudomonadota; class Gammaproteobacteria; order Xanthomonadales; family Rhodanobacteraceae; genus 66-474. Next base: position 109,500 of record SCQS01000055.1, on the reverse strand, counting down.
GATGCGGAACAAGCTGGGCGAATCGCTGGGCACGGTGCGGAGATTCAATACACCTTTGGAGCAGGCGACCACTTCATCGCTCGAGGCCTTGCAAGCCTACAGCGATGGCCTGCGTGCAACTTCCGCCTCGCTCGCCATCCCATCCCTTGAGCGCGCCGTGGAGTTCGACCCGAAATTTGCGCTCGCCTACGCGTGGTTGGGCATCTGGTACACGTCGACCGGGGAGCCCAGCGTCGCGGCAGGCTACACCAGCAAGGCCTACGAACTGCGCGGCCGCGCAAGCGAGCCCGAGAAGTATCTGATAGCGGCCATCTACTACAAGGAGGTCGTCGGGAACCTCGAAAAAGCCGAACAAGCCTGCAAGCTTTGGGCACAGGATTATCCCCGCGCCGAGATGGCGCACACGTATCTTGCAGGTGCAATCTACCCCGCAATGGGCCGCTACAACGAGATGGTTTCCGAGGCCGGCAAAGCGGTCCGCTTGAACCCGAATGACAGCGCCCCCTATGAGTTCCTCACGGGAGGTTACATGGCCCTGGATCAATTCCAGGCAGCGAACGCTGTCTACGAGCAAGCGTCCGAGCACAAACTGCACGGCCCCTTCCTTGCCGAGTACCTCTACCAGATCGCCTTCCTGCAAAACGATGCGGCGGCGATGCAGCGGCAGGTCGCTGTTTCGGTTGGGCAAGCGGGACTGGAGGACACCTTGTTGGCGTACGAGGCCAATACCGCTGCGTATTCCGGACATCTCAGGAAAGCGGAAGCGTTGACCAGACGGGCGATCGAATCCGCCGAAAGGGCCGGAAAAAAAGAAAAAGCCGCGACCTTTTCAGCCACGTCCGGATTGAGGGAAGCCCTGTTCGGCAACGCCAGGGAAGCCCGGCAGCTTGCCATGTCGGCCATGCAGCAATCCGTTGGTGTCGATGTGCAATATGGCTCCGCGCTCGCCTTGGCATTCGCCGGGGACGTCGGGCGGTCGCAGGCGCTGGCGGATGATCTGGACAGGCGTTTCCCGGAAGCCACCATCGTCCAGTTCAACTACCTGCCGACCCTCCGCGCCGAACTTGCGTTGGATCGCGGGAATCCTTCGGAAGCTTTGGAGATTCTCAGTGCCGCCGCTCCGTACGAGCTCGGGCGGACGACATTCAGCGACTATGTCTGGAACGGCTTGCTCCCCGTTTTCGTCAGGGGCGAAGCCTGGCTCGTCGCACGCAACGGCAGCAAAGCCGCCGGCGAATTCCAGAAGATCCTCGATCACCGGGGAATCGTGGGAAATTCGCCGATCGGCGCGCTCGCGCATCTCCAACTGGGTCGGGCGTACGCCCTGCAAGGCAACACCGCCAAGGCCCGTGCTGCCTATCGGGATTTCCTGGCGCTGTGGAAAGGCGCCGATCCGGACATCCCTGTCCTCAAGCAAGCCAAGGCCGAATATGCAAGGCTGCAATGATTCCTGCGGGCTTGCAGTCCGCTGACCTCAGGCGCGGCGTGCGCGCGGGGGCGCGTCTGCGCGTGAATCCGGTCCAGACCATCGCCTGCCAGTCGTGTGAGAGCAGTTTCGATTCATACGTTTACGTCGGCGAGCCAGATCTTCAATCCCGTCATTCCGGCGAAGGCCGGAATCCAGTGTCTTTGCCTCTCATGGCGCTGGGTCTTGGCCAATCCATGGCCGGGATGACGACCATGGATTTGCTTCGAGCCGTTGTGCTCCGGCCCAGGTGTGGTCGCCTGTTATGACGCGAACCAAAAATGCTCCAGACGCGGGCGGTTGACGGCGGCGGGCATTCGCTCTGGCAGAATGCGGACACGACCCGATGGTACCGATGCACGTGATTCCCTCGATCTGCCGATCCTGAAATGGCTTTCATGCGACACGCACGCAAGACCGCGTTGCGGGGTGCCGCGGCCGCACTGGCGCTGGCCGCCGCGCCCGCCATCGCGCAGGACTACTCCTTCCTCGGCGGCTGGCCCACGCACACCACGTTCGCGGACGGCACCGATTTCGGCGCCAGGGTGCTCTACCAGTACGACGTCAACGATTTCTCGCACGACCACGGATTGTTGCCCGACGCGCACACCAACCGGCGCAAGTATTTCGGGCTGTACGTGAACAAGAAGGGCGTCTACGACGCCATCGCGCAATACGATTTCCAGTCGAGGAAATGGCAGGACGTGTTCGTGCGCGTGCAGTCGAAGGCGCTGTTCGGCAGGGATATCGGCGCGTTCCGGGTCGGCTACAGCAAGACGCCGGTCGGTTTCGAGGGCAACACCAGTACCCCCGCCAACACTTTCATCGAGCAGGCGCTGCCGATGCAGGCGGTTTACGAAAACCGCCGCGTGGGCGTGGACTGGGCGTGGTACCGGCCGGCGTGGCAGGCGCAGGTCGGCTATTACGACGGCAGTGATCTGCAAGGTGCCAACGACGGACACACGCTGGCCGGACGCGTGGCGTGGGTGCCGCGGAGTCGCCCCGGCGACGTGCTGCACTTCGGCGCCTCTGCTTCGCGTGAAGCACCCGAAGCGACCACCACCACCTTGGGCACGCTGCAACAGCCTTCGGCGAAATTCGGCGCGATGCCCGAGGCCAGCCTGTCGCCGCTGAAACTGGTCAGTTCGGGCACGCTGAAGAACGTCGCCGGCGTCGACCGCACCGGCCTCGAGGGCTTGTGGATCCACGGGCCATGGTCGCTGCAATGCGAATACCTGCGCGCGAACACTTCCTTCAATGACGGCAAGCCCGCGTACCGCATCGACGGCTGGTACGCATTCGCGAGTTGGGTCGCGACGGGCGAATCGCGCCCGTACAAGGACGGCAACGTCGGCAACATCGTGCCGTCACGGCCGTGGGGCGCACTGGAATTCCTGCTGCGCTACAGCGCGCTCGATCTCGACGACGGCGCGATCCTCGGCGGCCGCGAACACGACTGGACTCTCGGCGCCAACTGGTACCTCGGCAATCACCTGAAACTGCAGACCAACTACGTCCGCGCCTTCAGCGACCGCAAGGGCCTCGTCGTCGATCCACGTATCTTCGAACTGCGAGCGCAGATCGCGTTCTGAGGCGAGTCGCCATCGTGGTAGTCACCACGCCGGCGGGGGTCCGTCTGCTGAATTCTGCCCTGCCGTTTCCGGCCCAGGCTGTGTGAAAACTCTTGAATGGCGAAAAACGCTGTCTCGGATGGACCACGAGAGTTCTATTTGACGCGACCTTTGGGTCCCAAAACGATTCAACCCGAACTGTGGCGAGTGTTGGGAGATCAACCACGTGAGTTTTCACAAAGCCTAGACCCATTGCAGCCGCTGCCCATGGTCGCGCGCAGGCGCGCTCCTACGGTCAGCAACGCAACATTGCCTTGCACCTGGCACGGTGCGCGACGATCACGAACTCCGGTAGAAGCCGGCCTGCCGGCGACCGCGCAGGGTCGGGAGCGGTGATTGACGGCATCTCCGCATCCAATCGAGTTATTTCGGTAGCAACGATCGCGTATCGCGCAGGAATACCGGCAAGTCGGTGGCCTGCGGCTGTACGCCGATCTGGTTGAGCATGGCCGTGATGTGTCCGCGGTGATAGGTGGTGTGATTGATCACGTGAAGCACGATGTCTTCACGCCGCATGGATCCTTCGCCGCCGCCGATGAAGGTGAATGGCACGACGTCGTTGCAGACATCGGGCGTCATCGTCGCGGCGCAATCGGCGTACCACGCGTCGATGCCGCGCTGCGCGTCGCGCAATTCGGGAAACGGGGGCGCGGCTTCCGGGTTGCGCGTCGTCAGGTGGTGTGGAATCCCGAGCAGGTGCGATTTCCACACCACGTCCATCAGGTAAACATGATTGAGCGTGCGCAGGATGCTGCCTGCGAAGATGGGCGAAGGCGCCGTGAGGGCGTCGGCTGGGAGCCCGGCCAGCATGTCGTACAGCCGCGCATCGGCCCACGCCTTGTAGCGCGCCAGCGTTTCCAGATGCTGCGATGGCAACGGCACGGTTACTTTCGTTTCGGAATGTACAAATCGGTGATGGTGCCTTCGGCCACTTCCGCCGCCATGCCTACCGATTCGCCCAGCGTCGGATGCGGGTGGATGGTGAGCGCGATGTCGCCGATCTCGGCGCCCATCTCGATCGCCAGCGCGATTTCGGAAATCAGATCGCCTGCGTGTACGCCGACGATGCCGCCGCCGATCACGCGGTGGGTCGCTTCGTCGTAGATGAGCTTGGTGAAGCCTTCCGCGCGGTCCATGCCCAGCGCGCGGCCGGAGGCGGCCCACGGGAATTTGCCGACGCTGATGTCGAGGTTCTTTTCCTTCGCCTCGCGTTCGGTGACGCCGACCCACGCGATTTCGGGATCGGTGAACGCGACCGACGGCACCACCCGCGCATCGAAGTGCCGCTTCCGTCCGGCCGCGGCTTCCGCGGCAGCGTGGCCCTCATGCACGGCCTTGTGCGCCAGCATCGGCTGCCCGACCAGGTCGCCGATCGCGAAGATGTGCTCGACGTTCGTGCGCATCTGTGTGTCCACCGGAATCAAGCCACGTCCGGTGACGCTGACGCCAGCCTTGTCGGCGCCGATCTTGTTGCCGTTGGCGCTGCGGCCGACCGACACCAGCACGCGGTCGAAGGTCTTTTTCTCCGGAATGCTGCCGCCTTCGAACTCGCAGGTGATGCCGTTCTTCTGCGCCTTGGCGGCGGTGACCTTGGTCTTGAGGTGTACCGAAACACCTTGCGCTTTCAGGCGCGTGGCCAGCGGGCGCACCAGGTCGGCATCCGCGCCCGGCATCAACTGGTCCATGAACTCGACCACCGTGACGGCGCTGCCCAGCGCGCGATACACCGTCGCCATTTCGAGGCCGATGATGCCACCGCCGACCACCAGCAAATTCTTCGGCACGTCGCGCAGCTGCAGCGCGACGGTCGAGTCCATCACGCGCTCGTCGTCCCACGGGAACATCGGCAAGTGCACCGCCTGCGAGCCGGCCGCGATGATGGCCTGCTCGAAGCGGATCAGTTGCTTGTCCTTGCCGTTGACGACCTCGAGTTCGTGCGGCGACACGAAAGTGCCGACACCTTGTACCGCGCGCACCTTGCGTTGCTTGGCCATCGTGGCGAGGCCGCCGGTGAGCTTGCCGACGGTCTTGTCCTTGAAGTCGCGCAGCTTGTCGAGGTCGATCTTCGGTTTGCCGAAGCTGATGCCGTGCGCGCCCATCAGTTCGGCCGCGTCGATTACCTCGGCCGCGTGCAGCAATGCCTTGGACGGAATGCAGCCGACGTTGAGACAAACGCCGCCCAGCGTTCCATAACGCTCGACCAACACCGTGTCCAAACCCAAATCAGCCGTGCGGAACGCCGCGCTGTAGCCGCCGGGGCCGGAACCCAGCACCAGCATCGCGCATTCCATGTCGGGCTTGCGGCCGGTTTCCTTTGCGGCTTGCGGAGCGCTCTCTCTCCTCTCTCCCTTTGGGTCAAGCTGCCCTCCATGGCCAAGAGCTCCGTGGTGCCCCGAAGGGGCGGGTGAGGGTTCGGATTTGCGCGGTGTTGTTTGCGCGAGTGGCGCTCCGGTCGAACCTTGTGCGGGCGGTGGACCCTCACCCACGACCCCGTTACTAGGCTCGTTCCTCGCCAAGTAACCCCCGGCCCTCGCTGTCGCTCGGGCGCTCGCGGCGGCGCGACCTGCCCCCGGCAGGTCGCCAGCGCCGCCGCTCACCCCGGAGGGAGAGGGGAGTGCATCTTCGGCTTCGACGGTCGCAATCACCGACCCCTGCTTGACGTTGTCGCCAACCTTGACCTTCACTTCCTTGATGACACCAGCCGCACTGGCGGGCACTTCCATCGTGGCCTTGGCGGATTCCAGCGTCACCAGACCCTGGTCCTTCTCGACGCGGTCGCCGGCCTTCACCATCACCTCGATCACCGGCACGTCTTCGAAATCGCCGATGTCCGGCACCTTGAGTTCGATCGTGTTAGCCATGTCGTTCTCCCGCATCACAGCAACGCCCGCCGCATGTCGGCGAGCAGTGCCGCGAGGTGGGCGGCGAAGCGCGCGGCGGCGGCGCCGTCAATCACGCGGTGGTCGTAGGAAAGCGACAGCGGCAGGATCAGGCGCGGCAAGAATTGTTTGCCGTCCCAGACCGGCTTCATGGACGAACGCGACACGCCCAGGATCGCGACTTCCGGCGCATTGATGATCGGCGTGAACATCGTGCCGCCGATGCCACCCAGCGACGAAATCGAGAAACAGCCGCCCGACATTTCACCGGGCGTGAGCTTGCCGTCGCGCGCCTTTTTTGCCAGCGCCGACATTTCCTGCGCGATCTCCAACACGCCTTTCTGGTCGCAATCGCGGATCACCGGCACCACCAGCCCGTTCGGGGTGTCGGCGGCAAACCCGATATGAAAATAGCGCTTCATCACCAGGTTTTCGCCCGACGCGTCGAGCGAGGCGTTGAAGTCGGGATATTTCTGCAGGGTCGCGACGGATGCCTTGATCAGGAATGCCAGCAGCGTGACCTTGATGCCGGCCTTTTCGTTTTCCTTGTTCAGCGCGACACGCAACGCTTCGAGGTCGGTGATGTCGGCGTCCTCGAATTGCGTCACGTGCGGGATCATCGCCCAGTTGCGCGCGAGGTTGGCGCCGGACAGTTTCTTGATCCGCGACAGCGGCCTGGTTTCGATCGCGCCGAACTTGGCGAAGTCGATCTGCGGCCATGGCAGCAACCGAAGCCCCTCTCCCCCCGGGAGAGGGGCTTGGGGTGAGGTTCCGGCCCCGCTCATTATTCCCTTCACGAATTTCTGCACGTCTTCCTTGGTGATGCGGCCACCGCGTTCGCTGCCGCTGACGCGCGCCAGATCCACGCCCAGTTCGCGCGCGAACGCGCGCACCGCCGGGCTGGCGTAGGGCACCTTGTCCGGCATGATCGAGTCGGCGGTGAAGGGGATGGGCGGCACGCGGCGCGCGCCTGCCCCCTCTCCTACGCTTTGCGGGGGAGAGGGCTGGGGCGAGGGGGCGGGGGCTGCGGGTTGCGGTTTCGTGTCGCTGCCGGATCGTGACGCCTTGTCTTCGCGTTGCTCTGGTGCCGATGTGGCGGGTTTCGATGCGTTGGCCGTGGCTTTTGGCGCGCTTGCCTCACCCGCATCGGCCTCGATCGTCGCGATCACGCTGCCTTCGGAAACCTCGTCGCCGACCTTGACCTGCAGGGCCTTCACTGTGCCCGCGAAGGGCGCGGGCACTTCCATCGTGGCCTTGGCCGATTCCAGCGTCACGAGGCCCTGGTCCTTGTCGACGTGGTCGCCGGGTTTGACCATCACCTCGATCACCGGAACCCCCTGGAAGTCGCCGATATCCGGCACCTTCGCCTCGTGTACGTCTGCCATGCGCGGCTCCTTCGATTTCTGAAACTGCAAGATGCCCAGTTTCGCGCATTTGCGGCGTCGCGTCATGTCCCGCGGCGCCCTGCGCCGAAAGTCACAGTGACCTGTGGCGGGTGACAACCGGCAGCCCGCGGCGGCAGACTCGTTTCCGGAACGTTGAACCCCTTTGCCACGGAGCCGCCGCGATGCTGACGATTCGCAACCTGTCCAAGACCTACCCCAACGGCGTCAAGGCGCTGCGCGACGTCACGCTCGACATCCCGAATGGCATGTTCGGGCTGCTCGGCCCGAACGGCGCCGGCAAGTCCACGCTGATGCGGACCATCGCGACCCTGCAGGATCCGGATTCGGGCAGCATCAGGCTGGGCGACCTCGACGTGCTCGTCGACAAGCCTGCCACGCGCCGCGTGCTGGGCTACCTGCCGCAGGAGTTCGGGGTGTATCCCAAGGTCACGGCCGAGGCCATGCTGGATCACTTCGCGGTGCTGAAGGGTGTCACCCAACGCGGTGAACGCCGCGATCTGGTGGAGGCGCTTTTGAAGCAGGTGAACCTGTGGGATGTGCGCAAGCGCAAGCTGGGCGGGTTCTCCGGCGGCATGCGCCAGCGCTTCGGCATCGCGCAGGCGCTGATCGGCGATCCCAAGCTGGTGATCGTCGATGAGCCCACCGCAGGCCTCGATCCGGAAGAACGCCAGCGCTTCCTCAACCTGCTGGCCGAAATCGGCGAACGCGTGGTGGTGATCCTGTCCACCCACATCGTCGAGGACGTCACCGAACTGTGCCCGCGCATGGCGATCATCGCTGAAGGCCAGGTGCGCCTCACCGGCGAGCCACGCGAAACCATCCGCGCGCTGGAGGGCAGGGTGTGGCGACGCGCGATCGACAAGGCCGCGCTGCCGCAGTACCAGCAACGCATGACCGTGTTGTCGACGCGACTCGCGGGCGGCGCCACGCTGATCCATGTGCTTGCCGATGCAAGGCCGGAAGACGGTTTCGAGAACGTGTCGCCGGATCTTGAAGACGTGTATTTCGGACAGCTGCACCACGCCGAACACAAGGCCGCCTGAGCCATGTTCCGCGAAATCTTTCGACTCGAGCTGCGCCAGCAGCTCCGGAGTCCGCTGTTCTGGCTGATCCTGGTCGCGCTGGCGGCGATGGCATTCGGCGCCGCGTGTTCGGATTCGATCACCATCGGCGGTGGCATCGGGAACATCCATCGCAACGCACCGTATGTCGTGATCACGATGCTCGCCGCGTTCTCGATCATCGGGATGTTCCTGATCCCGATCTTCGTGGCGGGCGCGGCGCTGCGCGATTTCACGTCCAATACGGCCGAGTTGATGTTCGCTACACCGGTGTCGCGCGCTGGCTATCTCGGCGGGCGTTTCGCGGCGGGCTGGCTGGTCAGCGTGCTGGTGCTGGTCGGGGTCGCGGTCGGCCTGTGGCTGGGATCCTTGATGCCGTGGCTGGATCCCGCTCGACTGGGGCCGACGCCGTGGGCGGCCTACGGTTGGGGGCTGGCGGTGGTCGTGTTGCCCAACCTGTTTTTCGTGAGCGCGTTCCTGTTCCTGTTGGCGGTGCTGACGCGCTCGATGCTGGGCACCTATGTCGGCGTGATCGCGTTCGTGGTGCTGATCGTGATCGCGGGGCTGCTGCTGGGCCGCGGCAACATCGGCCACCAGACCCTGGCCGCGTTGATGAATCCGTTCGGTGGCGGGATCGATCTCGCTACACGCTACTGGACGGCATCGGATCGCAATACGCGGGTGCCGGAACTGGCCGGATTGATCCTGGGCAACCGCACCCTGTGGCTGGCAATCAGCGTCGTGCTGCTGGGCGTGACGCTGGCGCTATTCAAGCCCAACCGCGAAGGCTTGCGTTGGTTCCGACGCCGCCGCGCCGTGGCGCCGACGGCGGACTCGACGGCCCTCGCTTCGCAAATCGTGCTGCCGCTGGTGACGCTGCGCTCAGGGTTCGCCGCACGTTTCACGCAGTACCGCCGGCTTGCGTGGTTCGACACCAAAAGCGTGCTGGGGGGCGTCGCCTTCCTGGTGATGCTGCTGATCGGTTTGGGCAATCTCACCGGCAACCTGGCCCTGATCGGCGACATCTATGGCACCCCGGTGTATCCGGTGACGCACCTGATGGCGCAAGCCATGGACCAGAGTTACAAGTGGCTGTTGGTGATCATCCTGATCTTCTACGCCGGCGAGCTGGTGTGGCGCGAGCGCGGCGCGCGCTTGAGCGAAGTGGTCGACGCGTTCCCGACTCCCGACTGGATCCCGCTGCTGGCCAAGGTCACCGCGCTGGCGGCAGTGATCGTGGTGTTCCTCGGTGTGGGCTCGCTGTACTGCATGGGCTTCCAGTTGCTGCATGGTTTCACCCATCTGCAGCCGCTGCTGTACCTGCAATACCTCGGACTGTCGCTGCTCGGATTCCTGTTGCTGGGAATCCTGTGCCTGGTATTCCAGGTGTGGGCCAACAACAAGTTCGCGGGCTGGGCGCTGATCATCGGCTGGCTGGTCCTGATGTTCGGCCTGTCGCAATTGCACTTCACCGACAACCTGTATCACTTCGGCGACGCGCCGGCCACGCCGTATTCGGACATGAACGGATTCGGCTCGTTCTGGATCGGCAACCTGTGGTTCCGGGCCTACTGGTACTGCTGCGCCATCGCGCTGCTGGTGATCGCGGGTTTGTACTGGGTACGCGGCAATGTGAGCGGCTGGCGTGCGCGCGGACGGATCGCGCGGCAACGTTTCCGTTGGCCTGCGCGTGTGCTGCTGATGGCATCAGTGGCCGGCTTCGCCGCGATCGGCGTGTTCCTGTTCCACAACACGCATGGGTTGTACCGCTACACCACACACGACCAAAAGCAGAAACTGGCCGCCCAGTACGAGAAGGATTACCGCAAGTACATGGGCATGGCCCAGCCGCGCATCACCGATGTCAACGTGGACGTCGCGATCTATCCGAAGCGACGCGCGGTCGACGTCACCGGGCATTACACGCTGGTCAACAAACACGCCAAACCCATCGACACCTTGTTGGTGCAGCTGCTGCCGGAATCCGAAGTCGTAACGCGCGACTACAAGGTCGAACTCGACTTTCCCGCACACACCGTCCAGCTTGCCGACAAGCGGCAGGGATTCTATCTGTACAAGTTGGCGACACCGCTTGCACCGGGTGCTTCGATGCCCTTCACGTTTCACGAGCACGTTGCCTACCGGGGTTTCGCCGACGCGCCCGCCGGCGTGCGACTGGTGCACAACGGCACCTTCCTCACCAACGACCTGTTTCCGCATTTCTGTTACGACGTCAACGAAGAACTCACGGACGACAACGCGCGTCGCAAATACGGATTGGGGCCGGTACACCTGCTGCCCAGGCGCAGCGACATGGCGGCACGTGCGAATGGCTTCTTCTGTGACGCTGATTGGGTACATTTTCAGGCAACGCTTTCGACCAGCCTCGACCAGATCGCGCTGGCACCCGGATACCTGCAAAGGGAATGGGTGCAGAACGGACGGCGTTACTTCCACTACGTGCAGGATTCGCCAATCCGGGATTTCTTCTCCATCCAGTCGGCCCGCTACAAGGTGGCGCGCGCGACATGGCATGACGTGAACCTCGAGGTCTATTACGACCGCCGCAATCCGTGGAACGTCCAGCGCATCCTGAAAGCCATGCAATTGGCGCTGGATTACTACACGAAGAACTTCGGGCCGTACCAGTTCCGGCAATTGCGCATCCTTGAATTTCCCAGCATCCAGGGTGCCTTTGCACAATCGTTCGCCAATACCGTGCCGTTCTCGGAGGACTTCGTGCTGATGGACCTGCGCAAGCCTTCCGACATCGACTACATCACCTACGTCACCGCCCACGAAACCGCGCACCAATGGTGGGGGCATCAAGCTGTCGGTGCCAACGTGCGTGGGCATACGATGCTGGATGAATCGCTGGCGCAGTACTCGGCGCTGATGGTGATGAAGCATCTGTACGGTCCGACGAAGATGCGCAAGTTCCTCAAATACGCGCTCGACCGCTATCTGTCAGGACGCGCCGGCGGGACGACGATTCCTGAGGAATCGCTGGCGAAAGTCATGCCCCAGCAGCTTTACATCCACTATGCCAAGGGCGCGCTGACCTTCTACGCGCTGGCCGACTACATCGGCGAGAACAAGGTGAATGCCGCGCTGCGCACGTGGCTCGACACGGTGAAGTTCCAGCAGCCCCCGTACACCACGACGAAAGAGCTGATTGCAGACCTGCGCGCGCAAGCCGGTCCGCAATACCAGAACCTGATCACCGACTTCTTCGACACGATCACCCTGTTCGACGACCGCATGGTCAAGGCCACCGCGAAAAAACTGCCCGACGGCAAGTACCAGGTCACGATGCACGTGCACGCGGCCAAGTACTACGCCGACGGCAAGGGCAAGGAGACGCGCGCCAAGACCATCGGAATTCCGATCGAGATCGGGGTGTTCGCGAAGGCCAAGGATGGCGAGGAACAGGACGAACAGCCGCTGTATCTCGAAAAATATCCGGTCAAGGACGACGACAGCGTGATCACCGTGACGGTGGACGGCAAGCCGTACGAGGCCGGCATCGATCCGTTCAACGAACTGATAGATCGGGTGTCCAGCGACAACCGCGCACGGGTGTCGCTCGAGTAGGGCCAAAACGAAACGCGGCGCCAACGCGCCGCGTTTCGAGTGCCAAGGAACCCTTCGCTTTATTTGCGGTGTTCGCGTGCCGAACCAGCGCGGCTGATCGTGAACTTGGTGCCGGCGATGCCGATGTTGACGCCCTGGCCGTCCCCGGCCAGCGCCAGCGACACCGTGCCCTTGGTCAGTACCTGCGCAGTGCCGGATTTGACCACGCCGGCATTGGCGGATGCTGCCGCGTAACCGCCCAGCACATCGCTGATCCGGTACACGTCGGTGAACTTGCCCTTGCCGTCGTCGATGCGCCATTTGCCGGCGGTCAGCCCGCCGCCGCGCACGCGGATATGCACCGGCATGGACTCGCCGTTGGCACAGGTCACCATGCCGGCGCCGTCGGCGTGCTCGTAGATGGCCGACCAGCCCTTCAGCGAGAACGTCAATTTGCAGTCCAGGTCGGGCTGCGCGGCGCTGGCGGTGCCGACGGCCGCAAGGCTGCTGGTGCCGAGCAGGGCCGCGCCCAGCACGAGCGCCAGTGTGCGTCCACGAAACATCTGCTTGCCGCGGAGCTGCGTTTTCATGGCTTGCCTCCTGTAGTGGATCGTTGTCTGCCCGAACAATCTGCCAGTGCGAAGATGAACGTAATGTCGCCGGGTACCGACCGCAAGCTGAATGCGTTGGAAAATCGACCGTGCACCTGTCGCGGTCAACGCGTATTTGGCACCGTGGTCGCGACCCTTACAGGGTGTAGCCGAAACGTTCGATCCACGGCTGCAGGATGGGCAACACCGGCTCGAACCACTCCCGGTAATGCTTCCAGCGCCCCACCGCACTGTTGCTGACGGGCTGTGTGACCCGTGCATAACTGGGCGTGCTGATGAAGCGCCGTGCTCGTGCATGCGCCGCGAAACCGGCAAACGGCGATGCGTCCGCGACCGCCAGATAATCACCGAGCCGCGCAACGTAGCCCTCGAAATCATCGACCACGGTTTCGTAGCGCCACGTCAACACGTTTGGGGCAAACACGCTCAGATGCCCGAAACATTGCTCGAAGGCATCCGAGTAACCGCGCGCGAGGCGTTCCAGCGAGGAGCACAACACCATGAAGGCCGGCGAGCGGAACGGCTGCATGCTGCAACTCAGCAGCACGTCGCAGGGGTGGCGCAGGCACAGGATGATGCGTGCCTCGGGAAACAGCCGCAGGATCATCGGCAGGCACAGCATATTGAGCGGATTCTTGTCCACCAGCCGGTGTTGGCCGAGATCCGGCAGTACATGGCGGACGAGGCGCCAATAAACCGCGCGCAACTGCTCGGCGTCGCTTTCGGTCAACGTTGCAAGGTCGCCGGGGTAGCGCTGACCCGCCGCTTGCATGCGTTCGGTCAGTTGATAAACGTAGCCGCGCTCATCCATCGACCGGAAATCCGGATGTGCATCGAGCATCTGTTCCAGCAGCGTGGTGCCCGAGCGCGGAAAGCCGATCACGAAGACCGGACTCTGCTGTGCGGAAGGGCCGGGCAGGGGTCGCCACTTTGCGTGCGCGTTCGCGTCGACCGAGCGGGCCACCATCGGCAAGGGTTGGCCGTGCGGCGACAGCAATTCCGGGGCCGCCATCCGGGCGGTGTCCATTTGCAGGGCGTGCGCGACTTCGAGGGCCTTCCACGCATCGCGGTAACGCGCTTGCCGGTCGTATGCGGCGGCCAGTCCGAACACGGTGCCGGCACGGGTTTCGTCGTCGCCACGGGCCACATTGAGCGCGCGTTGATACAGCGTCGCGGCATCGCCGCAGCGGCCCTCGCGCATCGCCACCACCGCGTGGGCGCGCCAGCCGTCGATGCGCGCCTGATCCGCGTCGGCCGGCAACGCGTCCAGTTTGTCCAGCGGCAATTGCTGAAGTTCCTGTTGCGCGCGCTGGAGCAGGTTGTTGCGCTCGTACAACGCGACGCGCTGCGCTGCGATCCGAAGTTGCAGCGGTCCAGCGGCCGGTTCCGCGGGCAAGCGCGCCTGCGACAATACTTTCAGCGCCGTGTCCAACTGCCCCAGCACGGACAGCGTCGAAGCCAGCACCAGCGCCTGTTCGGCCGGTTGCGGCGGCCAGTCGGCGGCCCCTTCCAGCATCGCCTCTTCGCCTTCGACGTCGCCACACACGTGACAGGCGTGGGCGGCCTGCAAGCGTGCGTCGATGAACTGCGGCGACAGCGCCACGGCGTCGAGCAGTGCCTCACGCGCTTGCCGCCAGTGCCGTTGCTGGATGTACAGCAGGCCGAGGTTGTAGTGGACTTCCGCATCGCGCGGCGCCAAGGCCCTGGCTTTCAGGTGCGCCTGTTCAGACGCTTCCAAGTCGCCGGCATGCCGGCAGGCCACGCCGAGATTGTTCAAGTACGCGGAAACGTCCGGACGCAGGCGTGACAGACGTCCGAAGGTTTTCACCGCATCCGGGTGTCGGCCTGCGTGTTGTTGCGCGATACCGAGCAGCGCCAGAACGTTTTCGTCTTGCGCATCGATATCGGATGCTTGCGCCGCGAGATCGATGACGCGCTCGGCCTGTCCCGCGTTCCACGCTGCCACCATGGTTTCGACAAGCGTGGGGTTCGAGGCAGGCATGCGGCTCGTTCGGTGGCACGGGTCGTTGCAGTGTAGCCATGAAAAAAGGGCGCCGCTTGCGCGACGCCCTCGCTGATTCGCTTGCGAAGCTCTCAGAACTTCAGCGTTGCCCTGGCCCAGTAATAGCGGCCCATCATGTCGTAGGTGGCGGAGTCCGTGTTGCCTTGTCCGTTCTGGTAGATCAGCGGCGGCCGCCGATCGAACACGTTGTCCACGCCCACGTCGAAGCGGGTGTGGATGACGGGCACCGCATAGCCCACCTGGAGGTCGTGGTACACCACCGATGCAACGGGCAAGCTGGCGCCGGTAGCGTAATCCGCATTCAATGCGGTGACGCCGCTGATGTAACGCGCCCGCCACTGGGCATCCCACTTGCCACGATTCCAGTTGAGCGTGGCGGTGCTGCGCCAGCGCGCGATGTTGCCGAACTGTGCGTTCCATGTCCCGGCCAGTTTGTCGACCGTCGAACCGGGATTGCCCGGCGTGGTGTTGTTGTTGAAGGTCGACACGTAGGAGGTGGCAAACCCGAACTTGAAGTCGCCGGGGTTGAAGCTGCCCAGATCGAAGTGCGGGATCTTGTAATTGAGCGTGAAATCGATGCCGCTGGTGCTCAAGGTACCGAGGTTCACGACCGGCGCATCGATGTAGAAAATCTGCCCGGGCTGCTTGGTGGTGGTGTCATAGCGATGGATGTACGGGCAGAACGGGCTGGCTTCGTTGTTGAAGCAGGCGTTGACCACGGTGATGCCCGAAATCGGCACCAACGTGTCGTACAGATAGATGTGCCAGAAGTCGAGGCTGGTATTCAACCCCGGTGCCCAACTCGGGCCGTAGACCAGCCCGAAATCGACCGACTTGCCGTGTTCGGGCTTGAGGTTGATGCCCAGGGCGTTGGCGCCCGAGTAGTAGGCATTGACCTGCGCCGGGCTGTTGCCCGCCCAGTTCGGGGGCACGGATTGACAGGCGGTTGGATGCTGCGCGAGCTGTGCGGCGGAAAGATGGGCGCAGGGGTCGTTCAGGGTTGGCTGGTCGATCGACCGCCCGTCGTAAAGCTGGTCGAGATTCGGCGCCCGGAACACCTGGGAGATCGTGCCGCGCACCAGCAGATCCTGGATCGGGCGCCACTCGATCGCGACCTTGCCGTTGGTGGTGGAGCCGGCGGTGTTGTATTTGGAGTAGCGCACGCCCAGATCGAGATTGAGCGAGTAGGCGCCCGGCATGTCCTTCAACAGTGGTATCAGGGTCTCGGCGAAGACTTCCTTGACGTTGTCGCTGCCGCTGCCCGGCGAACCGCAGGCCTCCTGCGAAATCTGGCAGATGCCCGTGGCCGGGTCGAGCAGGGCCAGCGGGTTGATCGTGTAGTCCATCGAGTCCTTGCGGTACAGCGCGCCGACCGCCAACTGGACGGGGCCGGCCGGCAGCGAGAACAGGTTGCCGTTGGCACCCGCACTGATCTGCCGCATGCTCTCATTCTTGCGGTAGATGGCATCCACCGCGCCCGTGGCCAGCGCCGCGGCATTTGCCTGCTGGTCGAAGATGTTGGCGCCGTTGTCGATGGCCGCCTGCAAGGCGGGGATGTACAACTCGTTTTGGTCGTCCTGGATACGCGAGGTATGGCCGTAATCGACGGTGACATTCCAGTTCCAGCTGCTTTGGCCAACGTTGCCACGCAAACCGGTGATCACCTGTCCGGTGCTGGTGGTGTAGGGGTGGATGCGGGTTCCGATACCGGTCAAGCGGGTCTGGAACACGTAGCCGCTGTTCGGTTGGCCGGGGATCGGGTTGGGGCTGAAGGTGACGCCGAATGGATTGAACGGCGCGCTGGCCGGGATCACCAGGCCGTCGCCGGTACCGACCGGAATCGATGCGTCCTGGCCTGCCGAGGTGGTGTGGTTGTAGAACGCGTCGATGAAAGCCGTGATGTTGTCGGTCAGGTTGTAGCTGCCGAGCACGAAAGCGTCGGTGCGTTGCTGCTGTACCTGGATGTAGTCGAAGGCGGCGTAGTTGAACGTGTCGCTCGAGGTGCGGCACCGGTAGTCCCCGAGGCTGGTGCCGCTGCCCGTGTTGCGCGTCACCGTGATGAGGCCCGATGAGTCGGGTGTGCATCCGTATTGCGAAGCAAACGACCCCGGCAGTTGCAACCGGCCGTTGGGTATCGAACTGGAGCCTGCCACGCTGACCTGTCCATCGGACAGGTACAACTGGTGCGCCGAGAACTCGCGCCGCGAGTCGGACACGGCGTCGTACTTATTGTAATTGATGCCGCCTACGAGGTTGTACTTGTCGCCGCTGTGGCCCATCGTCAGGGCGAATCCGTGGCGCTGGCCGTCACCGTGGCTGGAGATTCCGTCGTTCAACGAGATCTCGGCGCCGTCGAAATCGTGGCGCAGCAGGATGTTGACCACGCCGCCCACGGCATCGGAACCGTAAGTGGTCGAAGCGCCCTCGGCCAGCACGTCGATGCGCCGGATCATGTTCTCCGGGATCAGGTTGAGGTCGGGGTTGAGCATGCGCTGGCCGTCGATCAGCACCAGCGTGCGTCCGGTACCAAGGCCACGCAGCGACACGCGCGAGGCGCCATCGCCGCCTTCGGTCAGTGGCGAAGCCACGCCGCCGCCGTTGGAGTTGTTTTGCGGATTGGTGGCGTTGCCGGCAATGCTGGGCAGCTGCTGCAGCACGTCGCCCAAGGTCGGCTTGCCGGAATTGACGATGTTCTGGCGATCGATGGTGGTGACGGGACTGGCGGTTTCGGTGTCGACGCGCCGAATCAACGAGCCGGTGACGACCAGGGTCTGGAGGGTTTTGGTCTGGCCCTTGGTCTGGCTCTGGTTTTGTTGGGTTTGGTCTTGCTGTGCCTGTGCCTGTTGGGCCTGGGCCAAGCCTGAGGCCGTCAACAGGCCCGCCGTGAGTGCCACGCCTACCGCCAGCGACAACGGGTTCATCTTGCGATTCATGGGTGCTCCCCGATGGATGTACCACGATCCGGCGCACCAGTCAGATGCCCGAACCATAAAGTGCAACACGCGTGCGTGCCGCACCGCCTAGCAGTCCCCGCCTGTTGATCGGCTGCATCCTTAACTTCGCGGTAATACTACAATGCGAGCAATTCCGCCGGCAAGTGCGTGGTTTGTGTGCGGTGCAACATGCGCGTCCGCAAGGAGCTGGGCGCAGCGACGGCCTGCTCGCCGGAATCGGCAGGAGGGCTTTTCAGAAAACGTCGTTTTGACTGCGGAATGGGCGCACGGAATGCGCCGCACGGTCACTGCTTGGGCATCGGCAGGAACTTCGCGGGGTCGTAACCGCCGACCTCGAACTTCAGGGTTTCCTTGCCGTGGTCGCGGGTGGTGACGTCCATCTCGATCACCTTGGCTTTTTGCAACGCCGCGATGAAACGCTTGTCGTCCTTGATGAACATCGCCGGTTCACCGGTCTTGGGCAGGTAGGCTTTCCAGACCTCGCGCTTGCCGTCGATGCGCATCACCAGGCTGCACAAGTCCTTGCACACGAAACCCTTGCTGCCGTCGGGTGCGAACAGATAGGTGCTCAGTCCCCACTTCACGTGCCGGCGCAGCACCAGCCGGGTACTTTCACCGCGCGGCTTGCCCGTGGCGTAGATGCTTGCGGTGGATTGATTGCCGTCGACATTCGCGGTCTGGTAGTACCAGAGATTCGCGAGCCGATCGTGCTCGGCCTTCGCCTTGGCCGTGGCCTCGACCTGTGCCAGCGTCTTCTGCACTTCGGCAGCGGCGGACGTACCCGGATATTTCTGGACGATGTCCTGGCCGACCGGCGCCGCCAAGGTGTCGGCGTGCTTGGCCAGCATGTCCTGGTACAGCTTGAGTTCCTTGGCCGCCGCCGCATCGTTCGCGGCGGCTTGTACGGATGCCGAAGGCGCAGGGGCGGGCGGTGCCGCGCCTTGTTGCGAGCACGCGGTGAGCGCGAACAGCGCGGTGGTGCCGGCGAGTGCGAAGAGTGAAGGCTTGAATGGGCGGGCGGGCGGGGTCATGCGTCGAGTGTACCCCGCCCGCCATGGCTTGTCCGGGTGACGTCGCGTGGCGCGTGTTGCCCGCGCTTGTCTCAATCCCGGCTGGCATTCATGCAGGCGTCACCCATCATCGTCGGGCGCGAAACCGCCGGTACGCGCGGCTTGAGTTGCGCGAACAACATGCCGCCCAGTATCAGCGCGCCGCCGACCGCCATGCCGAGCGTCAGCGGTTCGCCCAACACCAGCCAAGCCCACAGCACGCCGAAGATCGGCACGAGGTAGGTCACGGTCGTGGCGCGCGGCGCGCCGACGCGTTGGATCAGCCGGTAATAAACCGCATAGGCGATGCCGGTGCAGACCACGCCGAGCGCAATCAGGCTGAACCATGCGCGTGCGGGTACGTGCGTGGACGGCCACTGCCATGCCGCGAACGGCGCCAGCAATACCGCGCCCCAAGCCAGCGTGGCCGCGGCCACCGCCGCCGCGGGCAGATCGGAAAAGTAGCGTTTGACCAGGTTCGCGGAAACACCATAGAGAAACGCCGCCCCGGCGCCGGCCGCGACCGCCGGGCCCAGCGCCGCGCCCGCCGCATCGCCGGCGCCCAAGACCACCACGCCCACCAGCCCGATCACCAGGCCCGTCAAACGACGTCCGCCGATGCGCTCGCCGAACATCGCGAACGCCGCCAGCGCGGCGAACGGTACCGCCATGCTGTTGACGATCGCGCTGACGCCGGCCGGTGCGCGCTCCGCGCTCCATGCGAACAGCAGGAACGGCAACAGGGTGTTGACCAGTCCGATCGCGGCGATCTTGAGCCAGCCGGTGGCGGCAAGCTGCCGACGCGCCCGCCACAGGAATGGCGACAGCACCAGCGCGCCCAGCGCGAGGCGCACGTCCACCAGTGATACCGGTCCGAATTTCGGCGCGGCGATCCGAAGGAACAGGAACGAACCGCCCCAGATCGCCGCGAGCAGCAACAGCTCCAGCGGTGTGCGCCAGTCGTGGTTTTGCCGCCAACCACCGTGTTTGTGTTGCGCGCGGGGCGGCGTCCGCCGGGGCGGTGGTGCCTCGTTGCGTGCCAACCGGCGCGCCGTTTCAAGGTCGGCCACGTGCCCGCCCAGGAACAACATGCCACCCGACAGTTTTGCCAATTCCTTCAACATGTGACACCTCCCGCAATGTTGCGCGAATGTCTTGTGAGGCGCAAAATTACGGCGTTCTCGTGGCATCCGGAAGCGACCATTTTTCAACCTTGCCTTGAATAATTTCGAACATGGCACGCGCACCGCTCAATCCCCTGCAGACCTTCGTCGCGGCCGCGCGTGCGCAGAACCTCACCCGCGCGGCCGAGCGCATGCACCTCACGGTCAGCGCGCTCAGCCACCAGATCCGCCTGCTCGAGGAACGCGTCTGCTGTCCGCTGTTCGTGCGCGGTCCGCGCGGCTTGAAGCTCACCGCGGAAGGCCAGCGCCTGTTCGACAACGTGGCGCCGCACCTCGATGCCATCGAGGACGCCCTGAAACCTTTGTGCGCGCGTGACGACCATGCACTGTCGTTGTCGGCGATGCCCTCGATGACATCGAGTTGGCTGTTGCCGCGTTTGCCGCGTTTTGTCGCGTCGCACCCCGAGGTCGAACTGAACCTCGACTCGTCGATAGAGCTGGTGGATTTTGCCGACGGTCGTTGCGACGCGGCCTTGCGTTACGGCATGGGCGAGTGGCCCGGGCTCGTCGTGGAACTGTTGATTGAAGAGTGGCTGACTCCGGTGGCCAGCCCCTCGTTGCTGGTGGGGCGCAAACCACCCAGGCTGGAAGAACTCGGCAAGCTGCCGCTGCTGGGGCCGGAAGAGATATGGCAGAACTGGTTCGCGCAGCACGGTGGACGGCCGCCGCGACGCTACGTGGCCTCGTTCAATGACGCCGAATCACGGCAGCGTGCGGCGCTCGGAGGACTTGGCGTGGCGCTAGGGCGCACCACGATGGTACGGCCGCTGATCGAGGCCGGGCAGCTCGTCACGCTGTTTCCCGAGTTGATGAAGGGCAGGCGTGCCCACTACCTCGTGTACCCGGAACGCTCGCGCAGGCATCCCGGGTTCGCCGCGTTCCGGGAATGGCTGGTGGAAGAGGCCGCGAGCTTCCGCGCCTCGTTCCCGTTCGAGTTCACCGGAACACCGAAGCGCGCGCGCGCCAAGCGCATGCCACGCCGTCCCATGCGCGTCTCGTGAGAACGTCGCCGCGGATCACGCGCCGCTGCAGGGATCGCGGCCCATCAAGTGGTCATAAGTCGACACGGTCTGGTCGCGCAAGTGGCCGTCGCGGCCTGCCGCACCCGCGGCATGGATGCGCCTGCAAGCTTCGGCGCGCGGGATCTTTTTGCCATGCACCGATACCCGGCTCCAGGCATTGCGGCGACCGCGCGTGCGCGTGCCCGATGTTCTTTCCGCGTAGTCGTTGCGCACCGTGCCATCGCCAGGCACCGAACCGGGACAGCGCGAATGCCTGTAGAACACCTCGCCATCCGCGGCATGGCATTCCCAGGATGTTGCCTGTTGCGCGTTCGCTCGCCGCGATGCATGTGTAGCGTGTTTGCGGCCGTGCTCGCCACGTGACGCGCGCCTGTTTGAAATTCCTCGCGGATGCGCCCGCTGCGCGGCAACTTCGGAAGGATCACCGATGGTCGGCAGCGGCTGCACGTCCAACTTGCTCTGACGCGCGTCGGTCGCACACGGCGTGTCGCGGTAGGCAAGATGGCCATTGGCATCCACGCACTCGTAGACGGATGCCGCCTGCGTGTTGGCGGCGAACGTGCACAGAAGCAGAATGATGGCCGCGCCCGAGAGGGTACGGAGGGCGACACACGGGGAGCCGCGGTCGATCGCAGATGCAAGTGACATGGCACACCTCGCCCGGATAACTTGCGACCAAGTGTGGCAATGGCGCAACGATGCGACCATAGGCAAGCGTCGATGGAGCGTGTAGGAACTTTCCGGTCGATGCGTGGCGTGTTGCTACACTCCCGCCTTTCGGAGCAAGCGGCGCGTGCGAGCGGATCGCGTGACATTCCATCATCCGGTGGCGTTCTGGCTGGGCTGCCTCGCGGTGGCGGCGGGCGTGTGCCTGCACCTGCCGATGTACGTGATGGCGGCGCCGATGCATTTCCATCTGGCCGGGATGCCGATGGATCCGGAGATGCTGGTCGGGATGACGCTGATTCCTGTTGGCGTACTGCTGGCCGCGTACGGATTGATGCCACGCCTGGCGCAGGTGCGCCTGACTTCGCGCGGTGGCGAACGCCTGCGCTGGCACGTGGCCGATGGTGTGCGGCTCAACCGCGCGCACTGGACGCTGGTGGCGGTGCTGGCGGTGGCGCTGACCATCGACGTGATGAAACCGGCGTCGATCGCGTTCGTGATGCCGGGCATGGCGCGCGAGTACGGCATAGGCATGTCGCGGGCCGGCTGGCTGGCGTTGTCGGCGCTGATCGGCACGGCGGTCGGTTCGGTGGTGTGGGGGCGCCTGGCCGACGTGTTCGGTCGGCGCGCGGCGATCCTGCTGTCGGCGATCCTGTTCATGGGCACCGCTATCTGCGGCACGATGCCTGCGTTCCGCTGGAACCTCGTGATGTGTTTCATGATGGGCGCGGCCGCGGGCGGCATGTTGCCGATCGCGTTCACCTTGATGGCGGAAACCGTGCCCGCGCGGCATCGTGGCTGGCTGCTGGTGGCGCTGGGTGGCGTCGGTACGTCGGCGGGTTATCTCGCGGCGTCCGGTGCGGCGGCCCTGCTGGAACCGGATTTCAGTTGGCGCGCGCTGTGGTTGCTGAACTTGCCGACCGGCGCCGTGATCGTGCTGCTGAATCGATTCATTCCGGAGTCGCCGCGTTTCCTCGCCAACTCCGGCCTGCCCGATCAGGCGCGCGCCGTGCTCGCGCGCTTCGCGGGTTCGACCGCAGCGCTGGCAGAGAGCGAAGTCGGCGAGGATGCGCCGGTTATGGAAATCCATCAGCCGCGTGCAGGATTGCGCGACATGCTGCGCGGTCGCCATGCCCGCATCACCATCGCGTTGATGGTGTGCGGGCTGGCCTGGGGACTGGTCAATTTTGGGTTCGTGTTGTGGTTGCCGGCGAACCTGCACAAGCTTGGTTTGGATGCGCACGCCGCCAGCGAATTGATGGCGCAGTCCGCGCTGCTGGCCATCCCCGGCATCGCGCTGGTGGTGTGGTTGTACCAGCACTGGAGCAGCTTCAAGTCGCTGGTGCTGTTCATGGCGTTGACGGTGATCGCCTTGCTGATGTTTGCAGCGATCGAGGTTGCCGGCCTGCGTTCACAAGCGTTGACGATCGCCGCAACCGTAACGTTGCTGATCGCAATCAGCGGCGTGATCGCGACGATGATTCCGTATGCCGCGGAAATCTATCCGGTGCACCTGCGCGGCACGGGGTCGGGTTTGATCGCGGCAGCTTCCAAGGCCGGCGGTATCCTTGGCGCCGCGCTGGGCGTGGCGGGGCTGTTCGACAGTTTCCTGGTGGCGGCGCTGGTGATTGCGTTGCCGATGGCCGCCGCGGGCGTGATGCTGTGGCGTGGCGGCGTGGAAACATGTGGCAGGGAACTGGAGGCGATCCAGCGCGGATTGGAAACGCCATGAACCCTGCCAAGTGTATGAAAAGCATCTGACGCGGATTTACGCGGATGCACACGGATAAAAAAGCAAATCCGTGTTGATCCGCGTAAATCCGTGTCCAAAATACTGAATGGCGCGGAGTTTCAGTGCGCGGACAAGGCCGTCGGCACATCACTGCGCGCCAGCGCCAATCCCTTCAACACGTGCAGCGCTTCCGACAGCGCGTAGTCCTTGACCGCGAGGTCGCCGGCATCGGCATCGGTGCTTGCGGCGTGGGTACCGGCAAGGTGGTTCGGCAGGTCGCTTTCGTGCTCGTCGTCCATCAGTGACGGGTTGCGGTTGTCGGAGACCGTGAGGTTGCCCAGCACGATGTCGGGGGTGATGCCGGCCACCTGGATCGAGGTGCCGTTGGGCGTGTAATAGCGCGCGGTGGTCAGCTTCACCGCGTCGCCGTTGCCGAGCGGCAGGATGGTCTGCACCGAGCCCTTGCCGAAGGTGCGCCGGCCCATGATCAGCGCGCGGTGGTTGTCCTTCAGCGCGCCGGTGACGATCTCGGCTGCCGAGGCGGTGCCGTTGTCGACCAGCACCACCATCGGCGCGCCGTTCAACAGGTCGCCCGGCGTGGCGCTGAATTTCAGGTTCGATTGCGGAAGACGGCCGCGGGTGCTGACGATTACTCCGGAGTTGAGGAAGTCGTCGGCGACGCCGACGGCACTGGTCAACAGTCCACCCGGATTGGAACGCAGATCCAGCACCGCGCCGCGCAGCGGTCCGTGCTCCTTCTGCAGTTTTTCCAGCGCGCGGGTCAGGTCGTCGGCGGTGTCTTCCTGGAATTCGCTGATGCGGATGTAGGCAAAGCCCGGTTCCAGCATCCGCGTGCGCACGCTGGCGACGTGGATGCGTTCGCGCACCAGCGCGATCTTGACCGGTTTGTCGGCGTTCGGGTGCAGCACGTCCAGCGTGATCTTCGAGCCGATCGGACCGCGCAGTTTCTTGATCGATGCGTCGATGTCGTCGGGCTGCACCGGCACGCCGTTGATCGCGGCGATCACGTCGCCCGGCAGGATGCCCGCGCGCTTGGCCGGGCCGCCGTCGAGTGGCGCGATGATCACGAGTTGGTGGTTGACCTGCGCCACTTCGATGCCGAGGCCGGAATACGCGCCCGAGGTGTCCTCGGTCAGGTTCTTGAGCTCGCTCTTGTCGAGGAATTCGCTGTGCGGGTCCAGGCCCGCCAGCATCCCGCGGATCGCCGACTGCATCAGCTGCTTGTTGCTGACCGGCTCCACGTACGCCTGCTTGATCATCTCGAAGGCGCGGGTGAAGGCCTGGATTTCCTTGATGCTCGGCACGTCGCTGCTGCCGGATGCGATCGCGGGCGTTGCTGACGATACGGCCGGAGCGGGCAGGGCGATCGTGGTGGCCGGGGCGGGCGTCTGCGCGGGCGGAGGCGCGGCCAGCGCAATGCTGCTGCACAACGCCAGCAGGCAACCGAGGAAAGCGTGTGGATGTCGGGTCATGGGCGATACCAGGAACAACACGAATCAAGACCGCCAACCAACGCGGCGGTTCATTGTAGGCGCATCAGGGCTGGTCAACGCTTGCTGGCGAACCAGCCCTGCGGGTCGACCGGCTGGCCGTCGTGGCGCAGGCCGAACCAGGCGCCGCCCTGTTCGGGGTCGCGGCCGACCGTGGCGATCGGCTGGCCGGGTTTCACCCAGTCGCCAGCCGTGACCGACGCCGATTCATTGCCACCGTACAGGCTCATCCAACCGCCACCGTGATCGACGATAACAAGCATGCCGTAACCGCGCATGAAGTCGGCCCAGGCCACGCGCCCGTAAGCGACGGCGCGCACCGTGGCGCCCGGTCTGGCCGCGATCACCAAGCCTTGCGTGAGTGTGCCCGAGCCTTGACGCGATTTGCCCGCGACCGGCCACGGCAACTTGCCGTGCAATTGCGCGAACGGGGTGTTCTTGCCGAGCTGGGCGGGGATGTCGGCAAACACGTTCTGCAACTGCTTCAGCAATTGATTCAGCGCGTCGGCATCGTGTTGCAAGGAGGCGAGCTTGTCTTTCTGCTGTGCAAGTTGCTGGTTGGCCTGCGCCAGCAGCGCGGCCTGTGCCGCGCGCGCCTGTTGCAGTTGCGTCATCTGTGCTGCGCGCTGGCCGCGTTGTTGCTGCAGTGCCGCGGTATCCGCCTCGATCGCGGCCTTGACTTGGTCGAGTTGCGCGACCTGGCCCAGCAGCGCGCGGATGCGTGTGACGCGGTCGTGCTGGAAGTAGCGCGAATAGGCGAGCGCGCGATCGATCTTGGCGATGTCGTCGTCGCCCAGCAGCATGGAAAGATCGGAGCCGCGATTGAGGGTGTAGGCGGCGCGCAGCAGGTCGGCCAGCGCGGCGCGTTGGGTCGCGAGCCCGGCTTCGATCCGCGCCTGCTGTTTCTGCAGATCGGCGAGCGACGCGGTCTTGGCGGCGATCGCAGCGTCGCTGTCGCGCAGCGCCTTGGCTGCCTGGTTGAGTTGCGTGGCTTGCGCGGCGAGCTTGGCGTTGAGCGCATCGCGCCTGGCCGCGGTGGCATGCTGCGCCGCGGCGATTTTCGCGATCTCCGCGCGCACCGCCGCGAGCTTGACCTTGGCGGCCGCTTCGCGCGCGGATTGCAAATCCGATGCGGAAGACGCGGGCGGTTGTTCCGCGCGAGCGGCGCAAGCGGCGGGGATGAACGCGCACAGCGCCAGCGCCGGCAGCAGTCTCTGCAATCGGGATTTCAGGGCAAACATGCGCGGGGATTATCGCCGCAAACCCACACGGTTTGTCACGGCACCGAGGTGCGCTACGCTTGCAAGGATGTGCGTGATTGCATTCGCCTGGAACGTCCACCCGCGCTGGCGGCTGCTGCTGATCGGCAACCGCGACGAGTCGCATGCGCGGCCGTCGGCGCCGTTGATGCGCTGGGACGACGCGCCCGGCATGCTGGCCGGCCGCGACCTCGAAGCCGGCGGCACCTGGATGGGCGTGCGCGAACCCGGACGCGCCTGCGTGGTGACCAACGTGCGCGATCCGCACTCTGACCAGCAGCGTGTTTCACGCGGCCTGCTGGTGACCGATTTCCTGGGTGGCGCGGACAGCGCGACGCAACACGCCGTCGAACTGCACCGGCAAGCCGCGCGCTACCGGCCGTTCAACCTGCTGTTGTTCGACGATGCGGGCGCGTATTTCGTGTCGAATCATCCAGGCGTGCGTGGGCAAGCAATCACCGCCGGCGGGCATGGTCTGTCGAACGGCGATCTGGATGCGCCGTGGCCCAAGGTGCGGCGCGTCACCGCCGCGCTGCGCGACTGGATCGACGCGGGCCGGGATGACTTCGCGCCGCTGTTCGCGGTGCTGGCCGACGAAACCGTGGCGCCCGATGCGCAACTGCCCGATACCGGCGTCGGGTTGGAAATGGAGCGACGGTTGTCGCCGGTGTTCGTGCGCGGCGATCGCTACGGCACCCGTGCCACCACGCTGATCGCGTTGGCTCGCGATGGCGGGGGCGTCATCGAGGAACACCGCTTTGGCCCTGATGGCGTGGTGGAAGGGCGAACTGCGTTGCACTTCGGGTCCTGCGATCGATAACAATGGCTTTTCCCCTGTCAGGGGCGAAGCAGCGCGTTGACGAAAGCCAAACCTCCCCCTTCAAGGGGGAGGCAAGGAGGGGGATGGGTTGTCACCATGAGCCAACCCCATCCCCACCCAACCCTCCCCTTGAAGGGGAGGGCCCGATATTTGCGAGCACGGCAACATCCCCTGCGGTAGGCTCACTGTGACGTCGCCGTCGCCGGCTGCGCCGGACTCGCCGTATGGAACTCCTGTGCCTTGCCCAGCAGCAACGCGCGGATGTTGCGCAGTTTCGCCTTCAGCTCGCGCTCGTTTTCCGGGCCGATCCGGATCATCAGCTTCTGGCCCACCGACAGCGCTTCCCAGGTCGGATCGGCGAACGCGTAGTGGCCGTCCTGCGTGGCCACCAGCGCCACCGGCGGTTGCGCGTTGGGCGCGGCCAGCATGTCGTCGATGGCCTGGATCAGGCGATCGTTGAAATAACCGTGCGGATAGCCGAGCTGCCGGTACGCCTGCTGGAACAGCGGGTACCAATGCACGTACCACGTCACCAGCGTGCGCGAGTTCACCGCTTCGACGATCTGCATGTACGGCGCGTAGCGTGCGTAATCCTTCCGATCCAGCACCGGCTGCCCGCTGCTGGTGTCAACCGCGAACGTGCCCTTGGGCGTGCGCAGCGGCAGGATGCTGACGCCGATGGAATGCCGCGGCAGGGCATCCACCGTGGCCACGATGTGCGGGATCAGGCCACGTGACAGCAGCAGCCCGGCCAACCCGTCCGCGCCGGGCAGCGACGCCAGCGCCGAGGCGGCCGCGCTGTCGCTTGCGTCCAGCAACGGCAACGGCGCGGTGGCCGCGGGTGCGGGGCCGGTCTGCGCTTCCGAGATGGGATGCTCGACAGGTGGCGGCGCGGTACTGGCCTTGGCGGGTGCCGCGGGTGCGGGGCCGTGACGGGTGAAGTCCACGCCCGGCATGCGCGTGAAATACCACCACGCCGCCAGCG
The DNA here is from genome assembly GCA_004299705.1 of Rhodanobacteraceae bacterium. Lineage (GTDB taxonomy): Bacteria > Pseudomonadota > Gammaproteobacteria > Xanthomonadales > Rhodanobacteraceae > 66-474. The sequence goes on along the minus strand of SCQS01000055.1, from coordinate 81,669 downwards.
CGACGATCACGATCACCACGATCGCGCCAATGATCTTGCCTGTCGCCGAATTGTGTCGTGTCACGTTGCCCCCGAATCCGCAAACTATCACGCTTTGACGCGCGCGTGCCCGATTGGTTCCATCAAATCGGCGGCTGCACGCCGATCAGCAGGCGGTGCAGCCAGAATGCGAACAGCACCCACACCACCACGCCGATCACCACCGCGCCGATGTCGCCCTTGGCCGTGCCGGCCGCGTACTGCGTGTTTTCCAGACGGTCGCGTCGACGGCCGGCGATGAAATCGACAACCGTCCAGAGCAGGAACGCGCCGAACAGCACCACGTCGTGCAGGAAGCCGGTCGCCATCAAGTGGCCCGCCGCCCACAACGCCACGCCCGCCGCCATCGGATGATGCAGCCACGCCTTGAAGTGGCTGGGCGGAGCGTGCGAAGCGAAAAACAGCACCAAGGCCATCAGCACGAACAGCGCATTCAAGCGCTGCAGCGCCAGCGGCGGCGCATACAGCAGCACCGGCGTGTGCCGTGCCAGCCCGAAACCGTACACCAGCAGCACAAAGCCGATCAGCGATACCAGCGCATATACGGCCTTCCACGGCTTCAAACCGATGCGCGCGATCATCCGCGTGCGCCAGCCGTCGGCGAAGATGCGCACCGAATGCGTGCCGAGGAAAATCACGAGGCCGAGGATCAGGATGGGCATGCGGTGGTCCGTGGCAGGAGCGGGGTGGAGTATTGCATGCGAAAAGACCGCGTGCGATGGGTCAGATTCGTTGTCGTGCATGATCCTCGTCGCGTGCAATTTCCGCACGGCGGATCATCTGCTGCACGGCGGACACGGCATGCATGGGCACCAACTCGACACCCGGATGGGCGTTCGCGAATACGCGAAACACTTCGTCGGCGAAGGACTGGCCGATATCGGCAACGCCCGCGAAATCGAGCACTACGGTTCTGAAACGTTCGACGCGCTGCATCAACCGCTTCGCCTGCGAACGCGACACCAGGTTCTCGTCGCCGATCTTGGCCAAGCGCACTGGCACCACGGTTTTGGCGAACGCGTAGTCATCCGGGCCGCTCGAGAATTGGTCGAAAACCCGTTTCGCTGTGCGCCGTGATCTGGTCGCGATTTCCATCAGCACCGTGGTGCCGTGCCGCGCGTAGCGTGGTTCGATGTTGTCCAGCAGATCGTCTGCCTGTGCGTCATCGTGATCGAAGACAAACTCTCCGGAAACGATCTGAAAACGGTCGAACATGCGCGAGGTAAAGAAAACACCTTCGCCCGTATGCCGGCGCGGGTCGGTGGTCAGCTTGCCCTTGGACAGTTCCAGCAGCGCCAATCGTTCGTCGGGAAGGGCGAGCGCCGCGGTGATCTTGCGGAAAATGCCCACGCCGTCATCGGACACCATCAGCGTTATCGTTTCCCGGGTGCGGTCCACGAACACGCGCAGGTGCGAACCATCTGAATGGTCGATCGCGTTGTTGACCATCTCGGTCAGGCCGTGATGGCAGATGTCGATCAGGTTGGTCGGCAGACCTCGAAGTAAGGGGGCGACGTCATGCGACCACACGCGGTCTTCTTCCAGCCCGCGCAGCGTGTGCGTGAACACGGCGCGCCTGCTGGGTCCGAGGCTGTAAGTGGGACGGGTGGTGCCGGACTTGGCAAGATAGCCGGCCTCGATCAATGCGCGCGCGCGCACCGCAACGGTTTGCCGTGTCAGATCCAGCGCATCGCCCACCACCGCCACCAGGTCGCGTGGGTGCTTTTCGACACGCGCAAGCAAGGCGGCGTCGACCTTGGCGGAACGGTCGGGACGGGGCATGCGTCGATTGTAAGGTTTGTGGAGTCTATTGTAAAGTTATTTGGGCCGATTGTAAGGATTGGGCGGGCGCGGCGCCGGGAGTCGAACCCGGATCATGGTGAAGACGAAGTTTCACCAACCGTTCCGGTCGGAAACAACCGCGCCCGTGCGAGCATTGTCGCATCAGACTGGAGGCGAAGTAGGGCGGGAGGACCGCGCAGCGGCGCATCCCGCCGTCAACGAACCGGGACGGCGGGATTGTTCGCATCGTCCATGATGCCCACCTCTCGCTTACGCTCGGGGCCGGCCTGCGACCGTCCAAATTCGTTCCAGACGAATTTGTCGCCGCTGCGCGGCTCCTCCCACCCCACTGCGCTGCTGTGCGCCGTCGAATCGAGCCTGTCGATTTTTGCCGCCTTCGTTCGTCGCGGTGATGAGCCCATCCAGTGCCGCACCCAACCCCCGAGGAGGATCGATATGCTCAGCATCAACGCAACGCGAAACATCGCGGTCTGCCTGTGGTTCGACGGCCAGGCCGAGGAAGCCGCCAACTTATACGCCCGCACCTTTCCGGATTCACGCGTCGACGCGGTGCACCGCTCGCCGGGCGACTATCCGTCCGGCAAGCAGGGCGACGTGCTGACGGTGGAGTTCACGGTGCTTGGCATGCCGTTCCTCGGCTTGAATGGCGGCCCGCAGTTCAAGTTCGACGAAGCGGTTTCGTTGCAGGTGTACACGCGCGACCAGGCCGAAACCGACCGCCTGTGGAACGCGATTGTCGGCAACGGCGGCGCGGAAAGCGAATGCGGCTGGTGCAAGGACAAGTACGGCCTGAGCTGGCAGATCACGCCGCGCGCCTTGATGGACGCGGTAACCGATCCCGACCCTGCTGCCGCCCAACGCGCCTTCAACGCGATGATGACGATGCGCAAGATCGACATTGCCGCGATCGAAGCCGCGCGACGCGGCTCGTGATTCCTGAGTGGGGTCGGGCGGACAACCGCCATCTCACCATTGTCGGGAAAGCACAACGCCCCGCTTGCGAAAGCGGGACGTTGTGGTGCATGCGGCAGGTGCCGGAGATCCGTCAGCGATTGCCTAGATAATCCATCTTGCCAATCTGGGTGCCGGCCACGCGCAGGATGTCGTAGGCGGTGGCGCAGTGGAAGAACAGGTTGGGCAGGGCGTATTCGGTGAGGTAGGCCTGCCCCTTGAATTCGGTTTCACCGCTGCGGGTTTTCACCACCACCTTGCGCGCTTCGCTGCCGTCGATCTGCGCGGGCTTGAAAGTCTTGATGTAGGCCATGGTGCGCTCGATGCGGTCGAACGCCTGCGCCAGCGTGGTTTCGGTATCGGGGAACGACTGCGGTTCCGCGCCGGCGAGCCGGGCGCTGCCGCGCGCGGCGGTGTCGCAGGCGATCTGGATTTGCTTGATCAGCGGCAGCATGTCGAAGATCAGGCGCTGCTGCAGCAGGTTGTCGGGGTTCTGGCCCTTGTCCTTGGCATGCGCCTCACCCTTTTTCAGCACGTGGGTGAGGTTGTCCAGCGCGCGCACGAACACCGGAACGGAAGCCTGGTACATCGAGATGGTCATGGAGTTACTCCAGTAGTGGATGGAAACCGGCGCTTCTTCAACCGTTCGTGTTGAGCGTAGCGAAGCGAAGCTTCGCGAAGTCGAAACACCGGGAGATGGATTCGAAGCTCTTCGACTTCGCGCCGTTGGCGCTACGCTCAGAGCGAACGGAATCTTTATCGGGCCGGAATATCACGTCGCGCGAGGGCCACGCAGGATTCGTGCAGGCAGCATGAACAGTGCGCGCAGGAATTCGAACACGCCGTCGACGGCGATGCCGAGCAGCCGGAACGGCAGCAGGATCAGCCAGAACAGCGGATACAGGATCAGCGCCAGCAATGCCAGCGGCCAGCAGAAGATCAGCAGCAGCAACCACAGCAGGAAGGTCATCATGCGGCGTGCTCGCGCAGGGAGTGCTGATGCACATGGTAGTGGCCGCGCCCGATCACAAGGGTGGCTCGGTATCCGGCTGCGGGATGGGCGCCGGACCGGGTGCCGTCATGCCGCGGGTCGCGTACGCGGTCAACGCCAGCGCCGCCACAACCAACGCCGCGGCCAACACGAAAGCGATGCCGGAAAAGTCGGGAACCGGCGCGTGCTTGCTGATGAACAACGCGAACAGGTTGGCGAACAGCAGCGGCCCGAAGATGCCCGCGAAGCTGCGCAGGCTGGTCAACGCGCCTTGCAGGCGGCCTTGTTCGGCCGGATCGACCATGCCGGTCATCATGGCCTGCGCGGGTGGTCCGGCGAGGCCGCCCAGGCACAGGAATGGAATGCCGATCCAGAACAACCACGCCGCGGGCGAGAAACCGAACACCGCGTAGCCGATCACCGCGAAGGTGAGTCCCGCCAGCATCAGCTTGCGGTCGCCGAGCTTGGGCGCCAGCGGCCGGACCAGCCCGCCCTGCACGATCGCCGTGCACAGCCCGACCAGCCCGAGTGCAAGGCCGACGGTCTTGGTGTCCCAGCCGAAACGGAAATCGGTGTACAGCACGAAGGTGCCGTTGAGCGAGTACTGCGCCAGCGCGATCAGGAAGAACACGGCGGCCAGCGCGAACACCTGCGGGTAGCGTTTCAGCAGCAGCAGCGAACCGACCGGGTTGGCATGCTTCCATTCGATGCGACTGCTGCGGCGTTCGCGCGGCAGCGATTCCGGCAACACCAGCAGGCCATAGACGAAATTGGTCAGCGACAGACAGGCGGCCACCCAGAACGGCAGGCGAATCCACAGGTGGCCGAGGAAGCCGCCCAAGGCAGGGCCGATGATGAAGCCGAGTCCGAATGCAGCGCCTACCAATCCGAACGCGGCGGCGCGTTTCTCGCGCGGCGTGATGTCCGCGATGTAGGCGTTGGCGGTGGTGAAACTGGCCGAGCACATGCCCGAGATCGCGCGCCCGATGAACAGGATCCACAACACCGGCGCCAGCGCCATCACGATGAAGTCGATGCCGAGCCCGCAGCAGGAAATCAGGATCACCACGCGGCGCCCGAAACGATCCGACAGCGCGCCCTGGATCGGCGAACACACGAACTGCATCAGCATGAACAGGCTGCCGAAGCCGCTGGCCCACACCGCCGCGCGCGCGATGCTGCCGCCGACCATTTCGATGATCAAGTGCGGCAACACCGGGATGATGATGCCGAAGCTCAGGATGTCGATCAGCACCGTGACGAAGATGAAGATCACCGCGGCACGGCGGCGCGGGTGGTTGATCGCAGGCCCTGTCATTGGCGGGGTGCCCGGGAATGCACAACGCAAGCCCTCTCCCCCGCGTGCTTCGCGGGGGAGAGGGTTGGGTGAGGGGGAGGAAGTCGCAAAGTCGCGACGGATCGCATCATGCAGAAACCAGTTGTGTGTTGCGAATCGGTACCCGTGAAACGCTTGCAGTGCCGGCCCCCTCACCCCAGCCCTCTCCCCCAAACGGTGAAGCTGTTTGGGGGAGAGGGAGTATCAGTGCCCGCCGTCGATGTCGATGAAACGCAGGAACTCCGCGCGCGTGCGTGCGTCTTCGCGGAAGCTGCCCAGCATCTGGCTGGTCACCAGCGACACGCCGCGCTTGTGCACGCCGCGTGTGGTCATGCACTGGTGGGTGGCGTCGATCACCACGCCGACGCCGCGCGGCGCCAGCACTTCGCTGATGCAGGTGGCGATCTGCGCGGTGAGTTTTTCCTGCACCTGGAAGCGGTGCGCGAAGGCATCCACCACGCGCGCCAGCTTGGAAATGCCGACGACTTTCCCGTCCGGCACGTAACCCACGTGCGCGCGGCCGATGATCGGCGCCATGTGGTGTTCGCAGAACGATTCGAACTGGATGTCGCGCAGCACGATCATTTCGTCGTAGCCGGCGACTTCCTCGAAGGTGCGCCGCAGGTAATCCTGCGGGTCCTCGTGGTAGCCGGAAAACCACTCCGTGTAGGCGTCGACCACGCGCTTGGGCGTGTCGTGCAAGCCCTCGCGGGTCGGCTCGTCGCCAGCCCAGCGCAGCAATGTGCGCACCGCATCCATCGCCTGCTCGCGCGTGACGGGCGGCGAGGTGGGTTTGGCGGCGGCACACAGGGATGGTTTGCCCGGTTCGCTCATGGCGAGGCCTCTTGCAACGTCGAACGCAGCAGTTTAACGCCGTCATCCCCGCAGCGTCAGGGTCTGCCTGGTCAGGTCGGCTCCGACTCGTCGTCCGTGTCGTCGTCGATGTTCGCCGACAAGTCGCCCAGCAGCGCCTGCGAATCGGAAGCCGGCAATTCCTCCACGCCGCGCAGCTTGCGCTCGATCGCGCGGGTACGCACACCGGCCGAGTCGATGGTGTTGCGCGCGGCGTCGAGTTGCTTGCGGGTTTTTTCCAGCACCGCGCCGAACTTGCCGAACTCGGCCTTGACCGCCGCGAGCAGTTGCCACACCTCGCTGCTGCGCTTCTCGATCGCGAGCGTGCGAAAGCCCATGCGCAGGCTGTTCAGCAGCGCCGACAGCGTGGTCGGGCCCGCCAGCGTGACGCGGTATTGCTGCTGGATGCGTTCGAACAAGCCTGCTTGCCGCAGCACTTCGGCGTACAGGCTTTCGGTGGCCAGGAACAGGATCGCGAAGTCGGTGGTGTGTGGCGGCGCAACGTATTTGTCGCGGATGTCCTGCGCCTCGGCCTCGATCCGCCGCGCCAGCGCCTGCCGTGCCACGGCCTCGGCGGCCGCATCGGCCTGTTCCTGCGCTTCCATCAGGCGCTCGAAATCCTCGCGCGGGAACTTCGCGTCGATCGGCAGCCAGACCGGGGCGTCGCCGGTGGTGCCGGGCAGGCGGATCGCGAACTCGACGCGCTCGTTCGAGCCGGGCACGGTGGCGACGTTGGTGGCGTATTGTTCCGGCGTCAGGGTTTCGGCCAGCAGCGCGGCCAGTTGGGTTTCGCCGAAGATGCCGCGGGTCTTGACGTTGCTGAGCACGCGCTTCAAGTCGCCCACGCCGGTCGCCAGCGACTGCATTTCACCGAGTCCGCGTTGCACGGCTTCGAGTTGTTTGGCGATCACGCCGAACGACTCACCCAGCCTCGCGTTGAGCGTGTGCTGCAATTTTTCATCGACCGTGGCGCGCATCTTTTCCAGTTGCACGGCGTTGTCGGTTTGCAGGTTTTTGAGCTGCGCGTCCAGCGTCGCGCGCACCTCGACGAGGCGCTTCTCGTTGTCGGCGGTGAGCGCGCCCAGGCGTTCCCTGATCTGTCCACCCAGACGGTCCAGCGTTTCGGAGAGTTCCAAGCGTGCCGCGCGCTGTTCATCGCGCAAGGTGCGTTCCACGCGTTCGCTGTCGCCGCGCAACGCGTCCAGCTTGCCGCTCAAGGTCGAGTCGTGGCGGGGTCGCAGCAACAGTACGATCAACAGAATGACCGCGGTGGCGGCTAGCACGACGAGAACGATCAGCAGGGTCGTATCCATGCGGGGATTGTAGGGGGCGGGGATGCCGGCGACGTTACGCTCGCAGGGTCGCGCGTGATGAGACGCGCATCCCCCCGATGCTTCGCATCGACCCCCTTCGTGCCGAAGGGGGTGGACAAGCGCGATGCGTCGCCGTTGTTCTTCCCCCTTCGGAACGAAGGGCGGAGCGAAGCGAACGCGCGCGCAGCGCGACGAGGGGGCTTTGTTGGCGTTACTTCCGCAACGCGAACGCACCACCCGGCACCACCGCCATCGTCAGCCGGGCGATGCAGGTCAGTTCGCCGGTGTCGTTCTCGATGCGGATTTCCCACACCTGCGTGCTGCGGCCGACATGGAGCGGACGCGCAGTGCCGGTGACCGTGCCTTCGCGCACCGCGCGCAGGTGGTTGGCGTTGATCTCGAGCCCGACGGTTGCGCGGCCGTCTTCGCAGCACAGCATTGCCGCGCTCGAACCCAGCGTTTCCGCCAGCGCCACCGACGCGCCGCCGTGCAGGATGCCGTAGGGTTGCCGGGTGCGGTCGTCCACCGGCATGGTGCCGCGCAGGTAGTCGTCGCCGATTTCGGTGATGCGGATGCCGAGCGCCTGCATCAGCGTGCGCGCGCTCCAGCCGTTGAGGGTTGCAAGATCGATGGACTGTTTCCAGATGGCCATGGCGAACTCACGACAAGGGGTTGGTTGCATTGTCGCCGATGCGCGCGGGTGCGGCGAACGGTGCGCCTTGCATGCGGCAGCGGCGTACACTCGCGGCCGTGGCGAGGTTTTCGATGAGAGGCACGGTCATGAAACGTTTGTGGTGGTTGTTGCTGCTGCTCGCGCCGCTGGCGTTGCTGCTGCCGCAACGCGCATGGGCGTTGCGTTGCGGCACGCAAATCGTGCAACAGGGCGAGTCGACCGCGCAGGTGCGCGAAGCCTGCGGCGATCCGTTCTACATCGGCCATTACGTGGGACCGCCGGGCGTGGCCGTGGGAACACCCGACCAACCCGTCGCGGCGGTGACGACCGAAGCGTGGTACTACAACTTCGGTCCACAGCGGCTGATGATGCGGCTGGACTTTTCCGGCGGCGTGCTGGTGCGCGAACAAACCCTGGGCTACGGTTTTGTCGGGCGCGGCGGTCATTGTGACTTCAACAACGTCACGGTCGGGATGAGCGTGGCCAGCCTGATTGCGCAATGCGGGCTTCCGGCCGCGCGCGGGCGCAACCCATTGGCCACCGCGGCGTACCTCGGTGCCAAGGCGCCTGCGTGGGGCGAAACGTGGACTTACCCTGCGGATGGATCGGATCCACCGTTTTATGTCCAGCTGCAAAACGGCTGGGTGGTGGATGTGCGGTTCGCTCCCTGAGATCAGTCAGCGCGCCGGCTGCGAAGCATCGCCCGGCAGCCGCGGCATGCCGTGTTCGTCGCGCTCTTCCAGCGTCAAGTGCGCGATGTCGATGCCGGCTTCGTGCGGGCCGGGCGCGATGATTTCACCATGCGCGCACTTCCACGCATTGGCGTAGCAGCGGGTGGCGTCGTCGGGTTCGCCCGATGCGGATTGCACGTCGCCCAGCGCGGCCCAGCCTGCCGCGGTCGGTTGCAGCGCCAGCGCGTGCACCAGGTACTCGCGCGCGTCGCGCGGATCGGAAGCGCGCATCGACAGCGTGCCGAGGGTGCGCAACAGCGCGTCGTCGCTGGGGTGGGCCTCCTGCCACTGGGTCGCGTCGTGCAGGCGCTGCGCGGCTTCGGCCGGTGGCGTGATTTCGCCGTAGGTGGCGACGAGGCCGGGATTCCATTCGCGTTTCACGGCGTCCTCGATCGCATCCAGCGCGGCGTGTGCGTTGCCGAGCGCGGCGGCACGACGCGCCCATGTATCCAGCAGCGCCGGCATCTGGCGTTGCTGGCGGGTCGCGCGCTTCCACAGATCCTGCAGCGTCGCGGCATCGGGAGCGTCGCGCAGCGATGCGCCGAGTACTTGCGTCACGAGTTCCGTATACGCCGCCGCGCCCAAGGTGTCGGATTTGCGCAGCGGTTCCAGCGCGGCGCGCGCCTTGTCCGGTTGCCCGGTCGCCAGCGCGGCCAGCGCGTACTCGTGCCAGCCGGCCGGCGGCAGCTTGCCGGCCTCGGCGGCGGGCGACAGCAGTTGCAGGGCTTCCTCGGCGCGGCCGTTCTCGCGCAGGATGCGGGCGCGCAGGATGCGGGCGGCCTCGGGGGTGTGCTGCGCGGCTTCGTCCAGCGTTTCCAGCGCGCGCGCGGTGTCGCCGTGGCGGTGCGCGGCCTCGGCCGCGGCCAGCAGCGCGGGCGAGCGCAGCGACGCATACTGCGCGGCGCGTTGCAGGGTGCGGTGCGCCTCGACGTTGCGGCCCTCGTTCAAGGCGACCAGACCGTCGCGCAGGCGTTCGTGGCTGATCCGGCGCCGCCGCCGCGAGAGTGCGCCGAACGGCCACAGCAGCAGCCACCAGATGATGCCGATCGCGATCCACGCCGCGATCAGGATCGCGACCGCACCCACCACCGTGGCTTCGATGCGCCAGCCGCGGAAACGGATCAGCACGAAACCGGGATCGGACGACAGCCACACGAACGCGATCGCCAGCAGCAGGATGATGATGAGCGCAAGGATCAGCCAGCGCTTGCCTTTCATGGCTTGACGCCCCCGGCGGTGGAAGCGGGGGCGGGCGCGGCGGGCTGGCTGGCGCGCAGGCTTTGCAGTTGCGCGAGCGCACCGCCCAGTTTCGGTGCCGGGCCGGCGCCACGCTGGGCCAGCAGGCCCGCGATTTCCGTGCGGGCTTGCTGGACACCTGCGTCACGGGTGTCGAATTGCGCCGCCAGCATGGCGTCCGCGCGCTGCAGCGCGGCGCGGTAGGTGTCATCGTCGAAGGCCAGCAGCGATTCCTGCGCCTGCGCCAGGTCGAGCGCGAGCGTCTGGCGCGCGAAACGCGTGTCGGCCAGCGGGTGGCTGCCATTGTCGCGCGACACGCTGACGATGCCGCTGAAGGCGTGTCCGACCCGCGACCAGAACCCGGGTTTCTGTGGCGGCGCCGAGGCTGCGGCGGCGGATTCGACCGAAGCCAGCGGCAGCGCGGCAACCTTGCTGCGCAAGCTCGACAACGTGTTCAGTGCGGTTTGCCGCGAGGGCGGTGCGGCCGCGGCCAGCGCATCGCGTTCGGTTTCGGCGCTGGCCCGCACCGGTGCGTAGGCGGGATTCTGCACCTGCGCCAGCACCGCGATCGCCTGGGTGTAGGCCTTCAGGGCGCCGGCGGTGTCGTGGAACAATTCGTAGCGTTGCTGGCCGGTGCGCAGCAGCATCTCGGCATCGTTCAACAGCAGCGTGTCGTGGCCCGACTGCTGTTGCCCGCTCAAGGTGGTGTAGGCGGTTTCGAGGTTGGCGATGCGCCGGTCCAGGCCTTGCGTGGTGTTGCGCAGGTCGTCCAGCTTTGTCTCGAGGTTGCCGATCCGCTGGCTGCCCGCCTGCGCCTGCTGGTTGCCGGCGGCAAGCTGGCTTTGCAGGGTCGCGATGGTCGCGGCTTGTTGCTTGTTCGCGGCCAGCTCGTCGTGCGCGAAACGGTGCAGGCGCCAGACGCTCCAGGCGGCCACGGCCAGCGCCACGATGGCCACCAGGATTGCCAATGCAGCCAGTCCTGGCGGGCGTCCGCGCGGCTTGCGCTCGGTGGCGTCGTCGTCGATGTCGTCGGTCATGCGGCAATGCTAACAGGGCAGCGGGTCAGCCCCGATCCGCGACGACTGTCGCCAGCATGGCATTCGCGTGGGCCGAGTCGGCACGCAGTACGCGGGCGAAACCGGCATCATGCGCGACGCTGGCAAGGCGTGCGCTGCTTGCCACGGCGATGCCCGCGAGCAACGCGTGGCGGGCATCGGCAGGCAGCGCGGCGAGGACGTTCGCAAGCGCTTCCGCGCTGGACAACAGCACGTACAGCGGTTCGTGCATGTCGTGCCGCAAGGCGTCGGCGTGGCGACGATCCAGCCGCGCCGGCAGGCGCCGGTACACGAATGCGTGGACTGCATGCGCGCCGCGCGCCTTGAGTTCGGCATCCAGCAATCCGCGACCCCCCGTCGCGCCGACGATGCCGACGCGCTTGCCGCGCACCTCGTGCAGGATCGGCAGGGCCAGGATGCCTTCACTGTCTTCGCGTGCGGGCGCGGTGACCTTTTTGCAGCCGACGCGCTGCAGCGCGCGCTGCGTGCCGGTGCCGGGTGCGAGCACCTGAGCGCGGCAGCGCAAATTGGCCAGCCGCCGCGCGAAGCGCACCGCCGCGGGGCTGGTGAAGATCACGACGTCGCACGCCAGCGCGATCCGCAGCGCTGCCCGTGCGGCCTTCGTGTCGGGCGACGCGCACAGGCTCGACCCGGGCAGCAACAGCGGCGTGCCGCCCAGCGCCCGCACGCGACGCGCGAGTGCGCGACCCGTGCCGGCGGGACGGGTGATCGCGATGCGGGTGCCGGCAAGCGGACGCGGGCGGGTCATGCGTCGATCATAGTCAGCCCGTACGGACCTTGTCGCGCCCGGCGTGCCGCGCGAAACTTGCGCAATGGACAAGCACATTTCCGCAGCCGCGATCCTCGAAGCCGAGATTCTGGAACGCATCCCGCTGGCCGATGCGATGGATCTCAAGGTACCACGCTACACCGGCGACGAAATCGAGATGACCGCGCCGCTGGCGCCCAACGTCAACGACAAGGGCTGCGCGTTCGGCGGCAGCATGGCGTCGCTGCTGACGCTGGCCGGGTGGGGCCTGGTCGAACTCGGCCTGCGCGCGCAGGGGCTCGAATGCGACATTTACGTCGGCGATTCGCAGCTTCGCTATCACGAGCCCGTGTGGGGCGAACTACGCGGTACGGCGCGCTTCGTGAAGCAGGGCGTGCTGGCGGCGCTGGCGGCTTCGCTGCGCGAACGCGGCAAGGGCCACCTCGATGTGGTCTGCGAAATCGCTGGCGAGCGGCGCGCCGCCGCCACACTCACGGCACGTTTCTTCGCCAGATTGCGCAAGTAGCTGCCGGTTCGGGCAGAATCAGCGGCTGCCGTTGCGAAGAGGATTCGAACATGCGCAAGCTGGTGATCGCGGGGGGCGTGCTGTTGCTGCTGGCGGGGTGCGCGACCCTGCAGAACAGGAGCATGTTGCGCGACCAGACGCTGGACGGCTATGCCGCCGCGCTGCGCTGGGGCGACTTGCAGAACGCATGGAATTACGTCGATCCGGCGGTGCGCGCGGCGCATCCGCTGACCACACAGCAGAAGGCGCTCTACAACACCGTGCGGGTGGCCGAATACGAGACCTCGGGCCCCAGCGCGGACGGCCCCGACACGGTCCGGCAGACCGTCCAGATCAGCCTGATCGTGAAGACCAGCCAGCGGGTCTACAGCGTGGTCGACCACCAGACCTGGCACTGGGACGACAAGACCAAGCATTGGTGGCTGGAGTCGGGGTTGCCGGATATTTCGCCGCAACAGTAAGGCGCGCGGCCCCACGATCCGCGATAATGCCGCGTTCAATCTGGATCACGACCCCGATGCAAGAGCTCCTGACCCGCCTGCCGCACTTCATCGCCAACCACGTCCTGCTGGTGCTGGCGTTCATCGTGATCGTCCTGGCCCTGATCGGCTTGGAGGTGTCGCGCAAGTTCCGCGGTTTTCGCGAGCTGACGCCGGGCGCGTTGGTGCAGATGATCAACCGCGGCGAGCCGCTGGTGGTCGACTTGTCCGCGATCGCCGATTTCGAGAAAGGCCACATCACCGGTTCGAAGAACGTCACGCCCAGCCAGTTCGACCCGGAGAACAAGGACATCGCCAAAGCGAAGGAATTGCAGATCGTGACGGTGTGCAAGACCGGGGTGGAGTCGGGCAAGGCCGCGAAGCGCCTGGTCAAGGCCGGTTTCAGCAACGTCGCCACGCTGGCGGGCGGCATCAATGCGTGGAAGCAGGCGGAGCTGCCACTGGCGAAGGGCAAGCGCTGAACTGGAAACCGGGGTCAGAGTGCAATTTCGGGCAAGTCACCCTCGTAACACGATCGCCCCTGACGAAATTGCACTCTGACCCCGGTTTTCCCCGATTTTCCGCACTCTGACCCCTCTCAGGCGTCCCGCAGCACGGCAAGAAAGCGCGCGCCGTAGCGATCCAGCTTGCGCGCGCCGACACCGCTGATGGTGGCCAGCGCCTCGCGGTCACGGGGACGCTCGCGCAGCATCGCGTAAAGGGTGGCGTCGTGGAAGATCACGTACGCCGGCACGCCTTGTTCCTTGGCCAGTTGCGCGCGCGTATCGCGCAGCGCATTCCATAGCGGCTCCTCGTGCGGCGCAATGTCGAGGCTGCGGCGGTTGCCAGTGGCGCTGGCGCGACGGCTGGCACGACGCTGCGTGCGATCAGGTTCCCGACGCAGGTGCACGGCCTCGTTGCCGCGCAGGACCGGGTGCGCGGCCGCGGTCAGGCGCAGGCTTCCGTAGCCTTCGAGGTCGGGACTCAGCAGGCCGCGTGCGACCAGTTGCCGGAACACGCCGCGCCATTGCCGCGCGTCGAGTTCCGTGCCGATGCCGTGCACCGAAAGGTGTTTGTGTCCCTGTGCCCGGATGCGCTCGTTGTCCTTGCCCAGCAGCACGTCGATCAGGTAGCCGACGCCGAAGCGTTGGCCGGTGCGGTACACGCATGACAGCGCCTTCTGCGCGGCTTCGGTTGCGTTCCATGTCGGCGGTGGGTCGAGGCAGTTGTCGCAGTTGCCGCAGGGTTCCGGCAGCGTCTCGCCGAAGTACGCCAGCAGTTGCTGGCGGCGGCAGTGGGTCGATTCGGCAAACGCCAGCAGCGCATCGAGCTTGCCGCGTTCCAGCCGCTTGCGCGCTTCGTCGGCGTCGGACTGCTGGATGAATTGCGCGAGCGTGACGAGGTCGCTCAATCCATAGATCATCCACGCGTCGGCCGGGAGGCCATCGCGCCCGGCGCGCCCGGTTTCCTGGTAATAACCTTCCAGGCTTTTCGGCAGATCCAAATGCGCGACGAAGCGCACGTCCGGTTTGTCGATGCCCATGCCGAAGGCGATGGTCGCGCACATCACGATGCCGTCTTCGCGCAGGAATCGCTGCTGGTTGGCGGCGCGCGTGGCCGCGTCGAGCCCGGCGTGATAGGGCAACGCCTCGATGCCCTGCTCGCAAAGCCACTCCGCGGTGTCCTCGGCCTTGCGCCGCGACAGGCAATAGACGATGCCTGATTCGCCGCGGTGTCCGGCCAGGAACGTCTTCAATTGCAGGTGCGGTTGGTCACGCTGTGCGATGCGATAGCGGATGTTCGGTCGGTCGAAGCTGGAGATGAATTGCCGTGCTTGGCCGAGCGCCAGGCGTTCGACGATCTCGCGCCGGGTCGGCGCGTCGGCGGTTGCGGTCAGGGCGATGCGCGGCACATCCGGATAGCGCTCATGCAGCACCGTGAGTTCGCGGTACTCGGGGCGAAAATCGTGGCCCCATTGCGACACACAATGGGCTTCGTCGATCGCGAACAAGGAAAGGTTCGCCCGTTCGAGCAGGTCGAGGAAGCGCGCGGTGAGCAGCCGCTCGGGCGCCACGTACAGGAGTTTCAACTGACCGCCGAGGAAGCGCCGCTCGACCTCGCCCTGTGCGCGTGCATCGAGACTGGAATTGAGGAACGCCGCCGCCACGCCAAGCTGATGCAACGCCTCCACTTGGTCCTGCATCAGCGCGATCAGCGGCGAGACCACGATGGCGGTGCCGTTCCGCAGCAACGCGGGAATCTGGTAGCACAGCGACTTGCCGCCGCCGGTCGGCATCAGCACCAGCGCGTCACCACCTGCCGCGAGATGTTCGATGATGGCCTGTTGGTGGCCGCGGAAGGCGTTGTAGCCGAATACGTCGCGCAGCACGACAAAACCGGGGTCAGAGTGCACTTTCGAATCCGGGCTTGCGGTGGACGTCAAAACCGGGGTCAGAGTGCATTTTCGAACTTGCATTTCCGGGAATACAGGCCCTTCCACGAAAGTGCGCTCTGACCCCGGTTTTGCTGGTTTCATAGTTCCTCGGTGTCGGTGACCTTCGCCCGCCGCATCAGCCAAGCGACGCCGCGCAGGTCGGCCAAGCCGACCCACAACCGATCGAGCATGCCGTACTTGGATACACCGCGGGTACGCGGACGGTGGCCGACGGGAATGCTGACGCTTTCGTACCCGGCGCGTTTCACCAGCGCCGGCAGGTAGCGGTGCATGTGGTCGAAGTAGGGCAGTGCCAGGAAGGTTTCGCGCTCGAACAGTTTCAGGCCGCAGCCGGTGTCGGGCGTGGCGTCGCGCAGCATCCGTGAGCGCACGCCGTTGGCGATCTTCGAGGAAATGCGCTTGTTGAAACTGTCGCGGCGGGTGGTGCGCCAGCCCGCGAACAGTTTCACTTTCGGGTTCGCGGTCTTGCGTGCTTCGATCAATCTGGGAATGTCGGCCGGATCGTTCTGGCCGTCGCCATCCAGTGTCGCGATCCACGCGCCGCGCGCCGCGCGCACGCCGTTGCGGATCGCGGTGCTCTGGCCGCTCTGCTTGAGGTGCCTTACGATGCGCAGTTCCGGATGCTGGGCGCATTCGGCCTTCAGCACGTCCAGCGAATCGTCGGAACTCGCGTCGTCGACGTACACCACTTCGTAGTCGACGCGTCCGCGCAGCGCGGCGGCAATTTCGGCGAGCAGCGGCGAAATGTTGTCGCGCTCGTTGTAAACCGGCACGACCACGGAAAGATCAGGCATGCGCGAAGGCCTTGCCGAGGAAAGACGGGATTATCGCCGATGCGACGGGCGATGTCCTCGCGCGATGGCATCCCCCCGCGCCTGCGGCGCGACCCCCTTCCTTTGGAAGGGGGTGTGCTTGTCTTCCCCCTTCGGTACGAAGGCGGAGCGAGGGGGATGTGCTTTTTGCGGTGCGACGAGGCTAACGCAACTTCTCGAGAATGCCTTCCAGCGCGTCGGCGCTGTGATAGTTGATCACCAGCTTGCCGCGCCCGCCGCGACCCTGCGCGATTTCGACGCGGGTGCCGAGGCTGTCGGAAAGCTCGCGTTCCAGCGCGGCGATGTCGGGGTCGACCGCGCGCGATTTGGACTGGCCGGACGATTTCGGCAATTGCGCCAACCGCACCGCCTGTTCCAGTTCGCGCACCGACCAACCCTGCTCGGCGGCCTTCTCGGCCAGCGCGATCGCGCGCGGCGCGGGCAGCGTCAGCAACGCGCGCGCATGACCCATCTCGATGCGGCCGTCGTCCAGCAGGTCGCGGATGGCTTCGGGCAACTCCAGCAAGCGCAGCAGGTTGGCGACCGCGGCGCGTGAACGGCCGACCGCGTCGGCGGCCTGCTGCTGGCTCAATTTGAATTCGTCGATCAGGCGGCGCAGCGCCTGCGCTTCCTCCAGCGCGGTCAGTTCCTGGCGCTGGATGTTCTCGATCAGCGCGACCGCCAGCGCCGATTGCGCCGGAATGTCGCGCACCACCGCCGGGATTTCTGCAAGACCGGCCTTCTTCGCCGCGCGCCAGCGGCGTTCGCCGGCGATCAGTTCGTACTGGCCGCGCCCGACGTCACGCACCACGATCGGCTGGATCAGACCCTGCGACTTGATCGACGCGGCCAACTCGTCCAGTGCGGCTTCGTCGAAGTGGTGGCGCGGCTGGTACTGGCCTGCGCGGATCGACGCGATCGGCAGGTTGCTCAGGGTTTCGCCCGTGGCTTCTGCTGCGGCATCCGCATCCGGGCCGCCGAGCAGCACGTCTAGATCACGGGCGCCGAGACCCCGGCGTTTGGCGGCGCTCATGCGGAAACCTTCATCATCGGAGTGCGGGGCGCGTTGGGTGGGGGAGGCGTGGCCTTACCGGACGCGCCGCCGTCGCTGGGCGCAGGGCCGACGTTGCGTGCGGGGCCCAAGCCCATCTTGCGGATCATCTCGCCGGCAAGGCCAAGATAGGCGATCGCGCCGCGCGATTCGCGGTCGTAAAGATTGATGGGCTTGCCGTGGCTGGGTGCTTCGGCGAGGCGCACGTTGCGCGGCACCACCGAATGCAACACCTTGTCGCCGAAGTGCTTGGTGAGTTCGGCCGACACGTCGTTGCCGAGCGCGGTGCGCACGTCGAACATGGTGCGCAGCAGGCCCTCGACTTCGAGTTGCGGGTTCAGGCGCTTGCGCACCGCCTTCACGGTATCCAGCAGGTCGGTCAGGCCTTCCAGCGCCATCGATTCGCATTGCACCGGGATCAGCACGCTGTCGGCCGCGGTCAATGCGTTCAAGGTGAGCAGGTGCAGCGAAGGCGGACAGTCGATCAGGATGATCGCGTAACGCTCGCCCAGCTTGGCCAGTTGTTCCTTGAGGCGCTGTTCGCGCGCGATCGCATCGGCCAGCTTGATTTCCGCGGCAGTGAGGTCGCGGTTGCCGGGCAGCAGGTCGAAACCTGCCTCGGTCGACATGATCGCGTCCTCGATCGGCGCTTCCTCCAGCAACACCTCGCAGCCGTTGGGTTTGGCGCTGCGCTTGTCCACGCCGGCCGACGAGGTCGCGTTGCCCTGCGGATCGAGGTCCACCAGCAGCACGCGCCGCTTGGTTTCCGCCAGCGCGGCAGCCAGGTTCACGGCGGTGGTGGTCTTGCCGACGCCGCCCTTCTGGTTGGCGATGGCGATGATGCGCGTCATGGGTCGCAACGGACGTAATGGATTGACAAGCCTACCATCGCAAGCCTAGGCATTGCGGGACGGGCCGCGCGCCAGCTCGACCAGGCAACGCTCGCCATCGGCGCCTGGCACATGGAGCGAATGCACGGCCACGATCCGAAACGTGTCGGGAACGGCGGCGATTTCGTCAGCATCGGCGTGGCCCTTGAGGGCCAGCCAGCGCCCGTCCGGTGCCAGCAGATGCCCGCCCCACGTGAGCATGTCGGCAAGGCTGGCGAAGGCCCGCGCGGTGACGGTATCGAAACTGCCGGACAAGTCCTGGACGCGGGTCTGTTCGACGCGCACGTTGGCGAGCGGCAGGCTGCGCACGACTTCGCGCAGGAACCTTGCCTTCTTGCCGTTGCTTTCCACCAGCGTTACCGCAAGGTTCGGGTGTGTGATCGCCAGCGGAATGCCGGGCAGCCCGGCGCCGCTGCCGAGGTCGGCCAGGGTCGCGCCGTGCACGAACGGCAGCACCGCCAGCGAATCCAGCAAGTGCCGCGACACCATTTCGGAAGGATCGCGCACCGCGGTGAGGTTGTAGGTCTGGTTCCAGCGCGCCAGCAGGTCGAGATAAGCCAGCAGCTTGGTCTGTGCGTCGGCCGGCAACGCAAGTTGCATCGCGACCAAGCCATCGGCCAGACGGGAGGCGAGCGTGGTGGTTTCCATGCGTGTGATGATGCAATCTCTCGTGGGGGGCAGCAAAATCTGGTCGAACCAGCGCATGCTCCAAACAGCTCGTCATTCCGGGGCGGACCGCGGCTTTATCGCAGGCCGAACCCGGAATCTACGTTCCGGGCAAAAAATGGATTCCGGGTTCCATCGCCGGTGCTGCCGGCGACGGCCCCGGAATGACGAAGTTGGGGGGAATCTGCCGCTGGGTGCCGGTCAAGAATGGGTGCAAGCGGAAAAAACGTCGAGAAAAACAGGAGCCCGCATTGCGCGGGCTCACCGTTTCTCCCTGGCTGATCCCCGGTTACGCGGCGATGTCGAGCTCGACCCGCGTCACCAGCACCCCGCGTTCGCGCAGGCTGCCGTTCAGGGTTTGCTTGATGCGCTGGTTGCGCGAGCGCAAGTCCGGGCTGGCCGCGGAGGTCGCGTGCTGGACGGCTGCGCGCAATTGCCGGCGGATCATGTCGTCGGCGCGATCGATCACGGCTTCCGCGCGCTCGGGATCCAGAACTTGCCACCAGACCCGGCCACGCAAGTTGCCCGGCTCGACGGCGTCATCGGCCATGCGCTCGTCCACCGCCAAGGTGTAGCCGGTGATGCTGATCTTGTGGGCGATGCGTTCGATCAGCGGCACCACCAGATGGGTGCCTGCCGTCAAGGTGCCGGCGGGCTTGCCCAAGCGGCGCAAGGTGTAGACCTGTCCCTCGGGGATGCGCTTGACGCTCAAGCCCACGACCAGCGCGGCGAGCATCAGGAATACGAGAAGGGACAGTGCTGAAATCATGACAATTTCAATGTCTTGCGATTAGTTCAAAGTTTCTGCCTTCAAAACGTCACGCATCTTTCGACCGTGATTGTGCATTAACCGTAATTTAACTGCAAGCGCCTGACTTGAACATGACCGGCGAGTTGTGAACGGGGTCGTGTGGTCGAGTGCACAGGCAATGCAGCAGGATTCATGCCAAACGGAAGGCCGGGATGGGGATGGGGCTCACATCGCGGCACTAGAATGTGCGGTTCGTACAACGTGGAACACCGTCATGAGCTATCCCGCCATCCGCATGCGCCGCATGCGCCGCGATGCCTTCTCGCGCGCGCTGATGCGCGAAACCGTCTTGACCCCGGCCGACCTGATCCTGCCGGTATTCGTGCAGGAAGGCGCGGGCGAGCGGCGTGATCCGGTGCCGTCGATGCCGGGCGTGGCGCGGTTGTCGATCGATGCCTTGCTGAAGGTGGCCGAGGAAGCGCAGCGGTTGGGCGTGCCGGCGCTGGCGCTGTTTCCGCACCTCGAAGACGACCGCAAAACCGCCGACGGCCGCGAGGCGTACAACGATGATGGCCTGGTGCAGCGCGCCGTACGGGCCTTGAAATCGCATTTCCCGGAACTGGGCGTGATCTGCGACGACGCGCTCGACCCGTTCACCACCCACGGCCAGGACGGCCTGATCGACGACACCGGCTACATCCTCAACGACGAAACCGTCGCGGTGCTGATCAAGCAGGCGCTGTCGCAGGCGCGTGCGGGCGCGGATTTCGTCGCACCATCCGACATGATGGACGGCCGCATCGGCGCGATCCGCGAGGCACTCGAAAAGGCGGGCCTGATCCACACCCGCATCCTTGCCTATTCCGCCAAATACGCGTCCAGTTTCTACGGGCCGTTCCGCGATGCGGTCGGGTCGGCGGCATCGCTCGGCAAGGGTTCCAAGCACACCTACCAGATGGATGTCGGCAATTCCGACGAGGCCCTGCGCGAAGTGCAGCTCGACCTCGACGAGGGTGCCGACGCCGTGATGGTGAAGCCGGGCCTGCCATACCTCGATATCGTGCGTCGGGTGAAGGAACGCTTCGGCGCGCCGACCTTCGTGTACCAGGTGTCCGGCGAATACGCGATGCTGAAGGCCGCCGGCGGCAATGGCTGGATCGACGAGAAAGCCTGCGCGATGGAAGCCCTGCTGTCGATCAAGCGCGCCGGCGCAGATGCGATCCTGACCTACTACGCGCTGGATGCGGCGCGCTGGTTGCGCGAGGGCTGATCGTGTCCGTGAGTGCTTCCGAGCGTGATCTCAAGTTGTTGCAAGGGGTTTGGCGGCAGATCGCGTTCGAGGAAAACGGCATTGTCGATGCGCCGGATGACCATGGCGCACCCGGTGCACTCACGACTATTGATGGTCACCACTTCAGCGTGCGCACGTCCACGCGAGCGCTCTTGCTGGAAGGCCGATTCAGTCTTGACGCGACGGCCAGTCCGAAGGCCATTACCTGGACCGATACGATGGGCCCGGACGCGGGCAGGCAACTGTCGGCGATTTATCGCTTGGAAGATGATCGCTTCGTGTTCATCGCTGCTGACGCGGACATGCCACGGCCCACGGAATTTCGTACTCGGCCGGGTTTAACGATGCGAAGTTTCGTGCGTGATCGTTGATGTCCGTGGCAGCAAGCTCGCATGTTGTCTCCGAATGGCTGCGCGGCGAGTAAACGCAACCCCTTGTCCGAAAGCTTTCAGCCAAGGCAACGAAACGTCATGAAGTCGTGGATGGTTTTACCGTGTCTGCTGTTCGCTTGCGGAAGTCTGCAGGCGAAAGTCTGGCAGCCCTCGGCCGGGCACACGCAGATCCCGTTATGGCCGGGCACGCCGCCCGGCGTGCAGCCCGTGCCGGGGTCGGAAACCGAAACGCTACGAACCGATCGCTTGATCGCGGGTCGTCCATGGACAGCCGTGACCAACGTCAGCCGGCCGACGCTGACCGTTTACCCGCCCAAGGGGAAGAACACCGGCGCTGCGGTCGTGGTGTTCCCCGGCGGCGGGTTCCAGGTGCTGGCCATCGACCTCGAAGGTACCGAGGTGTGCCGTTGGCTCACCTCGATTGGTGTGACCTGTGTGTTGCTGAAGTACCGTGTGCCGAGCGCGCCCTACGACTGGGAGTGCAAGTGCTACGACCATGGCGTGCTTGCCGCGTCGCTGCCCTCGTTGCAGGACGCCCAGCGGGCCATCCGGCTGGTGCGCTTCCATGCTGCGAAGTGGCACGTCGACCCGCACAAGATCGGCGTGATCGGATTCTCGGCCGGCGGGTTCCTGGTGGCGGAAACCAGCGCCGACTTCAATCGTCGGATGTACAGGCCCGTCGGCCCGGCGGACGAGGAGAGCGACCGGCCTGATTTCGCCATCGCGATTTATCCCGGTCACATTACGTTGGGTCACGGATTGAACAAGAATTTGCATTTCACGCACGAGACGCCGCCCACGTTCGTGTTGCAGGCCGAGGACGCAAAAACGGACCAGGTGCGCCAATCGCTGGTTTATTACGCCGCGCTGGCGAAAGCCGGCGTGCCCGCGGAGTTGCACATTTACGCGAAGGGCGGCCATGCGTTCGGCCTGCGACCCACGCAGTTGCCGATCACGCATTGGCCGAAGCTGGCCGAGGCGTGGCTGCACACAATCGGCGTGCTGCCGCCTCAAGGCACCGGCGAATCGCCGTAATAGCCGCGCAGCAACGCCGCGACGCCCGGCTCGGCCACTTCAAGCCGGCGGGGGTCGGAGAAATGCAGTTCGCTGACCACCGCGAAATATTCGCCGGGATTGGTGGCCGCATACGCATCGATGGGCGTGGCGTTGCCGCGTTGGACTTCACGCACCAGCCGGTCGTAGGCGCGCTGGAAGGTATCGATCCACGCGCGTCGTGACACCCCGCGTGGCAGCGGCGGGACGCCATCGGGTGGACCGTCCAGCATGTCGAGCTTGTGCGCGATCTCGTGCACCACGACGTTGAAGCCGTCCCACGGGTGCAGCAGATCCTGCTCCACCGCCGCCCACGACAACACCAGCGGGCCGATCTGCCAGGCCTCGCCTTTGAGAACCTGGTCGGCCTCGGTGACCACGCCGGTGCCGTCGTTGTGGTGGTGCTGGTGGCGCACCTTGAACTCGCCCGGATACATCACCACGCCCTGCCAGCCGCGCAGCGTGCGGAAGCCCAGGCGCAGCACGGGCAGGCAGGCCAGCATCGCGATCAGCAGGCGCTGCAAGCCATCCAGTTCCATCTCGATCGGATGGAAGCGTTTGCGCTGCAGGAAACGCGCCGCGAGCAGACGCAAGCGCTGGCGTTTGTCCGCGGGCAGCCGTTGCGCCAGCGGACAGGCGGCCAGCGCGTCGCGCCACAAGGCGTCGTCGATCAGAGGCGGCGGATGCCGCCAGGGCAGCCAGTCGAACCAGCTCATCCGGGGACTCCAGGGGTACGCGGGGCCTTTGTGGGGCCCGCGCGACCCACGCATTCGTGAACGGCAGGGTGGTCGCGACGTTATGGCGTCGCCCGAACCGGCATACAATGCCCGTCCATGCATTCGGAAGTTTCCCCGCCGCTCGCCGGCAACAGTGCCAGCGCGGTCGCGCCCGGCTGGCTGCGCCTTGCACTGGCGGATTTGCGTCGCCACCCGTGGCGGCTGATCAACCCCCTGTTGTACCCGCTGTACCGCTGGTACGAGCATGAGCTCGCAAGCCAGGTGGTCAACGAGCCGGTGCCCGCGCACATCGGGCTGATCCTGGATGGCAACCGGCGCTTCGCCCGCGGCATGGGGCTGGAGGCGACGCTGGGTCACCAATACGGCGTGAACAAGCTGCGCGAAGTGCTGGAGTGGTGCATCGACCTCAATGTGCGCCACGTCACCCTGTACGTGTTCAGCACCGAAAACTTCAATCGCCCGACCGCCGAGGTCGAGGGTTTGCTGGATTTGTTCGTGCGCGAAAGCGCGCGCTTGCTGGAGGAGCCTCGCCTCAAGTCGGGACGCGTGCGGGTGAAGATCATCGGCCAGCGCGAACGCCTGCCGGAACGCGTGGTGGCGGCCAGCGAGGCGCTGGAACTTTCCACCGCCGGCCACGATGGCATGTTGCTCACCATCGCGCTGGCCTACAGCGGGCGCGAGGAAATCACCGACGCGGTGAAGGCGTTGCTGGCGAACGCCGCCGAGGAAGGTCGCTCGCTTGAAGCGGTCGCGGCCGGCCTCAAGGCGGAGCAGATCGAGCGCTATCTCTACACCGAGGGCGTGCCCGATCCCGACTTCATCATCCGCACCAGCGGCGAGCAGCGGCTGTCGGGATTCCTGATCTGGCAGGCGGCTTACAGCGAGTTCTACTTTTGCGACGTGATGTGGCCGGCGTTCCGGCGCATCGATTTCCTGCGCGCGGTGCGGACGTACCAGCGGCGCAAGCGGCGCTTCGGGCGTTGAATCCCCGATGATTGCGCAAGGCGGGCGACGCCCGCCGTTGCGTCACGACACGGCGGGCAGGGTACGCCCTAGTGTTTCTTGCCGCGCCAGCTTGGCGTGGCGGGAAGCGGGATGAATTCGCGGTGGTCGTTGGCGGGCAGCTTGAAGCGACCGGCTTGCCAATCCGCCGCCGCCTCGCGGATGCGGTTCTTGTTCGAAGACACGAAGTTCCACCACACGAAGCGCGGGCCCAGCGGTTCGCCGCCCAGCAGCATCACGGTGGCGTCACTGCTTGCGCGCAATGTCGCCGGGCCGCCTGACGAAAATGCCAGCAACTGTTTCGGGCCGTACTCCGCGCCGCCGGTTTCGTCATGCACGCGGCCGTGCACCACGTAGGCGGCGCGCTCGCTGTATTGCGTGGGCGCTTCGAGGCGCGCGCCAGCTTTCAGTTCGACATGCACGTAGAAGGTCGGCGAATGCACGGGTGCCGGGCTGCGCAAGCCGAAGGCTTCGCCCGCCAGTACCCGCAGCCACACCCCTCCATCTTCCGTGACCGGCAGCGCGGCGCCGGCGTGATGGGAAAACGACGGCCGGCATTCTTCCGATTCCCTGGGCAGCGCCACCCACGACTGCAGCAGTTCCAGTCCGTTGCCGGCGAACGCGTCGGGCACATCGAAGCGTTCGGAGTGCACGATGCCGTGTCCCGCGGTCATCCAGTTGACGTCGCCCGGGCGGATCACCTGATCGTAGCCTAGGTTGTCGCGGTGGCGCACCGCGCCGCTCATCAGGTAGCTCATGGTGGAAAGCCCGATGTGCGGATGCGGGCGCACGTCGGCCTGGCGACCGGCCGCGGCGTCCATCACCACGGGGCCGGCGTGGTCGAAGAACACGAACGGCCCGATCGAGCGGAGGGTCATCGCGGGCAGGCTGCGCAGCACGAGCAGGCCATGTCCAAGGTCATGCTCGCGGCCTTGTATGGGGGTGGTGGTCATGGGCTGTCCTCGAAGTGTTGACCGCACCACCATACGCGGGTGGGGTGCGGGTGGGTAGCCGCATCCCGTGCACACGCCGTTCGTCCGCCGGAACGATCATCGACGGTAATGCGGATTTCCGCCGGCGCGGATTAAACTAATCCCGACCTCGCACGACAGTGACACCAGGGGGCGTTGGCAGGCCTGATGACCACGGAGCTCGAAGAAGTTCGCATCGACACGGCCAGCCTCGCTGTCGGCATGTTCGTCAGCAGGCTCGATCGGCCGTGGGTGGGCACGCCCTTTCCCTTGCAGGGATTCGAGATACGCAGCAAGGACGATCTGCGCGCGCTGCGCGAACTCTGCCGCTACGTGTATATCGATCGTCGCCGGGAAATCGACCCCGGCCGGCGCCCGTTGTTGACCCTGGCGCGCGGCGATGGCGGCGATGCCCGCCCCATGTCGGTGACGACCTATGCCAACACGGTGAGCATCGAGGAGGAAATCCCGAAGGCGCGCGAAGCCCTGCGCGCGACCTCCGATCTCATCGACCAGATCTACGCCGACGTGACCCGTGGCCGGGAACTTTCCGTCGAACAAGTCGAGAAGGTCGTGCGCCCGCTGGTCGCCAGCGTGCTGCGCAGCGCGGACGCCTTCCTGTTCCTGGAGGGCATGCGCCGGCACGACGACTACATCTATGGCCACGCGATCGCCTGCGGCGCGCTGGCGGCGGCGTTCGGTCGCCACCTGGGCTTGCTGGAAGGCAACATCCTGAGCCTGGCCACCGCGGGGCTGCTGATGGACATTGGCAAGACCCGCCTGCCCGCCGAGCTGCTGCGCAGCGCGAATCCTCTGTCGCCGGAAGAAACCGAACTGGTACGCAGCCACGTCGAGCACGGCGTCGACATCGCCAGGTCGGGTGGCGTGGACGACCCCGACGTGCTGGACGTGCTGCGCACGCACCACGAGCGCTACGACGGCAGCGGCTATCCCGATCGCCTGCTCGACGACACGATTCCGATGGCGGGCCGCATGCTCGCGATCATCGATTCCTACGACGCGATGTGCAGTGCCCGCCCTTACCAGGCGCCGGTGTCGCGGCACGCGGCGCTGCAGGCCATTTACCGGGCGCGTGGCGCGTTGTACCAGGCCGAGCTGGTCGAACAGTTCCAGGTGTGCCTGGGCGTGTATCCCACCGGATCGCGCGTCGAGCTGAGCACCGGCGAAATCGCGGTGGTGCTGGAGCAGAACCACGTGCGCCGGTTGCGCCCGACGGTGTTGGTGGTGAGCACGCCGGACAAGCAACCGCTGGGGGATTTCCGCGTGTTCAACCTGCTGGACCAGACCGTGGATGGCGACACGGTGGAGATCAGGCGCACCCTCGCGGTCGACCAGTATCCCATCGACACCGCGGGCTATCTCGCCAACCTATGAGGATGGTGCACACAGCATGTTGAACCGTGATGCGATCCAGGCCGCGATCGTGCGCCAGATTGCCGCCAGCGATGCGGGCGCGGGCGGTTTCGCGGTGGCGGTCGTGCACGTCCGCGGCCTGCGCCAGCTCGCCCTCCGCTTTGGCAGCGAGTACGGCGAGCAGGCCGAGGTCAGCGTCGGCAAGTTGATCCGCGAATCGCTGCGGCCGATGGATGTCGTGTTCCAGTCCGGCGACGAAACCTTCGTGGCCGTGTTGCCGGGCTTGAGTGGTCGCAACAATGCCCTGCTGGCCGCGGCCGGCTTGATGGCGCAATTCGAGCAATCCCACAGCGTGGCGTCCGGGATGCCGCCGTGGCAGACGCGCGCGGTGATGGGTGTCGCGTTGTTTCCGCAGGATGGTTCCGACGCGGACGCGTTGTGGCGAAGCGCGCACGTGGCGGCGGACGGCGCGCTGCGGCGCGGCGAGCGCTTCGCGTTCCACGATGCGCTGGATGTGCGCACGAACATTGATTACTACGAGTTGCGTGACAGCATCGACGCCAACCGGCTGGCCACGTTCTTCCAGCCGATCTGGAACCTCGCCCAGGCGCGCGCGGTGGGGGTCGAATCGCTGGCGCGCTGGACCAGCCGCACGCTGGGCCAGGTCAGCCCGGACGACTTCGTGCCGTTCGCGGAGCAGAACGACCTGATCGCGCCGTTGACGCGCTGGAGCATCCACGCGACGTTGCGCTACGTCTCCGCATTGCGCGGTTTGCCGGGGTTCCGTGTCGCCATCAATCTGTCGCCGCGGACGCTTTCCCACGGTGGTGTAGCCGAACAACTGCTGGATGCGCTGAGCATATGGGGCGTGCCGCCGGAGACGATCGTCGCGGAGGTCACCGAAACCGCGCTGGCCGGCGATATGGATGCGGTGGTGCGCGTGCTCTGCAAATTGCGCGACCACGGCGTGCGCATCGCGATCGACGATTTCGGCATCGGTTACGCGTCGATCACCTATTTAAGCAAGTTCCCCGCCTCGGAACTGAAGATCGACAAGTCACTGGTCGCGCACGTGGCGACCGATGCGCGCATGGCCAAGCTGGTTGAAGCCATCGTCCGCTTCGCGCATCACCTCGGTCTGGAAGCCACCGCGGAAGGCATCGAGGATGCGGCCACGCAACGCCTGCTGCAGGAGACGGGATGCGATTTCGGGCAGGGGTTTTACCTTGGCAAGCCGGAACCCGCCGCCGATTTCGTGGCCAGGTATGGCGTGGCCGCCGCCCCCGACGTCAGCGCATAGGTTGGGCTGACGCCGGCTTCATCGGTGGAAACCCAACAGGAAGCAAACAGCGGTTTGGACACGGATCAAAGCGGATAGAGCAGGAACTGTTGCTGTGTCCGTGTTGATCCGAGTCAAAGCTTTTGGGAAAAGCGGAGAAACCGCCGGCCAATAGGGCCGGATACAGTCCGCCATCCGATACCGCGAGGGACGTCAGCCGAGGAAGTCCAGGATGTGCGTGGCGGTTTGCCGCGGGTGCCGGATGTGCAGGTGGTGCGGGCCGGCGATGTGTTCGGTGCGGATGTCGGCGACGCAGGCGGCGCGTGCGTCCATCAGCGGCGTCGGCAGGTAGGGTGTCGCGGGTGCGGCGAGCAGCAACAGGGTCGGCGCCTCGATCCCGGCCAGCAGCTTGCGCAATTGCATTTCCTCGATACGCAGCGGCGTGGTGAGGCGCAGGCGCGCGTCGCTGCGCCAGGCGTGACCGCCGGCGACCTCACGCAGGTTGCGTTCCACCAGCGGGCGGGCGTCGTCGGCATCGAGTCCACCCGCTGCCACGCGCGCGGCCACGGCCGCATCGATGGTGGGGAATACGCGCGGTGTGCGGCGGGATGCGGCGTGTTGTGCGTGCGCGTCGCGCCAGCGGACGAGGGTTTGCGAGCCGTCGTCGGCTAGTGGCCCCAGGCCCTCGATCAGCGCGAGTTTGTCGATGCGCGCGGGCGCAGCCGCCGCGGTCAACGAAGCAATACCGGCACCCAGCGAATGCCCGAGCAGGTCGAAACGTTTGAAACCCAGCGCGTCGGCTGCGTCCAGCACGGCGTCGACCTGGTCGACGATGTGGTAGCGGCGTGCGCGTTCCGGCGCGTGCGCGGAATGACCGTGGCCGGGCAGGTCCAGCGCGATCACGCGTCGCCGTGCCGCCAGCAAGGGTGCCAAACGCGTGAAACCAGCGGCGTTGTCGAGCCAGCCGTGCAGTGCCAGCAATGGCGGCGCCTCGGCATCGCCCCATTGCAGTGCGGCGAGTTCGCCGCCGGGCGTATCGAGGCGCAGTTCGACGGGGCCGCTTGCGGCATGGCGCGTATCCATCATTCCGCGCCCGCCGCCACCTGCATCCGGTTCTGGCGACGGCGGTCGATGCGCTCCGCGGCCCAGCGGCGCAGGTTCATGATTGATGCGATCGCGTAGATGGTCTTGAAGATGTGCAGCTTGGACAGCACCCGCTTGTTGTCGAACACGTCGCCGGCCAGCATCGAAATCACGCCCTGCTCCACCTGCATCACGTTGCGCGGGTCGGCGAACAACGCCTTCATCACCGGCGAGTTGAAGCGACAGATGAACCAGGCGAAACGCGCGTAGCCTCGGCGCAGGTGTTTTGCGTAGACTTTCTGCAAAGCAGGTTCGCGCGCGGGTTCGCGCAGGGCGCCATCGACGACGTCGCAGGCGCGGCGCGCGGAATACATCGCCAGGAACACGCCCGAGGAAAACACCGGGTCGAGGAACGCCCAGGCATCGCCGATCAGGATCCAGCGCGGCCCGGCCATGCGCGTGCACGCATAGGAATAATTTCCGGTGAAGCGGATCGGCGAGACGCGTTCGGCGTTCACCATGCGGCGTGCGGCGCCCGGCACGATCGCGAGCGTGCGCGCCATGAAGTCTTCGTTGCTGGCGCCTTGCCGGGTTTTCAGGTAGCCCGGTTTGCACACGCAACCGACGCTGGTGGTGCCGTCGGGCAGCGGGATGAACCAGGCCCAGCCGTGCTCGAAGCGGTTGACGCTGATGATGTTGCCGCCGGGATCGTCCGGGTTGTAGGCGACGCCCGAGTAGTGCGCGAACAGCGCGGCGCTCTGGTGCTGCTCGCTGCGCTGCACCAGCTTCATCTGCTTGCCGAGTAAGGTGTCGCGGCCCGAGGCGTCGACGAGATAACGCGCGCGCAGCCGCGACTTCGTCCCCTGCGCGTCGAGCTGCGCGGTGACGCCGTCGAAGTCGAACGCCACGCCTTCGACCGTAACCCGCTCGCGCGCGTCCACGCCGTGCTCGCGGGCGTGTTCAAACAGCATTTGGTCCATGTCTTCGCGCTTGACCTGGAACGACCAGGGCGGGGTGTCGCCCAGCGCGCGGTCGAAGCGGAAGGTGTAATAGCTGCCGTCGGCACGCGGGAAATCCGCGCCGAGCTTCAGGCGCCCCAGCGCGCGCAGTTTTTCCAGCGCGCCGAGTTCCTCGAAGATCGGCATGTTGGCGGGCAGCAACGATTCGCCGATGTGGAAACGCGGGTGGCTGGCCTTTTCCAGCAGCGTCACCCGCCAGCCGCGTCGCGCCAGCAGGGCCGAAATGGTGGAGCCGCCCGGGCCGCCGCCGACCACCAGCACGTCGCAGTCGAAGGGGATGGGTTGGCGGCTTCCGTTCACTTGGCAAGGCTCCCGCGCCGGTTCAGGCGCCGTCGGGTTGACCACCTATCATATAGACTCGCACGTTACCCACCTTCGATAGCCTTGATGTCCGCCACACCCGCCAACCCTGTGCGTCACGCCGCCACGCGAGTACCGTGGTTCGGGCTTGCGCTGGTGGCTTGCGCGGCGCTGGCACTGATCGGCGGCCTCACGCAGCGGCACGCGTTGAGCCTCGCGGCGGCACTGTTGCTGCTGTTCGCGTGGTTGCCGCGGGTATGGCGCCGGCACAGCATGGTCGCGCTGGCCGTGTGGCTGGGCTTGGCGGCATTGCTGCTGGTGCCTGCCGGCATGGGCAATCCGGAACTGGCCTTGATGGCGCTGCCGGTGGTGTTCCTGGTCGCGGCGGCGTGGTTGTTCGCGCGCACCCTGCGGCGCGGCGAAGAACCGTTGATCGCGCGCTTCATCCGCGTGATCGAAGGCGATGCGCGTTTGGCGCTACCCGGCGTGCACGGTTATGCGCGCGGCGTCACGCTGTTCTGGGCCTTGCTGCTCGGCGCGATGGCCTGCCTGTCATTGGCGATCGCGTTGCTGGTGCGACCGGGCGGCTGGCTGGCGACGTTGGGCGTCGCGCTTCCCGCGGGTTTGCCGGGCTGGCTGTTGGCCTGGTATCCCGAGGTCGGTTGCTGGCTGGTGTTGGTGGCGGCGTTCGCGGGCGAGTACCTGTTCCGACGCTGGTACCTGCGCGACATCCCGCATCCGAGCGCCAGGCGTTTCGTGACCCAGATCGCCCGGCGCTGGCCCGCGCTGATGCGTGGCGAGGACGGCACGGCATGAGCGCAACCCATGCGGTTCGGCTGCGCGTCGCGCCGGATCACCCCGCGTTGCCGGGGCATTTCCCGGGCGATCCGCTGGTGCCGGGCGTGGTGTTGCTGGAACGCGTCGCCGCGGCGTGGAAAGCCTGGCGTGGCGTCGCGGTTGGCAGGCTCGACGCAAAGTTCCTGCAGCCTTTGCGGCCGGGCGAGGATGCCGTGATTGCGCTGCATGACGAAGACGCGCGCGTGCGCTTCGAGGTGAGACGCGCGGATGGCGCGCTGCTTGCACGCGGAACGTTGGGGGCAGCACGCACGTGAGCCGTTTTCAATCACAACCACAGGGGAAGGGAAGCATGACCAAGCGAAGGTACGCTCGATGAGCGCGCAGAATCCTGCAAACGGAACCGTCGAACAACCGGCAAGCGAACACTGGCTGGAACGTCCCGAGGCCGGCGGCTGGTTCGCGATCTGGCTGATCCGTTTCATCGGGCTGCATTTCGGGCGCGGTTTCGCGCGGTTGTTCCTGTATCCGATCACGTTGTACTTCTATCTCCGGCGTGGTCCGGAGCGTCGCGCGTCGCGCGATTATTTCCGGCGGCTCTCAGGCAGGTCGGGCAGTGCTAGGCAGGTGATGCGCCTGATCCATGCGTTTGCCTCGACCATCCTGGATCGCGTGTTTCTGCTGGCGCGCGGCATCGACGGATTCCGCGTCACCACGCGCGGGGTGGATGAACTGCACCGCCAGCTCGACCGCGGCAAGGGCGTGTTGTTGCTGGGTGCGCACGTCGGCAGTTTCGAGGTGCTGCGGGTGCTGGCCACGCGCCGGCCCGATTGCAAGGTCAAGCTGGTGATGGACAAGAGCAAGACGCCGGCGCTGACCGCGCTGCTGGAGTCGCTGGCACCGGAACTGGCCGACAGCGTGATCGACACCGCGCGCGGCGGCATGGACATCGTGCTGGCCTTGTCCGAAGCGGCGCGCGAGGGCGCCATGATCACGCTGCTGGGCGACCGCGGCCGACCGCATGAACTGATGCGCGAGGTGCCGTTCCTGGGCAGCAAGGCGCCGTTTCCGACCGCGCCCTGGCAAATCGCCGCCTTGCTGGAAGTGCCGGTGGTGCTGTGCCTCGGCATGTATCGCGGCGGCAACCGTTACGACCTGGTTTTCGAAACCCTGGCCGAGTCGGTGCAACTGCCCCGCACGGGTCGCGCCGCCGCGCTCGATGCCCACATCCGCCACTACGCCGCGCGGCTGGAACACCACCTGCGCGACGCCCCCTTCAACTGGTTCAATTTCTATGATTTCTGGCAACCGCAACCCATGGCCGAGATGCCGCCCGTGGCGCAGGTGGCGGTGGGACATGCGCGCGCTGCGTAGGCTCGCGGTGGCATGTCTGGCGTTGACGGCGACCGCCGCGCTGGCCGCCGCGCCCACGCTGGCCGAATCGCTGCTGGCGAAGCTGGCGAAGGCCCCGCCGGTGTCCACGCCCTTCATCCAGGTGAGTTATCGCGGCATGCTCGATCGCCCGTTGGTGGTGTCGGGAACGTTGCGCTGGCTGGGTGGCGATCGCATGCAGCGCGACATCGACAAACCGTTCAAGGAAACCGCGCAGCTCGGCGATGGCGAGTTGTCGGTGCAGCGTGGCAGCGGCGAGGTGCACCGGATGCCGCTGGCGCGCGCACCGCAGGCCGGAGCCATGCTGGCCGGATTCCGCGCCCTGCTGGGCGGCGACCTGGCGGCGCTGGAAAACGACTTCGCGTTGTCGGCGCAGGGCAGCCAGGCGCATTGGGTGATCACGCTCGTCCCGCGCACCGACCAGCTCAAGCGCCAGCTTGCCTCGATCGTGATCGACGGCCGCACCGAGGCGCCGCGCTGCCTCACGATGACCGACGCCAACGGCGATACCAGCATCACGTTGGTCGGCGCGATGGCGAAGCAGGGTTTGCAAAGCGTTGCGCCGTTGGAGTCGGCGCTGGCGGCGCGTTGCCGGAACCAGTGAGCATCCCTCAAGGTTCCATTGCGCTTCGCAGAAAATGGCGTGGATCGGAAAAGCGTTTGACACGGATCAACACGGATCAAAGCGGATTTTTCATCTGATCCGTGTCCATCCGCGCAAATCCGCGTCCAAAAGGTTTTTGGGTTTTCCCATTCATTGCGCGCGAAAGATCATGCGAACATACAGCGCCAATCAGGAAGTGCTTTGGGAGAGATGCTTTGTTCCAGGTTGACTGCAGTGGGCGGCCGGGGTGAGGGACGGCGTGCGCGTCGCGATCTGGTTCGTCTGGCTCGTGCTGGTCGCCGCGTTGGGTTGGGGCGTTGCGCGGCAACTGAAGATCAGTTCCGACCTGCGTGATTTCGTGCCGCCGGCACGCACCGCGGACCAGAAATTGCTGCTGGACGAGATCGGCAAAGGCCCCGGATCGCGCCTGTTGCTGCTGGCGATTTCCGGCGCGCCCGACGCGCAGCTCGCCGATCTTTCGCGCGGACTCGACGCTGCACTTGCACACGATCCCGCTTTCACGCATGTCGCCAATGGCAGCCACGATCTTGCGCAGATCGCGTCGGCGTTGTTGCCGTACCGCTACCTGTTGTCGCCCACGCTGGACACGCACCGTTTCGATGCGGCGTATCTGCGCGCACAGTTGCAACAGCGGGTCGAGGACTTGAGTTCGCCGGCGGCGTCGCTGCTGGAGCCATGGTTGCGCCGCGACCCCACGCTGGAAACCCTGAAACTCGCGCAGTTGTGGGCACCGCCGCACCAGCCGAAGCTCGTGGATGGCGTGTGGTTTTCGCATCGGGGCGAAGCCTTGCTGGTCGCGGAAACGAAAGCCGCGGGTTTCGATCCGGGCGTGCAGGCCAGGGCGATCGAATCGTTGCAGGGACATTTTGCGGCGCTGCCCGGCGCGCGACACGCAAAACTCGTGATCAGCGGCCCCGGCTGGTTCGGCGTGCAGGCCAGCCGCCACACCCGCGCCGAGGCCGAGCGCTTCAGCACGATCGCGACAATCGGCTTCGTGATCATGCTGCTGCTGGCTTATCGCAGCGCGGTACCGGTGCTGGTGACGGCATTGCCGCTGCTGTCGGGCGCGGTGGTCGGCTTTGCATTGCTGGCGCTGATCTTCGGTCACGCGCACGGCATCACCGTTGCGTTCGGCTTCACCCTGCTCGGTGTCGCGCAGGAATACCCCTTGCGCGTATTCAGCCACCGCCGCGTGGGTGTCGACACCGCGCAATGCGTGCGCGAACTCTGGCCATTGCTGGCGACCGCGATCGTGTCAGTGTGCATCGCCTACCTTGCGTTCTTCGCATCGGGCGTCGCCGGGTTGCAACAGCTCGCGGTGTTCACGATCGGTGGGTTGATCACGGCGGGTGTCTGCACGCGCTGGCTGCTGCCTCTGGTCGTGCCACCCGCGCAGCACGACATGGCGAAGACGCCGGGGCTCGCGCGGGCATGGCATTTCCTCGCGCGCCTGCCGCGCCCGCGTTGGATGCCGTGGCTGGTGGCGGTCGTCGGTGTTTGCGTCGTGGTGTTCGCGCCGGGCAAGTTCTGGCAAAACGACCTGTCCGCGTTGACGCCGATCCCCAAAGCCGAGCTGCAACGCGATGCGCGCCTGCGCGCCGCGCTGGGTGCGCCCGATGTGCGTTACCTGCTGGTATTGCGGGCACCATCGGCGCAGGGCGTGCTGGCCTTGTCGGGACGCGTGGCGCCCGCGATGCGCGCGCTGGTGGCGCGGCATGCGCTGGACGGCTTCGAATTGCCGTCGCGCTATCTGCCCAGCATCGCTACGCAGAAAGCGCGGCAGGCGCGGTTGCCGGATGCAGCGACCCTGGAATCCGCGCTGCACCAGGCCATGCAGGGGTTGCCGTTCCGCGCGGGCGTGTTCGCCCCGTTCGTGGCCGATGTCGAAGCCGCGCGCAAGCTCGCGCCGCTGACGCCCGCGCGGTTCGAGGCGACGCCGCTGGGTGCGCGGCTGGAATCGATGCTGGTGCAACAGGGTGATGGATGGGTTGGTCTGGGCACGCTCAGTGGCGTCAACGATCCGGCTGCGTTCGCGGTGCTGGCGAAAGACACCCATGGCACTGTGCACTTGCTGGATCTCAAAGCCTCCACCGAATCGCTGATCATCGCCTATCGCCATCGCATCCTGGTCGCGCTGGGCATCGCCGCGCTATTGCTGTGCGTCGCGGTGACGCTGGCGCTGCGCAGCCCGCGTCGCGCCTTGCACGTGTTGGGGCCGATGGCGCTCGCAACGTTGCTGGTGCTGGTGGTGCTGCGCGCGGCCGGGATTCCGTTGTCGCTGTTCCATCTGGTGTCGTTGACGCTGGCGGCGGGGCTGGGCCTGCACTACGCGCTGTTCTTTGAACGCCGCACCGGCGATGAACTCGAGGATCTGCGCACCCTGCACGCGACCCTTGTGTGCGTGGCCTCGGCGCTGCTGGTGTTCGGCGTGTTGGCGCTGTCGAGCGTGCCGGTGTTGCGCGCGATTGGCCTGACCGTTGCGTTGGGCGTGGCCTTCCACTTCAGCCTGTCGGTGCTGATGGCGCCGGCCGGGCATCTGCGCAGGGAGGCGTGACTCCATGCTCCCGAAGTCCGATTGGGCGCATTTGATTCCCCATACAGGTGCGATGTGCCTGCTGGACGAGGTGGTGGAGTGGGATGCGGCGCGTTTGCACGCACGCAGCGCTTCGCACCAGCGCGCGGACAATCCGTTGCGCGCGGACGGCATGTTGCATGCCGTGAACCTGTGCGAGTACGCGGCGCAGGCGATGGCGGTGCACGGTGCCTTGCGCGAACGCGAGGCGGGCGGTCGGGCGCGGCCGGGCCTGCTGGTGGCCTTGCGTGATGTCGAGCTGCGGGTGGAACGCATCGACGATCTGCCCGGCAGGTTGCAGGTGCACGTGGAATGTTTGCTCGCGATGGCCGACAGCCTGCAATATGCTTTTCAGGCCGGGCATCGTGGCAGCATCCTGGCGACAGGACGCGCGGCGGTGATGCTGCGGTGAGGTTCGGATTGCGGCTGGCGTCGGGATGACGGTGAGGATCAGGCGTGACGGAAAATACGAAACGTGTTTTGGTAACCGGCGGCAGCGGCGACATCGGCGCCGCGATCTGCGTGGCGCTGGCGCGCGATGGCTGGCGCGTGATCGTGCATGCGAATGCGAACCGCGAGCGCGCGGAGAAGGTCGCTGCACGGATCGACGCTGACGGTGGCGCAGCCGAAGTCGTGGCGTTCGACATCACCGATGCGGCCGCTACGCACGCAGTGATCAATAAATTGCTGGAATCCGGGCCGATCCACGCGCTGGTCCACAATGCCGGCATCCACGACGACGCGCCGTTGGCCGGGATGGCCGAAGCGCAATGGCGGAGCGTGATCGACGTGTCGCTCAACGGGTTCTTCCACGCGACGCAGCCGCTGCTGCTGCCGATGGCGCGCGCGCGCTTTGGCCGCATCGTCGCGGTGTCGTCGGTGGCGGCGACGCTGGGCAATCGCGGGCAGGTCAATTACGCCGCGGCCAAGTCCGCGCTGCACGGAGCCGCGAAATCACTGGCGCGCGAGATGGCTTCGCGCAACGTCACCGTCAACGTGGTTGCGCCGGGCATCATCGAAGGTCGCTTGACGGAAACCCTGTTTGCGCCGGAACAGGTCAAGGCGATGATCCCCGCCGCGCGCACCGGCACACCGGATGAAGTCGCGGGCGTGGTGGCGTTCCTGTGCTCGGAGGCGGCGGGTTACGTCAATGGCCAGGTCATCGGCGTCAACGGCGGCATGGCCTGACGACGTTCCCGACGCGCGCAGAAATCCTGATTGACACCTGAACGCAACAGGCGTATATGTCCTGCAATACTGTGATATGTATCACATAATCCAGCCGGTCGCGGCGCACCCAAGCGACACGGTGGCAGTTCTTGTCATCGATCCATGACGTCTCTTTCGCGGGCCAAGAGGGAGGGTTGTGCATGAACGTCAACGTTTTCGAGGTCAAGCTCTGGATCGGTTTGCTGGTGCTCGGCGGGGGCATTTTTTCAGTGTCGTCGGCTTGCGCGGGCTCGAACACGCAACCACAGGTGCCGCACTGCAGCAGCAGGATCGGTACGCTGGCGGTGCAGGAACCGCAGAACGGCAACCCGTGGTGGACGTCGATGAATCTCGAGTCGCCGGCCGCGCTGATCAAGGTGTACGTGTCGCAGTCGGGGTGTTTCACGCTCGTCGATCGCGGCAAGGGCTTGCAGGCCGCGGAGCAGGAACGTGCATTGGCCGGCGAAGGCGAGATGCGCGTGGGCTCGAACATCGGCAAGGGCCAGATGAAGGCGGCTGATTACGTGCTGGTGCCCGACATCGCCAACAGCAACGGCAATGCCCAGCGCACCAACATCGGCGGCATCCTCGGCGGATTGATCGGGCATGGCGCGGGCGCGGTACTCGGCGGGGTCAGCCTTTCCAAAAAGACCGCCGACGTGGTGCTGACCCTCACCGACGTGCGTTCAACCGAGCAGGTCGCGCTCGAACAGGGACACGCCGACAAGACCGACCTGGGCTGGGCTGGCGGCGGTGGCGCGGGGTTCTGGGGTGGCTTTGCGGCGGGCGGCGCCAGCGGCTACGCCAACACCGAGATCGGCCAGGTGATTGCGATGGCGTACCTGGATGCGTACACCAAGATGGTGGCGGAGCTGCAGAGAAACGCGCCCAACGCGAAGGCGGACAACGTGCAGCAGGCGGTGCGGTTGACCGAAGGCACCAAGCTTTACTCGGATGCGAACCTGCATTCATCGGTCGTGCGCAGCCTCAAGCCCGGCATGATGCTGTATCCCACCGGCGACAAGGTGGGGATCTGGTGGAAGGTCACGGACGAGCTTGGAAACGTCGGCTGGGTACTTTCGAGCAAGCTCGAATTGGCGCATTGATTGTCGTTTGAAGTAATCCGCAGCGCGCAGCCTGGTCGCCACGGTTGCGCGCGAGCTGCCCTCTGAAGGCGTGCCCAGGCTCATGCCGCCGTGCGGAAAAGGGCGGGTCGCGCGCGTTGTCCTGCGATGGCGCGAAACGACCCGATCGCAATTTCCGGTGCGTCGCGCGCCGCATCCTCGGCCAGCGCACCGGCCAGCGCGTGCAGCAGTTCGATGTTTTCGTACAGCCGTGCGCGCACGGCCCTGTCATCCAGGCGATCGTGCAGGCGTGCGTTCAGACGCGCGAACCAGTCGAGCTCCTGCTGATCGAGCCAGCCCGGCATCGCGCGCGTCTCGCCGCGCGCGTGCCACGCGCGGAACAGGTCCTGCATGCGAACGTTCAGCCTTTCCGCGGCGGCGAGCCGGGCGGCGAGGTCGGCGAACAGCGCGAGGTCGGTGAGCCTGTCGCCGATCGCGAGCGGGCACAGCACGCCCCAGTAGTACGCGTAATCCCACAACACCTTCGCCGTCATCACCCGCGCGTCGCCGAACAATGCGTATTGCCCGCGGTACACGCTGAGGGTGTTGCGGTAGAACGACAGGAACAGTTGCTGGAAGTGGCGGGCGGCGCGCGCGTCCATGTGGCCGCCAAGGTCGCGTGCGACGAGTTCGGTGATGTAAGCATTGCCGATCGCGATGAAGTCCGCGCCGGGCGAGTAGAACGGATCGAGGAACATGCCCGCTTCGCCGGTCAGCGCCCAGCGTTCGGCGCTGAATACCTGCCGGCAGCCGTGGGAAACCTTGCGCAGGAAGCCGAAGTCGAGCAGGGCACCGCGCTGTTTGCCGAGTTCGCACGCCAACGCCGGCTGGTGCCGGCTCAGCCACGCCAGTGCGCGTTCGAAGCTGTTGAAGCCGTCCACCGGATGCATGGCCGCATCGGCCACGATGCCGATCGAGTGCGCGCCCGATGCCAGCGGAATCAACCATACCCAGTAGCCCGGCCCGCACAGGTGGTTGGTCGAACGCCAGCGCTCCTGCGGCTGGCACAGTCCGCGCCATGCGGGGTTGTCGCACCAATGGTCGAGTTCGAGTCGCGCATCGATGCGCATCCAGGCCGCGCCGATGTGGTGGCCGTGGTCTTCTTCGAGTCCGAATTGCCGGCGCAGCATCCCCGCGCGGCCGGAGGCATCGACCAGCCAGCGCCCACGATGGATTCGCGTCGTGCCTGCGTGGCAAGCGTGCACGGCGTGCGGCACACCGGGTTCGAGCGCGCGCACCATGACATCCTGCATGAGTTCGATGCCTTGCCGCTCGGCTTCGCGTGCAAGGAAGTTCTCGAAGCTGCCGCGCTCGAGTTGCCAGGTCGGGGTCGGGAACACGTGGCTGATGCCGAGTTCGGTGCTGCGGTCGAGCCCCGCGCAACCGTCGCTGAAAAAAAACCGGAAGCCGAATTTGCGTATCTGCTCACTATCGAGATGCGCGCGCAGGCCCAGGGTGTTGGCGAAATAGTGGGCACCGATCTCAACCGTGGACTCGCCGACCTTGAAGGCCGCCGCCGGCGCAGGACCGGCGCGCCGCTCCAGTACCCGGATCGTGGCATCGGGGCAACGCGCGCGCAGTTGCAGCGCAAGGCAAAGTCCGGCGAGGCCGCCTCCGACGATCAGTACATCCACTGGCGTCGGGGCGTGCATACCGGTCACCGCGTCGGGGGATTGTCGGCGTGCGCCAGCAAGCTTGGCGGCGTTGTCGCCAGCAGGCCTTCGGGGTCGTAAACCTGGGGCGGGCTGCCATGCGAGGTGCGGTAACAGCGTACCACGTGGCCGTAATGCACCACGCGCCAGAACGTGTACCAG
Source organism: Rhodanobacteraceae bacterium (assembly GCA_004299705.1). Lineage (GTDB taxonomy): Bacteria > Pseudomonadota > Gammaproteobacteria > Xanthomonadales > Rhodanobacteraceae > 66-474. Next base: position 42,258 of record SCQS01000055.1, on the reverse strand, counting down.
GTGATCCGCACGGTGTCGCGCACCGAGCGGAAGTGGCTGTGGCGGGCGTCGTCGTCGTAGCGGCACAGGATCGGGATCGACACGATCGGCAGGTCGAGTTCGCGCGTGGCGGCGATCAGGATCGCGGCTTCGAACACGAAATCCTGCGCCGGCAGATCGACCAGTTCCACCACCGCGTGCGGATACCAGCGCTGGCCGCTCTGGGTATCCGCGACCGGTTGGCCGCAGCCCCAGCTGATGCCCCAGTCGGCGAAATCGTTGGCGCGGCGACGCGCGTTCGGCTGGCGCCCGCGTTCCAGCATGCGCGCGCCGATGATCAGCGCGCCTGGGTATTGCTGCGCGGCGGCGAGGATGCGTGGGATGTCGGCGGAGTCGTGCTGGCCATCGCCATCCATCGTCAGCACGCCGCTGGCACCGCGCTTCAGGGCCTCGCGGAAACCCGCGCGCAGCGCCTCGCCCTTGCCGCGCCGCTCCGGATGGCGGATCAGCGTGACCGGCAATTGCGCCACGATGTCCGCGGTGTCGTCCGTGGAACCGTCGTCGATCACGATCACGTCGCGGCAGTGCGCCAGCACGCCCAGCAGCAGCGCACGGATCGCCAGCGCCTCGTTGAGGCAGGGCACGACCACGAAGGGACGGGCGGTGGTATCGCTCAAGGCGTGATCTCCATGTCCAGTGACAATCCCGTTGACAGCGGCAGCGCGAGGCGCAACGGTTGCGCGTTCGCGAGGATCGCAAGCAATGCCAGCGCGTGCGCGTTGGCCGGATTGTCGCCTGCCACGCCATGCAATGCCAAGGTCGCGGTTGTTGCAGGGGCGGTGTTGCCCGCGCGCAGGCCGAGCGCGAGCCGCGCTCCGTCGGCGGGTTCGGGAGCCAGCACCAGCGCCGTGCCGAACGCGAGCGTGGTGCGGGTCATCTCCGCGAGCGGTCCCGCGGACGCCACGTCGCAGGATGCGAACAGCACCGGTGTCGCTTCCGCGCAGGCGAGCGTCGCGGCTTCCAGCAGGCCGGCCGCGAAGCTGTGATGGTACGCGGTGACCGCGTTGGACGCCGCGCCGCAACCGGCCGCGATGGTCCAGTAGCCGGCCGGTGCGTTCAGCACCGAGTTGTGGAATTTGGTGGGCGACAATTCCAGCGGCGCCTGTGCCAGCGTGGCGCACACGTAGTCGGTGATCGCGACTTCGCCGTGCGTCGAGGCGAACACGCAAGGCAGCGTGGCCGGGTCGCTGCCCGCCATCGCGCAAGCCTGGGCCGCGACTTCGGCCGCAAGTCGCACGCCGTCGGGTGCGCGCCGGCGCTCGGCGGCAGGCAGCACGTTCGCGGCGGGCCTGGCCGGTGCATCTTCGGCCAGCCCGTGTTCGCCACGCAACACGCCGCGCAAGCTCGGCCAATCGGGCGCACCCTGCAGCCATGCGCCGATGCCGGCGACGCCGACTTGCAATGCCGCGCTCACGCGCCGACTCCCGCACGCGCGAATACCAGGCAGGCGTTGTTGCCACCGAAGCCGAACGAGTTGCTGAGCGCGATGTCGATGCGTTGCATTTCCGGTTGCAGCGCCAGCCAGTTCGCCGTTTCCGGCATCGGTACGCTGCAGCCGAGGTTGGGTGGCACCACGCCGTGCTCGATCGCCAGCAGCGCGATCGCCGCTTCCAGCGCGCCGGCCGCGCCCAGCGTGTGGCCGGTGAAGCTCTTGGTGGAACTGGCGCGGGTGCGCGCCGGAAAGCGCGGCAGCAGTTTGGCCTCGACCTCGTCGTTCTTGAGGGTCGCGGTGCCGTGCAGGTTGATGTAATCGACCTGGCCCGCGTCGATGCCCGCGCGCGCCAGCGCGTCGTCCAGCGCGGCCAGCGCGCCGCGGCCTTCGGGGTGCGGCGTGGACATGTGATGCGCGTCCGAGGATTCGCCATGGCCGATCAGGCGCGGCGCCTCGGGCGCGGAGTCGGCGCGTTCCAGCAAGGCGAACGCTGCGGCTTCGCCGATCGAGATACCGTCGCGGTGTGTGTCGAACGGCCGACAGACTTGCCTTGACACCAGTTCCAGCGAGTGGAAACCGAACAGCACGCTGTCGCACAGCGTATCGACGCCGCCGACCAGCGCGGCATCGGCCAGGCCCATCCGGAGCAGGCGTTCGGCGGAAGCGAACACCTTGGCCGACGACGAACACGCGGTCGAAATCGTCAGCGCGGGCCCGCCGATGCCGGTGGCATCGGCGAGGAAGGCCGTGAGGGAGTGCGGGGTGTGGATCTCCGGGCGGCGCAGGTCTTCCGGAAAACGCCCGTGGTCGAGCCTGCGGTAGGCGTCTTCGGTGGAGCCGATGCTGGCGGTCGACGTACCCATGATCAACGCGACGCGACTGGCGCCGTGGCGGGTGACGACGCGCGCGATCGCATCGCGCAAGCCGTCCTGCTGCAGGCCCAGCCACGCAAGGCGATTGTTGCGGCAGTCCCAGTGCGCGAGTGGCGCGGGCAAGGGCGTGTCTTCGACGCCCGCGACGCGCCCGATCAGGCAGTCCAGCGGCGTCGAGGAAAAGTCATTGGCGCGCAGACCGCCACGGCCATCGCGCAGTGCTTCAAGGTGTGCCGCAAGTCCCCGGCCGAGCGCGGAGGTCGCGCTGCAGGCCGTGATGGCGAGCGGTTCGATGCGTGCCGGCACCCGATGCCTTCCGTTCGTTGGTGGTCCTCCAGTATACGTGCCGCTGTGCCGAAGCCGGACAGCGCGCGGTTACACTCGCGAGCGCGGTCACCTTTCGGAACACCCGATGCAAGCGAACCTCGATCGAGTCGACGACTTTTTGCGTGGCTTGCAGGGTCGAATCTGCGTTGCGTTGGAGCACACCGACGGCGGCGTGCGTTTCATGGAGGATGCCTGGGACCGACCAGCGGGTGGGGGAGGCAGAACCCGGGTTCTGAAAAACGGCAGGGTGTTCGAGCAAGCCGGCGTGAATTATTCACGTGTGACCGGCGACACCTTGCCAGCCTCCGCGACCGCGCAGCGTCCGCAACTTGCAGGACGCAGTTGGACTGCATGCGGCGTGTCGCTGGTTGTACATCCCAAGAATCCCTACGTGCCGACCGTGCACGCGAACGTGCGTTACTTCGAGGCCGACCGGGAAGGCGAGGAGCCGATGTGGTGGTTCGGCGGCGGCTTCGACCTCACGCCGTTCTATCCGTTCGACGAAGACTGCGTGCACTGGCACGCGGTGGCACGCGACCTGTGCGCGCCGTTCGGCGCCGACGTGTATCCGAAATACAAGCAGTGGTGTGATGAATATTTTTACCTGAAACACCGCAAGGAGACGCGCGGCGTCGGTGGCTTGTTCTTCGACGATTTGAACGAGGGCGGCTTCGAGCGCTGCTTTGCCTTCATGCAGGCGGTCGGCAACGGGTTCCTCGATGCCTACCTGCCGATCGTCGAGCGCCGCAAGGGAATGGAATACGGCGAACGCGAACGCGAGTTCCAGTTGTATAGGCGCGGCCGCTACGTCGAATTCAACCTGGTCTACGACCGGGGCACGCTATTTGGCCTGCAATCGGGTGGCCGCACCGAATCCATCCTGATGTCGTTGCCGCCACGCGTCCGCTACGAATACGGCTACGCGCCGGAACCGGGCAGCGCCGAAGCGCGGCTTGCGGAATACCTCGAGCCGCGCGATTGGGTGTAGCAATCGTGTAGGGCGGGAGAAGCCGCGCAGCGGCGCATCCCGCCGATTACATACAGGCGGGATACGCTTCGCTTCTCCCGCCCTACGACTTCCGGCGTCACGCGTTGCGCGATTTGGCCTTTTCGCGCCACGAGCGGCGCTGCTTTTTGGCAGCAGTGTGTTCGCTGCCCTTGTCGCGCTGTGCGTGCGGACGACGCGCGTGCGATGGCTTGCCGGGCTTGGTGTTGTTGCGTGGCGCCATGCCGCTGTTGCGGCCTTGCTTGCGCATCGCGGGCACAGAGTTATCCAGTCGCAGATTCCATGCCGGTTCGAAGCCTTCGATCGGTTCGATCGCGAGATCCTGCTTCAGCAGCCGACGGATGTCGCGCAACAGGCCTTCTTCCTCGCGGCTGACCAGCGACAGCGCCAGCCCGTCGGCGCCGGCACGGCCGGTGCGGCCGATGCGGTGCACGTAATCCTGCGCGACCATCGGCAGGTCGTAGTTCACCACCGCCGGCAATTGCGCGATGTCCAGCCCGCGCGCGGCGATGTCGGTCGCGACCAGCACGGTGGTCTTGCCGTTCTTGAAATCGGCTAGCGCGCGGGTGCGCTGGCCCTGGCTCTTGTTGCCATGGATCGCGGCGACGCGGAAGCCATGCTGTTCGAGGTATTTGGCGAGCTTGTCGGAGCCGTGCTTGGTGCGTGCGAACACCAGCGTCTGGCGGCGGCTGTCGGCGGCCAGCAGGTGCAGCAGCAGGTCGCGCTTTTTGTCCGCATCGACCGGATGCACACGATGATTGACGCCGACCGCGACGGCGTTCGGCTGCGCCATCTGCACTTCGCGCGGTTCGCGCATGAACTGCGCGGCCAGCGCCTTGATCTCCGGCGCGAAGGTGGCCGAGAACAGCAGCGTCTGCCGCTGCTTCGGCAGCGCGCCGAGGATCTTCCTCAGCGCCGGCGCGAAGCCCATGTCGAGCATGCGGTCGGCTTCGTCCAGCACCAGCGTGTCGATGCCGGACAGGTCGACGTTGCGGCGATCCATGTGGTCGATCAGGCGGCCGGGCGTGGCCACGATCAGGTCGGGGTTGCGGCGCAGGGCCTGTACCTGGCCGCCCATGCCGACACCACCGAACACCACGACCGTGTGCACGCGCAGGTGCTTGCCGTAGCCGCGCAGGTTGTCGTGCACCTGCGCCGCGAGTTCACGGGTGGGGGTGAGGATCAGCACGCGCGGTTTGCGCGCTTGCTTGGTGCCGAGTGCGGCCTGATCGACACCCAGCTTCTGCAACAGCGGCAGCGCGAACGCGGCGGTCTTGCCGGTGCCGGTTTGCGCACCGGCCAGCAGGTCGTGGCCCTCCAGCACCAGCGGGATCGCTGCGGTTTGGATCGGGGTGGGGGTGGTGTAGCCTTGTTCGGCAAGCGCGCGCAGCAGCGCGGGCGCAAGCCCGAGCGATTCGAAACTCATGGGTAAGCTCCTGTTGTCCCGGAGCGTTCCCTAAACCGCGCTGCAGGTGGGTAAAAAATTGTGCGGAGGCCGCGAGTGCGGCAACCGTGTGTGAGCGACGTGCGAGTGGCGAGGGATCGGTGGCGCGGGGCTTTCAGCTCTGCGGCAGCGTTGATCCGCCAGGGAAGTTCGGGGTGCGGCGCGTCAAACTGCGCGCAGTGTAGCGGGTTGCGGGCGGACGGGCCAGTGCGTAGGGCGCGGGTGCCAACCCGCCTGCGTTCGGGTCGGCGGGATGCCCCCGGATCAAGCCCGTGGTTCTCCCGCCCTACTCCCACTGATTCGCGTTTTCGGAAAAGCGTGGCCGCTGCACGCACACCACGCAGAAGCGCTGGCCGCTGGGTGCCTGCATCACCGCTCAGCGTGCTAGCCGTTTTACGATCATTGAGCCGAGTTTTTCAAGGCGTGCCACTTCGGCGTCGATGTCGGTGACGTTGCAGTCGATCTGCAGCGATCACAGGCGGGGTGGTGCATTGCTGCAAGTCCATGCTGACAGCAAAAAAGCAGATTACTCGCGCCATCCATGGCGCTCGCCCTTCGGGCCGCCTTCGGCGTTCGCGTTTGCAGTCCTGCAAACGCAGTCCGGATCGCCGCTTCGCGGCGTCCGGAATGACGGAGGTCGAATTACTTCGACTGCATCATCTGCACGCGCTTGGCGCGGAACGCGCTGTCCTTGTACCACTGGGGCCAGTCGTTGCTGCCGGCGAGTTCGCTGCCCAGTTCGTACAGCGCCTCGGCGTCTTCGGCGTCGCCGCGGTAGTCGTAGTCCGGGTAGAAATTGTCGTAGGGCGTGTGGTAGCGATGGGCGATGAAGAAGGCGAGCTTCTTGTTACCTTCGGCGGTGCCGCCATGCACCATGTCATCGCCGGTGCCGGTCAGGATCGCGGGCACGCCGGCCTTGGCGAAGCTGAAATGGTCGGAACGGAAATACAAGCCCGCCGACGGATCCTGGTCGGGGATCGCATAGCGGCCTTGCCGTTTCAGCACGCCCTTCAGCATATCTTCGAGCTGCGACTCGCCGTTGCCGATGATCTGCAGGTTACGGGTCGGGCCGATCGGGATCAACATGTCCATGTTGATGTCGGCCACGGTCTTGTCAAGCGGAAACACTGGATGCTCGGTGTAGTACAGCGAACCGAGCAGGCCGGATTCTTCCAAGGTGGGCGCAAGGAACAGCACGCTACGCGAGGGCGCGGGCTTCTGGTGCTTGAAGGCGCGCGCGATTTCCAGCAGCGCCGAGAGGCCGGTGCCGTTGTCCACGGCGCCGTTGAAGATCTTGTCGCCCTTCAACTTGTCGTTCTCGCCCAGGTGATCCCAGTGCGCCGAATACACGACCACCTGGTCGGGATGGGTGGTGCCGCGGATCAGGCCCAGCAGATTGTCGGATTGTCCGTGCGTGATGCTGCTGTCGAGCGTGATCGACGCACTGGCCTTGAGCGGCACCGGCTTGAAACCACGCTGCGCGGCCGCGGCTTCCAGCTTGTCGAAGTCGAGGCCCGCCTTGGCGAACAGCCGCTGCGCGGCGGCGCGAGTCAGCCAGCCCGCGACCGGCAGGCGCGGACCCGGATCGTCCGCTTCGGGCAGCGCGAGCTGCGGCCCCGACCAACTGTTCTTCACCACCGACCACGGGTAACCGGCCGCGCCATCGGAGGTGTGCACGATCAGGCACATCGCCGCGCCTTCGCGCGCGGCTTCGGCGTACTTGTACGTCCAGCGACCGTAGTAAGTCATGGTCTTGCCCTTGAACAGCTTCGGGTCGCCGGTCGCGTAGCCGGGATCGTTGACCAGCACCACCACGGTCTTGCCCTTGACGTCGAGACCTTTGTAATCGTTCCACTGCCACTCGGGCGCATCGACGCCGTAGCCGACGAACACGATCGGCGAATCCTTGATGTCGACCCTCGGCTTGGCTTGCAGGGTCACGGCGACCATCTGGTTGCCGAAATTGAAGGCTTGCGTGCCGCCACCCTCGCTTACGTCCAGCTTGAGGTTGCCGACGTTCTGCAGCGTGGTCGTGATCGTCGGCACCGCCTGCTCCCACGAACCGTGGTTGCCGGGTTCGAGGCCGATCTGCTTGAACTGGTCGATGATCCACGCCTTGGCCAGTTGCGCGCCGTGGGTGCCGGGCTTGCGGCCATCCATCGCGTCGGTGGAAATCGCCTTGTCGTAGGCGCGGAATTGCTGCGCGCTGATCGCGGTCGAGAACGGCTGTGGGGTACTCGCCGCGTTGTCGGCGGGAGCGGCCTGCGCGGCGGCGGCCACGCACAGACTGGCGGTGAACGTGAACAGGATGCTGCGACGCATGGCGAAACCCCTCTCCTGGACTGACAGTCCAGCGAGTGTACGCCATGCGATCAGCAGACGCAGGCGCATCTGCGGGAATGGGTATGACGAATGTCACTTGGATGTCCATGACCACATGCACATGCGCGCGCCGGGCCAGGTCTGGAGAATGATCCGTGCCTGATCGATCGTGGGTACCTGATCGGTCCGTGGAAGCGTTGTGGGATCGGCGCGTGGTTGCCCGGCGAGGGCGGGCGAAACGCGCCGATCTCCACACCGTCACCCCACAGCGGCCGTGACAGCGAATCCTCGCGTGGCACTGCCGTCCTTCCCGATCCGAGGTGAATCATGCGCTACGGAATAGTCTTGTTCTCGGGCGTCGCGCTGGCGTCCGCGCTCGGCGTCGCGCAAGCCGCCACCGACCCGGCCAGCATCCTTTCCGCGTACCGTGCTGCCAGCGGCGGCAATGCGTGGAACGGCAAGGCGGTGATGAAGACCGTTTCGAAGATAACCGGCCAGGGCCTGGCTGGAACCGATACTTCGGTGGTGGACCTGCGACAGGGTTACTCGACGGATCACTTCACGCTCGGCCCCGCCAGCGGAGCACAAGGCTTCGACGGCAAGAACGTCTGGCAGCAGGGTCCGGACGGCGCGGTCAACCTCGAGAAGGGCGGTGACGCCTTGCCGCTGGCGCTCGATCAGGCCTATTTCAACGCCAACCTGTGGTGGCGCGCAGATTTCGGCGGCGCGCAGGTGAAGGCACTTGGAAACAAGCCGTGCGGCTCGTCGACATGCTCGGTGCTGAAGATCACGCCGAAGGGCGGTTTGCCGCTCCAGGCATGGTTCGATACCGGCACGCATCTTCTCGATCGCACCGTACAGACCGTGGGCGCCGAAACCGCGACCGTGTATATGTCCGATTACCGCAGCGTCGATGGCGTCAAGGTGCCTTACAAGACCGTTACCGACACGGGGCATGGCAAGCAATACCTGCAAACCATGACCGTCACCGCGGTGACTTTCCTGCCCGAGCAGCCGGTCGCGGTGTATGCGCCGCCAAAGTCCGTGATGCGGGGCATTTCGATCGCGGGTGGCGCAACGCAAACCACGTTTCCGTTCCGGCTGATCAACAACCATATCTACGCCGACGCGTGGGTGGATGGGCACGGGCCGCTGTTGTTCATCTTCGACACGGGCGGGCAGAACATCCTGGTGCCGTCCACCGCCAAGGCACTCGGCATCAAGATCGAAGGCGCGATGCCGGGCATGGGCGTCGGCAACAAGACCGCGAATTACGGGCTGGCCAAGATCGCTTCGCTGCGGATCGGTGACGCGACCTTCGAGAACCAGGTGGTCGGCGTGCTCGATTTCGAGCCGAACGGCGTGGAAGGCGTGGACATCAAGGGCATGGTCGGGTTCACCGCGTTCAAGCGTTTCGTGACGCGGATCGATTACGGCGGGCACCAGATGACCCTGATCGATCCGGATCATTTCAACCCGAAGGATGCGGGCACGCCGATCCCGTTCGTGTTCGACGGCGACCTGCCGGAAGTGACGGGTACCTTCGACGGCATTCCCGGCAAGTTCCAGATCGACACCGGTTCGCGCGCCGCGCTGACGCTGACGGGCCCATTCGCCAAGCAGCACGACTTGCGCGCGAAAAATCCGAAGGGCGTGGTCGCGGTCGACGGCTGGGGCGTGGGCGGCGCCGCGCACGGGTACGTCACGCGCGGCAAGTTGCTGACGATCGGGCCGGTGAAGATTCCCGGTGTGGTCACCACGCTGTCGATGCAGAAGAAAGGCGCCTTCGCGATGCCGTCGTACCAGGGCAACATCGGCGGCGCGATCCTGAAGCGTTACGTGGTGACCTTCGATTACGCCAAACATGTAATGTACCTGAAGCCGATCACGGGCCGCGTCGCCGACCTCGACACTTATGACCGTTCCGGCATGTGGATCAATCAGGCGCAAGACGGCATGCAGGTGATGGACGTGACCGCGCACGGCCCGGCGGAGCAGGCTGGCATCAAGGCGGGCGACGTGATTACCGAAGTCAACGGCAAGCCCGCGACTTCACTCCACGTTTATGACCTGCGCCGGATGCTGCGCGACGAGGCATCCGGCACGGTGGTGCATTTCACGGTTTTGCACGACAAGCAGACGCGCAAGGTTGTGGTGACGCTGCGCGATCAGATTTGAGGTGCAGACGTAGATTTTGAAAAAGTTGACTCTCCGCGTTCGCCCTTCGATACCTCAGGGCGAACGGGGTGCCTCAAATCTCGTTCGTGGTGAGGTATCGAACCACGAACGGGACGAAAGCCGCGTCAAACCGTCACCGGGTTCGGCTTGTCGGGGTCGATGCCCCACAGCTTCATCGCGCGCTCGACGTCCTTGGCGGTCAGCACGCCGTCCTCGGCCAGCGCCACGATCGCCGCGTGCGCGATCCAGTGCGCGTCGACCTCGAAGAACGCGCGCAGCGCTTCCGCGGTGTCGCTGCGGCCGAAGCCGTCGGCGCCCAGCGGGATGAAGCGGCGGCCTTCGGGGATGGCCGAGCGCAGCGGATCGACCACGCCGCGCACGTATTCCGACGCGGCGATCACCGGACCGTCGTGCTTTTCGAGGCACTGCGCGACGTAGGACGTGCGCTGGTCCTTCTTGTTCGGGTGCAGGCGGTTCCAGCGCTCGCAGTCGAAGCCGTCGCGCGCCAGTTCGTTGAAGCTGGTGCATGACCACACATCGGCCTTGACGCCGAATTCCTTGTCCAGCAGTTCGGCGGCCTGCACCACGTCGGGCATCAGCGCGCCCGAACCGAACAACTGCACCCGGGGTGCCTTGCTCTTGCTCTTTCCGGCCCCCGGTCCCCGGTCCCCGGTCCCCGGTCCCCGGAACAAATACATCCCGCGAATGATCCCTTCCTCACAACCCTTGGGCATGTCCGGATGCACGTAGTTGTGGTTGGTCACGGTGACGTAATAGAAGACGTCCTGCTGCTCCTCGTACATCTCGCGGATGCCTTCGCGCATGATCACCGCCACCTCGTACGAATAGGCGGGGTCGTAGGCCTTGCAGTTCGGGATCACGCTGGCCATCAGGTGCGAGGCGCCGTCGGAATGCTGCAGGCCCTCGCCGGCAAACGCGCGGCCGGCGGTGGCGCCGATCAGGAAGCCGCGTGCGCGCTGGTCGGCGGCGGCCAGGATCAGATCGCCCACGCGGCGGAAGCCGAAGAACGAGTAGAAGATGTAGAACGGCAGCATCGGCACGTCGGACACCGAATAGCTGGTGCCGGCCGCGATCCATGCCGACACGCCGCCGGCCTCGCTGATGCCTTCCTGCAGCACCTGGCCGTCGGCCGCCTCGCGGTAATACAGCAGCTGGTCGGCATCCTGCGGCTTGTACTTCTGGCCGCCCGGCGCGTAGATGCCGATCTGGCGGAACATGCTTTCCATGCCGAAGGTGCGCGCCTCGTCGACCACGATCGGCACCACGTGCGGGGCAAGTGCCTTGTCGCGCAGCAGCAGGTTCATGCCGCGCACCAGTGCCATGGTGTTGGAGATTTCGCGGTCGCCGGTGCCCTTGGTGATCGGCTCGAAAAAGTCGAGGCTGGGCGCCTTCAGCGTCTTGCCGGCTTTCTGGCGGCGCCAGGGCAGCGCGCCGCCCAATTCCTTGCGACGCTCCAGCATGTACTTCACTTCCGGCGAATCCTTGCCCGGGTGGTAGTACGGCACTGATTCCAGTTCCTCGCCTTCGAGCTGCTTGTCGTCGATCGGAATCTGGAAACGGTCGCGGAACATCACGATCGCGTCGTGGTGCATCTTCTTGGCCTGGTGCGCGATGTTCATCGACTCACCGGCCGCGCCCATGCCGTAACCCTTCACGGTCTTGGCGAGAACCACCGAAGGCATGCCCTCGGTGTGCACCGCCGCGTGGTAAGCCGCGTAGACCTTGTGCGGATCGTGGCCGCCGCGGTTCAGGCGCCAGATGTCGTCGTCGGACAGGTTGGCGACCATCGCTGCGGTTTCGGGGTACTTGCCGAAGAAATGTTCGCGCGTGTATTTGCCGCCGAAGGCCTTGCAGGCCTGGTACTCGCCGTCCACGGTTTCCATCATCAGCTTGCGCAGGATGCCGTCCTTGTCGCGCGCCAGCAGCGGATCCCAATACGAGCCCCAGATCAGTTTGATGACGTTCCAGCCGGCGCCGCGGAACACGCCTTCGAGTTCCTGGATGATCTTGCCGTTGCCGCGCACCGGACCGTCGAGGCGCTGCAGGTTGCAGTTGATCACGAACACCAGGTTGTCCAGGTGCTCGCGGCCCGCAACCGAAATCGCGCCCAGCGATTCCGGTTCGTCGCACTCGCCGTCGCCGAGGAAGCACCACACCTTGCGGTCGGTCTTCGGCATCAGGCCGCGCGCTTCAAGGTACTTCATGAATTGCGCCTGGTAGATCGCCTCGACGGGGCCCAGGCCCATCGACACGGTCGGCACCTGCCAGTAATCCGGCATCAGCCACGGATGCGGATACGACGACAGCGCCTTGCCGCGCGGATTGGTCGTTTCCATCCGATAGTTGTCGAGCTGCTCGGCGCTGAAACGGCCTTCGAGGAACGAACGCGCGTACAGGCCCGGGCTGGAATGGCCCTGGTAGCCGATCAGGTCGCCTGGATGATCCTGCGACGGCGCGCGCCAGAAGTGGTTGAAGCCGACGTCGTAGAGCGTGGCCGAGGAGCCGAAGCTGGCGATGTGGCCGCCCAGCTTGCCGGGCTTGCGGTTGGCGCGCACCACCATCGCCATCGCGTTCCAGCGGATGATCGAGCGGATGCGCCATTCCATCGCAGCGTCGCCCGGCGACTTGGCTTCCATCTGCGGCGGGATGGTGTTGATGTATTCGGTGGTCGGCGAAAACGGCAGGTGGCCGCCGGCGCGGCGGGTTTCGTCCACCAGTTTTTCCAGGATCTGGTGCGCGCGCTCGGTGCCCTCGTTGCCGATCACCGCCTCGATCGATTCGATCCACTCGCGGGTTTCGCGCGGATCGGGATCTTGTTCCAGAAAGTCCTGTGCGACTGCGTTCATCGTTTGCTCCTGTGCGCGCTCGTCCGCGCGACTTGCTTGACGGTTTTGCGGGGTTTCGATTGCGCCGCGACATCGCGGCGCGTCTTGACGGCGGTCTTGTGCGTGGCCGGCTCGCGCTGCGCGCGGACTTTCCTGGCCTTGAGTTGGCGCTGCGCGCGAACCTTCTTGCCCCTGAACTCGCGCTTCGCGCGGATCTGTGCTTCGACGCAGGCGATCGCGCTCATGTTGACCACGCGCCGCACCGTGGCCTGCGGGGTCAGCACGTGCGCGGGTTTGGCCGCGCCCATCAGGATCGGGCCCAGCGTCACGCCGTCGGACATCGAACGGGCGATGTTGAAGGCGGCATTGGCGGCGGCGAGGTTGGGGAACACGAACACGTTGGCGCGGCCCGAGAGGCGCGAATTCGGGAACAGCCGCGAGCGCAGTTCGGGATCCAGCGCGACGTCGGCCTGCATCTCGCCTTCGACCTCGAGTTCCGGCGCGCGTTCGCGCAGCAACGCCAGCACCGCCTGCATCTTGCGCGTGACGGCGGTGCTGCGGCTGCCGAAATTGGAACCCGCGATCAGCGCCACGCGCGGCTTGATGCCCAGCATGTTGAGCCGGATCGCGGCCTGCAGGGTGGCTTCCGTGATCTTCTCGGCGTCGGGGTCGGGCTGGGTGTGGGTGTCGAGGAAAAAGGTCAGGCCCTTGTCGTTGGCGACGCCCGCCATCGAGGCCAGCGAGTTGACGCCGCGGTCCAGCCCGATGATGTCGCGGATGTACGCGGTCTTGCGCTGGTGGCGGCCGACCACGCCGCAGATCAGCGCGTCGGCCTCGCCGCGCGCGACCATCAACGCGGCGATCGCGGTGGTGCGCGAACGCACGATGGCCTTGGCCGAAGCCGGCGTCACGCCGCGCCGTTGCATCAGTTCGTAGTACTGCTGCCAGTAGGCGTCGAAGCGCGGATCGGAGTGGATGTTGCACAGCTCGAAGTCGCGGCCCGGCTTGAGGCGCAGGCCGATGCGTTCGATGCGCTGCTCGATCACCTCGGGGCGGCCGATCAGGATCGGTTTCACCAGTTTCTCGTCGACCAGCGTCTGCACCGCGCGCAGCACGATCTCCTCTTCGCCCTCGGCGTAGGCGATGCGCTTGGGATCGGCGCGCGCGCGCTCGAACACCGGTTTCATCGTCAATCCGGTGCGGTACACGAACTGGGTGAGTTTTTCGACGTAGGCGTCGAGGTCGGCCAGCGGGCGCGTGGCGACGCCTGATTCCATTGCCGCCTTCGCCACCGCCGGCGCCACCTGCACCAGCAGGCGCGGATCGAACGGGCGCGGAATCAGATAGTCCGCTCCGAAATGCGGCACGCGGCCGCCATACGCGCGTTGCGCGACATCCGATGCCTCGCGCCGCGCGAGCTGCGCGATCGCGTGCACGCAGGCGACGGTCATCGCCTCGTTGATGCCGGTCGCGCCGACATCCAGCGCACCGCGGAAGATGTAGGGAAAGCACAACGCATTGTTGACCTGGTTCGGGTAATCCGAACGGCCGGTCGCGATCACCGCGTCGGGCTTCGCTGCGCGGGCTTCTTCCGGCGTGATTTCGGGCGTCGGGTTCGCCAGCGCCAGGATCACCGGCTTGTCGGCCATGGTCGCGACCATCTCGCGCTTCAGCACGCCGCCCGCGGACACGCCGAGGAACACGTCGGCGCCTTTCACGATGTCGGCCAGCGTGCGCGCTTTCGTCTTGCGTGCGTAGCGCGTGAGGCTGGGGTCGAGGCCGGGGCGGCCTTCGTACAGCACGCCGTCCTTGTCGCTGACCAGGATGTTGTGCGGTTTCACGCCGAGCCGCACCAGCATGTCGAGGCAGGCGATGCCCGCCGCACCCGCGCCCGAAGCCGCCACCTTCACCTCGCCGATCTTCTTGCCGACCACGATCAACGCGTTGGTCAACGCCGCGCCCACGATGATCGCGGTGCCGTGCTGGTCGTCGTGGAACACCGGGATGTGCATGCGCTCGCGCAGCTTGCGCTCGACGTAGAAGCATTCCGGCGCCTTGATGTCTTCCAGATTGATGCCGCCGAAGGTCGGTTCCAGCGAGGCGATGATCTCGACCAGCTTGTCGGGGTCGCGTTCGTCGATCTCGATGTCGAACACGTCGATGCCGGCGAACTTGCGGAACAGCACGCCCTTGCCTTCCATCACGGGTTTGCCGGCGAGCGGGCCGATGCTGCCGAGGCCCAGCACCGCGGTGCCGTTGGTGACCACGCCGACCAGGTTGCCGCGCGCGGTCAGCGCATGCGCTTCGGTGGGATCTTCGACGATCGCCTCACAGGCGGCGGCGACGCCCGGCGAATACGCCAGCGACAGGTCGCGCGCGGTCAGCAGCGATTTGGTGGGGGTGATGCGGATTTTGCCGGCGGGCGCTTGCCGGTGGTATTCCAGCGCCGCTTGTTTGAGTTCTTCGGGTAGGCAGGACATGACGACCGGGGCGCTTGCGTGGCTCGATTCCGACCTTTCATCCTAACACTTCGGGCCCCGTGATTTCGCGCCCAGCGCACCGCCGCGGCCGGGGAAAATGGGGTAGAGTCGGCGCGAGGGCTGCGTATCCAACGGGTGCGAACGCATGGTTTCGGGTTCGTTGCGCTGGGGCTTGCTGTTGTGGTGCCTGCCGCTGGTGGCATGGGCGGAGGATGCCGCCCTGCGCGTGACCGCGCTGCCGTCGGCGCCGGCATTGTCGGCCGGGCATGCCGTCGCGCAGCCCGTCGGCGGGCAGGGCGATCGGGTGTCGCGGTTGTGGCTGCACGCGCCGCATGGCCGCACCGTCTGGTATGCATTGCGACTGGCCGATGACTGGCATCAGGCCAGCCAGCCGCTGCTGGCCATCCGTGGCAACACGCGCGCGCGCGTGACGGTGTATCTGCCTCCGGATTACCGCCCGCGCAGCGAAACCGTGTTCGACGCCACGCTCGACCCCAGCTTCTCGCATCACGCGGTGGTGTACCGGCTTCCCTACGACCTGCGCGCCGACCAGCCGATCTACCTGGCGCTGGGCAGTCCCGGCCAGACCCAGCCGATACGCGTGGGCATCACGGACACGGCGAGCTATCGCGTGGGCGACCTGCGGCACGTGCGCGCGAGCATTTTCTTCGCCAGCGTGCAGTGGTCGATGGTGCTGGTGATCCTGTGTTTCTGGGTCGTCTTGCGCGACCGGATGTTCCTGTACTTCATCGTGTACGTCGGCGCCCAGGTGGTGTACGACATGGCGGTGTCGGGCGAGTTGTACGCGCTGCCCGGCGCGGGCCTGCTGACGCCGCTCGGCTACCACACCGGGCAGTGCATGGCCCTGGTGGCGGCCGGGTTCTCGATCTGGTTCATCCTGGAATTCGCGGACCTGCGTCGTTACACGCCGCGCCTTGCGGCCTGGCTGGGGGTGTTGCGCTGGCCGTTCCTTGCGCTGGCCGCGATCATCTGGTTGCCGTTCCTGCGGCCCGATGCGTGGCTGCCCAACACCGTCAATGCCCTGCTGATGCTGAGCACGCTGGTCGCGCTGGTGTCGAGTTGGCTGGCGTGGCGACGCGGCAACCGGCAGGCGGGTTTCTTCCTGTTGTCATGGGTACCGCTGCTGGCCTTGACCATGGCGCGGGTGGTGCAGTTGTTCGCGGGGCTGCCATTGCCAACGTGGCTCGAATACGGTTTCCCGGGCAGCATGGCTTATGCGGCGGTGATCATTACCGTGGGCCTGGCCGATCGCACCTTGCAGGCGCGGCACGAGCGCGACCAGGCCACGCGCATGGCGCAGTTCGATCCGCTCACCGGCGTGCTCAATCGCCGCGCCATCGTGGACCGGTTGCGCAACGCGTGGCAGGCGACGCCGCCGGCTCCGCTGGCCGTGCTGTTCCTCGACATCGACCACTTCAAGCAGATCAACGACAGCCGCGGGCATTCCGCCGGCGATGCCTGTCTCGCCGCGGTGGTCGAGGCGATCCGTGCGGAACTGGGTGCGTCCGATCGCCTCGGCCGCTACGGCGGCGAGGAGTTCCTGGTCATGCTGCGTGGCGACAGCGCGCGCACGGCGCTGCGGGTCGCCGAACGCATCATCGCGCGGGCCGCCGCGCTGCGGGTGCCGATCGGCGAGCGTCCGGTCGCGCTGACGGTGAGCATCGGCGTGGCCTCGCGCGAAGCGGCCATCGACAGCGCCGATGTGCTGGTGGAATGCGCCGACGCGGCGCAGTACCGCGCCAAGGCCGAGGGCCGCAACCGGGTGGTGGTGTGGCGGCGCGAGGCGTTTGTCTTGACGCCCGCGGGCACGGGCGCGCACTGAACGTTCCGGCGCATGGCAAACTCCGCGCCCATGAAAGACAAACTCGACATCGTGCGCGACTGGTTGCCGCGCTACACCGGCCAGCCGCTGGAAGCGTTCGGCGACTACGTGCTGCTGACCAACTTCATCGGCTATCTGGAGAAGTTCTGCGGTCTCACCGGCGCCAGCATTGTCGACCGCGAGCGGCCGATGCCGTGCGCGACCGCCAATGGCCTGACCATGGTCGACTTCGGCATGGGCAGCCCGAACGCGGCCACGGCGATGGATCTGCTGTCGGCGGTCATGCCCAAGGCCGCGTTGTTCCTTGGCAAGTGCGGTGGGCTGAAAAAGAAAAACCGGTTGGGCGATCTGATCCTGCCGATCGCCGCGATCCGCGGCGAGGGCACCAGCGACGACTACCTGCCGCCCAAGGTGCCGGCGCTGCCCGCCTTCCAGTTGCAGCGCGGCGTCTCGACCATGATCCGCGACCTCGGCCACGATTACTGGACCGGCACCGTGTTCACCACCAATCGCCGCGTGTGGGAGTTCGACGAAGGCTTCAAGGCCTACCTGCGCACGTTGCGCTGCATGGCCATCGACATGGAAACCGCGACGATCTTCGCGGCCGGTTTCGCCAACCGCATACCGTCCGGCGCGTTGCTGCTCGTATCCGACCAACCGATGGTTCCGGAAGGTGTCAAGACCGCCGCCAGCGACGCCGCGGTCAAGGCAAAGTTCGTCGAGGACCACATCCGCATCGGCATCGAGGCGCTGAAACTGGTGCGCCGCAACGGCCGCAGCATGAAACACCTGCGCTTCGAGGATGATCTGGAGTGACGCGTGCACACCCCCTTCGTTCCTGTACGAAGGGGGTCAGCGCGAAGCGCTGGGGAGATGCCGCCTGATGCAGCAAAAAGGCCGCCAAAGCCATCCCCTCGATCCCCCTTCGTTCCGAAGGGGGGAGAAAGGCATGCACGTTGGGGAGAGCACGTTGACGTGTGTCAATGGGCTGCGCGCGCAGCCGCCTAGACTGACTGGAACGGTTTTGTTTTTGTTCGCGGGAATCCAGCCATGACCCTGTTCAACATCCTGCTGGCAATCCACGTATTGAGCGTGGTGTGGTGGATCGGTGGCGTCGCCACCGTGACGGCCTCGCTGTTGCCGATCTTCAATCGTCTGCCGGCGGGCGAGCGCATCCAGTGGATCAAGCGATTCGAAAACCGCTTCGCGCATCAGGCGCGCGTCGCGGTGGTGTTGGCGGGCATCACGGGATTCTGGATGTACGCGCTGCTGCCGGGCGCGATCACGCACGCATGGTGGATCGGACTGATGCTGCTGGTCTGGTTCCTGTTCGTGGTGATGCTGTTCGTGGCCGAGCCGCTGCGCCTGCCGGCGAAGATCGGCCTGATCCAGAAGCCGCGTGCGTTCCTGCTGCTGCATGCCGCGCTGCTGACGCTCGCGCTGGCCGCGATTTTTTGCGGCGTGATCGGTGCGCGCGGCGGGTTCTGAGGTTTGCGGGCCGCTCGACTTCACCTGCCGCCACGACGCTGCGTGCACCTTGCGTGGCAGCGTCCGATTCATACAGGACCAGACTGGTTCTCTTTCTGACTTGCATCAAGGCCGGCGCATTGCACGCTGCCTAAACTTTCGCGCCGTGCTGGAACGCGCAGCGACATCGCGCGTTCGCACGGCGACCCGATCGGGCCGCTCGTGATCGAACCTTGAGGAGTGCAAGCCATGGCAGTGACCGCGCAGGCGCTTGGCGCCTCGGCGATGGACCCGACGCGTACCGGTGGCGACGATCGCGCACTGGCTTCGTTGTTCAAGGCCTATACCGTCAGCGCGACCTTCTGGCTGGTGTTCGGCACGGCGGTCGGCCTGCTGCTGGCTTTCAAGTTCGGCGCGCCGGATTTCTGGGCCGAAAAATACCTGACCTTTGGGCGCCTGCGCCCGATCCACACCAACGACGTGTTCTACGGCTGGGCCAGCATCGCACTGGTCGGCTGCGCGTATTACGTCACGGTGCGCAGTTGCGGCACCCAGCTGTACAGCATCCTGCTGGCACGGATCGGTTTGTGGTTGTTCAACATCGCGGCCATCGCGGGCACGATAGCGCTGGACCTCGGCTACAACTGGGGCGACCTCGAATACCGCGAATGGCCGTGGCCGATCCGGCTGGTGTTCCTGGCGGCGCTGGTGGTCACGGTGTGGAACCTGCTGGCGACGATCGCGCGGCGCGAATCGAAGGACATCTATCTGTCCAACTGGTACATCGTGGGCGGCTTCCTGTGGACCTGCGTGATCTGCGTGGTCGCGATCCTGCCGTGGTACCAGAAGGGCCTGGGCCAGGTCGCGATCTCCGGCTACTTCATGCACAACGCGGTGGGCATGTGGTTCACGCCGCTGGCGCTGGGCCTCTTCTATTACGCGATCCCGAAGGTGCTGAACCGGCCGATCTATTCCTACGCGCTGGGCGTGCTGGCGTTCTGGACCAACCTGGTTTTCTACCCGATGCTGGGCGGGCACCACTTCCTGTTCAGCCCGTTGCCGTGGTGGCTGCAGACCACCGCGATCATCTGCAGCGTCGGCATGCTGGTGCCGGTGCTGGGCGGCGGCGCGAATTACCTGCTGACGATGCGCGGACGCTATCACGGGCGGATCGAGTCGTACCCGCTGGCGTTCCTGTTCGTGGGCGTGATCTGCTACGTCTTCGGCTCGATGCAGGGCACGGTCGAAGCGTTGCGTTCGATGCAGGCGATCTGGCACTTCAGCGATTTCACGGTCGGCCACTCGCACTTCACGATGTACGGCTTCGTCACCTTCGCGGCGTGGGGCGGCATCTATGCGCTGCTGCCGCTGGCGACCGGCAAGCGTCCGGGTTCGCTTGGCATGTCGGTGCATTTCTGGCTGGCGCTGACCGGCGTCGCGATCTACGTGATCGCGCTGTCGATCGGCGGCACCGTGCAGGGGCTGGATTGGGTGCATGACAAGCCCTTCATCCAGTCGGTGATCGACATGAAGCCGTATTACCTGTGGCGCGGCGTGGGCGGCATCCTGATGTTCCTGTCGCACCTCGTGTTCGTGTGGAACGTGTGGCGCATGACCGCCGGCAAGTCCGGTGACGCGCCGTCGCCCATCATGGAATCCGAGGAGGCCGCGGCATGAAGAAGGCAATGTGGGCGATCTTCGGCGGCGCGCTGCTGCTGTACGTCGTCATCGTGATGGCGATCGCGGTGGGCCCCGCGATCGATCTGGCGCAGACGCCGCCGGGTCCCGGCGTCAAGCCGCTGACCCCGCTGCAGGCGGAAGGCCGCCAGGTGTTCGCCAGCAACGGCTGCGATTATTGCCACACCGAGCAGGTGCGGCCGTTGCCCGAGGACAAGGTGTTTGGACGTCCATCCGCGCCGGGCGATTTCGCCTACGTCACGCCGGAAATGCTGGGCTCCGAACGCACCGGCCCCGACCTCACCAACGTCGGCAACGCCAAGCCCAGCGACGTGTGGCAGTACATCCACCTGTACGATCCGCGCGCGGTCGAGCCCGCATCGATCATGCCGAACTTCAAGTTCCTGTTCCGCGTGGTCGACAAGGTGCCGGCGGGCGACACTGCGGTGCCGGTGCCGCCGGCGTTCGCGCCCAAACATGGTTACGTGATCCCCACGCAAAAAGCCAAGGCGCTGGTCGCGTACCTGCTGTCGCTGAAGCAGGCGCCCATTCCGGGTTACAGGATGAATGGCGGCATGGGTGGGCCGACCTCGGCCGCGGCGCCCGCGGCGTCCGCGCCGGCAACGTCTGCATCCGCCGGCGGTTATGTCTTCGACGCGGCCAAGGGCAAATCGCTGTTCGAGGCCAACTGTTCGGCCTGTCACCAAAGCACGGGCGAGGGCATTCCCACCGCGTTCCCGCCGCTGGTCGGCAATCCGGCCGTCGAGGCAGATGACCCGACCCTGCAGATCGAAACCATCCTGCATGGCGCGCATGGCAAGGTGATATCGGGCAAGCGCTACAGCGGCACCATGACGGCGTTCGCCAGCCAGTTGAACGATACCGACATCGCCAACATCGCCAACTACGAGCGCTCGTCGTGGGGCAACCACGCCAAGCACGTGACGCCGGCGGAAGTCGCGGCGGAACGCGCCAAGGGCAACTGAGCGAGGATTTGCGTCATGCACAACATGCTGATGGGACCGCTGTGGGGCATCGTCGCGATCGCGACCGTCACGGGTGTGGTCACGCTGGGTTGCTTCGTCGCGATGTTCAAGTATCTGGTGAGACCGGGCGAAAAAGACCCGCGCCATCCCAAGTACGACATCCTGCGTCCGGATCGTTGAGAGGAACCCGCCATGACCAAACCACACGTACGCGTCTATCTCGACAACGACGCGACACCCGTCATCGACGAGGAATTGCCGACCAAGCTGGCGCTGGACACGCGCAAGCTGGTGGACGGTCCGCATCGGCTGATCATCCGCGCCGAGGATCAATCCGGTGCCGAGGGCGTCGAGGAAATTCCGTTCCACGTGCAGAACGGCCCCGGCATCATGGTCGGTGGCCTGCGCCCCGGCTCGACCAAACGCGGCACCGTGCAACTGACCGTGGATGCCTTCAGCGCCGACGACCCGTTCGACCCGCGCCGCGCCGAAGCACGCCGCGAGATTCCGACCTGGGTGTGGGTGCTGTTCCTGTGCGTGATCGCGTGGATCATCTACTACGCCGCGACCATGTACGTGGTGCCGGCGCAGTACCGCAACACACCCACGTTCGGGCCGGCGCCGACGACTTCGGCGCCCGCGAGTTCCGCACCGGCGAGTCCGTAGCGGCGGACAGGAAAGGGTGCGTGGCTGCCCGATCCAGCCATGGCAACAAGACCGCGATTGGGCGAGGCATAAAAACTCTTCCCGGGGAACCCGGGAAGAGGTCAAGTCATGGTCGAAACTGGATCAGTGTTGGTAAGCCGTGGAATTCAGGAACACATACGCGCGCGACAGGTTGGCGGCGTTGATGGTGCCGATGCCTGAGCCATTGTCGTAACCGGGGGTGCCATCGTAGAACCAGTTGTCGCCCGCGGTAATGTCATTGAACGGCTCGTTCTCGCCATAACCGAACACCGACTGGAACGCATAGATCGTGGGATTCAGGAATCCCACTCGCGAACCCGTGGATTGATCGATCAGTGCGGTAATACCGTTCAACTGCGGCGCGACGAAACTGGTTCCGCCAAAGAAAGTCGCCGCGCAACCCGGGTTGGCGGGCTCGGGAAAATCCGTGCAGTCCACCAGCACGTACCCGGTTTGGGGGTCGGCATTCAATGACAGGTCAGGCATGTTGCGCCCCGCAAAGTTCGCGGGCAGCGTCAAGACATTCTGTGGCGGCGTGCCGTTCACGCTGAGCACGTAACACGCAAACGCGGTTTCGCAGACCAGGGTCTGGTTTGGCTGCGTCTGGGTGATGCCGGACACGGATTGCTGGTAGTACGGCAACGCCCAGAAGGAACTGACGCCACCACCGCCACCGCCAAACTGTATGCCGCAATTCGCCGGAGTGAGGCCCAATGCGGTGCACAAAGGCGTGAGGTAATCCCAGCCCCACACTTGCTCCTGCGCAATGTTGATGTCGAGCGTGGAACCGTTGGGCAATCCATACTGCTGCAGGCCGCTCATCGTCGTGCCGCCGGCAGCCGTAATGTACGGATCGGATGCCGGATAGTCCACGCTCAACTGTGCATTCACGCCCGGCACATCCCGGTACACGTCGAAGGCGCCGGAATCGCCCGCCGCAGCGAACACCGACTGGCCCTGCACTGCGGCCTCCATCAGCGCCTGGTGGGTTTCCTGCATGATGTCGGTATAGTCCACACCGCCGTTGACGGCAGCGAAGTACAACTCCTCCGCCTCGCCCCAACTGATGGACAAGGTGTCAGCGACATCGTCCGAAACCGCCGCATAGTAAACATCGACGCCCCCCTGATTGGTGTTGGGCGCGACATAAACCTGGATCTTGGCCTGTGGCGCCAGCCCACCAGACTGTTCCACGTCGAGCGAAGTTTCATCGTCGCCCACGCCCGGCTGGACCGGCGTGCCGCCATCCACCAGGTTCTTGGTGATCCGGTTGGGCGCCACCTTGAGCCCGATGTCCGACCAGTACGCTTGCGCGTCCGCGACATTGAAATTGGCAAAGGTCATGATGCCGATCGTCTGGCCGCGGCCGCTGAAGCCGGCCTGATAGAGCGGGTTGACCTGGTAGAAGTTGGCCACGTCGCCGACGGTGTACTCGCCGGGAACACCGGTCGCCGTGGTGTTCGTGGGCCACACCATGGCGGGATAGCCACCGAACGTCGAGCCGGCCGCCCGTGTCAATGTCGATGGCTTGGCCCGCGCCAGCATCGGATGCATGCGGTCGGGCTGGCTGTCGAGTCCCGCGACGCCCAGAACCAGGCTGGAGATGTCACCAGGCAACGAGAACTTCCGGTCAGGCCGGTGGAAACTCTTGCCGTTCTTTGCAAAGTCCTGCAACTGCACCGCGAAGGCGGCGTTGAATTGCGCCGCGGTGCCCGAGACGGTGATGTCCAGGTTGTCCGCGTAGATTTTATCGAGCGTGATGCCGAACGACTCCAAATATTTCACCAGCTTCCTGATTTGCTGGGTCGACGGCGCGTACCGCGTCCGGAACTGCCCCACGGTCAGGAACCGGTGATAACTCGGGTCTCCCGGCGTGAGCACGGCTTGGGCGTAATCCGACAGTGCCTGTGGATTGGTGACGTTGAGAATGATGGATGCGCTGACCGTTTCTGACGGAGGCGTCGGCTTCGCTGCGTGGGCCGACAAACAGACTCCCGCCGCAAGCGCGAGCACAGCGGATATGGCGATTGAAGTGAACCGTCTCTCGAAAAGCATGTGGTTGCCTCCGAAGTGAGGGGAAAGCCTTCCCGGCAAGCTGTTCACCAACGCATCAGCCGTGCCAAGCTGCTATGCCATTGAAATCGCTGGAAACGTCAGATCAGGGTTCGCGAGCGCAACCAGCAATCTGTAAACTTTCTCGACAACGGCATGATACCCCCGGCTCGGCACATGGCTGCTGCGGCTGATTAACAGCCTGAAAAGCAAGCCGTTTTGGAAGCCATGGGTTATGCAAGCAAACTTGAAATGGATTGTAAGCTTTCTCGTCACTTGCGCAAGGACAGGTACCCACTGGTTTCGTCCGATGACCGTGCGGGCGACCCGGAGGGAACATTCGAGAAGGTCAAGCCCGCCGCGCGGACGATTCGGGATCCACCGGTAGATCGTCGAAACGATCCATGCGCGCCAGCCTCTCGAAGCGCGCGAACACGCCATCGACGAGGCGGTTGCGGTGGTGGTACCACAAGGCGTTGGCGTGCAGGCTGCAGCCCAGCCGCAGTTTCTCGCGGTGCAGGCCCTGGCCCGCTTCGTACACACCGATGTGCCGGTCGATGCAGCAGCGGATGTTCTCCAGCCAGCTCACGTGGTACAGGTTGTAGCGGTCCATCGCCGCGTAGTCCATGCCGAGAAACTTGTCGAGCAGGCGCTCGGCATCGCGCAGCACGAGGTTGAACGCGACCAACTTGTCGCCTTCGTGGTAGGTGACACAAAGCGCGCGCCCCGGCATGTCGCGCAGCACGTTCTCGAAGTACGCCGGGGTCAGTTCCTCGAACGAAAACTCCGCGTGCACGAGGGTTTCGCGGTACAGGCGCTGCACGTCGTCCGCGATGCCGTCCAGGCTCGTGCGCCATTCGATCCGCAGCGCGCTGCCCGCGCGGCGCTTGCGACGCAGGTCCTTGCGGGAGGACGTGCCCAGCGATTCGAGATAGCCGTCCAGGTCGTGCCAGGGAATCTCCAGCGTCGCACCCGGCAGTCCCGGCAGCAAGCGCAGTCCGTGCCTGGGGCACACTTGCTGCCATACGGGCTCTTCCAGCGGTGCGTCCTTCACGGCGAGCATGCCGAACTTTTCCCGCGCGGCAACGGTTTCCATCTGCGCGAGGATCGCGTCCAGCCATGCAGCGCGTTGCTCGGCGCTGGATTCAGGCGCGTAGCCGACACGGCAGCGTTCGGTCACCGGTGAGCCCAGCGACAGCATCGGGATGCGAAACAGGCGCGGGAAAAGTTTCGTGAGCGCCTCGACCACGTGGCGCATCGCGCCTTGCATCGTGGTATCGAGCCGGTAATCGGTGACGAAGGCGGGGACGGCCGCGAGCAGTCGTCCTTCGTCGCGTACCGCGAAATACAGATAGCGGAAGCCCGCGAGCCCGGCGCGTTCGATCGCGCGCAGGTAGGCGTGGTCTTCGAGTTCGTGCGGGAACAGGCGGTCCCACTCGGCGGCCGGAATGGCGTCGATGGAAGGGTGGACGGTGACGTCGATCATGCGGCGGCGGGCGTGGTGCAAGCTTCGATGAGGGTTTGCGCCAGTGCGCAGTCGGTGCGCGTATTGTCTTCGATCCGCTGCCGATCCGTCGCGTCGCGCGCCGGCTGGTCCATCCGCGCCTCGATTCGCTTGAACCAATTGGCGTGGCGCGGCGGCGAGTATTCGCCGCAGATGTCGGCGCCCAGCACACGCTTGCGTTGCCCGGTCGCCTGCAACATCGCGAGCAACGCGGCCAGCGGCATCTGGCCCTGGTCCCAGTTGGTCAAGGCTTCGCGCTCGGGCAACACGTCCTTGTCGATGGTGATCCAGACGGCTTCGGTCGGGATCGAGGACAGCACCATGTCGATTGCGTCGGGTAGCGGCATTTCCGCGAGATTGCGCCATTTAATCTGGCCGTCGCGCCACGCGTGTCCGGGGCCGTCGGCGGTGTGGCGGCGAACCCGCGAGGGTGCGTGTTGCCATGGAAACAGTGCCAACCGACCAGCGTCGAGCGCCGGCAGGTTGCCGCCCTTGCGGCCCGGATCGACCAGGTCGTCGCTGCACACGCCCACGGTGACGACGCGTTGCACGTTCGGCAATGCGAGCGCCCGGTTCACCCACGCGCCGCAATGCCAGCGCGGCGCCAGCCGCACCCAGTCCGGATGGTTGTCGAAGTGCAGCAGGGTGAAGGGTTCCTCCACGCGCTCGGCCAGCAATGCGGCAAGGTGGTGAAAATCGCCCGAACCCATGAAGGTGATGGATGGGCGCAGATCGGCAGCGGCGCCGATCCGCGCGCGCGCGGCGTCGATGTATTTGCGCCGGCTCCACAGGCGCAACTTCGGGCCGAGATCGGCAAGCTCTACGTGCGTCACCGACGCCCACGGCGCGGCGCCAGCGAGTGCGGCGGCGTCGACGCTGGCGTCGGTGTCGAGGATGCGGAGATGAGCTGGCATGCGAGCATTATCGCGGCTTTGAGTAAAAGACGCCGTTTTGCGTGACCATCGGCTGGATCCCAGATAGCCACGCAAGCCAGCCGAAAGGCCGACCCGGCATACTGCCTGAACCGGCTTTCGGGATGCTTTGCATGGCATCCTCCGCAACGTCGTAAAATGGCGTTCGGGCCAGCGGCTGCGCTGGCGCCGTCCGTTCTCCATTCGTGTGCGCAGCAATGAATACCGTACCCGCCAAACCCCGCCGCCTGTTCTTCGCCTGGACCGCGTGGGACACGATCCCCGCGCTGATGGTGCTGGGGCATGTCGCGTTCCTCGCATGGCTGTTCTTCGGTTTCCACCAGACCCCGTGGTGGTTGTGGATCCCGTGCGCGTTCATCTATTCGATCAGCATCTCGTGGTCGATCAACGGGCCGAGCCACAGCTTCATCCACAACGAGTTCTTCAAGTGGGCGTGGCTGAATCGCGTCTACAGCTTCCTGTTCTCGCTGGTCGATGGCTTCAGCCAGGAGTGGTACCGCAGCGTGCACCTGCGCCACCACGTCGGCAACATGGATCGCGTCGGCAAGAACGGCACCACCATCGACCCGATCTCGATCTACCGCCACGGCAAGGACGGCAAGCCGGAAAATGTGTGGGCGTACACCTTCCTGTCGTTCTTCCGCGACGACATCGGTGAGTGCTACACGCGCCTCAAGGAAAAACATCCCGAGCGCGCGCGCTGGGTGCGCATCGAGATGGTCACCTTCATCGTGGTGTACCTGGCCTGCCTGGTCTACGACTGGCGCGCATTCCTGTGCCTGGTGCCGTTCTACTACCTCGGCCAGTCGCTGTCGTCGTTGAACGGCTACTACGAGCACCTGAAGGGCAATCCCGACGAGCCGATCGCGTGGGGTGTCAGCACCTACAACAAGTTCTACAACTGGATCTGGCTGTACAACGGCTTCCACGCCGAGCACCACTACCGGCCCAAGGTGCACTGGACCAAAATGGTGGAGCTGCGCGATTCGATCCGCGACGAGCAGCGCGCCAAGGGCGTGCACGTGATGCACTGGTGCCACGCACTGGGCTTCATGGATCGACAGCCGTCGGCGCGCACGCAAGTCGGGCAGCCTGCCAAGGCCGCGTAACCCTCACAGTTGAGCGAACAGCCCGAACGGGTTTTGCGTGCGGGCGACCGTCACGATGAACAGGAACACCACGACGGCCGCCACGAAGCAGGTGGCGCGCACCGCGCGAGTGCGCCCGCGTTTCAGGGCGAACGTGCCCAGCACGATGTAGGCCACCAGCAGGACCACCTTGACGGTCAGCCATGCCTGCACGAAAGGGTACTGGTGGATGATGGTGGTCAACGCGATCGCCGCAGCCAGCAGCAGCATGTCGATCAGCACCGAAATCCAGCGCAGGGCCGTGTGATTGGCGGCGCGCCAGCCGGCCAGCACCATGCAGCCGCGGGTGAAGAACAGGCTGCCCGATGCGATCACGCAGCCGACGTGAATCCACAGGATTTGCAGGAACCACGCGGCCATGTCGGATCGTCGGGTGGCAGGGGTGAGAGTATGCAGGCTGTTACGCCGAAGCGCATTGACCCTGCGCATTGCATCCAGTTCTACAAGGCCCCCGCGTTGGTGCAAACGCCACGCCTGGTTTCAAAAGGCTTTTGACGCGGATTCACATGGATGAACGCGGATGAATCGAAAGCCGGATGCAAATCCGTGTCCATCCGCGTCCATCCGTGTCAAGCGCTGTTGTCGACTCCGGGAAATCAGACATTCAGCACGCAGCGCGCCAACTCGCGCAGCCGCGGTGGATCCAACAGTTCGACGCTGCGCCCGTCGATCGCGATCAGCTTTTGTTCGCGGAAGCGGCCGAGCACACGGCTGACGGTTTCCGCGGCGAGGCGCAGGTAATTGGCGATGTCGGAGCGCGCCATGCTGAGCCGGAATTGCGTGCCGGACAATCCGCGCGAGGCATAGCGATCGCCAAGGTCGATCAGGAACGCGGCCAGGCGTTCGTCCGCCGAATGGTCGCCGGCCAGCAACGCTGCCGAACCGAGTTCCTTCGAGAGCAGGCGGAACAGGTGCTGCTGGATCTTGGGTTGGCGCGCCGCCAGCGCGCTCATCGCCGGAAACGAGAAGCGGCAGCAATGGGTGGGTTCCAGTGCGATCGCGTCGCACGGGTAGTGTTCGGGGTAGATCGCGTCCAGGCCCACCAGTTCGCCCGGCAGGTAGAAGCCCAACACCTGCTCGCGGCCTTCGGCATCGACCATGGTGGTCTTGATCATGCCGTCGCGCACCGCATACAGCGCACGGAATGGATCGCCCGAGCGGAACACGCGCTGGCCGGGCTCGAACGGGCCGACGTGTTCGACCAGGCACTGCAGATCGCTGAGTTCCGGCCTGCCGTAACCCGCGACCGCACAGGCTTCGGCGAAGGCGCAGCTCGAACAGAAGTGCTCGGCGTCGCCGTCGTTCGAGGGAATGCCGGTACGGCGTTCCTGCGGCGCGTTTTCGCGGGGGGATGGCGAGTGCGATTCCATGGGGGTGCTCGGCTGCCAGACGGCGGCATCGCCGCCGATCAGGTAACGATTTTACAGCAGCCTCGGGTTTCAGTTGCCCGGCGGCTCGATGCTCTGTTCTATGGAGCCGAAGATCGAGTTGCCCTCGACGTCGTGCATGTCGATCTTCACGGTGTCGCCGTATTTCAGGAACGGCGTCATGGCCTCGCCGTCGCGCAGCTTTTCGACGGTGCGCTGCTCGGCTAGACAGGACGCCCCACGCGACGTGTCCTGGTTGGCGATGGTGCCCGAGCCGACCAGGGTGCCCGCCGCGAGCGGGCGCGTCTTGGCCGCGTGCGCAATGAGCTGCGCGAAATTGAACTGCATGTCCTCGCCGGCCTCGGCTTCGCCGAACCATTGGCCGTTGATCCAGGTGCGCATCGGCAAGTGCACCTTGTTGTCGCGCCAAGTGTCGCGCAGTTCGTCGGGCGTTGCCAGCACCGGCGACAGCGCCGAGCGCGGCTTGGATTGCAGGAAGCCGAAACCTTTGGCGAGTTCGGCGGGAATCAGGTTGCGCAAGCTGACATCGTTGACCAGGCCGACCAGTTGGATGTGGTGCGCGGCGTGCTCGGGCGTCACCGCCATCGGCACGTCGTCGGTGACCACCACGACTTCGGCTTCGAGATCGATGCCGTAGTCTTCGCTGGGTACCCGCACCGGGTCGCGCGGCCCGAGGAAGCCGGCGCTGGTGGCCTGGTACATCAGTGGATCGCTGTAGAAGGTTTCCGGCACCGTCGCGCCGCGCGCACGGCGCACGCGTTCGACGTGCGGCAGGTAGGCGCTGCCGTCCACGAATTCGTAGGCACGCGGCAGTGGCGCGGCCAGCGCGCGGAAGTCGAGTTCGAAGGCATTCTCCACGGCCTTGTGCCGGTGCAGGCACAGCGCGTCGTACAGCGCGTGCAGGCGCGGGGCAGTGCGGTGCCAGTCGTCCAGTGCAGCCTGCAGGGTGGGCGCGATGCCGGCTGCGCGCACGCCATGGGCGAGGTCGCGGCTGACGACGATCAAGGTTCCATCGCGGCCGCCTTCCTTGAGGGTTGCGAGCTTCATGTTGATCCTTTGCGATCAGCGTTTCGAAGGGTCGAAATGTTTTTGCAGGCCTTGCCAACAATGTTGGTAGTCGCGCTGGCGTTGCGGTGCGTCGAGGGCCTGCCTTGTGGGATGGATCACGCAGCGCGTTTCGAACATGAAGGCCATGGTATCGAGGACGTGCTGGGGTTTGGACGTATCCGTCGCCAGCGCCTTGGCGTGGCTCGCGGCATCCGGGCCGTGTCCTGACATGCAGTTGTGCAAGCTGGCGCCGCCCGGCACGAAGCCGCCGCCCGCGCTGGCGTCCTTGGCGTCGTACTCGCCGTGGATCAGGCCCATGAATTCGGATGCGACGTTGCGGTGGAACCACGGCGGCCGGAAGGTATGTTCGGCCACCAGCCAGCGCGGCGGAAAGATCGCGAAGTCCATGTTGGCGGTGCCGGCCGTGTCGGAGGGCGAGGTCAGCACCGTGAAGATCGACGGATCGGGGTGGTCGTAAGAGATCGAGCCGATGGTGTTGAAGCGGCGCAGATCGTAGCGATAGGGCACGTGGGTGCCGTGCCACGCCACCACGTCCAGCGGCGAGTGGTTGATCGGCGCACGCCACAGGTTGCCCTGGAACTTCGCGATCAGTTCGAATTCGCCTTCGACATCTTCGTACGCTGCGACCGGGGCCTCGAAATCGCGTGCGTTCGCGAGGCAGTTGGAGCCAATCGGTCCGAGTTCCGGCAAGCGCAGCGGTTCGCCGAAGTTCTCGCAGATATAGCCGCGCGAGGCGCCGTCCGGCAGTTCCACCTTGAAGCGCACGCCGCGCGGGATCAACGCGACCTGCTGCGGCTCGATTTCCAGCACGCCGAGTTCGGTGGCGATGGCGAGCCGCCCCTGCTGCGGCACGACCAGCAATTCGCCATCGGCGTCGTAGAAGTAGCGATCCTGCATCGGCTGGTTGCAGGCGTACAGGTGGATGCCGGTGCCGGTGCGGGCCGCAGCGCTGCCGTTGCCGGCCATCGTGAACAGGCCGTCCACGAAATCGGTGGGTGCGGTCGGAAGCGGAAACGGACTCCAGCGCATCTGGTCCGGCGGGGTGGAGGCCTCGTCGAAACGGTTGTGGCAATGCGGGTGTGTGTATGCCGCGAAGCTGCCGTGCAGCGCGGTCGGGCGGATGCGGTACAGCCAACTGCGGCGGTTGGCGTGGCGCGGCGCGGTGAACGCGGTGCCCGACAACTGCTCCGCGAATAGTCCGTACGGCACCTTCTGTGGCGAGTTCTGTCCGACCGGCAGCGCGCCGGCCAGCGCCTCGCTCGAGTGTTCGTTGCCGAAGCCGGTAAGGTAGGCGCGGTTCATGGGAGGATTCTCAAAGAACGCCGCGCTTCATCTGGTCGCGCTCGATGGATTCGAACAGGGCCTGGAAGTTGCCTTCGCCGAAGCCTTCGTTGCCCTTGCGCTGGATGATCTCGAAGAAGATCGGGCCGATGCAGTTCTGGGTGAAGATCTGCAATAGAAGTTTCTTGTGGGTTTCCTTGTCGGCGTCGATCAGGATCTTGTTCTTCGCCAGCCGCGGCACGTCCTCGCCGTGGTTGGGTACGCGCACGTCGATCACCTCGAAATAGGTGTCGGGGGTGTCGAGGAACTCGACGCCGGCCTTGCGCATGGCTTCCACGGTGTCGTAGATGTTGTCGGTGAACAGCGCGATGTGCTGGATGCCCTCGCCCTTGTACTCGTCGAGGTATTCGTTGATCTGCGATTTCGGGTCGCTGGATTCATTCAGCGGGATGCGCACCATCCCGTCCGGTGCGGTCATGGCCTTGGACACCAGGCCGGTCTTGGCGCCCTTGATGTCGAAATAGCGGATCTCGCGGAAGTTGAACAGGCGCTCGTAGTAGCCGGCCCACTTGGCCATCTCGCCGAAATACAGGTTGTGGGTGAGGTGGTCGATGAAGGTGAGCCCGAAGCCCTTCGGTTGGCGCTGGGCTTGCGGTACCAGCCATTCGTAATCGTCGAACACCGAGCCCTTGGCGCCGTAACGATCGACGAGGTACAGCATGCAGCCGCCGATGCCCTCGATCACCGGTGCGTCGATGGCGCGGGTATCGGCCTTGTGGGTGGCTTCCCTGGCGCCGTTGCCCAGTGTCGCCTTCAGGACTTCGGACGCGGGTTTGGAGAAGCGGATCGCGAACCCGCAGGCACACGGTCCATGCTTTTTCGCGAAATCGGCGGCGAACGATTCGGGCTGCTCGTTGACCAGCAGGTTGCAGCCACCCTGGCGGTACAGCGTGATGGCTTTGCTTTTGTGCCTGGCGACCGCGGTGAAGCCGAGGCGCTTGAACAGGTCGTGCAGCTGTTTCGGGTCGGGTGCGGCGAATTCCACGAACTCGAAACCGTCCACCCCCATCGGGTTGGCGAACGTGGTCGGATGCATGCCGGTATTGGGTTGTGCGTTCATGGTTGTCTCCGAAGCAGGTATTCGCGGTGCGAGCTTTTGGTGAAAAGTCAGGACGGAGCTCTCGGCCAGGGATGGCGGCTTTGAAGCCCGTTCTGATGTTGGTGGGCCGAAAGACTTGATGGATTGCGGCAGGCTCGGGCAAGGCCGCAATCAGGGACGATTGCATTACAATAGTTTCATGTGAAACCATTTGCAAGCGACGCCGCCCCATGTCCCGACATGCGCCCATCGAGCTGGAAAAATTCGTTCCGTACCAGCTGTCGATCGTGTCCAACACGGTCAGCGAGGCGATCGCGCGCGAGTATCGCGAACGTTTCGACCTCGGCACCACCGAATGGCGGGTGATGGCGGTGCTGGCGCGTTACGACGGCGAGGGACTGTCGGCACGCGCGGTGGCGCGCCTGACCGCGATGGACAAGGTGGCGATCAGCCGCGCGCTGGCCCGGCTGGTGGCGAAGGGGCGCGTGCTGCGCCGCGTGCACCACGGAGACAAACGCCGCTCGGTGCTGCGGCTGTCCGCCGCCGGTTGGCGCATCCATGACGCGGTGGCACCGCTGGCGCGGGGCCATGAGCGCGAGTTTTTGGAAGCCTTGAGCGAAGAAGAAGGTCGCTGGCTTGCACGCATCCTCGACAAGCTGATGGCGGGTTCGCCGTAACAGTTTGCATCGGATCCCGGATCATCGGCCATCCATGGCCTGTCCGGGATGAGTGCATCCTGCACTCACTTGACGCCGTGCATCAGTTTCAGGATGGCGGGTGACGCAACCAGGTAGATCACGGCGATGCCGCCGCCGATGACCAGCAGCCACTTCGAGGCATCCGCGTACGGCGCGATGCCGCCCGCGGTCGTCGTTGCGGCAATCTGTCCGGCCACGTTGTAGGACAGCGCGACCCCGAAGAACCAGCCACCCATCGCGAGCGACGTCTCGTTGGATGCGGCAAGTTTGCCGATGAGCCCGTAGCCGATGGGTGACAGCGCCAGCTCGCCGATGGTCGCGAGGAGGTAATACAGCGCCAGCGTCCACGCCGCGACCTTGCCGCCCGGCAACTGCAGGTACTCGATGGCGTACCACAGCACGCCATAGCCCAGTGCGACCAGCAGCAACCCGATGCCGAACTTGCGCGGCGTGGACGGATTGACCCCGTGGCGGTCGAGCGCGGGCCACAACAAGGCCACCGGTATTGCGAGGATCAGGATGTAGAGCGGGTTCGCCGACTGGAAGAGCAGATAGCTCCAGGGAATCAGGCCCAGCAGGCTGCCATGCCAAAGCGGAGCCACGTAATCGCGCGCGAAGAAGTTGATCGCGCTGGCGCTCAGCAGACTCAGCGCCCAGAACGCCACGTACGGAATGAACAACAGCAGCAATGCGATATAGCGATGGCCCTGTGTCCGCTCGCCGCGGCGCACGCTGCTGATCACGAAATACACGACCAGCGCGATGAACAGCGCATACACGAACCAGTTCATCGCGTCCGGGTGGGCGAGCATGAATGCGGCCGGGGGCGCAAGCGCGATGGTGATGATCGTCACCACCGGCGTGGACCATGCGCGTTTGAAGCGGGGCGGCTGCGGAGCCCCGGTCACGCGCCGGTGTCTCCATTCGAAGACGACCGCCGCGACGAGCTCGCCTGCGGCGGCGGCAATGAAGCCCCAGCGGTAACCGTAGTGAACTGCGACCCAGCCGGCACAAATGAACGGGGCGATGAACGAGCCGAGGTTGATGGCCATGTAGTAGAGGGTGTAACCGGCCTCGCGCTTCGGGTCATCGAGCGCGTAGTTGCGCCCGACCAGGACCGTCAACGGAATCGTGAGTCCCACCGCCAGCACGTCGAACGCGAGTCCGAGGAGGAATACTTCCTCGTTCGGGACGGCCATCGCCAGCAGCCCGGCGATGATCAACCATACCCCCAGCCGCAGCGACTGCACTTCACCCAGCACGTTGTCGGCGACCCAGCCGCCCAGGATGGCCAGGGCGTAGTTGAGCGATCCGAAGCCCGCGAACAGGAAGTCCGCCTGCTTCAGCGCCTCGGCGTGCGGGAGGTTTGCGAAGAACGTGTCGGCGACGTACGGCGCGAGAAAGGCGCGAAAACCGTAGAACGCGAAGTTGAAACCGATGGTGACCGTGAACAGCATCCACACAAGGCGTGGATGCCCCATGAACTTGCCACCCCCGGGCAGCGGGGAATCGGTGTCGGCGCTCGCGTGCATCGTCAGCCCTCATTCCGGCTGACGGATGTCAGCATGCGCGCGACGATAGCCGCGCCAGAGCCGCCGCGGCAAGGCGCGGCGCAACAGCAGGCTTCCAACGTCGAGTCCCGAGTCCGCAGATCATGCCGACCGAATCTGCGTGCGCACTTCCAGCAGTTCGGGGAAGAAGGTGAGGTCGAGCGCCTTCTTCAGGAACCCGACGCCCGATGAACCGCCGGTGCCTTGCCGGTAACCGATGATGCGCTCGACCGCCTTCATGTGGCGGAAGCGCCAGAGCTGGAAATTCTCCTCCACGTCCACCAGCGTTTCGCACAGGTGGTACTCGGGCCAGAACTGGTCGGGGGCCTCGTAGATGCGCTGGAAGACCGGCAGCAAGGCTTCGTTGCGCTTCCAGCCTTCGCGCACGTCGCGGTCGAGAATGGGTTCCGGTATCGCGTGGCCGCGTCGCGCCAGCCAGTGCAGGGCGGCATCGTACAGGCTGGGCGCTTCCAGCGTCGCGCGCAGGCGTGCCTGCGCGTCCGGGTCATGCGTGAACACCGCCAGCATGTCGGCATGCTTGTTGCCGAGCAGGAATTCCACCGTGCGGTACTGCAGCGACTGGAAGCCCGACGACGGCCCCAGCGCGTCGCGGAACTTCAGGTACTCGTGCGGCGTCATCGTCTCCAGCACCGCCCACTCGTTGAACAGCTGGTCCTGGATGCGCTTGATGCGTGCGAGTTTCTTCAGCGCTTGATCCGCACGGTCGGCGTCGAGATCGGCGATGGTGGCGGTGAGCTCGTGGATCATCAGCTTCAGCCACAGCTCGGCGACGTGGTGCTGCACAATGAACAGCATCTCGTCGTGGTACTCGGGGTCGGACACCGGCCGTTGCGCAGACAGCAGCGTGTCCAGCTTCAGGTAACTCGCGTAGGTCATGCGCCCGGAAAGGTCACGCTGGATGCCGGCTTCGAGTTCGCGTTGGTTGGTGTTGGTCATGGATGTCGAATGTCTGGTTCGAAGCTGCTGTTGTGAAAAGTCAGGGCAGGAAGCCCGTTCTGGCCTTGATGACCTGGAATGATTCGGAGAGCGTGCTGGTCTGGCGAAGCGGCGATCAGGGATGATCGCAAACAACGAAAAGCCTATCGCACTCGGGTGCCGGATTGTTGCCGCGCCTTCCCGCAGGAGGGCTGATCGAAGTCAACAGCGCAGCCTTGCACGCGCATGCTGCATCGCAACATGCGCAGGCGTACTGCGACAGGCTGCGGTCGACGCATCGAGCATGCGATAATGAGCGGCCCGTTCGCGTGGATTCTTGCGCGCGGATGGTCCGACACGACGCGTTGCTGCGCATCCGCGGCCTCGCATCCCCGCATCACATTCGGGAGCAATCCGTGCCCATTGCCGCCAAGTTTGAAATCGAATACCTCCAATACCTCGATCCCGAGGGCAAGCAGGTCAGGAAGGATCTGCCCGACTTCGCCAAGGACGTCGACCAGATGGTCGAGTTGTACAAGCTGATGGTTTCCACCCGCGTGTTCGATACCAAGTCGATCGCGCTGCAGCGCACCGGCAAGCTCGGCACCTACGCGTCGTGCCTGGGCCATGAAGCCACCCACGTCGGCATCGGCAGCTCCATGAAACCGGAAGACGTGTTCGCGCCGAGTTACCGCGAATATGGCGCGCAGTTGTACCGTGGCGTGCGCCCGCGCGAGGTGTACATGTACTGGGGCGGCGACGAGCGCGGCAACGATTACCAGAACGAACCCGCGAAGCACGACTTCGCGTGGTCGGTGCCGATCGGCACGCAGTGCCTGCACGCGGCGGGCTCCGCGCTGGCGTTCAAGATCCGCAAGGAGAAACGCGTCGCGGTGTGCACCATCGGCGACGGTGGATCGAGCAAGGCCGATTTCTACGGCGCCATCAACATCACCGGTGCGCGCGACCTGCCGCTGGTCGCGGCGATCGTCAACAACCAGTGGGCGATCTCGGTGCCGCGCAAGATCCAGTCCGGTGCCAAGACCCTGGCACAGAAGGGCATCGCCGCAGGGTTGTACTGCATCCAGGTGGATGGCAACGACATCATCGCGGTCAAGAAGGCCATGACCGACGCGGTCGAACGCGCGCGCAAGGGCGAGGGCGGCAGCGTGGTCGAGTGCGTGACGTATCGCCTCGGCGACCACACCACCGCCGACGATGCGCGCCGCTACCGTGGCAAGGACGAAGTGGAAGACGCGTGGACCAAGGACCCGGTCAAGCGCCTGCGCACCTGGCTGGAAGCGAAGAAAGCCTGGAACAAGAAGAAGGAAGACAAGCTGCAGGCCGAATGCGACGAGTGGATGGACAACGAAGTCAACGCGTACCTCGAAACCAAGGCCCAGCCGATCACCGCGATGTTCGACTACACCTTCGCCGAATTGCCGGCCGATCTCGTGAAGCAGCGCGAGGAAGCGATCGCGTTGGAACAACAACATTGACGTCGTAGGAGCGCGCCTGCGCTCGACAAGCGGTCGCCGGCAGGCCGGCTCCTACATTCGGAGAAATACATGGCAGCAATCACTCTGATCGAAGGCGTCACCCAGGCGCTGGCGTATGAAATGAAGCACGACAAATCCGTGGTCGTGCTGGGCGAGGACGTCGGTGTCAACGGCGGCGTGTTCCGCGCCACGCAAGGCTTGTCGGAAAAATTCGGCGAGTGGCGCGTGTTCGACACGCCGCTGGACGAAACCACCATCGCCGGTGTCACCGTCGGCCTCGCTGCACAAGGCATGAGGCCGGTGTGCGAGGCGCAGTTCGAGGGCTTCATCTATCCGATGATGGAGCAGATCTGCTGTCACGCCTCGCGCATGCGCAACCGCACCCGTGGACGCATCACCTGCCCGGCGGTGTTCCGCGCGCCGTGGGGCGGCGGCATCCACGCGCCCGAACACCATTCGGAAGCCAACGAACACCTGTTCACCAACGTGCCGGGCTTGCGCGTGGTGTTGCCGTCTTCACCGGCGCGCGCGTATGGCCTGTTGCTGGCCGCGATCCGTGATCCCGATCCGGTGGTGTTCTTCGAGCCCAAGCGCATCTACCGCCAGTACAAGGAAGAAGTGCCGGACGACGGCGAAGCGCTGCCGCTGGACGTATGCTTCGTGCTGCGCGACGGCACCGACATCACACTGGTGACCTGGGGCGCCGAGGTGAAGGAAACCCTGGAAGCCGCCGACGCACTGGCGAAAGAAGGCATCAGCGCCGAAGTGATCGACGTCGCCACCCTGACGCCGCTCGACTTCGACACCATCGCCGAGTCGGTGCAGAAAACCGGCCGCTGCGTGATCGTGCAGGAAGCCCCGAAGACCGCGGGTTTCGGCGCCGAGATCGCCGCGCGTGTCGCCGAGGAGTGCATCTACGACCTGCTGGCGCCGGTCGCACGCGTCAGCGGCTGGGATGTGCACACCCCGCTGTATCGCCTCGAAATGAAACAACTACCCAGCACCGCGCGCATCGTGGACGCGGCCAAGCGGACGCTGGCGGCGTCATAATCGACCCATCACTCAAACAAGTTGCGTAAAACACTGCCGTCATTCCGGGGCCGCCGCGGCTCCACTGCGGCGGAACCCGGAATCCATTTTGACGTTGCCTTCGCGCCAAACGGAAAAATGGATCCCGGCTTCCGCCGGGATGACGCCAAAGAATGACGAAGCAGTTTCGACAACGGAACCGAAATCATGGCCGACAAGAAAACATTCCACCTCCCCGACCTCGGCGAAGGTCTGCCCGACGCCACCATCGTCGAATGGCTGGTGAAGGAAGGCGACAGCATCAAGCTGGACGCGCCGCTGGTGTCGATGGAAACCGCGAAGGCCGTGGTGGAGGTACCTTCGCCGTACACCGGCAAGGTGCTGAAGTTCCACGGCGCTGCGGGCGACGTGGTCGTGACCGGCGCGCCGCTGGCCGAGTTCGAGCTTGATCCGAACGCCAAGCAGCGCGCCGAAAACGCGACGGGCGGACATCAGCATGCGGCAGCGCCTGCAGCAGCGCCCGAGCCGGCTCCGGCGCCGACCGCGCCGGCGGCGAAGCCGGCCGAACGCGAAGACGAAGGCACGGTGGTCGGCGCGGTCGCCAGCAGCAACGAAGTGCGCAACGAAGCGGCCGCCAGTGTCGGCGGCGTGAAAGCCGTACCCGCGGTGCGCGCGATGGCGAGGAAACTGAAGGTCGATCTTGCGCGCGTGCAGGCCACGGGCGCGGGCGGTGTGGTCACGATGCAGGACGTGAAGAACGCCGCGGCTTCCGGCGCCGCGCAGCTTGGCACAGCCCCGGCGACGCCAACCGTGGCGCGCAGTGCGCCGGCACCCGTCGCCGCCGCGCAACGCACGACCGTTTCGCAATCCGGCAAACCCATGCGCACCACGCCGCCTTCGGTCAGCGTCACCGGCCAGCCGGAGCAATTGAAAGGCGTGCGCCGCAACATGGCGCGGGTTATGGCGCAGGCTCACGCGGAAGTGGTGCAGACCACCATCGTCGATGACGCCGACCTGCACCAGTGGCTGGGCAAGCAGGACATCACGGTGCGCACGATCCGCGCGATCGTCGCGGCCTGCAAGGCGGTGCCGGCCTTGAATGCGTGGTTCGACGGCCAGAACCTCACCGTCACCCGCCATCCGCACGTCGATCTCGGCATCGCGGTGGACACGCCCGATGGCCTGTTCGTGCCCGCACTGCGCAACGCCGACATGCTGGATGCGCGGAGCTTGCGCGAAGGCGTCAACCGCCTGCGCGCGCAGGTCGAGGATCGTTCGATCCCGGCGTCGGAACTGACCGGCTACACGATCAGCCTCTCCAACTTCGGGATGTTCGCCGGCCGCTATGGCACCGTCGTCGTGGTGCCGCCGTGCGTCGCGATCGTCGGCGTGGGCAAGCTGTCGCACGACGTGGTTGCGGTGATGGGCGGCATCGAAGTGCATCGGCGCCTGCCGATCTCGCTGACCTTCGACCACCGCGCCTGCACCGGCGGCGAGGCCGCGCGGTTCCTGAAGGCGGTGCTGGACGATCTCGCGCTGCCGAACTGACGGCGCCTCACTGCGCGGCGGCGAGTGTTTCCATCGCCGCCCGTGCGGCAGCCATTGCGGCTTTCGGATCGGCGAAGCCGGCTTGCGTGGCCAGCACTTTTTTCTTCGCGTCCAGCACCTTGAATGCGAAGGCATCGTGTTCGCGGAACACCACGGGTTGCAGCGCGGGTTTTTCCGCCTTCGCCTGTTTCGCGCCGCGCGCTGTCGCGGCTGGTGCGGCGAGCGCGCCTAGCCCCACCGCGCGCCGCATGATTTCCAGCCGCGGCGTCGCGACCGCGCGTGCCTTCCTGGCGCCGTCGCGCAGCGCATCCTCGATGTCGTCCGGATGCGCCATCAGCGCGTCGTAGCGTTCGCGCAACGACGCGATGTCCTGTTCGATGCGTGCGCACAGTTTGTGCTTGGCGTCGCTCCAGCCCAAGCCATCTTCGAGCTCCTCGCGGAACGCCGCGCTTTCGGCGTCGCCCACGAAGGCGCGGTAGATCGCGAACAGGCTGGCGGAGTCCGGATCCTTGGGCTCGCCTGGCGCGCGCGAGTCGGTGACGATTCTCATGATCGCCTCGCGGGTCGCCCTGGCGCCGCCTTCGAACAGCGGCACGGTGTTGTCGTAGCTCTTGGACATCTTGCGGCCGTCGAGGCCGGGCAGGGTGGCGACGGCTTCGTCAATTACCACTTCGGGCAGCACGAATGGCTGGTCCTTGCCGCCCGCCGCGCGCCACGCCTTGCCGTAAATATGATTGAAGCGCTGG
The DNA here is from genome assembly GCA_004299705.1 of Rhodanobacteraceae bacterium. GTDB lineage: Bacteria > Pseudomonadota > Gammaproteobacteria > Xanthomonadales > Rhodanobacteraceae > 66-474. The sequence continues at coordinate 2,174 of SCQS01000055.1, read as the reverse complement.
CCGATGTCGCGGGTCATCTCGATGTGCTGCACCTGATCGCGACCAACCGGCACCTTGTCGGCGTTGAAGATCAGGATGTCGGCGGCCATCAGCACCGGATACATGTACAGCCCGGCGGTGATCGCGGCATCCGGATCCTCGCCGACCGCGGTGTTCTGGTCCACCGCGGCCTTGTACGCGTGCGCGCGATTCAACAAGCCTTTCGCGGTGACGCAGGTCAGCATCCAGGTCAGTTCCGGAATCTCGGGGATGTCGGATTGCCGATAGAACGTGACCCGTGCTGGATCGAGTCCGCAGGCCAGCCAAGTCGCCGCGATTTCCAGCCGCGAGCGCGCGATGCGCACCGGATCGTCGCTCTTGATCAGGGCGTGGTAGTCGGCGAGAAAGTAAAAGCTGTCGACATTGTCACGCTGACTGGCCGCGATCGCGGGGCGGATCGCACCGACGTAGTTGCCGAGGTGTGGCGTGCCGGTGGTGGTGATGCCGGTGAGGTAGCGCGTGGTCATCGTGCAATGAATTGGTCGGATGGCTCGTTGGGCAAAGAATGCAAGATTTCCTTGGCGTCATGCCCGCGGAGGCGGGCATCCATCATGAAAAGGCAATGGGTTCCCGCTTTCGCGGGAATGACGACAGTTCTTGGTTTCCGAGTGTGTCATGCCGCGTGTACGGTATCCACCAACACCGCCACGTGCTCCGGATCGACGTCCGGCGTGATGCCGTGGCCGAGGTTGAACACGTGGCCGGAGTGCGGGCCGAAGTCGCGTTTGACACGCCGGACTTCGCGACGGATCACTTCGGGCGAGGCCAGCAAGGTCGCGGGGTCGAGGTTGCCCTGCAATGCGACCCGCTCGCCGACACGGCGACGCGCTGCGTCCAGCGTGATGGTCCAGTCCACACCCAGCGCGGCGCAGCCGCTGTCGGCCAGTACTTCGAGGTTGGCGTTGGCGCCTTTCGAGAACAGGATCAGCGGCACGTCGCGCGCATGCGTATCGTTGCGCAACAGCGTCGCGATTCGAGTGAGGTAACGCGCGGAGAATTCCTCGAACATCGCCGGCGCCAGCATCCCGCCCCAACTGTCGAACACCATCAGCGCCTGCGCGCCGGCGGCGGCTTGCGCGGCGAGGTAGGCCGCGACCGCGTGAGCGTTGATGTCCAGCAGCTTGTGCATGGCATCGGGTTCGTTCAGCGCGAACGCCTTCACGCGCGCAAAATCATGCGAGCCTTCGCCTTCGATCATGTAACACGCGAGCGTCCACGGGCTGCCGCCGAAACCGATCAGCGGCACGCGCCCGCGCAGCTCGCGGCGGCACAGCCGCACGGCGTCCATCACGTAACGCAGTGATGCTTCCGGGTCGGGCACGCCGAGTCGGACGATGTCGGCGGCCGAGCGCACCGGATGCTGGAACTTCGGGCCCTCGCCTTCGACGAAATGCAAGCCCAAACCCATCGCGTCGGGGACGGTGAGGATGTCGGAGAACAGGATCGCCGCATCCAGCTCGAAGCGTTCGACCGGTTGCAGCGTGACTTCGCAGGCCAGTTCCGGCGTTTGCGCGAGTGCGAGGAAACTGCCGGCGCGTTCGCGCGTGGCGCGGTATTCGGGCAGGTAGCGCCCGGCTTGGCGCATGATCCACACCGGCGTGGCATCGACGGGTTGGCGGGCGAGGGCGCGCAGGAAGCGGTTGCTGCGGTCGGACACGTCAGCCATGCGAGTTTTCGATGCCCTGCGTGATCATCACCTTGAAGCCCCGCTTGATTTGCGCATCGCGTGCGCTTTCGAACGCTGCCAGCGCGGCATCGCGGTCGAGATAGACCTCACGCTTCAGCGTCGTGCGTCCACCCTCGGTGCCGGACTCGCGGTACAGCGTCCAGCCGCCGAGCAGGTCTTGTTCCAGCGCGATACGGCAATAGCGCGGCGCGCCGGGGCCGGGCGGGGTTTGCAGGTAGAGGTGCATGCGCGAATTGTAAGGGAGATGCGTGATGGCATCCCCCCGCGCGCGTTGCGCGCGACCCCCTTCGTGCCGAAGGGGGTGATTACGCATGTGGCTTCGCACTTTTCTTCCCCCTTCGGAACGAAGCAACTGTGTTCGACGTCAAGCGGTTTTTGCTACATGCGGACTCCAGTGCGCACCATCACGCAGCATGGCGTTGAGGATGGTCAGCAGTTTGCGCATGCA
>SCQS01000054.1 GCA_004299705.1 Rhodanobacteraceae bacterium | reverse complement strand
GGATGCCATGGCCTCGGCATACCGCTCAAAGCGCGTCTCCAGACTGCTGCGCATGGCCCACCTCCGCGCCGTCGCTCGAAGATGGTGCGATCATCTCACATTTTTAGTAACACAGTAGAACTACCAAGCCGCTCTTGTAGGAGCGCGCCCGCGCGCGATCCGCTTCCGGTCAGTCGCCCATCTGCTTCTGCAGATGCTCGCGACGCTCCTGCGCATCCAGCGACAGGGTCGCGATCGGGCGCGCTTCGAGGCGTTCGAGGCCGATTTCCTCGTCGGTCTCCTCGCAGAAGCCGTAGCGGCCTTCCTCGATCTTGCGCAGCGCCTTTTCGATCTTGGAAATCAGCTTGCGATAGCGGTCGCGGGTGCGCAATTCCAGCGAGTTCTCGGTTTCGCGGGTGGCGCGCTCGGCGTCGTCGCCCACGTCGCGCACTTCCTCGCGCAGGTTTTCCATGGTCTGCCGCGATTCCTCGACCAACTGGTCGCGCCAGTCCTTCAGCTTCTGGCGGAAGTACGCCAGTTGCCGCGGACCCATGTATTCCTCTTTCGCGTTCGGATGGTAACCCTTGGGCAGGTCGATGTTGACGGTCGACGGCAAGGCGTAGCGACCGTCTTCCTTGGTGATGGTCTGTTCGTCGGCCGCGGCCACGCTCAGGCGCGCGGCGACGCCACCCACCGGCCTGACGTGCGCCGGCTTGCGCGTCGGTGCGTGCGGGGCGGGATGGGCGGGCGCGGCGTGCACGGCCACTTCGGATTTGCCGGTGTGTGCGTGTCCGTGGGCCGCGTTTTTGTGGACAGCCGGCTTCACCGGCTTGCCGGCGTGCGGCGCCTTGGCAACCTTTTTCACCGCGGGCTTCGCGGCCTTGCCTGCAGGCTTGGTCACCTTGGCCTTTTTGGGCGCGGACTTCGCGGTTTTGTGGGCCGTCTTGGCCGGGGCCTTGCGCGCTGCCTTGGCGACCGGCTTCTTCACGGGCTTGGCCTTGGCCGGCTTGGCCGTTGACCTGGCTGCCTTCGGACTGCGCTGGCTTGCGCGTTGCTTCGGTTTTGCCATGTTCCGTGCACTCGATATTGTGGAGATGCGACCGCGTGTTATAGCGTAGTCAATGCGGTCGGGCAACTTATTTCAAAAGACCCGCCGACAGCCCTTTGCCATCCGGACGGTATGCGCCCTTGACCCGCTTCCTGTTGTTCATGATCGCCGCGTACAAGCGCCTGCTGAGCCCCCTGCTCGGCGCCCGCTGCCGCTTCTATCCGACCTGTTCGACCTACGCGCGCATTGCGATCGCGCGTTTCGGGCCGTGGCGCGGCAGCGTGCTTGCGCTATGGCGTATCCTGCGCTGCCAACCGCTGTGCGAGGGCGGCATCGATCCGGTGCCCGACCACTTCACGCTGCGGCGCTGCCGAGAACATGGAGAAAACTGAATGGCCGACTGGCTGATCCGGAACGCGGAACTCGTCAACGAGGGCCGCCGCCTGCATGCCGACCTGCGCATCCGTGGCCAGCGGATCGAGCAGATCGGCGGCGACCTGGCTGCGCACGCGGGCGAGCAGGTTTTCGACGCGTCCGGGCTGTGGCTGCTGCCCGGCATGATCGACGACCACGTGCACTTTCGCGAGCCCGGCTACACCGCCAAGGCCGACATCGCCTCGGAATCGCGCGCCGCGGTGCTGGGCGGCGTCACCAGTTTCATCGACATGCCGAACACGAAACCCGCGACGCTGACGCACGAACTCCTGGAAGACAAATACGCGCTCGCCGCGCGCAGCGCGGTCGCCAACTACGCGTTTTACTTCGGGGCATCCAACGACAACCTCGACGCGATCCGCGCGCTCGACCCGCGCAAAGTTCCGGGCGTCAAGGTGTTCCTGTGCGAATCGACCGGCAATCTGTGCGTCAGCGATCCCGCCACGCTGGAAGGCGTGTTCCGCGATTCGCCCGTGACGGTGCTGGTGCACGCGGAAGACAGCCACATCATCCACGCCAATCTCGACCGCGCCAAGGCCGAGTACGGCGACGACATCCCGATGCGGCTGCACCCGGCAATCCGTTCGCGCGAAGCGTGCTTCGAATCGACCAAGTGGGCGGTGGCCACCGCGCGCCGCCACGGCACCCGCTTGCACCTGCTGCACGTATCAACCGCCGACGAACTGGCACTGTTCGAGCCCGGCCCGATCACCGGAAAAAAAATCACCGCGGAAACCTGCGTGCATTTCCTGCGCTACAGCGACGCCGACTACGCCAGGCTTGGCGGCAAGATCAAATGCAACCCCGCGATCAAGGCGGCGTCCGACCGCGAAGCCTTGACGCACGCGCTGGCCGATACCCGCATCGACGTGCTTGCGACCGATCATGCGCCGCACCTGGAATCGGAAAAGGCCCACCCCTACACCAGCTGCCCATCCGGCATCCCGCTGATCCAGTTTGCGTTGCAGTCGGCGCTGGAATCGGTGTTTCGCGGCGACTTCACGCTGGAACGACTGGTCGAGACCTACGCGCACGCACCTGCCACGCTGTTCGCGATCGAGGGGCGCGGCTATTTACGTGAAGGCTATTGCGCCGACCTGACGCTGGTCGATCCGACCACGCCACAAACCGTGCGGCGCGAAGGCATCGCCTCCAAGTGCGGCTGGTCACCGTTCGAAGGCGACACCTTCCGCGCCAGCATCGCCGCGACCTTCGTCAACGGCAATCTGGTTGCACGCAATGGCAAAGTGTTGGGCGCATCCCAAGGTATGCGCCTTGAATTCGACCGCTGAGGCATTCGAACCGACCAACATCAAAAGCATTCGACACGGATCAACGCGGAAAAAGCGGATCAAGCAAAAGCTCCATCCGTTCAAAAAGCTCTATCGGCTTTGATCCGCGTTCATCCGCGTCAAAATGCTTTTGATCCACTCATCCGCATCGGTTTGGATCCGTGTCGATCCGCGTCAAAAGCGCTCCTGATCCGTAGCCATGCCCCGACTGACTTCAGCCACCGCATCGTGCGGATGCAGGCTCTCGTGGTGCGCGGCGCGGATGCGATAGCCGGCGATGCGTGTATCCGCATCCAGCGCGGCGCGGATGCGGCGCGCGGCATCCTCGCAAAACATCAGGTTCTCGGCATTCAACTTCGCGAAGGCCTGCTCGTCTTCGCGCTTGACCGCAGTCTGCACCGGCGTCGCCAATGCGTGCTCGACCGTATCGATCAATTCCGATACAGGAAGATCGAACCCCGGCGCCAGACGGACCGTCACGCTTGCGGTGCTGCGTTGCGCGTGCGGGGTCGCGGCCATGCCGCGTTCGCTGCCGAGCCAGTCATGCACCGCGCGTTGTGACGGCACCGCGCCCGAGAAATCCTCGTCGAAGCGCTGCTGGTTGAGTTGGCGCGACAGCGCCGCCGAAGCCGGACAGGTCGACGAGTACGTGACCTCGCAGCCCAGTTGCACGCTGAAGTGGTCGTCCAGCAACTGCGCCTCGACCGTCACCGGATACGACCGCCAGCCGGCGTTGTCGCTGACCAGCGCGCGGCGTTTCAGCAGCTGCGCGTACTCGATGCGCAAACGCGCACGACTGGACAGCCCGGCATGCGATGCAACCAGTGCATGCATGAGGTTGCGCAGGCCGGAAGGCGTCAACGGCTGCTCGCCGAGCGATTTCTCCAGTGCGAGATACAGCCGCGACATGTGGATGCCGCGCGTGGCCGGATCGGCCAGGTTCACCTGCACCGACACCCGCGCCGGCACCATGAACATTTCGCCTAGTCCATCCGCCCAGCGTACCGGCAGATCGATGCCATCCATGCCCACCCAATCCAGCGCGCCGCCGGCAACGGGCTCCGCGCCAGTGGCGACATCAGGCAAAGGTTTGGGATCGGGGGCGGTACTCATCAGCGGATCTCGTTGCGCATGCTTCCCCGCCACGTGCGGGCCGCGCGCCAGGTTTTCAACACGCCGGCGAACCCGTGCGCGGGTGAAGCCAGAACCGTCAACGGATCGTCGGCCGGCCCGGCGCGGCGCAGTGCGGCCAGGTCGTGGTAGAGGTCAACCGCCCGGAACAGGCTCAGCGGACCCGGCATTGTAGCGGCGTCGGCCAGACCGGATTCGATGCCGGCCAGATGGTCGTGCAGGGCGGCACGCCGGGCCGGGCTGTCCGTCGCCAGCCCTTCGATGGTAAGTCCATGACGCGCCAGCAGGTTCATCGGCAGCGGCGAGCGACCACGCTCGACCTCGGCCGCCAGTGCGCGGGTATTCGCGGCAAGCCGGGCGTACATGGTCACACTGCCGGCGCGCGGGCTTTCGACACCTCCGCCGAACCAGACCCGCGTTTCGAGTGCCGCCAGCGCAGTCGCCAAGGGTGCGGCGGCGGCGCATTGCGCCGTGAAATCGGCCGGGGGCGATGCCGTGAGTGCGAGGGTCGCCGCTTCCAAGGGCGCGACCCAAGTCGCCAACGGCACCGTGGACGCGCGCGCGTCCGTGAACAACCGCTGGGTCAAAGGGTGCCGTGCCTCGCCCTGCACCGTGCGCTGCAATTCCTCGCGCCACCAGCCCAACTTGGCCGCAGCCACCTGCGGCTCGCGTACTTCCTGCACGGCTTTCAACCACTCGTGTTGCAGCGCCGCGAGTGCACCAAAGCAGTTGCGCTCGTCATGGCGCAGGAACAGCCACGCGACCGCGCGCTGCGGACTCGCCGCGCGCCATTGGGCCAGGTAATCGTCGAAGGCGGTTTCGCTCACGCGCCATCCAGCATTGCAGAAAGTTGAGCCGCATCCGCGCTGACCGCGTCGGGTCGCCAATCGTGCGGATCGGCACCATCGAGATAACCCCAACCCGCGGCGACGGTATACAGGCCGGCCGCGTGGCCGGCCAGGATGTCGCGCGGATCGTCGCCCACGAACACGCAACCCGCGGGCTCGACACCGGCCAACGCGCAGGCATGCCGTACCGGCGCGGGGTCGGGTTTGCGTTGCGGCAGGGAATCGCCACCCACGACCGCCGCAGCACGGCTGTCGTAGCCGAGCTTTTCCAGCACCAGCGCAACCAATGCCGCAGCCTTGTTGCTGACCACTCCCCACGGGACGCGCCGCGCCTCGAGATTTTCAAGCAGGGCGTCCACGCCTGCGAAGGCGTGCGTGTTGACCATCCCGGTCTCCACATACAGCTCCAGGAAACGCGGCAACACGGCATCGACCAAGGCTTCGTCGTCGCCGAACGCACAGCGCAACACCGCGCGGGCGCCGCGCGAAACGGTTTCACGCACGCGCTCGAACGGCGGCACCGGAATGTCGCGCTCGTGGCACAACGCGGAGAGCGCATCGTGCAGGTCGCGCGCTGAATCCGCGAGCGTGCCATCGAGGTCGAAGAACACCCCGGCCAAGGGTCGCGGCAGCGGTTTCATGTCAGGATTTGCTGGCGCAGACCAGGTAATTGACGGCCGTGTGGCGCGTCAGCCATGCCTTCCGATTCAATGGGTTGTAAGCCATTCCGGACAACGTATCGAGCGATAGGCCAGCCCGACGCAACAGCGCGGCCAGTTCTGACGGCTTGAGAAATTGCCGGTAGTCGTGGGTGCCGCGCGGCAGCAGGCGCGCCACGTATTCGGCGCCGATGATGGCGGTCGCGAAGCTCACGGGCGTGCGGTTCAAGGTCGACAGGAACAGCTTGCCGCCGGGTTTCAGCAACGCGGCCAGGTCGCCCACCAGCGCCGCCGGATCGGGCACGTGCTCGATCAATTCCATGCAGCACACCGCATCGAAAGTACCGGGTTCCGCCGTGGCAAGATCGCGCGAGGAGCACAACCGGTAGTCGATCGCAAGCGGCGCGGGCAACGCGGCGTTGGTTTCGTGCAGGTGCAGCTTCGCGACTTCGATGACCTCGGGCGCAAGATCGATGGCGGTGACGTTCGCGCCGGCCTTCGCCAGAGCCTCGCTGAGCAACCCGCCGCCACAGCCGACGTCGGCCACGCGTGCACCGCGCAGCACCACGCGCTCGGCCACGAAGCGAAGGCGGACCGGATTCAGGTCATGCAGCGGGCGGGATTCGCCGTCGGGATCCCACCAGCGATGCGCCAGTTTGCCGAAGCGCGCCAGTTCTTCCGGATCGGCATTATGCGTCGAAGTTGTCATCATCAATCCGCAGTCGACAAAAAGCATGCTGTCCGCGAATGAACGCAAATAAACGCGAATAAAGGATCGGCTTTTGCTCTATTTGCGTTCTTTGCGTTCATTTGCGGACTGTTGTTGCTTTTACAGTTCTACCGAATCGCCGCGATTCGCTCGCGCCAGCGGCGGGCCTTTTCCAGCACGCCTGCCAGATCGAAATCGACCAACGCGCCATCCGCGAGCTTGCGGCGGCCGTCGATCCACACGTCGCTGACCTGCCGCCGCGACACCGCGTAGGCCAGGTGCGAAATCACATTGTAGAGCGGCTGGGTTTCGACTTCGTCGAGCCGTACCGCCGCAAGATCGGCGCGCTTGCCCGGTTCGATGGAACCGATCTTCGCGTCCAGCTGCAGCGCCTTGGCGCCATTCAGCGTGGCCGCACGCAACGCAAACGCGTCGTCGAAGGCGGCCGCGTCGTTCGCCACACCCTTGGCCAGCAGCGCGGCGGTACGCAGTTCGCCGAACATGTCGAGGTCGTTGTTGGAGGCGCAACCGTCGGTGCCGAGCGCGAGATTGACGCCGCCACGGCGCAGCTTTTCCGCAGGGCAAAAACCCGATGCGAGCTTCAGGTTGGACTCCGGGCAATGCACCACCGACACGCCGGCTTCCGCGCACAATACGATTTCCGCGTCGCTCACCTGGGTCATGTGCACCGCGATCAGGCGGTCGTTGACGAGGCCCAGTTTCTGCAGACGCTGCATCGGACGCAGGTCGTGCTCGCGCTTGCTGTCCTCGACTTCCCGCGCGGTTTCCATCAGGTGCAGGTGCACCGGCAGGTCGAGCTGGTCGGACAGCGTGCGGATACGCTCGAACGAGGCGTCGGCCACGGTGTACGGCGCGTGCGGCGCGAAGGCCGTGCCGACCAGTGCGTCGCCGCGATAGTGATCGTGCACGGCCAATGCACGTTCGAAATATTCGTCGCGGTCCTTGGCCCACGCGCTCGGGAACTCGATGATCGGCAAGCCCACCATCGCGCGAAAACCGTGCGCCTTGTACGCATGGGCCTGGGCGTCGGGGAAGAAATAGTTCTCGTTGCAGCAGGTGGTCCCACCGCGCAGCATTTCCGCGATCGCGAGTTCCACGCCATCGCGCACGAACTCGGCGCCGATCACCTTGGCTTCCACCGGCCAGATGTGTTCCTGCAGCCACGTCATCAGTGGCAGGTCGTCGGCCAGGCCGCGCAGCAGCGTCATCGGATTGTGGGTGTGCGCGTTGACCAGGCCCGGAACCAGCGCATGCCCTGGCAGATCCACGCGCTCGCGCGGCGCGTACTTCTTCGCGGCGTCATCGTGCGGCAGCACTTCGACGATCGCGCCGCCGTCAATTGCGACGGCGTGATCTTCGAGCACCACACGATCGGGCTCCACCGGCACGATCCAGCGGGCGGAGATGAGGAGGTCGATGGGTTGCAGCGAAGCGTCGCTTGTCATTGCCACACCGGTTGATCGCGCTCTGGGGATTGGGGATGGGTGGTGGGGGCGCTCCGACCGCAGCCGTTTCGAGGGCCGTGATGTCCGAGAGAACGCCCCCGCTACCCGCCCCCCGTCCCCGCTCCTATTTCACCCGGCTCACGTATTCACCCGTGCGGGTATCCACGCGGATCACTTCTTCCTGGTTCACGAACAGCGGCACGCGCACGGTGGCGCCGGTTTCCAGCTTGGCCGGCTTGCCGCCGCCGCCCGAGGTGTCGCCGCGCAGACCGGGGTCGGTTTCGACGATCTTCAATTCCACGAAGTTGGGCGGCGCGACCGACAGCGGCACGCCGTTCCAGAAGGTGACGATGCATTCTTCCTCGCCCTTCAGCCACTGCGCGGCATCGCCCACGGCGTTCTTGTCGGCGGTGTGCTGCTCGTAGCTGGCCGGATCCATGAAATGCCAGAACTCGCCGTCGTTGTAGAGATACTGCATGTCGGTATCGACCACGTCGGCGCCCTCGACCGTGTCGGTCGCCTTCATGGTCTTTTCCGTGGTGCGGCCATTCTTGAGGTTGCGGATCTTGATGCGCGTGAAGGCCTGGCCCTTGCCGGGCTTGATGAAATCCGCGCCGACGATCACGTAGGGATCGCCGTCGACGATGATCTTCAGACCGTTCTTGACATCGTTCAGACCATAGCTGGCCATGTTGCTTGCTCCGTGGATGCGTGGCACCGCCCGTGCCGTGATGGCCCTGACCGGGCGACTGACCTAAAATGACGGGTTTACCGGGCTTTTGAACCGGCAAAAAGGCCCATCATGATAACCGTAATCGGCCAATCCACGCAGCTTGGCGCTTTGCCCGACTGGCGCCAATCGCTGCGAGACGCCGTCACCGATCCGCGCGAACTGCTGGAACTGGTCGGCCTGTCACGCTTGGCCGCCCGCTTGCCGGCCGACGACGCCGGGTTCGCATTGAAGGTGCCGCGCGGCTTCGTGGCCAGGATGCACCGCGGCGACCCGGCCGACCCGCTGCTGCTGCAGGTGCTGCCGCAACTCGCCGAACTCGATGAGATGCCAGGCTTCAGCGACGACGCGGTTGGCGATCTCGACGCGCTGCAGGCACGCGGCGTGCTGCACAAATACGAGGGTCGCGCGCTGCTGATCGCGGCTGGTTCCTGCGCGGTCAATTGCCGCTACTGTTTCCGCCGGCACTTTCCGTATGCCGAGGAACTCGCCGCCGCCAGCGCCTGGCGCGCGGCCATGGATTGCCTGGCCGCCGATAGCTCGATCCGCGAGGTGATCCTGTCCGGCGGCGACCCGCTGGTGCTCTCGACACAAAAGTTGACAGAGCTCACACAAGCATTGCGGACCACGCCACACGTGATCCGCCTGCGCATCCACTCGCGCCTGCCGGTGGTGCTGCCCGAACGCATCGACGATGTGTTCTGCGCATGGCTTGCCGGTCTGCCCTTGCAACGCGTGGTGGTGCTGCACGCGAATCATCCGAACGAGCTGGACGCCAGCGTGGGCGCGGCCTGCGCACGCCTGCGCGAGGCCGGTGCAACGCTGCTCAACCAGTCGGTGCTGCTGCGTGGCGTCAACGACGACGCCGACGCGCTGGCCGGGCTTTCCGAGCACCTGTTCGCACTTGGGGTGTTGCCCTACTACCTGCACCAGCTCGACCGGGTACGCGGTGCCGCCCACTTCGAGGTACCCGACGCCCGGGCACGCGAACTGGTCGGCACGCTGCGTGCAAGGCTTCCGGGGTACCTCGTGCCAAGGCTGGTGCGTGAGGTTCCCGGCGAGAACGCCAAGCGCCCGCTTTGACGCAGTCGCTGGCGCAGCCCAGCCTGATCGGGTACAAAAGCCAACATGAAAAGCCAGCCCCCGACGACAAGCCCGAGGTTCCAGAACTCACGGAACCGCAATGTTGCCTGAGCCCATCACCAAGCTGATCATCGCCGAGGATCAGGCCGAGGACGCCGAGCAGATCATCAGCGTGCTGCGCAACAGCGGCATCGCGCTGCGTCCGCAACGTGTGTCGACCGAAGAGGAACTGGCCGCCACGCTGGAATCGTTCACGCCGGACATGGTGCTGGCCAATTCCGGGTGCAGGGAAATTTCCCTCGACACGATCGCGCGCGCGCTGGACGCCACCGGCAAGGACATCGCCTTGCTTGCCCTCGCCGACAAGCTGACCGACGACGTGGTGGCTGAAATCCTGACCCAGGGCAGTGTACGCGGCATCGCCCTGCGCAGCCGCCACGACCAGCTGCGGACCGTGGTGCGACGCGAACTGGATGCGCTGGACACGCGCCGCAACGTGCGCCGGCTGGAAGCAAGCCTGCGCGAATCCGAGCGCCGCTGCGATTCGCTGCTGGACTCCTCGCGCGATCCGATTGCCTACATCCACGAAGGCACCCACGTCCGCGCCAACAACGCCTATCTGGAAATGTTCGGTTTCGGGAGCTTCGAGGACGTGGAAGGCCTGACCATCCTCGACTTGGTCGCGCCGCAGCACACCGCCGATTTCAAGGATCTCCTGAAGCGCCTCGCACGCGGCGAAAAACCACCGCCGCGGCTGGACCTCACCGCACAGCGCGCCGACGGCACCAACTTCGACGCGGTGATGGAATTTTCCCCCGCCACATACGAGGGCGAACCCTGCCAGCAAATCGTGTTCCGCCTGCCGGCCTCCAGTCCGGAAGCCGAAGAGGAATTGCGTCGACTGAAAACGCAGGACCCGCTCACCGGCCTGTCCAACCGCACGCACTTCCTGGAACTGATCGACGAGGCGGTCGCGCGCGCGATCGGCGGCAGCACCGACCAGGCGCTGTTGCTGCTGGAACCCGACAACTACCGGCACGTGCTCGACACCGTCGGCATCAGCGGCGCAGACGACGTGCTGCGGCAACTGGCCGGCACCATCAAGCAACGCCTGCGCGCCAGCGACAGCGCCGGCCGCATCGGCGACCACGCCTTCGGCATCCTGCTGTCCAATTCCCCGCTGGCGGAAACGCAAAAGATTGCCGACTCGCTGCGCGCCGGCATCGAGGCCGCGATCATCGAGGCCGGCGGCAAGTCCACCAGCCTCACCATCAGCATCGGCGGCAGCCTGTTGGGCGAGAAGAACGCCAAGTCGCAGGTGCTGCTGTCGCAAGCCGACGATGCACTGCGCGCGGCATCCGGACAAGGCGGCAACCGCATCGACATCCACGACCCGGCCGCCGCCGACAAGGCCGAAGCCGCGCGCGAGCAGCAATGGCTGGACATGATCGATGCCGCGATCGCCAACGACGGTTTCGTCCTGCATTACCAGCCCATCGTCAGCCTGCAGGGCGAGGATGGTGAATTCTTCGAGGTGCTGCTGCGCATGCGCGGCCCCACCGAAGAAGTGATGCCGGCACACTTCATGCCCATCGCCGAACGCAACGACCGCCTGTTGGCGATCGACCGCTGGGTGATCGGACACTCGATCGGCGCACTCGGCAAGCGCAGCGCGCACGCGGCCACGACCACGCTTTTCATCAAGTTGTCCACGCTCACCCTGCATGACGAAACGCTGGCGGACTGGGTGGATGCCAAGCTCTCGGCCGCGGGCGTCAAGGCGTCGCAACTGGTATTCGAGGTGCCCGAAGCCAAGGTGATGACCTGCCTGAAGCCCGCGCGCGAATTCGTGGAGCGCTGGCGCAAGGGCGGCGGCGGATTCGAACTGGAGCAATTCGGTTCCGGCCTCAATTCGTTCCAGACGCTCAAGCACATCGACGCCGATTACCTGAAGATCGACCGTGCGCTCACCACCGACCTCGCCCATCACGCGGAAAACGAACTGAAAGTGCGCGAACTGTGCTCGCAGGCGCACGCCGCCGGCAAGCGCACCATGGTCGAGTGGATCGAGGAAGCCACCAGCATGCCGACGCTGTTCTCGGCCGGCGTCAATCTCGCGCAGGGCAACTTCCTTGCGGAACCGTCGCCCGAGATGCGGTATGTGACTTGAGAAGCGGGGGCGAGGGGCGAGGGAAAAACCACCAGAACCACATCAAAACGAATGTGGATGCCGCTTCGAAGCGGCTGTTGTGAAAAGTCAGGCCAAGGAAGGCCGTTCTGGTGTTTCCGAACAAATGGTACTGCACGCGACCTCGGCATGGCCGAAGTAGCGATCATGGACGATCGCACCAATATCGCGCAAACTGGCGACATGGCCACAGCAGCCCATCTCGCCCGGAACAATCCGCGACTCGCCTTCGTCGCCTCCGCCTCGGACAAGGCGCGCACGGCCTGTGGCGAATTGCAGGATCGTTACGGCGCGGTGCCACCCGAGGCAGCCGACGTGATCGTGGCGCTGGGCGGCGACGGTTTCATGCTGCGCACGCTGCACGCGCAACTCGGGCGCGGCCTGCCGGTGTACGGCATGAAGCTCGGCCGGGTCGGCTTTCTGATGAACCGTTACCTGCCGGACGACCTGCCCACGCGCATCGCCGCGGCGCACCCCGCGGTATTGCATCCGCTGGAAATGCGCGTCACGCAGCACGACGGCAACGCAGTCACCGCGCTGGCATTCAACGAAATCTCGCTGCTGCGCCAGACCAACCAGGCGGCCCACATCGAAGTCGCGCTGAACGACCAGGTGAAACTGACCAACCTGATCTGCGATGGCCTGCTGGTGGCAACGCCGGCGGGTTCGACCGCGTACAACCTGTCGGCGCACGGCCCGATCCTGCCGCTGGACGCCAATGTGTTGGCACTCACGCCGATCAGCCCGTTCCGCCCGCGTCGCTGGCGCGGCGCGTTGTTGCCGGTCGCGACCCGCATCGGGCTGCGCACGCTGGAACCTGGGCACCGTCCGGTCAGTGCCACCGCCGATTTCCTGGAAGTACGCGACGCCGTCGACATCCGCGTGCGCGAAGCACGCGAGCGCGCGATCACCCTGCTGTTCGACCCCGAGCACAGTCTCGCGCAACGCATCCTCGACGAACAGTTCGAACTTTGATTCGAAAGCCCTGCCGCGCTGCCATCGGCAGATTGCGCGGTGCGGCGCCTGCAAACATAGCAACCGCACGAAAACGCAGCCTTCGGCGGCGTGCGCCGTTACCATCGCGGGATTTTCGCAGACCGTGATCACCGTGACGCACGTACGTTACCTGCACCTGGACGTCTTCGCTGCCAGCCCCGGCGGCGGCAATCACCTCGGGGTGGTGCTCGACGCCGCGCACTGGAGCGGCGCCGCCATGCAACGTTTCGCGCGTTGGAACAACCTCGTGGAAACCACGTTCCTGCTCGCCCCGACGCAGCGCGATGCCAGCTACCGCGTGCGCATCTTCACGCCGCATCAGGAAATCGCTTTCGCCAGCCACCCCAGCATCGGCAGCGCCCACGCCGCACTCGAGTGCGGCGCGGTGCAATCTCGCGATGGCCTGCTCTGGCAGGAGTGCGACGCGGGCGTATTGCCCATCCGGGTCGAGGGTGAAGGTTCCACGCGGCGTCTGTTGCTGCGGCCTCCGCCTGCCCACGTCATGGGCAACGGGTTCGCTGCACACCCGTTGCTGGCGCCAGCGCTGCGCGGGACCCGGGCGGGCATGTTGCCGCCCGCGCTGGTCGAAGGCGGCCGCAAGTGGTGGCTGGCCGAAATCGCGGACGAAGCGGGGTTACGCGCGTGGCAACCCGATCATGCGGCGATCGCTGAGCTGGCCCGCGCCACCGACAGCATGGGCCTGTGCGCGTTCGCGCGCGCGCCGACAGCGGCAGCCGCGTTGGTGGTGCGCGCTTTCCCCGCGGGCGTGGGCATCATCGAAGATCCCGCATCAGGCGCCGCCAATGGCTTGATCGCGGCCTATCTGGCGCAAGCCGAACCCGCGGGTCCGCTTGCGCACGGCTACGTGGTGAGCCAGGGGCGCGAAGTCGGCCACGACGCCGAACTGATCGTGCAGATGGACGACGACGGCGTATGGGTTGGCGGGCACACCTACACGGTCGTCAGCGGGACCCTCGACTGGAAGATCGCCTGACCTCCCGGCCCGCTTGAATCGCCCGCGCGGAAGGCAATGCATCGCCCGCTTGCCGCAGCCCGCGCGTCGCCGCACCGGTCCATGCCGGCTTGGTCGTGACCGGTCACTAGCCGGTCACGACGTTTGCACGCTTTCGCGCTCAGCCCGACTGCGCGATCTGCGCCAACCTGCGCAAGGCCACCGAGGCGATCGGGTAGTCCACGTCCACGCCGCGGATCTCATCCAGCATGCCGCGGGTGAACTGCAGGGTCGGGTTGTCGCGCTGCAGCCATGCGGACACGGCGCCCTCGGGGCTCTGCTTGCCCTGCTCCGATGCGAGGATCTGCTTGACCATCGCGCGTTGCTGCACGGCCAGTTCGTCGCGCAAGGCGCCGCGCGCCTGCGCGTGCCAACGGCTCTCCACCGTGAGTTTCTCGATCTGCCCGCGCAGCCATTCGATGTCCAGCGCTTCGCCAAGATCGAAGAACACGCGCGCGACATGTTCGACCGATCGCCCCGACTCCAGCGAGGTTTCGATGACGTCCATCGCGATTTCCAGCGCGGGCAGGGTCGCGAGCTTGCGCGCGAGCGCATCCGGGAAACCCATGCCCAGCCACTTCTCCAGGTCCACGCCCCACGCCGCGCGCCCGGTTTCGGTCAACGCATCCGGCAATGCCGCGCGCAACGCGTCCATGCCCGGCTGGTAACGCTGCACCAGGTCCGTGATGCCGAGTACCGTGCCGGGCAGGTTGAGGATCCAGCGCGAGACGTTGCGCAGCAGCGACCACAGCTTCATCAGCGCGTCGATCTGCGCGGCCTGGCTGACCTTGCCATCCAGTGCATCGATGCCGGCCCACAGTTCGCGCGCGTGCAGGATCTGGCGCGCGGCGTTGTAGGCCTTGACCACCGCCGCGGCGGTTTCACCAGTGTCTTCCTGGCTGCGCAGCACGAAGGTTGCGCCCATGCGGTTGACGATGGAGTTGGTGACCGCGGTGGCGATGATCTCGCGCTTCAGGCGATGCCGCTGCATGTGTGCCGCATACTTCCGGTGCAGCGGTTCCGGGAAATAACGCACCAGTTCGTGCGAGAGGAATGGGTCCTCCGGCACGTCAGAATCCAGCAACTGCTGGTACAGCACGATCTTCGAGTACGACAGCAGCACCGCGAGCTCCGGCCGGGTCAGGCCCTGGTGGTGGGTACGGCGCTCGGAGAGTTCGGCATCGCTCGGCAGCGATTCGATCTGGCGATCGAGCTGGCCGCGCGACTCCAGCGTGCGGATGAAATGCGCCATCGAGCCGATGCGCCCGACCGACATGTGCTCCATCAGGCCCAGTGCGGCGTTCTGGCGATAGTTGTCGCGCAGCACCAGTTCGCCGACCTCGTCGGTCATCGAGTGCAGCAGCTCGTTGCGCGCCTCGATGTCCATCTCGCCGCGCTGCACCGCGTCGTTCAGCAGGATCTTGATGTTGACCTCGTGGTCGGAAGTGTCCACGCCGGCCGAGTTGTCGATGAAGTCGGTGTTCAGCAGCACGCCCTTCTGCGCGGCTTCGATGCGGCCCTTTTGGGTGAAACCGAGGTTGCCGCCCTCGCCCACGATCTTGCAACGCAGGTCGCCACCATTGATGCGCAGCGTGTTGTTGGCGCGGTCGCCCACGTCGGCGTTGGTTTCGGACGCCGCCTTGACGTAGGTGCCGATGCCGCCGTTCCACAACAGGTCGACCGGCGCTTTCAGGATCGCGCTGATCAGTTCGGTGGGCGACAGCGATTCAACGTTGTCCGGGATGCCAAGCGCGCCGCGCGTCTCCGGCGTGATCGCGATGGCCTTGAGGCTGCGCGCGAACACGCCGCCACCCTTCGAAATCTTCGACTTGTCGTAGTCTTCCCACGACGAACGCGGCAGCACGAACATGCGTTCGCGTTCGACGAACGACTTCTCGGTATCCGGGTTCGGATCGATGAAGACGTGGCGATGGTCGAACGCGGCCAGCAGACGTGTGTGGCGCGAACGCAACAGGCCGTTGCCGAACACGTCGCCCGACATGTCGCCGATGCCGACGCAGGTGAAATCCTCGCTCTGGCAATCGTGGCCCAGCGTGCGGAAATGGTATTTCACCGACTCCCAGCCACCACGCGAAGTGATGCCCATTTCCTTGTGGTCGAAACCGGCGGAACCACCCGAGGCGAACGCATCACCCAGCCAGTAGTCGTGCGCGATGGAAATGGAGTTGGCGATGTCCGAGAACTTGGCGGTGCCCTTGTCGGCCGCAACCACCAGGTACGGATCGTCGGCGTCGTGGCGCACCACGTCGACCGGGTGCAGCACCTTGTTGGCCTTGGTGTCGATGTTGTCGGTGATGTCCAGCAGGCCGTTCATGAACATCTTGTAGCAGGCGATGCCTTCTTCAAGCTGCGCCTCGCGCTCGGCCGGCGGCCGCTTGACGAAGAATCCGCCCTTGGAACCCACCGGCACGATCACGGTGTTCTTCACCATCTGCGCCTTCACCAGGCCCAGCACCTCGGTGCGGAAATCCTCGCGGCGGTCCGACCAGCGGATGCCGCCGCGCGCGACCGGACCAAAACGCAGGTGCACGCCTTCGACGCGCGGCGCGTACACCCAGATCTCGCGGTACGGCACCGGCTTCGGCGCATCCGGCACCTGGTGCGAATCGAACTTGTAGGCGATGTATTCGGCCGGCTTGCCGTCGTGCCGCTGGTAATAATTGGTGCGCAGGGTGGCGCGGATCAGCCCCATGAAGCCGCGCAGGATGCGGTCGTCGTCGAGGCTCGACACGTTCACCAGCAACGCCTTGATGGCATTGACGAGGCCATCGACCTGCTCCTCGCGCGGTTTCTCCAGCAATGCCGCAACGCGCTTGACGAAATCAGGGTTGGCGTCGAGCACGGCCTTGGGCGTCAGCGTTTGCAGTTCGCGTTGCAAGGCTTCGCGCGCATGCTTGCGACCGGCGGCGTCGCCGCCCTCGCGGCGCGGATCGAACTTGGCTTCGAACAACTCGACCAGCAAGCCCGCGACCATCGGATAGCGGCCGAGGGTTTCTTCCATGTAACTCTGCGAGAACGTCGTGCCGACCTGCTGCTGGTACTTGCAGTAACCGCGCAGCATCGCCACCTGCCGCCAGTCCATCCCGGCTTCCAGCACCAGCGTGTTGAAACGGTCGCTCTCGGCCTGGCCGTGCCAGATGGCTGCGAATGCGGCTTCGAAGCGCGCGTGCACGTCATCCAGCTTGAACCTCAACGGCATTGCCGGCCGCACCACGAAATCCTGGATGCAGGCCTGGCTGCCGTGCAGCGCCAGCGCATGCACCTGTTCGGTGTCGACCTTGAGCCCCGCGTTCTCCAGCAACGGCAGCGCGTCCGACAGCGGAATGTCGCTGCCGGCGCGGAAGATCTTGAAGTGCAGTTCACCCGGTTTGCGATACGAGTCGTGGAAGGCAAGGCGCATGTCCTCGCCGGCCGCGGTCATTTCGGTGAGGATGCCGACGTCCTCGGCGGCACGCGCCGGGGTCTGATCCTCGATGTAGGCCGAACCAAGCGCGCCGCCCCAGCGGCTGGCCCACTGCGCGCCACGTTCTTCGCCCAGGCCGCCGACCAGCGCATCGCGCAACTCGTCGTGCCAGTTGCGCACGATCGGTGCGAGTTGCGCCTCGAGTTTCTGCATGTCCACGTCGACCTGGTCGCCCGCACGCGGACGCACCACCACGTGCATGCGCGCCATCGGTGCGTCGCCGATCTGCACCGTCGCATCGGCGTGGGCGCCGTGCAGTTGCTCGCGCAGCATGTCCTTGACGCGTTCGCCCACGCTGGCGCTGTAATGATCGCGCGGAATGAACACCAGGCACGAGAAGAAGCGTCCGTAGGCGTCACGGCGCACGAACAACCGCGCGCGGCGACGTTCGTTGACGTCGAAGATGCCGCTGGCAAGACCAAACAGTTCATCACTCGACGCCTGCAGCAGTTCATCGCGCGGCAGCGTTTCCAGGATCGAACGGAACGCCTTGCCGGAATGCGATTGCGGGCGCAGGCCGGAACGTTTTTCCGCCGACTCGAATTTCTTGCGCACCAACGGCACGTCCTGCGGACGGCGCATATAGGAAACCGAGGTGTACAGGCCCAGGAACCGCGACTCGGCGACCGGCTTGCCCTTGGCGTCGAAACGCAGCACGCCGATGTAATCCATGTAACCCGGACGGTGCACGCGCGAGCGCGCATTGGTCTTGGTCAGGATGATGGCGTCCATCGAACCCGATTGCGGCAGCCGCGTCGCCACCAGGCTCTTGGTGGAACGCGGCGCGGTCGCGAGATCGGGGTTGCGCAGGATGCCGAGTCCGGAACCCGTGCGCGCCTTCAGCAACTCGTCGCCCTGCTCGGCGACCACGTCGTACTCGCGATAGCCGAGGAACGTGAAATGGTTGTCCGCGGCCCAGCGCAGGAACGCCTGGCCCTCGGCAAGTTCGTCCGCGCCGAGGACGGTGTTGTCCTTGGCCAGGCTGTCCGCTATCGCCAGCATCTTGTCGTGCATGGCCTGCCAGTCGTTGACCGCGGCATGCACGTCGGCCAGCGCCGCTTCGGCGGCCGCCTGCAACTTGCCCAGCGTGGCCTCATCGACGCGGTCGATCTCGGCGTGCATCACCGATTCGGCATGGCCCGTTTCGCCGCACGCCGATACGGCCTGCAGGTTGCCGTTGCCGTCGCGGCGGATGTCCATCACCGGGTGGATCAGCCGGTGCAGGCGCAGGCCTTCGCCGTTGATGACCATCTCCAGCGAATCGACCAGGAACGGCGCGTCGTCGGCGACGACCTCGATCACCGAATGCGGGCAGCGCCAGCCGTTGTGTTCGGCATCCGGGTTGAACGCGCGCACCATGGCATGTCCGGCGGGGCGCTTGCGGATCCAGTGGAACAGATCCGCGCACAGCGCGGCCCAACCCGCCACACCGCGGCTGGCCAATTCGTCCGGCCCCAGTTCCGCGCACGCCAGCTTCGTGAAGGTTTCCGCCGCCGCGGCATCGGTCGAGCCGGCCTTGCCACGGACCTCGGCCGCGATCGCGGCCACCTCATTGCCCCCGGCGGGGGCACGCTGTGCGTTCATGTCGTTGGAGAAAGTGCGGGGAATGGAACGCATAGGATACCGCCGGCGCACACACCCATACCAGCACGGCCCGGCCGCGTGCGCCGCCGGATGGGCGATCCGCGAACCCGTTCACTCGTGGCCGGATCGGCCACACGTATGATGATCGCGGCTTTGCAAGGTGTGCTTGCGTGCATGAATGCGCGGTCTGATCAGGGGGCCTTCCTGCCCGGGGTGCAAGCCGGCGGCAGCGTGCCGCGCGCACGCGTCGAGTCGACCACCGGACTGCGCCGGCGCGTGCTGGTGATGTTCGCGCTGGCGGTTGCCTTGATCGTGCTGCTGGCGGTGGGCGTGTTCGTCAGCGGGCAGCGTTATCGTTCCGACCAGCGATGGACGCTGCACATCTACCAGGTGCGCGAGCAGATCCTGCAATTGGTCAATCATCTGCAATCGGCCGAGATGGAAGCGCGCAGCTACGGGCACACCGGCCGCGCCGATGAATTCCAGAGATACTGGCACGAAATCGCGGCGGTCGATCGCGACGGCGATGCCTTGGCCGGCATGGTCACGGACAACCCTGCCCAGGTCGCAGCGGTGGGCACGCTGCGCGCGGGGATCGCCTCGCAACGCGCACGCTTCGAACGCATCCTGACCGACTATCGCGCCCACGGGCCAGCCGCCGCGCACGCCGACGTGGACGCACTGATCGAACGCCCAACCCATCCCGTTCGCGATGTCGCCAGGCAGATGCTGGACCGCGAAGCGGCCTTGCTGCGATCGCGCGAGGCGGCGAGCGAACGCACCGGCACGCATGTCACGCTGGCCACCGCGATCGCGCTGGCCGGCTCGCTCGCGCTGCTGGTCGCCGCATTCGCCAGTGTTGCGCTGGAGCAACGCCGGCGCATCCGCAGCGAGCAGGCGCTGGCGGAGAATGCCCACACGCTGGAACGCGCGCTTGGCGATGCGAAGCGCGCGGGCGCCAACCTGCGGCACCTGTCCACGCTGGCCGAGTTGCTGCAAAACTGCCGTGGCCTCGACGAGGCGATCAACGTGATCGAACGGGCCCTGCCGCCCTTGCTGCCTGGTGTGTCCGGCGCGCTGTCGCTGATCAATGCCTCGCGCAACATCGTCGAGGCACGCATGCACTGGGGCGGGCGCGGCCCGGAACTGGGTGACGCGGTGTTCGCGCCCGACGATTGCTGGGCGCTGCGCCGCAGCCAGCCGCACCCGGGCGACGGCGACCCGTCCGCGCCGGTCTGTCCGCACCTCGTGCATGCGGGTGTCATCACCGACCACAGCCTGTGCCTGCCGCTGAACTCGCAAGGGCAGGTGTTGGGCGTGCTCAGCATCAGCGCGCACGAGGCCCTGACGCCCGAAACCCGTCGTCTCGCCACCACCGCCGCGGATCAACTGGCGTTGGCGCTGGCCAACCTGCAATTGCAAGCCAGCCTGCGCACCCAGTCGATCCGTGACCCGTTGACCAACCTGTTCAACCGGCGTTACCTCGAAGCTTCGCTGCCGCGCGAACTGCTGCGCGCCGAGCGGCGCAAGGGCGGCTTGTCGGTGTTGATGTTCGACCTCGACCATTTCAAGCGCTACAACGATACCCAGGGACATGACGCGGGCGACGCGTTGCTGGGCGCATTCGGCGCACTGCTGGCGCAGTCCTGCCGTGGCGAGGACATGCCGTGCCGCTTCGGCGGCGAGGAATTCACGCTGGTGCTGAGCGATGCCGATCATGTGCAGGCGCGCGAACGCGCGGACGCGATCCGCAAGGCGACCTCGGAACTGGTGGTGCGTTACCGTGCCGGAACCCTGCCGCCCGCGACGGTGTCGATCGGCATCGCGAGCTTCCCCGAGCACGGCGACACCCCCGAAGTGCTTTTCCGGATGGCGGATCAGGCGCTGTATCGCGCCAAGCAGCTCGGGCGCAACCGCGTCGCCTCCGCCAGCGACCTCGCGCAACCGGCGCACGCACCGGCCGTCGCGCCCGATCCATGACCCTTGGCCTAGGGACGCACCCGTTGATTTACGCAATAATGGAGAATTGCTGGCCTCGTCGGTAGAGAAATCCTTGTCAACACGTTTGCTTTCGCGCGGTGCCGGCGTGCTGCTGCCCGTGCTGTTGCTGGCGGCATGCAGTCACCCCGCGCCCCCCGCGCCGCCACCGCCCGAAGTCGGGGTGGTGAAAGCCATACCTACCAGCGTTCCCGTCACCCGCGATTACCCGGGCCGCCTTGCTGCGACCCTGGTCGCGCAGGTGCGCGCGCGCGTCGAGGGCATCGTGTTGAAGCGGGTCTACAAGGAAGGCACCAACGTCAAGGCCGGCGACGTGCTGTTCAGGATCGACCCGGCGCCGCTGGAGGCCAGCCTGCGCCAGGCCCAGGGACAGCTGGCGCAAGCCGAGGCCACGGCGCACAACGCGCAATTGAACGCCACGCGCAGCCAGGAGCTGGGCGCGAAAGGCGTGCTCGCGAAACAGGATGTCGACAACGCGGTGGCGGCGGCGGCGGCGGACAAGGCCGCGGTCAAGGCCGCGCGCGCCAATGTCGAGAACGCGCAGATCAACCTCGGCTACGCCACCGTCACCGCGCCGATCAGCGGACGCGCCGGCGTGGCCAACGTCACCCAGGGCGCGCTGGTATCGCCCACCGACACCAACCCGCTGACCACGGTGCAGGTGATCGATCCGATCTACGCCAACTTCAGCGAGCCGATGGCCGAAGTGGAGCGGCTGCGCAAGGCCGAAAAGGCCGGCAACGTGAAACTGGCCGCGCCCGACAAGGTGCAGGTCGAGATCGTGCTGCCCGACGGCAGCGTGTATGCCCACATGGGCACGCTCGACTTCACCGACCTCGCGGTCGACCCCAGCACCGGCGCGGTGGACCTGCGCGCGATCGTGCCGAATCCCGACCACACGCTGCTGCCCGGCATGTACGTCAAGATCCGCCTGACCCTGGCCACGCTGCACCACGCCTTCCTGTTGCCGCAGAGCGCGATCCAGCGCGACAACGACGGCGCCTACGTGTACGTGGTCGGGGCCGACGACAAGATCGTCGAGAAGCGGGTCGAGCTTGGCGACCAGCAAGGCGCGGACTGGATCGTCCAGAACGGCCTCGCCGATGGCGCACGCGTGGTGGTTTCCGGCATCCAGAAAGCGCAAGCCGGCGAGAAGGTGAAGCCGGTTCCGTTCAATGGATCGGCCGGAAGCGCAGCGGCCGCCGCCACCGCGGCTGATTGATCGTCATGCCCCAGTTTTTCATCGACCGTCCGGTATTCGCGTGGGTGCTCGCGATCCTGATCACGTTGGGCGGCACCATCGCGATCCTCAACCTGCCGATCGAGGCGTACCCGGAAATCGCGCCACCCAGCGTGCAGGTTCGCGCGACCTACCCCGGCGCGAACGCGCAGGTCGTGCAAAGCACCGTGACCCAGGTGATCGAGCAGAACCTGTCCGGCATCGACAACCTGCTGTATTTCACCTCGTCGTCCAATTCCACCGGTTCGGCCAACGTCACGCTGTACTTCAAGGCCGGCACCGACCTCGATACCGCCGCGGTGCAGACCCAGAACGCGGTTTCCGCCGCCGAGCCGCGCCTGCCGGCCGAGGTCAACGCGCTGGGCGTCACGGTGCGCAAGTCCAACTCCGGTTCCCTGATGGGCATCTCGCTGCAGGACAAGACCGGGCATCTCGATCCCGCCGCGCTCAACAACATCATCGCCGCGCAACTGGTCGACCCGATCTCGCGCCTCAACGGCGTCGGCAGCATCAACCAGTTCGGCGCCCCGTATGCCATGCGGATCTGGCTGAACCCGCTGAAGCTGGAAGGTTACGGCCTGACCGCGACCGACGTGCTGAACGCGGTCAAGGCGCAGAACGTGATGTTCGCCGCGGGTTCGGTGGGCGCCGAACCCTCGGTCAACGGCCAAGGCATCACCGCGACGGTTTCCGCCGAATCGAGTTTTTCGTCGCCGCAGCAGTTCCGCAACATCATCCTGCGCACCAATCCCGATGGCACCACCGTGACACTCGGCGACGTCGCGCGGGTCGCCATGGGCTCGGACAACTACGGCAACTTTTCGCGCCTCAACGGCCAGCCGGTGGCCTCGTTCAGCGTATCGCTTGTTCCCGGTGCGAACGCATTGGCGGTCGCACGGGAAGTCCAGGCGAAGATGAAGGAACTGGCCAGGAACCTGCCGCCCGGCGTCACCTGGAGCATCCCGTTCGAAAGCTACACCTTCGTCCAAGTGTCGATCATCGAGGTGGTGAAGACGCTCGGTGAAGCGATCGTGCTGGTGTTCTTCGTGATGCTGTTGTTCCTGCAGAACCTGCGCGCCACGTTGATCCCGACCCTGGTGGTGCCGGTCGCGCTGACCGGCGCATTCCTTGGTCTGTACGCGTTCGGGTTCTCCATCAACGTGCTGAGCCTGTTCGGGCTGGTGCTGGCGATCGGCATCGTGGTGGACGACGCCATCGTGGTGGTCGAAAACGTCGAGCGCATCATGCGCGAGGAAGGCCTGTCCGCCAAGGAAGCTACCCGCAAGGGCATGCAGCAGATCACCGGGGCTGTGATCGCGGTGACCACGGTGCTGGCCTCGGTGTTCGTGCCGGCCGCGTTGATGCCGGGCAGCGTCGGCGCGATCTACCGGCAGTTCTCGGTGACCATCGCGGTATCGATGCTGCTGTCCGCGCTGATGGCGTTGACCTTCACGCCGGCACTGTGCGCCAGCATCCTGCGCCCCGAACACGAGCACGCCAACCGCTTCCTGCGCGCCTTCAACAACGGCTACGAAAGCCTGGCGCGCCACTACATGGCGCGCCTCGGCAAGTCGGTGCGCCACACCCCGCGCTGGATGCTCGGTTACGCGATCGTGATCGTGGTGGCGGTGCTGCTGCTGGCGCGCCTGCCGTCGAGCTTCGTGCCCGAGGAAGACCAGGGCGAAGTGCTGGCCACCATCCAGCTTCCGCCCGGTTCCACGGCCAGCCGCACGCTCGCGGTGATGAAGCAGGTCGAGGCCATCGTCAGGAAAAGCCCCGCGGTGCAGAACATCTTCGACATCGGCGGCTTCAGCTTCGTCGGCAACGGCGAGAATGTCGGCATGGCCTTCATCCACCTGAAGGACTGGAGCGACCGCTCCCAGACCGCGAACCAGCTCATCGAGGAATTCAACAAACAGTTTGCGAAGATCCGCGACGCCCAGGTGTTTGCGCTGAACCGGCCGGTGATTCGCGGGCTCGGCCAGTTCGCCGGGTTCGACTTCGAACTGGAGGATCGCGGCGGCCTCGGGCACGCGGCGCTGGTCGCGGCCAAGGACAAATTGATCGACGCAGCGCGCCACGACAAACGGCTCGCGGACGTGCACATCAACGGCATGGAGGATGCGCCCACGGTGGACATGACCGTCAACCGCGTCGAGGCGCAATCCATGGGCCTGTCGGTCAGCGATGTTTACAACGCGATCCAGTTGATGCTCTCGCCGGTATTCGTCAACGACTTCTATTACGGTGGCCGGGTGCTGCGCGTGCAGATGCAGGCCGACGCACCGTTCCGGATGAATCCTGCCGACATCGGCGACTTCTACACCAAGTCCACGACCGGCGCGATGGTGCCGTTGTCGAGCGTGGTCAGCACCCATTGGTCCCTGGCGTCGCCGGAACTGGATCGCTACAACGGCGTCGGCTCGATCGGGATCACCGGTACCGCGGCGCCGGGTTACAGCTCCGGCGACGCGATCACCGCGATGCAGGAACTGGTCGCCAAATACCTGCCGTCAAGTTTTGGCTACGAATGGTCGGGCCAATCGCTGCAGGAAATCATGTCCGGCGCGCAGGCACCGATGCTGTTCGGGCTGTCGATCTTCGTGGTGTTCCTGTGCCTGTGCGCGCTGTACGAAAGCTGGTCGATCCCGATCGCGGTGATGCTGGTGATTCCGCTGGGCGTGCTGGGCTCGGTGGTGCTGACCAGCCTGCGCGGCCTGCAGGACGACGTGTACTTCAAGATCGGCCTGATTGCGATCATCGGCCTGTCGGTGAAGAACGCGATCCTGATCGTGCAATTCGCGGTGGACGAACAGAAGCAGGGCAAGGGCGTGATCGCGGCCACGCTGGAAGCCTGCCGCATCCGCCTGCGCCCGATCATGATGACCTCGATCGCCTTCATCCTCGGCGTGCTGCCGCTGGCGATCTCGACCGGCGCCGGCGCCAACAGCCGCCACGCCATCGGCACCGGCGTGATCGGCGGCATGCTCGGCGCGACCGCGCTGGGCTTGATGCTGGTGCCAGTGTTCTACATCGTGGTCAAGCGCCTCACCGGCGACAAGAGCGACGGCACCGAAGCGACCGGGACGGGCGAAAGTGAAGTCATCCGGCCGTTCGACGAGTAGTCAAGCGCGTATTCCAGCAACCCTCGCTCAACATCGCCCGCTGCTGCATTCGATATCGTCGTGGCGACCCGCCGCATCGCCCCGAAAATTTCACGGCCGCGTCCGCGACGAGCCATCCCGGTCGTTTACCCTGCGCCCTTCCCGGATTGGAGCCGCGTATGCGTTTGCTGATGACCGCGGTTCTCGCCACCGGTTTGATCGCGCAGGGCACGTACGCACAGGCGCCCGCAGCGGGACGCGCCGCGGACGATCCAGCCCGGACGGCTCCGCAAGAACCATTCCGGATGCCCGCATCGGAGCGGAAAAACATCGCGGACAACCCCTCGTGGACGGCGCCGCAGAAGCCTTTCCGCATCCATGGCAATACCTGGTACGTCGGGCCCCGCGGCCTCGGCGTGTTCCTCGTCACCGCGCGCACGGGTGATGTCCTGATCGACGCCGGCGTGCCGGGGGATGCGCCATTGATCGAGGCGAACATCCGGGCGCTCGGCGTCAACTTGCACGACATCAAATGGATTCTCAACACGCATGCGCATTCCGACCATGCCGGCGGCATGGCACGGCTCGCGCATGACACGGGTGCGAAGGTGATCGCGGGTGCCGCGGACGCCCCGTTGCTGGAACGCGGCGGTGAGGATGACCCGGAATACGGCGACAGGTTTCCGTTTCCGCCGGTGCACGTGGCGCGAACAGTGACGGATGGCGAGCGTTTGCACCTGGGTGATCTGGTGCTGACCGCCCACGCGACGCCAGGGCATACCAAAGGCAACACGACCTGGACGTGGGTGTCATGCGAGAACAAACGCTGCCTGCACCTGGTCGATGTCGGCAGCCTGTCGGCGCCCGGTTTCAAGCTGATCGGCAACCCCAGCTACCCGAATATCGTCAAGGACTTCGAACACAGCTTCGGGGTGGTCGCAAGCTTGCCTTGCGATATCCCGCTCGCCCCGCACCCGGGCATGGTGGATTTCTGGGCACGCGTGGCCAAGCGCCAGCAAGGCAATGCGAACGCACTGATCGATCCGGCAGGATGTCGCAGCTACGCCGAAAGCGCACGCAAGCGTTTCGAGGCACAACTGGCGAAACAACGCGCGGGCTTGCCGTAATCCTCACACGCGCTTGCGCGCGTCCGGCAACTCGCTCAAGACATCGAACTCCTCGTCGGACAATTCGATGTCCGCAGCGGCGACGTTTTCCTCGAGATGCGCGCGATTCGACGTGCCGGGAATCGGCAGCATCGCGGGGCTGCGTTTCAGCAACCATGCAATCGCGATTTGCGTGGGGCTGGCTTGATGGCGTCGTGCGATCTCGGACAGCGGCGAATCCGGTTTGGTCAGGCTTCCGCCCGACAACGGGTACCACGGGATGAAACCGATCCCGCGCGCCTCGCAGTAATCGAGCACGTCTTCGTAGACGCGGTATGTGGCGCTGTAGTGGTTCTGCACGCTCGCGACCGGGAACACTTTTTGCGCTGCTTCGATCTCTTCGACGGTGACTTCGCTCAACCCCGCGAAGCGGATCAGGCCTTCATCCAGCATGACCTTGATCGCGCCGAACTGTTCGTCGCGCGGCACCTTGGGATCGATCCGGTGCAACTGCCACAACGCGATCTGCTCGACGCCCAGCCAGCGCAGGCTCATCTTCACCTGCTGGATCAGGTATTCCGGACGCCCCAACGGAATCCACTCGCTCGGGCCGGGGCGCACCTGCCCACCCTTGGTCGCGATCACCAGTCCATCCGGATACGGGTACAGCGCCTCGCGCAGTATCGGCTCGGACACCGCGGGGCCATACGAATCGGCGGTATCTATGAAATTGATGCCGAGCTCGGGTACGCGCCGCAAGGTGCGCAGACACTCCGCGCGATCGTCGGGTTCGCCCCACACCCCGGCACCCGTGACCCGCATCGCGCCGTAGCCCAGTCGATGGATCGGCAGCTTGCTGCCCAACAGGAACGTGCCGGCGCGGCCGGCATTGGGAGTGCTCATGGCAACACCTCGCACAGTGGAATCCGTTCCACCATACGCGCAAGCCATGCGTTTTTCACGCAACCCGGGATGCGGGATTCGGAAACGGCGTAGCGAACTTGCAAGACTTGCCGCCTCCTTCCACGGGAAGACGGGCAGCAGCGAATGCGCGTGCAGCGCGTGCCGCAAAGCGGTGTGGGATGCCCTCGGAGCCAAGAGCCATCCCCCTCATTCCCCCTTCGCACGCGAAGGGGGAGGAGAAAAGCAAAAAGCCGCGCGAATCGCTTCGCGCGGCTTTGCGTGAACTGCGGTGTGGATCGGCTTACTTGACGCGCGCTTCGTCGGACTTGCCGTTCGCGGCCAGGTCTTCCTTGATGCGGGCGGCCTTGCCTTCGAGGCCGCGCAGGAAGTACAGCTTGGCGCCACGCACCTTGCCCTTGCGCTTGACTTCGATGGAGTCGATCGCCGGGCTGAACGCCTGGAACACGCGCTCGACGCCGGTGCCGTGCGACATCTTGCGCACGGTGAAGGCCGAATGCAGGCCGCGGTTGCGGCGCGCGATGCACACGCCCTCGAAGGCCTGCACGCGTTCGCGGTTGCCTTCCTTGACCTTGACGTTGACGACCACGGTATCGCCCGCAGCGAATGGCGGCAGCTGCTTGCCCATCTGCGCGGCTTCGAATTGTTCAATGATTTTGTTCATGGGTGTGACCCTTGTGTTCCAGTTTGAATTCGTCCAGCAATCGTTGGTCGTCTTGGCCCAACGCCAATTTTTCCAGCAAATCCGGCCGCCGCGACCATGTGCGGCCCAGCGCCTGTTTGCGGCGCCAGCGGCCGATCGCCGCATGGTCGCCGGAAAGCAGCACCGCCGGCACGTCGCCATAGTCATGGCTGACCGGCCGTGTGTAGTGCGGGCAATCCAGCAGGCCGTCCGAGAACGAATCCTGCGCCGCGGATTGCGCATCACCCAGCGCACCTTCCTGCAACCTGCCGACCGCGTCGATCAACACCGCCGCGGCCAGTTCCCCGCCCGACAACACGTAATCGCCGATCGACAGTTCCTCGTCGACTTCGCGTTCGATCAGGCGTTCGTCAATGCCTTCGTAACGTCCGCACAGCAGGATCATCCGTGGCAGCTTCGCCAATTCCTGCACCTTTTCCTGCGTGAGCCGCCGTCCCTGCGGGCTCAGGTAGATCACCGGCGCCGGTGTTGCCGCCGCCTTGCGAACCTCGGCCAATGTTCGGCGTAGCGGTTCGATCAACATCACCATGCCCGGACCGCCGCCACAAACGCTGTCGTCGATCCGCCGGTAACCGCCCTCGGCACGCTCGCGTGGATTCCACGCTTCCACTTCCAGCAACCCGCGTTCAGCGGCGCGTCCGATCACTCCGAGCCCTGCGCACTGGCGCACGAATTCGGGGAACAGCGTGACGACGTCGATCCGCACCTTCAGTCGTCCTTGGGTTCAATCGTCTTTGTTCCAATCGACCAAAATGCGTCCCGCATCCAGATCGACCGATTTCACGTATACATCCACCACGTACGGAATCAGGCGTTCGCGTCCGGCTTTGTCGCGCGTAACCAAAACATCGTGCGCGCCGTTGTCGAACAGGTGGCTGACGCGACCCAGGTCGTCGCCCGCCAAATTCGCTACCTGCAAACCTTCAAGATCCGTCTGGTAGAACTCGCCGGGCTCCGGTTCCGGCAGGGCCGCGCGTGGAACCCAGATGCGCGTGCCAATCAAACTTGCAGCCGCATCGCGATCAACGCTGCCGGGCAATGTCGCGGCAATGCCCTTGCCTTGCACGTGTCCCTTTGCGCCCGCGATTTCCTCGAAGCGCCCCGGTTCGCGTTCCAGCAACCAAGGTTTGTAGTCGAAGATCGCCAGGCGCGGCTCGGTGAACGATTCCAGCTTCACCGCGCCGTGCACACCGTGCACACCCACGATGCGCCCGAGCAGCACCCGCCGGGTGCGCGTCCGTTCGTCAAGCATCTCCATCGACTCGATCGACCGCGCACCCGCACAACATCATCATGCCTCCACAACCCCATCAAACCTTTTCAAGGTTTGATCGCCCCCTTGACTCAAGGGGGCAGGAAACCAGGACTGTGGCGCACCTGCAGTCAGGCGGCCTGCGCTTGCTTGCCCGCTTCCTTAGCCAGCGCCGCGACCTTGTCCGAGCACTGGGCACCCTTGGCAACCCATGCATTCAGCTTTTCGACATCCAGCACCAAACGCTTGTCCTTGGTACCGGCGGCACCAGGGTTGAAGTAACCCAGACGCTCGATGTTGCGACCGTCGCGGGCGCTGCGCTGGTCGGTCACCACCACGTGGTAGAACGGCCGGCCCTTGGCGCCTGCGCGCGAAAGACGAATACGTACCATGATCAATCGACTCCGAGAGAAACGGCCACGGGTCGCTCAACCAGACGCCCGGGCACGGGAAACGCGCAATTGTAAATGCAAAATGGTTCAAATGCGAGCGGTTTCCGTGGTCGCCAGGGGCGTGGCGTCACGCGCCCCGTCGAAGCCCGGAACCGTAGGGCGGGAGAAGTGCAGCGCATCCCGCCGTGTGCGGCACCGAAGGCGGGTTGTCACCCGTCCTACCCAAGCTGCAACCATCGCGTCAGCGCCCCGGCATCCCGCGCCCGCCCATCCCCTTCATCGCCCCGGACATCTGCCGCATCAGTCCCTTCATGCCGCCGCGGGCGAACTTGCCCATCATCTTTTCCATCTGGGTGTATTGCTTCAGCAGGCGGTTGACCTCGGCCGGCTGAGTGCCGGAACCGCGCGCCACGCGGGCGCGCCGGGAACCGTTCAACAGGTCGGGATGCCGGCGTTCCTTCTTGGTCATCGAGCCGATGATGGCGATCATCCGCTTCACTTCCTTGTCGTTGACCTGCGACTTCACCTTGTCCGGCAGCGAGGACACGCCCGGCAGCTTTTCCATCAGCCCGGCCAGCCCGCCCATGTTGAGCATCTGGTCGAGCTGGTCCTTCATGTCGTTCAAGTCGAAGCGCTTGCCCTTGGCGACTTTCGCCGCGAGCTTGGCCGCTTTTTCGGTGTCGGTCTTGCGCTGCACGTCCTCGACCAGCGACAGCACGTCGCCCATGCCAAGGATGCGGGTGGCCATGCGATCGGGATGGAATGGTTCCAGCGCGTCGGGTTTTTCGCCCGCGCCAAGGAACTTGATCGGCCGGCCGGTCACGTAGCGCACGCTCAACGCCGCGCCGCCGCGCGCGTCGCCATCGACCTTGGTCAGGATCACGCCGGTCAGCGGCAACGCGTCGGCGAACGCCTTGGCGGTATTGGCCGCGTCCTGGCCGGTCATCGAGTCGACCACGAACAACGTTTCGACTGGATCAAGGGCCGCGTGCAGATCCTTGATCTCGGCCATCATCGCCGCATCGATCGATGTGCGCCCGGCGGTATCGACGATCAGCACGTCGGCGACTTCGCGTCTGGCCGCATCGACCGCGGCCTTGGCGATCGCGATGGGTTTCTCGCCGACGTGCGACGGCACAAAGCCCGCGCCGACCTGCCCGGCCAGCGTCTGCAACTGCTCGATGGCGGCCGGACGATACACGTCGGCCGACACCACCATCACCTTCTTCTTGTGCTCGATCAGGTGTTTCGCGAGTTTTGCGACCGTGGTGGTCTTGCCCGCGCCCTGCAGGCCCGCCATCAGCACCACCGCGGGTGGCGTCGCGGCCAGGTGCAGCGAGGCATTCTGCGTGCCCATCACCGCGGTCAGCTCGTCACGCACGACCTTGATCAGCGCCTGGCCCGGCGTCAGCGACTTCAGCACTTCCTGCCCGACCGCACGCACCTTGATGCGCTGGATCAGCGCCTGCACCACCGGCAGCGCGACATCGGCTTCCAGCAGCGCGACGCGCACCTCGCGCAGCGCCTCGCGGATGTTTTCCTCGGTCAGGCGCCCGCGCCCGGTCAGGCGCTGGACGGTGGCGGACAGGCGTTGGGTCAGGTTGTCGAACATGGTCTGCGATGAAGATCCGAAACGCCGAATTATAGCGGGCGCCCGTCATTTCAATGCCTTCTCAAACCAGTGGTGTGCGTAAGGATTGTCGTTGTACCGGCCTATCTCCCGATATCCGGTCGATCGATAGAAGCGCAATGCCTCAATGAGCGAGGCGTTGGTATCGAGCCGGATCGCGCACACCCTGTGCTTTTTCGCAACCCGCTCCAATTCGGCCAGCAGCCGGCGGCCGATTCCTAGCCCGCGGGCCTCCGGCGAAATCCACATATGCTTGATCTCGCCAAGGCCGGTACCCAACGTCCGCAGCGCACCGCAACCCATCGGTTCCCCGAACAGGCGCGCGACCAGCATGCAGCCGCGTGGCGGAATGAAATCCGCATGTTCCGATCCGCTCTGACTGCGACTGAACCCGCTGGAAAACCGCGCATCGATTTCGCTGAAATATCGATCGAGGCAATGTCGCGCATCCCGGCTGGCCGGATCCGCCATGGCGATTTCGACACTGGATGCCCGCAGTAGGGTTTCAACTTCCGACATCGCCGCCATGAAGCGCTGTGTCTGGACTCGGGTCAAGGATGCCAACATGGATTGCGCAAGCCTGTCCGAAAGCGCGTCGATCCGGCGCAGTTCGGCAAGCCCCTGCCGCGAAAGCCGAACCACCCTCACGCGCCCATCCTCGGGAGAAGGCCGAATGGTGATTAGCCCCTTCCGTTCGAGCGAGCGCAGCAGCCGGCTCATGAATCCGGAATCCATCCCCAGCCGCCCGCGCAGTGCCCGCACATCGGCGCCTTTCGTACCGATCTCGAACAGCAGGCGTGATTCGACGTAGGGGCGGTCCCGTCCCAGATATTTTTCATTCAACACGCCCAGCCGTCGTGTGACGGTGCGGTTGAATGCACGGATACGTCGTACCTCGGTAACCATTTACTGACTTTAGTCAGATAACTGTCATCCTGCAATGCACCATCTGCGCAGGGGCCGTTTCGGCCAGGTGTTCGGGGTAGCGTCTCCCGTCTCCCTGCAGCTTATGCGACACTCCGCGCATGCCGATGCACTCGACCACCATGGAATTGCTGGCGGTACTGGCGATCGCCCTGTACTTCGCGGCGGCTGCCGCGCTCGCGCGTCCGCTGCTGAACCAGCAGACGATTCCGCGTCGTGCCGCGTTGGTGACCGGCGCGATCGCGGTGCTGCTGCATTTCGCGGTACTGTTCGGCATCCACCGGGGCGCCGTGGACCTGCATTTCTACGCGGCGCTGTCGCTGGTGTCGGCGGTCATCGCGGCGTTGACCCTGATCGTGAACGTTGCGCGCCCGGTGGCGGCGCTGGGCATCATCCTGTTTCCGCTGGCGGCGCTGTTCCTCGCCATCGACGAGTTCCTGGCACCGGCGACCGCGCCGTTCCCGCTCGACTGGCAAATCGGCCTGCACGTGGTCATCGCGTTGCTGGGTTACAGCCTGCTCGCGATCGCGGCAGTGCTGGCGTTGCTGCTGGCCACCCAGGAAAAAGCCCTGCGCACGCGCCGCCTCAACGCCTGGGCCGGCGCGCTGCCGCCGCTGACGCAGACCGAATCGCTGATGTTCAAGCTGATCGGCGCGGGGTTCGCGCTGCTGACCTTGACCCTGCTCTCGGGCGTGCTGTTCGTGCACAACCTGCGCGCGCAGCACCAGGCCCACACCGCGATCCTGTCACTGGTCGCGTGGATCATCTTCGGCGTGTTGCTGATCGGACGCTGGCGCTGGGGCTGGCGCGGACGCCGCGCGATCTACCTCACACTGCTCGGCATGGCGATCCTGCTGCTGGCGTTCTTCGGCTCCAAGTTCGTGCTGGAGATGATCCTGCATCGACGCGGGATGTGAGAAAAACCATCCCCCTCGATCCCCCTTCGCAAGCGAAGGGGGAGAAAAGCTTCACCCCCTTCCAGAGGAAGTGGGTCGCGCCGGAGGCGCGGGGGGATGTCGTCGCGCGCAGCGCGTGCATGGGGGATGCCTCGCGTGCAAGCTCACCCCGGTTGTGCAAACATCCGCAACGTTTCGGCACCATCTTTCCCCGGAGTTCCCATGACTGCATCGACCGGTTCCACGCAAGTGTGGAGTGCAAGCGCGCGTGGACTGGCACGCCTCGCCACCGGCTGCCTGCTGGCGAGCCTCGCGTGGCTGGTGGTCGGCAACGCGCGCGCGGATTCGACACTGAATCCAGCGCTGCTGCCCGAGATCCAGTCGGCCACGTTCGAGGTGGTCGCGGCCAAGCCCAAGGACACGCTCACCTACGAGAAACCGTTGCCGATGGACCTGTTGCCGTACCAGGAACGCACCGACAAGTACTACTCCATCGGCACCGCTTTCGCGATCGGCCCCGACCGTTACGTCACCGCCGGGCACGTGTTGATGGTCGGCTACCAGAGCCTGTGGGGACCGCCGGAACTGCGCGACGCCTCGGGCAAGGTGTACGCGATCGACAAGATCGAGAAGTTCGCGCTGCGCCGCGACTTCGTGGTGTTCTCGTTGAAAGACCCGCCCAGGATCAAGCCGCTCGCGGTCGACACCAGGCCGGCGCTCAATCAAGTGGTGTATTCGGTCGGCAACGCACTCGGCACCGGGGTCGTGATCCGCAACGGCCTGTACACCTCCAACACGCCCGAGGACCAGGACGGCAAGTGGAAGTGGATACGTTTTTCGGCCGCGGCCTCGCCCGGAAACAGCGGTGGCCCGCTGCTGGACCAGAACGGCAAGGTGATCGGCGTGGTGCTGATGAAGTCGCCCAACGAAAACCTCAACTACGCGCTGCCGATGAGCGAAGTGCTGGATGCCCCCAAGGATCTCGCACGTTTCGACAAGCGCATGGCCTACCAGTTCGACGTGTTCAATTCCACGATCACCGGCACCTTCAAGGGCCAGTTCAAGCTGCCGCTTTCGGTTTCCGATTTCTTCGCGGCCTACGCCAAGGCGTTCCACCCGTATCTGGATTCGCAGCTGAAAACGTTGCTGGACCAGCAGGCAGCCAACCTGTTTCCCAACGGCAATGGCGCGCATCAGTTGCTTTACAGCGGGCCGTCGATGGGTGATTTCCCGCAACTCGTCACCCGCAACAGCGATGGCGTGTGGGCCGCGAGCGGACGCTCGACCCTCAAGATCACCCTGCCCGCCAACGGCTACATCGCGGGCGGCGTGGTCGGCGGCAACATCCTGTTCCACCTGCGCAAGCCCGACAACATCCCCGAGGCCACGTTCCACAACGATCCGCAAGGCGTGATGGACCTGCTGCTGAAGACCGGCTTCCTGAAGCGCGCGATCGGGCCCGAAAAAATCCTCGTCACCTCGCTCGGCAATCCGGGCGAAACCGGCACCTGGACCGACCGCTGGGGCCGGCATTGGCAAACCTGGCGCTGGCCGGTGCCGTACGCCGACGGCTACGTCAGCCTGTTCGCACTGCCGACGCCCGACGGCTACGCGATCCTGATGCGCATTGAACCCGCAACGTCGAAGCACGACACCGCGATCAACATGCAGGCGCTCACCGATTTCGTGAGCCTGCCGTATGACGGCACGCTCAAGCAGTGGAAGGCGTTTCTCGCAGAACCCAAGTTGCTGCCCGATGCCTTCAAGGACATTCAGATCAGCTTCGACTACGGCAAGGATTTTCGCTACGACTCCGCGCGGCTGGCGTTCTCGTTCACGCCCACGCTGCAGAAGATCAATGCCGACAGCATGCTGACGCTGGGCTTCACGTTCTTCCCCGACGCCAGCGGCAAGGTGACGTGGGGCGTGGGCCAAGTGTGGCTGGCCGAGGACAACCACGACCACCACTGGCTCAGCCTGCTGCGCAATCAGGCGCCGCCGGCCGATCTCGACGACAGCTACCAGAGTTTCTGGAAGAAGATCGTGGATCGCCAGCATCCCTACGACGCTCTGGCCTACAACGAAAGCGACATGACCAAGATCAACGCAGTGGTGCCGGCGCCGCGCGACGACAAGCCGTCGGTGCTCTACACCGCCTACGTGTACCAACCTGGCACCCAGCCGCAGGCGGAGATGAAGCAGAAGCTCGATCTGCTGCTGAAAGGCGTGCAGGTGAAAGAACAATAGCGCTCCAATCTCCCTCTCCACCAAGCAGCTTCATCGCTTGGGGGAGAGGGGCGAAGCACGCGGACGCATGAAACCGTCTCGCAACATGAAGCTCCCACCCCCTCACCCTGCCCTCTCCCTCGAACAAGAGCGTTCGGGGGAGAGGGGAAAAAGCATCACCGCCCCAACAAGGCCTTCGCCTTCGCAATCACGTTGTCGACGGTGAAGCCGTATTTCTCCAGCACCAGTTCACCGGGCGCGGAAGCGCCGTAACGGTTCACGCCGACGCCCGAACCGTGGTCGCCGACCCAGCGTTCCCAGCCTTCGCGCACGCCAGCCTCCACCGCGAGGCGCGCGTGCACGTTGGGCGGCAGCACGGCATCGCGGTAGGCCTGATCCTGCGCCTCGAACAATTCCCAGCTCGGCATCGATACCGCGCGAGCCTTGATGCCTTCGCCCTGCAGCTTTTCGACCGCCTTCGCGACCAGATCCGTTTCGGCGCCGGTGCCGATCAGGATCAGTTCCGGCGAACCGCCGGGCGCGTCCAGCAACACGTACGCACCCTTGCGCACGCCTTCCGCGCTGGCGAACTTCGTGCGATCCAGCGTCGGCACGTTCTGGCGCGACAGGATGATCGCGGTCGGATTCTTCGCGCTTTCGATCGCGACCTTCCACGCCACCGCGGTTTCGTTGGCGTCGCCCGGACGGATCACGTCGAGATTCGGGATCGCGCGCAGCGCCGCCAGTTGTTCGACCGGCTCGTGGGTCGGGCCGTCCTCGCCCACCGCGATCGAGTCGTGGGTGAACACATTGACGACGCGCAGGCCCATGATCGCGGCGAGGCGCATCGGCGGGCGCATGTAATCGGAGAACACCATGAAGGTCGCGGTGTACGGGATGAATCCGCCGTGAGCCGCCATGCCGTTGGCGATCGCGCCCATCGCGTGTTCGCGCACGCCGAAATGAAGGTTCCGGCCGGCGTAGCTCCATACCTCATCGGTATCGCCCTGCTCGTCGCGTTCCTTGCCGGGCGAGAACACGCCCAGCCCCTTCACGGCCGTATGCGTGGACGGATCGAGATCGGCCGAACCGCCGCTGATCGCCGGCAGCTTCGGCGCGATCGCCGACAACACCTTGCCACCCGCCACGCGGGTCGCGATGCCCTTGGCATCGGCCGGAAACACCGGGATATCGGCATCCCAACCGGTCGGCAGCTTGCCATCGAGCGAGCCTTGCAATTCCGCTGCAAGCTCCGGAAAAGCCTTGGCATATTTGTTCCAGCGGCGCTTCCAGCCGGCCTCGGCACCCTTGCCCTTTTTCAGTGCCTCGCGGAAATGCGCGAGCGCTGCTTCCGGCACGAGGAACGCCGGTTCGACCGGCCAGCCGAGCTTCTGCTTGGTCTTGGTGACGTTGTCGGCGCCCAGCGGCGAACCGTGCGCCTTGAAGCTGTCCTGCAACGGCGAGCCGTAGCCGATGTGGGTGCGCACCAGGATCAGCGAAGGCTGGTCTTTCTTGCCTCTGGCCCGCTTGATGGCTTTTTCGATGGCCTCCAGATCGTTGCCGTTCTCGACCGTCTGCACGTGCCAGCCGTAGGCCTTGAAACGCGCGGCGCGGTTCTCGGTGAAGGTGATGTCGGTGCCGGCAGCCAGCGTGACGTAGTTGTCGTCGTACAGGCATATCAGCTTGCCGAGTTTGAGGTGACCGGCCAGCGAAGCCGCTTCCGACGCCACGCCTTCCATCAGGTCACCGTCGCTGACGATCGCGTAGGTGTGGTGATCGACTACCTTGTGGCCGTCGCGGTTGTAGCGCGCCGCCAGTTGCGCCTCGGCCATCGCCATGCCGACCGCATTCGCCATGCCCTGCCCCAAGGGGCCGGTGGTGGTTTCGACGCCCGCGGTATGGCCGCGCTCCGGATGGCCCGGCGTCTTGCTGCCCCACTGTCGGAACTGCTTGATGTCATCCAGCGACAGGTCATAGCCGGTCAGGTACAGCAGGCTGTACAGCAGTGCCGAACCGTGGCCGGCGGACAGCACGAAGCGGTCGCGATCGGCCCAGTTCGGGTCGGCCGGATTGAACTTCAGGAATTTCGTCCACAGCGCGTAAGCCATCGGCGCCGCGCCCAGCGGCAGGCCGGGATGGCCGCTGTTGGCCTTCTGCACCATGTCCACCGAAAGAAAGCGGATGGTGTTGACGCAAGTCTGGTCGAGATCGGCTGCCACGGCGGTACTCCCGGAAGGTCTGGACGCGAATCCGTCTAGAATAACCGGCCGGTTCAGGCCTGTCCCGAGGCTTGCAGCAAGTGCCTGCGCACGCTACACTTTCCCGCTTTGTTTCGGCTGGTTTGACCCCAAGGAGTCCGCCGTGAAGGTGCTTTCGTCCCTGAAGTCCGCCAAACAGCGGCACCGCGACTGCAAGGTCGTGCGCCGGCGCGGCAAGGTATTCGTGATTTGCAAGAGCAACCCGCGCTTCAAGGCTCGCCAGCGTTAGTCTGCGATCATCCCTGATCGCGGCGTCACTGATGTTTCCGCGAGAATGATGGTTGCAACGTTGTTGGCACCAGAACGGGCATCCTTGCCCTGACTTCTCACCAACAGCCGCTTCGAAAAGAACGCCTCAAGGCCGCGAGAGCGGCCTTTTTCGTGACCCCGTACGCTGGCGGACGCAAGGCGTTTTTGCTACAAATGCGCATCGGCGCACGGGGCGCCCGGGGAAGCATCGCCATGAAACGCATCGCTGCCAGCTTGATCGCCACCACCCTTGCACTCACCGCCGCGCCGCTGCTGCTGCCGACGCCCGCGCACGCCGAAACCCTGCGCATGAAAGTGAAGCAGGAGCAGCACTACAACATGCCCAAGCGTGGCATGACCATGGCCGAAGTGCGCCACGAGTACGGCGCACCGCTGAAGGTGCTGGCCACCCGCGGCGGCAGTTCCAAGTACCAGCCGCCGATCCACCGTTGGGAGTACGCGAAGTACATCGTGTATTTCGAATACAGCCACGTGATCCATTCTGTGCTGCGCACACCAGGGCCCCACGCGCTTTGAGTGCGTCTGAACAACCTCAGCGGCGTCATTCCCGCGCAAGCGGGAATCCAAATGTCCGTTTCAATGGATGCCCGCCTTCGCGGGCATGACGGCAAATCAGAAATCCCCGAATTCATCATGACCACAACACCCTTGCGACTGCCTGCCGAATGGGAGCCGCAATCCGCGGTGCTGCTGGCGTGGCCGCATGCCGGCACCGACTGGGCCGCGCGGCTGGATGCCGTCGAAGACACCTGCGCCACGCTGATCGCCGCGATCTCCCACTTCGAAACCGCCATCGTGTGCGCGCCCGATGCCGAAATCGGCGCGCACGCGGCCGAATGCCTGCGCGATGCGGGCGCCGATCTCGCGCGCGTGCGCTTCGTCGGGATTCCCTACGACGATACCTGGCTGCGCGATTCGGGCCCGATCATTTTGCTTGATGGCAATGGACGGCCCGTGTTGCTGGATTTCCGTTTCACGGGCTGGGGCGGCAAGTTCGAGGCATCGCTGGACGACGCACTGGTTGCTGGGCTGATCGAACGCGGCGTGTTCCGCCGCGATGCGGAACACCAGCGCATCGACTGGGCACTGGAAGGCGGCGCGATCGAATCGGATGGACGCGGCACGATCCTGACCACCTGGCGTTGCCTGCACCAGCGTCATCCGGACCAATCGCGTGCACGGATCGAACAAACCCTGCGCGATTCGCTGTCGGCCGGGCGCGTGCTGTGGCTGGACCACGGCTACCTGCAAGGCGACGACACCGACGCGCACATCGACACCCTCGCCCGCTTCGCGCCCGACGACGCGATCGTGTTCCAGGCCTGCAGCGATCCCGACGACCCGCATTACGCGGAACTTGCCGCCATGCGCCGCGAATTGGAGACTCTGCGCACGATCGAGGGCAAGCCTTATCGCCTGTTCGACCTGCCCTGGCCCAAACCCATCCTCGACGAGGGCCGCCGGCTTGCGGCGTCCTACGCGAACTACCTGATCGTCAACGGCGCGGTACTGGTGCCGGCCTACGGCGACGTGGTTGACGCCGCCGCCGCCAGGACCATCGAGCTTGCGCACCCGGGTCGAAAAGTTGTGCAGATCCCCTGCCGCCCGCTGATCTGGCAGAACGGCAGCCTGCATTGCATGACGATGCAGCTGCCCGACGGCGTTCTGGCTTGAACAACAGCTACGTTGTCCGCAAATGAACGCAAATGAACGCCAATAGAGCAGACTGCTTTACCATTGCTCTTCATTTACGTTGTTTGCGTTCATTCGCGGACTGAAAGCCTTTCTGCATGACCTCTAAATTTCTCAAAGTTGCCTTGCTGCAGGAACGCGATCGCGGCAGCGTCGCCGCGAACCTCGAAGCCATCGAGGCGGGCCTGCGCGAAGCCGCGAAGGCCGGCGCGCAACTGGTGTTGCTGCAGGAAATCCACAACGGCCCGTATTTTTGCCAGCACGAGTCTGCGGATGAGTTCGACCGCGCGGAATCGATTCCCGGCCCGTCCACCGAACGGATCGGCAAGCTCGCGGCGGAATTGAAACTCGTTGTCGTGGCCTCGCTGTTCGAACGCCGCGCCGCCGGGCTGTACCACA
Source organism: Rhodanobacteraceae bacterium (assembly GCA_004299705.1). Lineage (GTDB taxonomy): Bacteria > Pseudomonadota > Gammaproteobacteria > Xanthomonadales > Rhodanobacteraceae > 66-474. The sequence goes on along the minus strand of SCQS01000054.1, from coordinate 150,285 downwards.
ACACCGCGGTGGTGTTCGATCGTTCGGATGCGATCGCGGGCACGTACCGCAAGATGCACATTCCGGACGACCCGGCCTACTACGAGAAGTTCTACTTCACGCCTGGCGACCTCGGTTTTCACCCCATCGAGACTTCCGTCGGAAAACTCGGCGTGCTGGTGTGCTGGGACCAGTGGTACCCCGAAGCCGCGCGCCTGATGGCGTTGGCCAGCGCGGAACTGTTGTTGTATCCGACCGCGATCGGCTGGGATCCCGCCGACCCGCAGGATGAGAAGGATCGCCAACGCGAAGCCTGGATCACCGTGCAGCGCGGCCACGCCGTAGCCAATGGCCTGCCGCTGCTCGCTTGCAACCGGGTCGGTTTCGAGCCGGCACCCGACGGCGAAGGCCGCGGCGCACAGTTCTGGGGCTCCAGCTTCGTCGCCGGACCGCAGGGCGAAATCCTCGCGCGCGCGAACGACGACTCGCGCGAACTGCTGATCGCCGACATCGACATGGCACGCAGCGAAGCCGTGCGCCGCATCTGGCCATTCCTGCGCGATCGCCGCATCGATGCGTATGGCGATCTGACCAAGCGGTTTCGGGATTGATCCCGCATACTCCCGGAGTCCACATTCCCCGATGTCCGTTCGTGGTTCGATGCCTCGCCACGAACGGGTGCTGAAAACCGGTCGTTCGCCCTGAGGTATCGAAGGGCGAACGGCAAGACCTGCAGAGTTTGCCTTGAACGCCGAAGTTCAATCCGGACACGACAACCCATTACACGACCAGCCAATCGCCCGCGTCGAACGGGATGGCATCGAATACGTCCTGCTCGGCACTGCGCACGTGTCGCGCGCCTCGGTCGAGGCCGTGAAAGCCGCGGTCGAACGCGAATCGTTCGACGCGATCGCGATTGAATTGTGCGAAAGCCGTGCGCGCGGCATGCGCGATCCCGAGGCGTTCGCGAAGATGGACCTGTTTTCCGTGATCCGCACCGGCAAGGCCGGGATGGTGTTCGCGTCGTTGGCGCTGTCGTCGTTCCAGCAACGCATCGCCGAGCAGTACGGGATCGAACCCGGCGCCGAGATGAAAGCCGCGATGGCTGCTGCCGACGCGCGCGGCCTGCCGCTGTGGCTGGTCGATCGCGAAATCGGCATCACCCTCAACCACGCCTATCGCGGCGTTCGCTTTCGGGATCGCATCGGCATCATCGGCAGCCTGATCGCCAGCGTATTCTCGCGCGAAGACATCGACGAGGCCGAGATCGAGAAACTGAAACAAGGCGACATCCTGGAAGGCGCGTTCGGCGAATTCGCCCGCGAATCCAAGCCGCTCTACGAAGCGTTGATCGGCGAGCGCGATCGTTTCATGGCCGCGCGCCTGCGCGAGGAATCGTCGCAGAACCCCGCAGCCAAACGCGTGCTGGTGGTGATTGGCGCGGGGCACCTGGCCGGGATCCAACGCGAGCTTGGCGCGCAACAGCAACCGCCGCGCTCGGTAATCGAACCGCTGGCCGAGAAACTGCCGGCACCGAAGTGGCCGAAATACTTCGGGATCGCGGTGATGCTCGCAATCGCCATCGCGATCGGCTTCCTGTTCTGGCGCAACGCCGCGATGGGCTGGCACGCGCTGCGCGACTGGGTGATTTACACCGCGGTATTGAGCGCGATCGGCGCAGCGGTCGCGGGCGGACACCCCTTGTCGGTGTTGACCGCGGCGGTCATGGGTCCGCTGAAACCGCTGCGGCCGCCGGGGCTGTCGTCCGGCGTATTCTCCGGCATGGTCGAGGCGTGGCTGCGCAAGCCGCGCGTCGCGGATTTCCAGTCGCTGCGCCACGACCTGCTACACGTCTCTGGCTGGTGGCGCAACCGCGTCGCGCGCACCCTGCTGGTGTTCATGCTCACCAACCTCGGCACCATCGCCGGCGAATACCTCGCCGGCGTCACCATATTCACCCGCTTGCTGTAGTCACCCGTGCTCGCCGGACGCCGGCCAATAGGCGCTGTCGGGCGTCGCCCGTGCGCCGAAGATTGCCTGGCCCACGCGCACGATCGTCGAGCCTTCCTCGATCGCGAGTGCGTAATCGCCGGACATGCCCATCGAGAGTTCGTCCATCGCAATACCGTCCGGTGCGGACTGGCGCAAACGATCGCGCAGGTTCCGCAGGCGCACGAAGCAGGGACGCACCTTCGCCGCATCGTCGGAAAACAGCGCGAGTGTCATCAAGCCGCGCACGCGCAACGACGAAAATGCCGGAAGCTGTTTCACGAACCCCGCCACTTCGTCCGGCGGCAAGCCGAACTTGCTTGCCTCGTTCGAGGTGTTGACTTGTACCAATACATCCAATGAGCGGCCCAGTGCCTGCAGTCGCTTGTCCAAGGCCTCGGCCACGCGCAGGCTGTCCAGCGCCTGGAACTCGGATGCGAACTCCGCGACCAGCTTGGTCTTGTTGGTCTGCAGGTGCCCGATGATTGCCCAGCGCAGACCGGGCAACTCGGACGACAATGCCTGCCACTTGCGGTGCGCTTCCTGCACCTTGTTTTCTCCCAGCGAGCGGCAACCCGCGGCGTAAGCGTTGCGGATGCGCGTTTCCGGAACGGTCTTGCTGACCGGCAGCAGGCGCACGCCAGCGGGATCGCGCCTGGCCTTCGCACACGCCGCGGCGATGCGCGCCTGCACGTCGGCAAGGTGCTGCCGGAACTCATCGACGGTGTTGGCGGTGGTGTAAGTCGTCATCCGTCCAGTATAGACAACATCGCGCGCGCGCCTCCCGCGCAACCGCGTATGCTGGCCCGATGCAACACGCAACGCATACATCACCTGACGCAACCTGGCCGGAAACTCTGTGGACCATCGGCCACTCGACCCGCAGCCTCGATGAATACCTTGCACTGTTGCAAGCAAACAAGATCGAAGTGCTGGCCGATGTGCGCCACTTCCCGGGCTCACGCAAATATCCGCATTTCAACGTCGAACCGTTGCGACAGGCATTGCGTGCTGCTGGTATTGATTACCAGCCCTTCACCGAACTCGGCGGACGTCGCAAGGTGCAACCGGACTCGCCCAGCACCGCGTGGCGGCACCCCGCATTCCGCGGCTACGCCGACTACATGCAGACCGAGGCGTTCCATGCAGGCATCGAACGCTTGAAGGCGCTCGCAACGCGCAAACGCACCGCGATCATGTGCGCCGAAGCGGTGTGGTGGCGCTGCCACCGCGGGTTGATCTCGGACGTGTTCAAGCTGCATGGCACCCGCGTGCTGCACATCACCGGGCCGGGGAACCCCGGCGAGCATCCGTACACCTCGGCCGCACGGGTCGTGGATGGCCGGCTGGACTATTCGGGTGATCAGCAGGAACTGCCGATCGACCCGAACGCCTGATGCATCATCGGCAGACGCGCGTCATGCAATCAGTGCGTGGTCGGCGTCGCCGGGTTCGAACGCGACGCGTGCACGATCAACCACACCACCACCGCGACGCACAACGCGGGCATCAGCAACGGCAGCAGCGCGAGCAGCACGATCGGCACCACCAGCAATGCAACCAGGCCGAAGGTGAACAGCCCGAACAGGCCGCCGAACAACACGCCGAAAAATCCGAACGTCAGTTTGAGCAGGCCAGCGAGCAGCGCGCCGAACAGCCAGCACGCGCCGAACACGAAGAACGCCACTATCCCGAGTTCGAGCATCTGTGTCTCCTCGCCGTCCCTTGACGGCCGTTGCCATGCAGCCACGCTTGCAGTATGCGCCCTCCGCACGCCATGGGAAGCATGACTGACGACCCATGACGTCGGACCCATGACTTCAGGCCCATGCATCTATTATCAAGTGCACTATAGTGCAGTCGTGACTATGAAGCATGCAAGCGCGTTGCAATGACCGACACGGACGCACACCTGAAGAAGTTCGAGAAGGAGCTGGCCGCCGGGACGGTGTCGTTGGTGCTGCTGGCGGTCCTGGCGGCGGCGCGCGAGCCGTTGTACGGCTACCAGATCGCCAAGCGTCTCGAACACGACGCCGGCGGCGTGCTGGTCGGCAAGCAAAGCGCGCTGTACCCGGTGTTGCGGAACCTCAGTGCGGCGGAACTGCTGGACACGTTCGTCGAGCCATCCGAAGCCGGGCCACCACGCCGCTACTACCGCATCACCCCGCTCGGAAGAAAAGTGTTGCGCGAATGGACTGGCGCATGGAACTCCACCCGCAGCTTTGTCGATTCGATCCTGAAGGACTGACGCCATGAGCACGCCGCAAACCATCAAGGAATACCTGGTGCAACTGCGCACCGCGCTGGCCGGCGCCGATCCAGCGATGATCCAGGACGCGCTGTACGACGCCGAGGAGCACCTGCGCTCGGAACTCGCGGAAAACCCCGGCATGAGCGAAGCCGAGTTGCTGGCGAAAATCTCGACCAGCTACGGTGCGCCCGAAGAAGTCGCGGACATTTATCGCACCACCGAGCAGACCGTGGCACGCGCGCTGCGCACACCACGCCCGCGTCCACGTCAATCCGCACTCGGGCGGTTCTTCGGCGTGATCGCCGATCCACACACGTATGGCGCGCTGTTCTACATGCTGCTGGCGTTGGCCACCGGCATCTTCTATTTCACCTGGGCAGTGCTCGGGCTGTCGCTGTCCACGGGCTTCGCTTTCACACTGATCGGCATCCCGTTCTTCCTGCTGTTCATGGCTTCGGTGCGTGGCCTGTCGCTGCTGGAAAGCCGCATCGTCGAAGGCATGCTGGGCGTACGCATGCCGCGCCGTCCGCCCTACGTCGAGCGCGACTGGCCGTGGCTGAAGCGGATCGGCGACATGCTGCGCGACCCGCGCACCTGGTCGATGCTGCTGTACATGCTGCTGATGCTGCCGCTCGGGATTGCCTATTTCATCATCGCCGTGGTGTTGCCCTGCATTTCGCTGGTGTTGATGTTCACGCCCATCGCGATGGCCTTCGACTTCTTCGGGCTGGGCAGCGATTTCGCGGGTGGCCAGGTGACGATCAATTGGGGCTTCGGGCCGCACGTACCGGGCTGGGGCGATGCGATCGGCATGTTCATCGTCGGATTCTTCCTGTTGTTCGCGACGCTGCACACGGTGCGCGCCATCGGTCACGCGCACGGCGCGCTGGCCAAACACCTGCTGGTGAAGTCCGCGCGGGTTTGATCTTGGATTGACACGCGGCGGGTTATCACCCGCCCTGCCGTTTCTAGGCGTCCACGGGTTTATCGCCACCTGCAGCCTTGCGCCCCCTGCCCAGCAGGGGTTCCAACAGATCCAGCGGCAGCGGGAAGGCGATGGTGGTGGTCTTGTCGCCGGCCACCTCCACCAGCGTCTGCAGGTAGCGCAACTGGATCGACTGCGGCTGTTGCATCAGCGTCTGCGCGGCCTGCATCAGTTTCTCCGACGCCTGCAGCTCGCCTTCGGCGTTGATGACCTTGGCCCGTCGCTGGCGCTCGGCCTCGGCCTGGCGTGCGATCGCGCGCACCATGTTGTCGTCGAGATCGACCTGCTTGATCTCGACGTTGGATACCTTGATGCCCCAGGCGTCGGTGTGCTGGTCCAGGATCATCTGGATGTCGTGGTTGAGCTTGTCGCGGGCGCTCAGCATCTCGTCCAATTCGTGCTGGCCCAGCACCGAACGCAGCGTGGTCTGAGCCAACTGGCTGGTGGCCTCGCGCGCATCCTCGACCTGGATCACGGCCTTCTCGGGATCGATCACCCGGAACAGGATCATCGCATCGACTTTCACCGGCACGTTGTCGCGCGAGATCACGTCCTGCGGCGGCACCGGCATCACGATGGTGCGCAGGTCGATCCGCACCATCTGCTGCATGATCGGGATCAGCACGATGATGCCCGGCCCCTTCACGGCCTGGAAATGCCCGAACAGGAAGATCACGCCGCGTTGGTATTCGCGCAGGATCTTCAACGACGAAAACAGGATGATCAGCACGATCACCACGATCACGACGATGATGGGATAAACGCTCACGGCAATGTCTCCTTTGATTCAGGCGCGGGTTGTACGTCCAGCACCAACCCGTGCATGCCGGCCACGACCACGCGTTGGCCACGTTGCAACGGAACGTCCGACTGCGCCTGCCAGCGTTCACCGTGCAGGTGCACGAATCCACGCCCGCCGTCGAAATCGGTGACGACCTCGGCACTGGCACCGACCATCTGCTCGCGGCCACTCACCACAGGCCTTCGGTGCGAGCGCATCGCCATCCACACGATCCCGGCCAGGATCCCGGCAGCCGCGATCGCAACGCCGACCACCACCGGAATCGCGACGCCGTAACCGGGTACGCCCGTATGCATCAGGATCACCGAACCGATCACGAAGGAAATCACCCCGCCGGTGCCGAGTACGCCGTAGGCCGGCACGAAGGCTTCGGAAACGATCAGGATCACGCCCAGCAGGATAAGCCCGAGGCCCGCGAAGTTCACCGGCAGCAACTGGAACGCATACAACGCCAGCAACAGGCAGATCGCGCCTACCACGCCCGGCAGCACCCCGCCCGGGTGCATGCCTTCCAGCACCAGCCCGCCGATGCCGATCAAAAGCAAAATGTAAGCGACTTCCGGATTGGCAATCACGCCGAGGAACTGGCTGCGCAGACCCGGCGTGACGGTTTCGATGGCGGCACCGCGGGTGTGCAATACGCGCGCCCCATCGACGGTTTGCACGCTGCGGCCATCGACATCCGCAAGCAGCGTCGGGATGTCCGGTACGATCAGGTCGATCACGTGCAGCTTCAAGGCTTCGTCGGCGGACACGCTGGCCGCGTTGCGCACGGCCTGCTCGGCCCAGTCGGCGTTGCGCCCCCGGCGTTCCGCCAGCGCGCGGATATAGGCCACCGCATCGTTGGTGACCTTGCGCATCTCGGTGCTTTCGGTGGGCGCGGACGCGGCCTTGCCGCTGCTGGAAGAAGGCAGCGGCGCGCCACCGCCGCCGGTCAGAGAAACCGGTGTCGCCGCGCCAATGTTCGTTGCCGGCGCCATCACCGCGACGTGGCAGGCGTACATGATGTAAGTACCGGCACTGGCGGCGCGTGCACCGGATGGTGCGACATAACCGATCACCGGTACCGGTGATGCCAGGATCGCCTTGATGATCTCGCGCATGGAACTGGAAAGTCCACCCGGCGTGTCCAGTTCCAGCACGATCGCCGCGGCGTGCCTCGCATCGGCCTGCCCGATGCCGCGCACCACGTAAGCCGCGCTGGCCGGGCTGATCGCGCCATCCACGCGCAGTACCACGACGACGGGATGCGCCATCGGCGAATCGGTTGCGCCCGCGAAAGCCGCCGCCGTCACCAGCAACGCGATCAGTGCCACCCACACGGAGCGCCACGCCACCATGCCGCCATCACACCAGCAACCGCCACGTTTGGCAAACGAATTCGTGCGATCGTCCCTGATCGCCGCAGCACGGGAATTCCAAGCAAACCAAACGGCCGAAACACGCGAGCACCAGAGCGGCCATCCTTGTCCTGACTTTTCACAACAGCCGCTTCGCACCGATCGTCTGGAGATGCTGACCTGCATCAGCGCGGCGTGCAGCGACAAGAGTAGAGTGGCGGACGTGCCACTGTTTTCGATTCCGAGGAGAGCGCCATGGACCACCCGATGTATCCCGAATCCAGTGTCGACATCGCGCGCAAGCGCCAGGAGCTCGCGCCCAAGCCGCTGGAAGCTTTCCAGAATTTCAGCCGCGCGGTGTTCGCGGAAGGCGCGTTGCCATCGGTGACCAAGCAATTGATAGCCGTTGCGGTCGCGCACACCACGCAATGCCCTTACTGCATCAAGGGCCACACCCGGGCGGCGTTGAAAGCCGGAGCGACCGAACAGCAGATCATGGAAGCCATCTGGGTGGCGGCCGAAATGCGCGCCGGCGGCGCCTACGCGCATTCGGCGCTGGCGATCGACACCATGCAACACGCGCACGCCGCGTGAACCCCGAAACCGGGCGATACCGTGGGGATTCCGCCGGCCCCGCCCTTGCCAGCGCCGTGGCCGCACGAGCTATACTTCGGGCTTTGCTACCGCGGCGCGAGCCGCCCGCAGGGAACCTGAGAGACATGATCCGATCGATGCTGACCGTCGCACTGATGGCGGGATTCGTGTGCTTCGCTTCCACCGCATTCGCCAAGGGCGACCCGGCCAAGGGCAGGCTCGAGGTGTATTCCTGCCACGGCTGCCACGGCGTCACCGGCTACGAATCGGTCTACCCCGAATACCATGTGCCGCGCATCGCCGGCCAGAACGAGCAATACATCATCGACGCGCTCAACGAATACAAGAGCGACGCCCGCCACTATCCGACGATGAACGCGCAGGCCCACAGCCTGACCGAACAGCAGATCGAGAACATCGCGGCCTACCTGTCCAGCCTCGCGCCCAAGCAACTGCACAAGAACTGAGGGGACCGACACCATGCAGCAACGCATCATTCTCGTTTCCCTCGCCGCCGCGGCACTGGCGCTCGGATTCGGCACCGCATCGGCCAAGGGCAATGCGGCGGCCGGCGCCAAGAAGGCCGTCGCCTGCGAGGCCTGCCACGGCAAGGATGGCAACGGCACCGCGCCGAACTACCCGGCACTGGCCGGCCAGTACCAGGACTACCTCATCGAGGCGCTGCACGAGTATCAGACCAACGGCCGCACGCATCCGCTCGTGAGTGGCATCCACCACCGCGACAACGCAATCATGAACGCCATGGCTGCGCCGTTGACCGAACAGGACATCGAGGACATCACCGCGTATTTCTCCAGCCTGCCCAGCAAGCTTTCCGACCTCAGCGGCAAGGTTCAGGGCAGCGACGACGGGTTGCATTCGCGGGGATGAACACCGCCGAACTCGCCGCGCTGCACTGCGAACCGCGCAAGGGCAAGGAGCATGCGCTGGACGAAGCGCGGGTACGCGAGTTGCTGGCTGCGCTGCCGGAGTGGCAGGTGGCGCTGAACGGCAAGTCGATCGCCAAGACCTTCGGCTTCAAGAACTTCTACGAGACGCTGGCCTTCGTCAACGCGATCGGCTGGATGGCCAACAAGCAGGATCACCACCCCGACCTCGAGGTCGGCTACAACCGTTGCGTGGTGCACTGGTCCACGCACGACGTCGGCGGCCTGTCGATGAACGACTTCATCTGCGCCGCGCGGGTCGAGGCGATTGCGCACGGGTAGGAGCGCGCCTGCGCGCGACCGCTACCCCCATGGGTGGCATGTGCATTCGTAATGACGCCTGGCAACGGTCGCCGGCAGGCCTGCTCCTACGGACACACTACAAAAAAACGCGGCCAGTGGCCGCGTTTTTTTGTTGCAGCGTGTATCGCCGTGATCAATTCGCGCCGATCTTCACCAGCGTCACGTCGAACCGCAGCGTAGCGTTCGGTTGGAACCCATTCTTCGGATCCGCGCCGTACGCGAGATCCGACGGAATCACGAACTTGTAGTGGCTACCCGTCGGCATCATCATCAATGCTTCCTTGAAGCCGGGGAACACGTTGTTGAGGTCGATCTTGGCCGGACCGGAACCGTGTGCAGCCGAGGCATCAAACACCTGCCCATTGACGAACGAGCCGGTGTAATTCACCTGCACGGTATCCGTCGCCGTCGGCTTCGGACCGGTGCCCTGCGTGATGACCTGGTACTGCAGACCGTCGGCCGTCACGTGTACGCCCGGCTGCGATTTGTTCTTGGCGAGATAGGCCGCGCCTTCGCTCTTGTTCTGCGCAGAGACTCTGTCATATTCCTGTTTGCCGCGCGCCGCAAGTTCCTGCCGGAATGCCGGAACGGCTACCTTTAATTGAGCTTCGCTCATCGTCGGCTTCTGGCCTTGCAGCGCGCGCGTGACTGCCTGTCCAACCTGCTGTGGGTCGACCATGTCATGCGCCCAGCTTGGAAACTGCGTCGCGAGTTCGTAGCCAAGGATCTGACTCGCTTGGGCCTTGGTGACCGTCGCACTCGTGGACTTTGTCTGCGCCTGCGAAATACCGGCAACGCCCAGCGCCGCGATCACCGCAACGGCGGCCAGGGACGGCCGCATGATCTGCTTCATTTAAGTTTTCCTCTGGTCAAGGGATCTGCACGCCAACCCATGGCGCAAGTTACAGCACGAAGTCGCCCATTCTGCGGGTTTCACCACGGAATCGCAACGTGTGCGGGGTGTGACAGCAAACGCGCCGCCGGGTTCATTCACATGCGTGGCAACAGCAGGTTCACGTGATCCAGGTCGCACGCGCACCACGGCGGCGCGTGCCGCTCAACCGACGTACCCGACGCTTCCAACCCGCGAGGCACCCATGACTGATGGCAGGGGGTGTTGACAGGGGAAATTCTAGTGTTATAGTTCACTACAACACTGGTCAACGAGGTCACTAAGGAGGCCCGCCATGAACGTCCAGAAGTCCGTCGCAGTCTTCGCTGCCATGCTGATCACCGCCGCCGGAATGGGCGGCATCTCCAGCTACAGCAACATGGTTGCCAGCGGCAACCGCGGCATCAACGCCAGCAGCCAGGTCATCAAGACCCTGCCGACCATCCACGTGCATCCGACCAAGGAACAGATGCTGGAGCTGCGGGGCAACCAGGCTGGTGCGGCCCCGGCCAACCTGCGCATGCCGTACTACTCCTTCGCCAGCGACGACAGCGCCGGCGCTTGAGGTGATCCCGGCCCTCGCATGGGTCATGCGAGGATGGAAACATCTCCGGCAAGGTCCAAGTCATGAGCGTAACCTGGAACGACAACGTCCCGATCTACCGCCAACTGCGCGAACGCGTGGTGGCGATGATCCTGGACGGTGCGCTGAACGAGGGCGATGCCCTGCCCTCGGTGCGCCAGGTCGCGGCGGACTACCAGATCAACCCGCTCACCGTGTCCAAGGCGTATCAGGAACTGGTGGACGAGCAACTGGTGGAGAAGCGCCGCGGCCTCGGCATGTTCGTCACCGACGGCGCCCGCGAGGCGCTGCTCAAGAGCGAACGCGAACACTTCCTGCGCGAAGAGTGGCCCCGCATCCGGGCGCGCATCGAGCGCATGAACCTCGACCTTCAGAAACTGCTGGCCACGCCGGCACCAAGCTCCGACAAGAGGGAATCCTGATGAACGCTGCAGCCGAAAGCATCGAACGGCCCGCCACCCCGCCGGCGACCGGATCGGAAACGATCGTGCATGCGCAGGGGCTTACCAAGCGTTACAAGAACGCGGCCGCACTGGACGGCGCGAATTTCGAGGTCGGTTCCGGCCGCATCGTCGGCCTGATCGGACCCAACGGCGCCGGCAAGACCACCGCGCTGAAAGCCATCCTCGGCCTCACCGATTTCGAGGGCGAGCTCAAGGTGCTGGGGATGGACCCGCGCAAGCAGCGCCCGCAATTGATGCGCGAGGTCTGCTTCATCGCCGACGTCGCCACCCTGCCCCGCTGGATCCGCGTGCAGGAAGCCATCGACTTCGTGGCCGGCGTGCACCCGCGCTTCGACCGCGCCAAGTGCGAGCGTTTCCTCGCGCGCACCAAGTTGTACGCCAACCAGAAGGTGCGCGAAATGTCCAAGGGCATGATCGTGCAGTTGCACCTGGCCATCGTGATGGCCATCGATGCACGACTTCTGGTACTGGACGAACCCACGCTGGGGCTGGATATCCTGTACCGCAAGCAGTTCTACCAGAGCCTGCTGGAGGACTACTTCGACGAGAACAAGACCATCCTCATTACCACCCACCAGGTGGAAGAAGTGGAACACATCCTCACCGACCTGCTGTTCATCCGCGATGGCAAGATCACGCTGTCGACGACCATGGAAGAAATGGGCGCGCGTTTCGCGGAAGTGCTGGTGAACGCCGACAAGGTTGAAGCCGCGCGCGCGCTGAAACCACTCGACGAACGCGCCGCGGTGTTCGGCAAGAGCGTCTTCCTGTATGACAGCGCCGACCCGGAACAACTGGCGCGACTGGGCGAGATCAAGCGGCCGTCGGTTTCCGACCTGTTCGTCGCCACCATGAAAGGGACCTACGCATGAACGCGATGCTGAAATCGCCGTTTGCCTGGTTGCTGAAGCGCGAGTATTGGGAACACCGCCGCAGCTTCCTGCGCACTCAATGGGTCGTGGCGGCCGTGGTGATTGCACTGACGATACTCGGCATCATCGCCGCCGAGGTATGGGGCGCACGCACCGGCAACAATATCCAGATCGGTTTCAGTGGCTCGCTGAACGACGCGCTGCAGAACGGGCTGAGCCAGAACACGGACGCACTGGTGCGCGGCCTCGACAGCATGCTGCTTTCCTTCGGGCTGATCGCCTCGATCGTGCTGTTCTTCGTGGTGTTCTTCTACCTGCTTGGCGCGCTGTACGACGATCGTCGGGACCGCAGCATCCTGTTCTGGAAGTCGCTACCAGTTTCGGACACCGCCACGGTGATCGCGAAGGTGGTCTCGGCGACCGTGGTCGCACCGATCATTGCGGTCATCGTGGTGCTTGCCGCTTATATCGTCCAGCAGATCGTCATGAGCATCTGGTTCGGCGCCCACGGCCTGAACCCGTTCACGCTGATCTGGGCGCACGTCGGCCCGTTCTCGACATGGTTGCATCTGGTCGCTGCCATTCCTGTGGACGCAGTGTGGGCGCTGCCCACGGTGGGTTGGCTGTTGTTCTGGTCGGCGGCGGTGCGCAGCAAACCCTTCCTGTGGGCGGTGTTCATCCCGATCATCGCCGGGGTTCTCAACTTCTGGGTCGGCCTGATCGGCCTGCCGCACGTGAACATCGGATTCTTCTGGGGGGACCTTGTCGGCCGTGCCCTACTGAGTGTGTTCCCGGGAAGCTGGATGGCTGTCTATCGCAACGACCCGTCGATGCTCAATCAGCTTACCAACATGAGCGCTGGCGAACACGTCGGTACCTACGGAATGATGTACCACACCTTCCTGACGCCCGACATGTGGATCGGTGCGGCCGTCGGCATTGCCCTGATCGCCGCCGCGATCTGGTTCCGCCGCTGGCGCGACGAAGTCTGACCTTCCCCGAAGTCCGACCTTCCCTGGAGACAACCATGAACAGGATCCTGACCCTCGCAGGTGCCGTTCTGATTTCCGCAACGCTGGCCGGCTGCTCGCCGGGCATCAACATGATCGGCCACCGGATCACCTTCGACAGCACCGGCATGGTGGTGCACGCGGCCGGCCATCCGAATGCACACATCACCCGCGACGGTGGCTTGACCATCGACGGCAAAACGATCGCCGTGACACCGGCGCAACGCCAATTGCTGCAGCACTATTACGTGCAGGCCCGCACCACCATGGCCTCAGGCGAAGCAGCGGGCAAGCAGGGCATCGCCATGGCCGAACGCGGCATCGGTCACTCGATCGCCTCCCTCTTCCGCAAGGATTCATCCGCGGACGACAAGCAGGTCGAGGCCCAATCGAAGCAAGTCGAGCTCGCTGCCACCGCAATGTGCGCCGACATCCATGCGCTCGGCGCCACCCAGAAAGCCATCGCCGCGCAGATACCCGCGTTCGCGCCCTATGCGGACGGCGACCAGATGAAGTGCACCATCACCGGCGGCACGACCACGGCGCGCAGCTCCGGCGCTCCTGCAAGTGCCAGCACGACGATCAACGTCACCATCCAGTGACTGTCGAGACCCACGGCGCGCTTTTCCAAACGGCGGCGACGCGACCCGGCGCCAAAGCCGGGCGATGAAACCCCGAGGAGACCCAACATGCTCAAGCTGCACACACCCATCCTGGCACTGGCACTGGGCCTGCTGGCAGCTTGCAGCACAGGCAACCAGGGTGGCACGTATTCCAGCGCGTTTCAACATTTGTCGATCGACAGCAACGGCAACGTCATCGCGCTTGCCCATGACGGCAGCAAGGCAACGGTAACGGCGGCGGGCGCACTCGCGATCAACACCAAGTCCATTGCCGTCACGCCCACACAACGGCAGGCGCTGGAAAACTACCACGCCGCGGCCATCAAATTGCTCGACGACGGCATCGCCACGGGCAAGGCCGGCCTCAGTACCGGCATGCATGCAATCGGCGCGGTCGTCAGTGGCCTGGCCAGTGGCAACCCCGACTCCATCGATGCCAAGGTGAACGCCCGCGCCGACAAGGTCAGCGCGCTGGCCGAGAACGTGTGCACGGACCTGGCGCAGCTTTACGCCGCACAAGGACGGGTGGCAGCCGCGATCCCCGCATTCAAGCCCTACGCCACCATCGCACCACAAGAAATTTCAGACTGCCAAACCCACTGAGGCCTGTCATGCACAAATACACAAGTTTGTTGACCGCGTGTGGCTTTCTGGCACTGACCGCGTGCAGTGCGGGTCAACCATCCTCGTCATCGACCACGGCGGCATCAGCTTCGTCATCGAACTCGCCGCTCGCCCGCATGATCGACCACGAGCTGGACAAGGCCAATGTCGAGCTGACAACCCAAGACATCACCCTCTCCAGCAACGACAGCGAACCGAAAGCCGAAATCACCCCGCAGGGCGATCTCCTGATCGCAGGCAAACCCGTGTCGCTCACGCCCGCGCAGCGCGACGAGGTGCTGGCCTATCGCAGCCAGGTCATCAAGATCGGGCATGCCGGCATTGCCATCGGCAAGCAGGGCGCGACGCTCGGCCTCAACGCAGCAAGCCAAGCTATCGCGGGTGCTTTCTCGGGCCAGTCCGGACAGCAAATTCGCCAGCGTGTTGAAGCACAGGCATCGGGCATCCGCCAGGCCGCAGCAAAGATTTGCGACCGCTTGCCCGCCATGATGGCAAGCCAACAGAAACTTGCGGCCGAGGTTCCGGCATTCAAGCCATACGCGGATTTGACGCCGGCGAAGATCGCGGAGTGCCGCAACCACGCGCTCCACGACGATGACAACGACGACGATTGACCGCTGCGACACACCGACCCGATTGCAACGGAACCCCGGAATGAACATCTCGCATGCAGCGCGTCTTGCGGCCCTGTCCTGTGGCCTTGTTTTGCTCTCGTCCTGCGCCGCGTTTCGCACCGCGGACAATGACCTCGACACGGCCTCGCGGCAAATCGTCACCAGCAACCTGAGGCTGACCACCGACAGTTCACGCGCTCCCAAGGCGGCCATTACGCCGCAAGGCGATTTCCTGATCGCTGGAAAACCCCTCGCCCTCACCGCGCAGCAACGCAACGACGTGCTGGACTACCGCACCCAATATATCGAAATCGCGCAACAGGGCATCGCCATCGGCCACGAAGGCGTCGATGTCGGCAGGCGCGCCATGCTGCCGATGATTTTTGCGTCGCTGTTCGGCGCCTCGGACAAGACCATCGACGCCCGCATGGACAAACGACTTGCCGGAGTCCGCGCCGACACCGCCAAACTCTGCGACCGCTTGCCGGCGCTGATGACGGCCCAGCAGCAACTGGCCGCCGACCTGCCCGCGTTCAAGCCATACGCCACGCTGACGCAAAAGAAAGTCGACGATTGCCGACAGGACGCGCTTCTCGACACCAGCGTTGCCGACGACTGAAAGATTCCACGACACCCCGCAGCAACGACAAGGCCGCCCATTGGGCGGCCTATACATCTTCATCGTCATTCCGGGGCCGCCCGCGCTGTTTGCGGACGGAACCCGGAATCTATTTCCTGCTTTCCCAGATGCAAAAATGGGTTCCGGGTTCATCGCCGATGATGCCGGCGATGCCCCGGAATGACGGCGTTGGCGAGGTGGCACCGTTCAGCAGAAACTGACTTTGCCGGATCAATGGCCGTGGATGCCGCCCTTGGTCAACGCCACCGGATCCAGCAGCTTCTTCAATTCGACCTTCGACAGCCCCGTGGTTTCCAGCGCCACGTCCATGATCGGACGTTTTTCCTTGTAGGCCTTCTTCGCGGTCGCGGCGCCCTTTTCGTAGCCGATCACCGGGTTCAGCGCGGTGACCAGGATCGGGTTCAGCGCCAGCGCTTCATCAACGCGCGCCTTGTTGACCTTGAATCCGGCAATCGCCTTGTCAGCAAGCAGCCGCGAGGCGTTGGCGAGAATCACGATCGACTGCAGCAGGTTGTACGCGATCATCGGCAGCATCACGTTCAACTGGAAATTGCCGGCCTGGCCGCCGACCGTGATCGCGGCGTCGTTGCCGATCACCTGCGCGCAGACCATGGTCATGGCTTCCGGAATCACCGGATTGACCTTGCCGGGCATGATCGAGGAACCCGGCTGCAGCGCGACCAGTTCGATTTCGCCCAGGCCCGCCAGCGGGCCCGAGTTCATCCAGCGCAGGTCGTTGGAAATCTTCATCAGCGAGCACGCCAACGTCTTCAACTGGCCGGACAGTTCCACCGCGGCGTCCTGCGAGGCCATGCCTTCGAAGAAATTGTCCATGGACGAGAACTTCACCCCACTCGCCTTCGAAAGCTCCGTGCAGAAGGCCTTGGCGAATTTCGGATCGGCATTGATGCCGGTGCCGACCGCGGTGCCGCCCTGTGGCAACTGGCGCATGCGTTTGCCAGCATCCTCGATACGCGCGATGCCGGACGCGATCTGCGCCGACCAGCCCGAAAGTTCCTGTCCGAAGGTCACCGGCATCGCATCCATCAAGTGCGTGCGGCCGGTCTTGGCGACGTTCTTCAATTCGCGCGCGCGCTTGTCGATGGTTTTCTGCAGATGCTTTAGCGCCGGCAGCAACTGTTCGTGCGCGGCCAGCGCCGCGCTGACGTGGATCGCGGTGGGAATCACGTCGTTGGAGCTCTGTCCGTAATTGACGTGGTCGTTGGGATGGATCTTCGCCTTCGAGTCGCGCGTCGCGATGTGCGCGATCACCTCGTTGGCGTTCATGTTTGAAGACGTGCCCGAGCCGGTCTGGAAGATGTCGATAGGGAAATGCGCATCGAACTCGCCCGCCGCCACGCGTTGCGCGGCCTTGCGGATCGCCGCGGCTTGTGCGGGCTTGAGGTGCTTGAGCTTGAGGTTCGCATCGGCGGCGGCGACCTTGATGAGGCCCAGTGCGCGGATGAATTCGCGCGGCAATGTCAGGCCCGAAATCGGAAAGTTGTCGACCGCGCGCTGGGTCTGCGCGCCCCACAGTGCGTCTGCAGGCACCTTGAGTTCGCCCATGCTGTCGTGCTCGGTTCTGAAGGTTGGCATTGAAGGGATTCCACCGTATTGAAACCGCAAAGTATAACGAGCCAGGGATGGGGGACGGGTAGTGGGGGCGCAGCGGTAGTACGTCTTCGCGCCCCCGCTACCCATCCCCCGCCCCCGGCTAAACTTGGCGCTTCCCTATACACCCAGACACGCCATGCCCCCACTCAACCCCCTCACCGCCCTCTCGCCGCTGGATGGCCGCTACGCGTCGAAGGTCGATGCGTTGCGCCCGATCTTCAGTGAATACGGCTTGATGCACCGGCGCGTGCAGGTCGAAATCGCGTGGCTGGTGGCGCTGTCGAACGAAGCCGGCATCGCCGAACTGCCACCGTTTGCAGCCGCCGCGCGCGCGGGATTGCAGAAGATCGCGGATGATTTCTCCATCGCCGATGCCCAACGCATCAAGGACATCGAGGCCACCACCAACCACGACGTCAAGGCGGTCGAGTATTTCATCAAGGAACGCATCGGCGACGATCCTGCGTTGAAACAGGCCAAGGAGTTCGTGCATTTCGCCTGCACCAGCGAGGACATCAACAATCTTGCCTACGCGCTGATGCTGCGCGACGCACGCGACACGGTGCTGCTGCCGGAACTCGACAAGACCATCGCGAATCTGCGCGACCTCGCGCATGCCAACGCCAGCCTGCCGATGCTGTCCCGCACACACGGTCAGACCGCCAGCCCGACGACGCTTGGCAAGGAACTCGCCAACGTAGTCGCGCGTCTGCAACGCCAGCGCGCACAACTCGCGGCCATCGCCATTCCCGGCAAGATCAACGGTGCGGTCGGCAACTTCAATGCGCATGCGATTGCCTATCCCGAAATCGACTGGCACACGTTCTCCCAACGCTTCGTCGAGTCGCTGGGCCTGCAATGGCAGGCATACACGACGCAAATCGAACCGCACGACGGCATCGCCGAATTTTGCGACGCGCAACGCCGCATCGACACCATTTTGATCGACCTCGCGCGCGACGTGTGGGGCTATGTTTCGCTGGGCTACTTCCGGCAGAAGCTGAAAGCCGGCGAAGTCGGTTCCTCGACCATGCCGCACAAGGTCAATCCGATCGACTTCGAGAACGCCGAAGGCAATTTCGGCGTTGCCAACGCCCTGTTCGGACACTTCAGCGAGAAGCTGCCGATCAGCCGCTGGCAGCGCGACCTCACCGATTCCACCGTGTTGCGCGCACTGGGCGAAGCGTTCGGACACGCGTTGATCGGCTTCGCGTCACTGGAAAAAGGCCTCGGCAAACTGGAAGTGAACGCCGAACGCATCGCCGCCGACCTCGACCACGCATGGGAAGTGCTGGCCGAAGCGATCCAGACCGTGATGCGCCGCCACGGCCTGCCGGAACCCTACGAGCAACTGAAGGCGCTGACACGCGGCAAAGGCATCACCCGCGAAACCCTGCAACATTTCATAGAATCGCTCGAACTGCCGGCAGCCGACAAGCAACGCCTGCTGGTGCTGGCGCCCGCCACCTATACCGGGTTGGCCGAATCGTTGGCAACAGACATCTGAGATGGCTGCGCCGTCGATCCAGGTCCGCGCCCGCAATGGCCAGCCACTGGGCATGCCGCCGGCGCGCTTTCTGCGCGATTACTGGCAAAAACGTCCGCTGCTGATTCGCGGCGCGTTGCCCGATTTCACGCCACCGCTGTCGCCCGATGAATTGGCCGGACTCGCGTGCATGGAAGGCGCGCTGGCGCGAATCGTCATCCGCATGCGCGCACCGTCATCCCGGCCAGGGAATGGCCGGGATCCAGTGCCAGGGACGGGGAAAATGGATTCCCGCTTTCGCGGGAATGACGGCAGGTGGCAGGTTCTGAACGGCCCCTTCGACGACGCGGCCTTCGCGAAACTTCCGAAATCACATTGGACCCTGCTGGTACAGGACGTCGACAAGTGGGACGCCGACACCGCGGCGCTGCTGGATCATTTCACATTTATCCCGAGCTGGCGCATCGACGACGTGATGATCAGCTATGCCACTGACAACGGTGGCGTCGGGGCGCACGTCGACCAGTACGACGTGTTCCTGCTGCAAGGCTCGGGGCAGCGCCGCTGGTCCATCGACGCGCGTCCCAACCCGTCCACCGCGTTTCGCGACGACGTGGAACTGAAACTGCTGCGCAGCTTCCGACCCACCCACACGTGGACGCTGGAACCGGGCGACATGCTGTACCTGCCGCCCGGCGTCCCGCACGACGGCGTGGCCGTCGGCGAGTGCACCACGTATTCCATCGGCATGCGCGCGCCGGCCGCCGGCGAGTTGCTGTTCGACTTCGCGGCGCGGGTCGCGGAAGCGTTGCCGGAATCGCGGCGCCTTGCCGATCCCGACCTGAAGCCCGTCACACACACCGGGGAAATCGACGACAACGCGCTGCGCCGCGCCCGCCACGCGCTCGGCCCCGCCGCCGGCATGCTCGACGACGGCGCGTTCGCCGACTGGTTCGGCCGTTTCATTACCCGCTACCGGGTTGCGCAGGTGCCCGCGCCGCGCAAACGCCCGATCGATCGCAACAAACTCGCGCAACGTCTCCCACATTCCATCCTGGAACGTGACCCGTGGAACCGTTTCGCATGGCGCCCGCACGGTCGCGACGCCCGTCTATATGTCGCCGGCAACGCGTTCGACGCGCCCGTTGCATGGGCACGTGAACTGGGATCCGGGACGCGCGCGTTCGATGGCGCGCGCCTTGCGAAATTGCCGCAGCGTGCGCGCGGCATGGCCCTGCTTGCGCTTTTGATCGACGCGGGTTGCGTCACATTGCGCCGGCGCTGAACCGGCATACAATCGGCCGCTAAGCACCCGGCCACCCAGAGGGGGTTCGACCGCAATGCCTATCCTGGGCGACTTTCATGTCGAAGTTTGCGACTGGGCAAACGCGGCCGATCGCGAGGCGCTGCAGGGCGTGCGCGAAACCGTGTTCGTGCTCGAACAGCACGTGCCTCTCGACATGGAAATCGATGACGACGACCCGCGCAGCGTGCACGTGCTGGCGCGCGCCTTCGACGGCACGCCGATCGGCGCAGGTCGCCTCACGCTGGCAGGCAGGATCGGGCGCGTGGCGGTGCTGCGTGACTGGCGCGATCGCGGTGTGGGCACGACGCTTCTCGACACGCTGCTCGAGCAGGCGCGCGCACGCAAGCTGCCCGAAGTGTCGTTGCACGCGCAGCGCAGCGCGCTGCCGTTCTGGTTGCACCACGGCTTCGCGACTGCAGGCGGGGAATTCGAGGAAGCCGGCATCCCGCACGTGAACATGCAGCGTGTCCTCGACCCGCCCCCTGAACCCGAACGTCCGCCACCGGCGTTGCCACCCGACCCACGAATCCTGCGCTCCACCACGCGCGAGGAACTGATCGCAGTCACCCTCACGCTGCTGGAAGGCGCTCAACACAGCATGTGCGTGCTGGTGCGCGAGTTGCATCCGCTGCTGCTCAACGACACCGCCTGCATGGTCGAACTGCGGCGGTTGGCGATTTCCGGACGCGGCGCATCGATCCGCATCATCGCCCAGGATCTTTCGCGCGCCATGCAGGAAGGCTCGCGCCTGCTGGAGCTGGCGCAGCGGCTTTCCAGCGTGATCGAAATCCGCCGCGTGGTCGAACCCGCCGACCTTGCTTACAACTCGGCCTTCATGTGCGTGGACTCCTGCGGCTACCTGTTCCGTCCGCTGGAAAGCGAAATGACCACGGTAGGCTCGACCTACGCGCCGGGCCGGCACGCCGAGCTGATGCGCCTGTTCGAGGAAGTCTGGGCGCGCTCGGAACCGTGGGCGGAATTGCGCGCGCTGGACATCTGACAGGCGAGGCGCCGCGCGGCATTACCGGCAGCTAACCAAGGCCTCCTGGAATACCGCACTGCAGCATTAAACCGCTATAATTTCGAGTCGCGGTGCGGCTCGGACCGTGCATCGCGCGCAATCCAAATCTTTCCGTGGTGACCATCGTGAGTGACGGCGGCAGCTTGTTGCAGCAATTGGCGGAAACTTCCCAGTTCGGCGGCGGCAACGCGGCCTGGCTCGACCAGTTGTACGAGGACTGGCTGCGCGATCCGCAATCGGTCGCGCCATCCTGGCGCAGCTGGTTCCAGAGCCTGCACGGTTCGAACGACGTTTCACACACCGACGCCATCGCGCGCATCGTTGCGGCGCAAGCGCAAGGCCACCGCGCGACCGCGGTGGCCGGATCGATCGATGACACCCACGCCCGCAAACAGGCCGGCGTGCTGCGTTTCCTGACCGCTTACCGTTCACGCGGGCACCTGGCCGCCGACCTCGATCCGCTCGCGATCGCGCCCAAGCGCCCCGCACCCGACCTCGACCTGCCCTTCCACGGCCTGTCCGACGCCGACCTCGACACCGAATTCGATTGCGGCACCTTCGCCGGCGGCGGCCAGCGCATGAAACTGCGCGAGCTGCGCGAACGCCTGCGCCGCACCTACGTCGCCTCGATCGGCGCCGAGTTCATGCACATCAGCGACCACACCCAGCGGCGCTGGATCTACGACCGCCTGGAAAAGGCCAGCGGCGATGCCGGACTCGACGACGCCACCCGCAAGCGCATGCTGGCCAAGCTGACCGCGGCCGACGGGCTGGAGCGTTACCTGCACACGAAATACGTCGGCCAGAAGCGCTTCTCGCTGGAAGGCGGCGATTCGCTGATCCCGCTGCTGGACGACCTGATCCGTCGCAGTGCCGATCAGGGCGTGCACGAACTGGTGATCGGCATGGCGCACCGCGGGCGCCTCAACGTGCTGGTGAATATCCTCGGCAAGCCGCCGCAACAACTGTTCGCCGAATTCGAGGGCAAGCACGAGGGTCCTGACGATCCCGCGCACTCCGGCGACGTGAAGTACCACATGGGTTTCTCCGCCGACATCGCGGCCCCGACAGGGAACATCCATGTCGCGCTGGCGTTCAACCCGTCGCATCTCGAAATCGTCAACCCTGTGGTGTCGGGTTCGGTGCGCGCGCGCCAGATCCGCGCCCACGATGGCGTGCGCGAACACGTGCTGCCCGTGCTGATCCATGGCGACGCGGCGCTGTCGGGCCAAGGCGTGAACATGGAACTGTTCAACATGTCGCAGACCCGCGGCTTCGGCGTCGGCGGCACCGTGCACGTGGTGATCAACAACCAGATCGGTTTCACCACCGACGCCGATGACAGCCGCAGCACGCTGTACTGCACCGACGTCGCCAAGATGGTCAACGCGCCGGTGCTGCACGTGAACGGCGATGATCCGGAGTCCGTGCTGCAATGCGTGCGCCTCGCCTTCGATTTCCGCCAGCAATTCCACAAGGACGTGGTGGTGGATCTGGTGTGCTATCGTCGCCACGGCCACAACGAGGCCGACGAGCCATCCGCGACGCAGCCGATCATGTATGACGTGATCAAGCAGCTGCCGCCCACACGCGAGTTGTACGCGAAGAAACTGGTCGGGCGCGGCCTCATCGCCGAAGGCGATTCGCAAAAACTGTTCGACGATTACCGCGGCCAGCTCGATGCCGGCAAGCCGGTCACCGAACTGGCACCGGCCGGTTCGCAGAAGTTCGCGGTGGACTGGACGCGCTTCATCGGCGGCAAGCTCTCGCAGCCGGTCAAGACCGGCGTCGCACGCAAGGCGCTGGACGACCTGGCCAGCCGCATCCTGACCTGGCCGCAAGGCATGGTGCTGCAATCGCGCGTCGGCAAGATCTACGCCGACCGCCGCAAGATGGCCGAGGGCGCGCAGTCGCTGGATTGGGGCTATGCCGAGAACATGGCCTACGCGACCCTGGTCGCCGAGGGCAACGCGCTGCGCCTGGTCGGGCAGGATACCGGACGCGGCACCTTCTTCCACCGCCACGCCGAGCTGCACGACCAGAAGACCGGCGACATCTACACCCCGCTCGCGCATGTGCGCGAAGGCGTATCGGTCGAAGTCATCGACTCGTTGCTGTCGGAAGAAGCGGTGATGGCCTACGAATACGGCTTCGCCACCGCCGACCCCGGCACGCTGGTGCTGTGGGAAGCGCAGTTCGGCGATTTCGCCAACGGCGCACAGGTCGTGGTCGACCAGTTCCTGTCGTCCGGCGAAGCCAAGTGGAACCGCCTGTGCGGGCTGGTGCTGCTGCTGCCGCATGGCTACGAAGGCCAAGGCCCCGAACATTCCTCAGCGCGCCTGGAACGCTATCTGCAATTGTGCGCGCTGGACAACATGCAGGTATGCGTGCCGACCACGCCCGCGCAGATGTTCCACATGCTGCGCCGGCAGATGCTGCGCGACTGCCGCAAGCCGCTGGTGGTGATGACGCCGAAATCGCTGCTGCGCCACAAGCTCGCGGTGTCGTCGCTGGAAGACCTGTCGGACGGCCACTTCCATCTCGTGATTCCCGACTCGCGCATCAAGAACGACAAGCAGGTCAGGCGCGTGGTGCTGTGCTCGGGCAAGGTTTACTACGACCTGTTCGAGGAGGCCGGGAAACAGAAGATCGACGACGTCGCGATCGTCCGCGTCGAGCAGTTGTATCCGTTCCCGCGCATCGAGGTGAACGCGGAACTCGACAAGTATCCGGCCGCCAAGGAAGTGATCTGGTGCCAGGAAGAGCCGCAGAACCAGGGTGCGTGGTTCCAGATTCGCCACCACCTGCAGGCCTGCGCGGACGGCCACCACAGCCTGCACTACGCCGGGCGCGTGCGTTCGCCGGCGCCGGCCTGCGGCTACTACAACACCCACGTCGCCGAACAGCACGCGCTGGTGCAACAGGCGCTGGTCGAGCCCGTGGGCGACGATCATTCACTCGAATAACCCTCGGTCATCCCGGCCATGGACTGGCCGGGACCCAGTGCCATGGATGGTGATCGCCAAAGCCACTGGATTCCCGCTTTCGCGGGAATGACGACAAAACAGCCTACAAAACCAAGGACAACCCATGTCGATCGAAGTCAAGGTGCCGGTACTGCCCGAATCCGTCAGCGACGCCACCATCGCCACCTGGCACAAGCAGCCGGGCGATGCCGTCAAGCGCGATGAAAACCTGGTTGACCTCGAAACCGACAAGGTGGTGCTGGAAGTGCCGGCGCCCGCCGACGGCGTGCTCAAGGAAATCCGCCACCAGGCCGGCGACACCGTCAACAGTCAGGACGTGATCGCGATCCTCGAAGAGGGTGCGGTAGCCGCTGCACCGAAGGCCGAGCCGGACAAGCCGGCAGCGCCAGCGAAGACGGAGGGCCAGCCGGGGCCGGGGACCAGGGACCGGGGATCGGCAAAAGCACCTGCCGCGACCGAAGATTTGTCGCCGGCAGCACGCCGCGTCGCCGCCGAACAGAACATCGACGTATCCAAGGTGCCCGGCACCGGCCGCAGCGGCCAAGTCACCAAGGAAGATCTGGTCAACTATTCCAAAGGCAGTCAACAGCCGGCCACGTCCGCATCCACCGGTCCCCGGTCCGCGGTCCCCGGTCCCGCTTTTGCAGGCTCCCGTCCCGAAGAACGCGTCCCCATGACGCGCATGCGCGCGCGCATTGCCGAGCGCCTGATGCAGTCGAAGAACTCGATCGCGATGCTGACTTCCTCCAACGAAGTCAACCTCGCGAATGTGGTTGCGATGCGCAAGCAACTGGGTGAGCAGTTCCAGAAGGCCCATGGCATCAAGCTCGGTTTCATGAGCTTCTTCGTGAAGGCCGCGTGCGAGGCGCTGAAACGCCATCCGGTGGTGAATGCCTCGGTGGACGGCAACGACATCATCTACCACGGCTACCAGGACATCTCGGTCGCGGTCGCGACCGACCGCGGGCTGGTGACGCCGGTGCTGCGCGACGCGCAGGACATGGGCTTCGCCGACATCGAGAAGGCCATCGCGGATTTCGCCGAGCGAGCGCGCGCCGGCAAGCTGACGCTCGACGACCTGCAGGGCGGCACCTTCACGATCACCAACGGCGGCACCTTCGGCTCGCTGTTCTCCACGCCGATCGTGAATCCACCGCAGAGCGGCATCCTCGGCATGCACACCATCAAGGAACGCGCGATCGTCGAAAACGGACAGGTGATCGCCGCGCCGATGATGTACATCGCGATCTCTTACGACCACCGCATCGTCGACGGCAAGGACGCGGTGCTGTTCCTGGTCGACATCAAGAACCAGCTGGAAAATCCGTACAAGATGCTTCTCGACATTTGACCGCAATGCGATCAAATGCGGGATGGGGGATGGGTAGCGGAGGCGCAAGACCCGAACGTCCACGCTCGCAAGGAAGTTGCGCGAAGCACCCCCACTGCCTGCCCCCCGCCCATGTTCGTGCGGACAAGCCGCACAGTTACACGAGTTACAAAAGGAACCCCAATGGCTGACAACAAATTCGACGTCATCGTCATCGGCGCAGGCCCGGCCGGCTACGTGTGCGCGATCCGCTGCGCGCAACTCGGCCTCAAGACCGCCTGCATCGACGCGTTCAAGGGCAAGGATGGCAAGCAGGCACTGGGCGGCACCTGCCTCAACGTGGGTTGCATCCCGTCCAAGGCGCTGCTGGATTCGTCGAAGCAGTTCTGGAACCTGACCCAGCACTTCGACGTGCACGGCATCACCGCGAAGGATCCGAAGATCGACGTCAAGACGATGGTTGGCCGCAAGGACAAGGTCGTCAAGCAGCTCACCGGCGGCGTCGGGATGCTGTTCAAGACCAACAAGATCACGCCGTTCTTCGGCACCGGCAAGCTGCTGAAGGGCAATCAGGTCGAAGTCTCGGGTTTCGATGGTTCGAAACAGACGCTCGAAGCCGCCAACGTCATCATTGCTTCGGGCTCGGTGCCGATCGAGTTGCCGTTCGCGAAGTTCGACAACAAATACATCATCGACAACGCCGGCGCGCTGGATCTCGACGCCGTGCCGAAGCGCCTCGGCGTGATCGGCGCGGGCGTGATCGGACTGGAACTGGGCTCGGTGTGGCGCCGCCTCGGCGCGGAAGTCACCGTCATCGAGGCACTGCCGGATTTCCTCGGCATGGCCGATGCCGACATCGCCAAGACCGCAGCGCGCGAGTTCAAGAAGCAGGGCCTCGACATCCACCTCGGTGCCAAGGTTTCCAAAGCCGAGATCAAGAAGGGCGCGGTCGAAGTCACCTACGCCGACAAGGACGGCGAGCACACGGTCACCGTCGACAAGCTGCTGGTCGCGGTGGGCCGCCGTGCGTTCACCGAAGGCCTGCTGGGCGACGGCACCGGCGTGAAGGTGGACCCGCGCGGCCGCGTCGAGGTCGATGAACATTGCTGGACCGGCGTCGATGGCGTGTGGGCGATCGGCGACTGCGTGCGCGGCCCCATGCTCGCGCACAAGGGCGAGGAAGAAGGCGTGATGGTCGCCGAACTGATCGCCGGCCGCGCGGGCCACGTCGATTACGACGTGATTCCGTCCGTGGTCTACACCGAGCCAGAAATCGCCTGGGCCGGCAAGACCGAGCAGCAGTGCAAGGACGAAGGCATCCCGTACAAGACCGGTTCGTTCCCGTTCGCCGCCAACGGCCGCGCGCTCGCCATCAACGAAGGCGTGGGCCTGGTGAAGATCATCGCGCACGCCGAAACCGACCGCATCCTCGGCGTGCACATGGTCGGCCCCGAAGTCTCCGAACTGATCGCCGAAGGCGTGGTCGCGATGGAGTTCAAGGGTTCATCCGAGGACCTCGCGCGCATAATCCACGCGCACCCCACCCTCTCCGAAGTCGTGCACGAAGCCGCGCTGGCGGTGGACAAGCGGTCGATCCACAAGGCCAATTGAAGCCAGGATGACTCCAGCCAGAAATGTCCGTTGATACGGGTTCCGGATCAATAAGTCTTCATCCCATGCTGCACACGGCCGCACACATACCGGCGCCAGCTTTTGATCGTCATCCCGGCGAAAGCCGGGATCCATCTGCTCTTGATTGAAATTCCCGGAGCAAATCACATTGGATTCCGGCTTTCGCCGGAACGACGAGCAAAGAAAAGAGAAGCCTCGCCTTGACGAATAGTTCTTTTCACGCCTTCCGCATCCACAACGACAACGCCAGCTACCACGCCGGCATCGAGTCGATCCGCGTGGACGATCTTTCGCCAGGGGAAGTCGTCATCAAGACCGCGTACTCGTCGGTCAACTACAAGGACGCGCTGGCCGGCACCGGCAAGGGCAAGATCCTGCGCCGGTTTCCGTTGAACGGCGGCATCGATGTCGCGGGCCACGTGGTCGCATCGACGGATCCGAAGATCAAGGAAGGCGACGCGGTGCTGTGCACCGGTTGCGGACTTTCGGAAACGCGCGATGGCGGCTACGCCGAGTACGCGCGCCTCGAATCGAAGTGGGCGATCCCGCTGCCGGATGGCTTGTCACTGCGCGAGACCATGATCCTCGGCACCGCCGGATTCACCGCCGCGCTTGCGTTGCATCGCATGCGCGACAACCGTCAGTCGCTGGAACTCGGACCCATCGCGGTGACGGGCGCAACCGGCGGCGTGGGCATGCTGGCGGTCGACATCTTCAGCCGCGCAGGTTTCGAGGTGCATGCGATAAGCGGCAAACCCGAACACGCGGACTTCCTGAAAACGCTTGGCGCCAGTGAAGTGCTGGACCGCCGTGCGCTTGACCTTGGCAAGCACGCTCTGGAATCCGTGCGCTTCGGCGGCGCCGTGGACAACGCCGGCGGCACCTTGTTGGCGCAACTGCTTGCGGTGACCAAACCCTACGGCAACGTGGCCAGCATCGGGCTTGCCGCCGACAGCAAGCTCGACACCACGGTGATGCCCTTCATCATCCGCGGGGTCAGCCTGCTGGGCATCGCCTCGGCCGGCACCGCACGCGACATTCGCGAGGCGGTCTGGCAGCATCTGGCATCGGACTGGAAGCCCGCGCACCTCGACACGATCTGCACGCGCGAAGTCACGCTGGATGGGTTGCCGGAGGTGTTCGACGCCATGCTCGCAGGCCGCGCATTCGGGCGCACACTGGTGCGCATCGCGGCGGGCAGTACATCGGATTGACGTGACAACAAGCGCACAACCTTTTGATACATTGAAACTATTTGACTCGCATGCCGATTACCAGAGTGCTTGGAAACCCGCGCCGCGAGCGTGGCGCATCAGGTTTCGCTTCCCTACAATGTGCGCTTCCGCTGTGGGGAACCTTGCATGGCACGCATCCTGATCGTCGACGATTCGCCGTCCCAACTGGAAGGCCTGAAACGCCTGGTCGAGAAACTCGGCCACCAGACGCTCACCGCCACCGACGGTGCGGCCGGGGTGGAAACCGCCAAGCGCGACAAGCCCGACCTGGTGCTGATGGACGTGGTGATGCCCAACCTCAACGGCTTCCAGGCAACGCGCGCGATCTCCAAGGACCCCGACACCGCGCACATCCCGGTGATCCTGGTGACCACCAAGGATCAGGAAACCGACAAGGTCTGGGGCATGCGCCAGGGCGCCAAGGCCTACGTCACCAAGCCGGTGAACGAGGCGGCGTTGACCAAGGCCCTGAGCGAGAACCTCGCCAAGTAATCAGCCGCGTGGATCGAAGCCCGCGAACGCCTGCTCGAACGCCTGATACGCGGCCTTGGCCTTCTCGCCATCGGCGGGCGGAATCTGGATCGCCAGCGTCACGATCTGGTCGCCCGGCGTCCGGCCCGGCATCCCGCGCCCCTTCAGGCGCAACTTGCGGCCGCTGCGCGAGCCCGCGGGGATCTTAAGTTCGACGTGCCCACCCAGTGTAGGCACCGGCACCTTGGCGCCGAGCGCCGCTTCCCACGGCGACACCGGCAGTTCGACTTCCACGTCGCGTTCGTGCAACTTGAATTGCGGGTCGTCGCGCACCTGCACTTCCAGCAGCAGGTCGCCGGACGGGCCGCCGTTGTAGCCGGGCTCCCCCTGCCCCGCCAGGCGAATCACCTTGCCCGGCAGGATGCCGGCGGGAATGTTCACTTCCAGCGTGCGCTCGCCGGTCGCATCGCGCAGGCCAAGGCGCTGCTTGCCACCCGCGTACGCGGTGCGCAAGTCGATCTCGACGCCCGCGCGCACATCCTGTCCACGCATCGGGCCGCGCTGCGCGCGCGGCCCCCCGGCACCGCGGCCGCCGAACAGGGACTCGAAGAAATCGCTGAAACCGCCCGCGTCACCACCGCCACCAAAATCGCGGAACTCGAACCCGCCCGGCGCCTGCTGCTGTTGCCAGCCCGGCGGCGGCCGGAAGTTGTCGCCCGCACGGTAACCGCCGCCTGCGCGCAGGTTGTCGTACGCCGCGCGCTTCTGTTTGTCGTGCAGGACCTCGTAGGCCTCGCTGATGGACTTGAACTTGTCCTCGGCGCCGGCTTCCTTGTTCTTGTCCGGATGGTACTTGCGCGCGAGCTTGCGGTAGGCCGCCTTGATCTCGTCGTCGCCGGCGCCCTGCTTGACGCCGAGGGTTTTGTAGTAATCCTGAAATTCCATTCACACCCCCAAATCAACACGAGAACCCGCGACGGATCGCTCCGCGCGGGTTCCGATTATGACGCACCGACGCCGGTTCGCGCGTCGGCAAACGTTACTCGACCGCGATCTCGATCTTGCGCGGTGCGGCTTCAGGGCGCTTCGGGATCTCGATTTCCAGCACGCCGTGCTTGCCGGTCGCGCGGATGCCATCGGCGTCGGCGCTGTCCGGCAGCGCGAAGCGGCGATGGAACACGCCGTGTACGCGTTCGACGCGGGTGAACTTGCCGTCCTCGGCCTTGTGCTCGGATTTGCGCTCACCCTCGAGCGACAACACGCCCTTGTCCATGCTGATCTCGATGGCTTTCGGATCGACGCCCGGGATGTCGGCCTCGATCACGAAGCGCTTGTCTTCCTCGCGGATGTCCACGCGGGGCGCCCACTCGCTGGCCCCCACGTCGGACTGGTCGTTGCCCGCTTCGTCGAACAGGCGGCTGAACACGCGGCCGAAGTCGCGCGGGAAATGGCCGGCAGCCGGCCAATAGGCGGAACGTTGGATGTACATGCTGACTCCTCAAGATGATTGGCCGCGATCGGCCACTGATCCCGAGGTATGGGCCGCCTGGCCTGTTTCAAGTCCGGCGGGTACGGCATTGCGGTAGGATGGCGCGAACATCCACATGGACTCGGCCATGACCATTCAAGTCGGCGACAAGCTTCCCTCCGCCACGTTTGCCGTGCTGCACGACGGCGTGCAGCAACTCACGACCGACGACGTGTTCAAGGGCAAGAAGGTGGTGCTGTTCGCGGTGCCGGGCGCGTTCACGCCGACCTGCTCCGAACGCCACCTGCCGGGCTACATCGAGCACTACGAGGATTTCAAGAAACGCGGCATCGATGTCGCCTGCATGGCCGTCAACGACGCCTTCGTGATGCAGGCATGGGCTCGCCACCGCCACGTGCCCGATGGCATGCTGATGCTGGCCGACGGCAACGGCGATTTCGCCAAGGCGCTGGGCCTCGAAACCGACGCCAGCAAATACGGCATGGGCATGCGCTCGAAACGCTTCGCCCTGTACGCCGAAGACGGTGTGGTCAAGGTGCTGCATGTGGAAGCACCGGGAGAGTTTCGCGTGTCCAGTGCCGAGGCGATGCTGGCTGGGATTTGACTTTCGTAGGCCGGATACGGCTTCGATTTATCCGGACAACTCGCTGCAAATTCCGACAACGCCAACCGCTTGACGACTGAACTCGCCATCGCCCTGACCCTCGTTGGCCTGGTCGGCTTTTACAAGGCTGGCGACTATGAAGCACGCGACGGTGGAAAGTCCCACGCGATACTGTGGGCCGGTTTGTCGACGTTGGTATCGGGCATTGTTTTCGCGGTACTGGAAGGTGGCTGGCTATCCTGGCTTTTTGGACAAGCCATGCTCTTCGTTGGTATAGGGGCGGTGAGGGTCTGGCTGGAAGACCGTGCCAACAAATAGCGACGAACTGCACCATGACGATGAGCCCAACGCGAAGGTGATCCGCATTGAGCCACGCTATGTACCACTAGACTTCAAACTGGCGTGCCGTCTGCAGTTCCTGCATTGCTCGCGTCCGCGACGCCATCGTCCTCGCTCTCGATCTTCACCACACCCGCAAGCTTTTCGTCATTGGGCAGACGGATCAGCGTGACGCCCTGGGTGTTGCGGCCAACCTGCGAGATTTCGGCGACGCGGGTGCGCACCAGCGTGCCCTTGTCGGAAATCAGCATCAGTTCGTGGCGCGCGTCGGTGGCGACGGCGGCGACCAGCGCGCCGTTGCGATCCGAACACTGGATCGCGATCACGCCCTGCGAGCCACGGCCCTTGCGCGGGAAATCCACGAGCGGCGTGCGCTTGCCGTAGCCGCGTTGGGTGGCGGTGAGCACGTCGCACTCGCCGCTCTCCATCCGCGCGTCGGCCACGATCATCGACACCACCTGCGCATCCTCGGTCAGGCGCATGCCGCGTACACCGTGCGCGGTGCGGCCCATCGGGCGCACGTCGCCACCGGCAAAACGCGCGGCCTTGCCGTTGGAGGCGAACAGCAGCACGTCGCAGTTGCCGTCGGTGAGCTCGGCCTCGACCAAGCCATCGCCATCGTCCAAGCCGATCGCGAGCTTGCCCTTCTGCAGCTTGAACTCGAATTCCTTGAGCGGTGTTTTCTTGACGGTGCCGCTACGGGTCGCGAAGAACACGAAACGGTCGTCGGTATATTCGCGCACCGGCAGCACAGCTTGCACCTTCTCGCCCTCTTCCAACGGCAGCAGGTTGACGATGGGGCGGCCGCGCGCGCCGGGGCTGGCTTCCGGGATGCGATAGACATCCAGCCAATACACGCGGCCGGTGCTGGTAAAGGTAAGCAGCGTGTCGTGGGTGTTGACGATCCACAACTTCTCGACGAAATCCTCTTCCTTCATGCTGGTGGCCGAACGGCCCTTGCCACCGCGTTTCTGCGCGCGGTAGAGGTCCAGTGTCTGGCGTTTCACGTAACCCGCGTGCGAGAGCGTGACCACCACGTCTTCTTCGGTAATCAAGTCCAGCGTTTCCAGATCTTCCTGGGTGTGCAGGATCTGGGTGCGGCGCGCGTCGCCGTAGAGTTCCTTCATCTCGACCAGCTCGCCGCGGATCACCGCCATCAGCTTGTCGGGGTCTTCCAGGATCGCGATCAGGCCGCGAATGGTTTCCAGCAACTGTTTGTATTCGTCGGTGAGCTTGTCCTGCTCCAAACCGGTCAGGCGGTGCAGGCGCATTTCCAGAATTTCTTTCGCCTGCACTTCCGAAAGCTGGTAACCGTCGTCTTTCAGGCCCGCCTTGGGGTCGAGGTCTTCCGGCCGTGACGCCGTGGCGCCCGCAGCGGACAACAGTGCGCGCACCATGCCCGGTTCCCACTTGCGCGCCAGCATGCGCTCGCGCGCTTCCTGCGGCGATGCGGAGGTCTTGATCAGTTCGATCATCGCGTCGATGTTGGCCAGCGCGACGGTCAGGCCTTCCAGCACATGGGCGCGTGCGCGTGCCTTGCGCAGATCGAAGATGGTGCGGCGGGTGACGACTTCGCGCCGATGCCGGACGAAGTGCTCGAGGATTTCCTTGAGGTTCAACAGCCGCGGCTGGCCATCGACCAGCGCCACCATGTTGATGCCGAAGGTGACCTGCAACTGGGTCTGCTGGAACAGGTTGTTCAGCACCACGTCGGCCGCGGCGTCGCGGCGCACCTCGATCACGATGCGCATGCCGTCCTTGTCGGACTCGTCGCGCAATGCGCTGATGCCTTCGACCTTTTTTTCCTTGACCAGCTCGGCGATCTTCTCGATCAGGCGCGCCTTGTTGACCTGGTAGGGAATCTCATTGGCGATGATCGCTTCGTGACCGTGCTCATTGGTCTCGATTTCGGTCCTGGCGCGCACCAGCACGCGGCCGCGGCCCGTGCGATAAGCCTGCACGATGCCGGCCGCGCCATTGATGATACCGGCGGTCGGAAAATCCGGGCCGGGTACGTGCTGCATCAAATCGTCGATGGTGAGCTCGGGGTTGTCGATCAGCGCGAGGGTGGCGTCGATCACCTCGCCCATGTTGTGCGGCGGCACGTTGGTGGCCATGCCGACCGCGATGCCGGCGGAACCGTTGACCAGCAGGTTGGGCACGCGGGTCGGCAGGACCAGCGGCTCCTGCTCGCTCTCGTCGTAGTTCGGGCCGAAGTCGACGGTTTCCTTGTCGATGTCGGCCAGCAACTCGTGGGTTAGGCGCGCCATGCGCACCTCGGTGTAACGCATCGCCGCGGGATTGTCGCCGTCGACCGAACCGAAGTTGCCCTGCCCGTCCACCAGCATGTAGCGCAGCGAGAACGGCTGCGCCATGCGCACGATCGCGTCGTACACCGACGAATCGCCATGCGGGTGGTATTTGCCAATCACGTCGCCGACCACGCGCGCGGATTTCTTGTACGACTTGTTCCAGGCATTGCCCAGTTCGTTCATCGCGAACAACACGCGGCGGTGCACGGGTTTCAAGCCGTCGCGAACGTCCGGAAGCGCGCGTCCCACGATCACGCTCATCGCATAGTCGAGGTAACTCTGGCGCATCTCGTCTTCGATGTTGACGCGAATTACCTCACTGGCCGGTTCCGCCATTCGCCTGTTTCCCTTGTCTGGTGAACGAAAAAGGCGCGGGTTCCGAACGCCACCCACGCCTCGAAATCAATCGCGAAATTGTACCACAACCGCCCCTGAAACACTCCGAAAAAACTCAATAATCACGCCAACTTACGGCGCATGTTCGGATTTCTTTCCAGACTCGGCCGTGGCGCCTTTGTGCGACCCCGAAAACACCCACTGGCGCGCGCCCAGGAAGTTCACCGCCGAGCCCGGCAACGAGCCCGCCGCCACCCCGATCGCGGGCCATGCCTGCACGAAATGCGAAAAATACACGATCAGCACGTAGGTCGCGTAGTTGAGCGCGAAGCCCGCCGACATCGCGACCATGTAGCGCGACCATTCGCCGAACAGGCCATAGTCGCCGCGCCTGTGGAAGGTAAAATGCCGGTTGAACAGCCACGTGGCGGTCGCAGCGCACACGAACGAAAACAGGCGCCCGAGATAGGGATCGACGTTCAATTTGCTGACCAGCAACTGCACGATGCCGGCGTCGACGATGAAACCGATGAAGCCGCCCACGCCGAACCATGCAAGCTGCTTCGGCAGGTGCCACATCTCAGTGCGCGTCCGGGCCGAACACCGCGCGCAACGCGGCGGCATCGGGTTGCGTGATCACGCCGCGCTCGGTCACCAGCACGTCGATGAGTTCATGCGGCGTGACGTCGAACACCGGATTCCACGCTTGCGCGCCCTCGGCGACCGTGCGCTGCCCCGCGTAACCGAGCAACTCGTCGGGGTTGCGCAGCTCGATCTCGATGGCGTCACCCGTGGGTGTCGCCAAGTCGACGGTGGTGGACGGCGCCACCACCATGAACTTGACGCCGTGGTGCTTCGCAGCTATCGCGAGTTGATAGGTGCCGATCTTGTTGGCGGTGTCGCCGTTGGCGGCGATGCGGTCGGCGCCGACGATCACCCACTGCACCTTGCCGGACTTCATCAGGTGCGAGGCCGCGGAGTCCGCAATCAAGGTGGCCGGAATGCCGTCGCGCTGCAATTCCCACATGGTCAGGCGCGCGCCCTGCAGCCACGGCCGCGTCTCGTCGGCATACACGCGCACGATGTTGCCCGAGGCGTAGCCCGCGCGGATCACGCCCAGCGCGGTACCGAAGCCGGAAGTCGCCAACGAACCGGTGTTGCAATGGGTCAGCACGCCGCTGTCGGACTGGATCAGGGCTGCGCCCATCGCGCCCATGGCCAGGTTGGCTGCGAGGTCTTCGTCCTGGATCGACCGTGCCACGCTTGCCAGCGCCGCAGCATCGACGTCTGATTCGACACTTGCGTGCATCCGGTCCAGCGCGGCCATCAGGTTCACCGCGGTCGGACGTGCGGCGCGCAGCGTCGCCATCGTTTTTTGCAGGTCATCCCCACGCTGCGCCGCCAGCACCACGCCCCAGGCCGCCGCGATCCCGATCGCAGGCGCACCGCGCACCACCAGGTCGCGGATCGCCAGCGCGACTTCACTGGCGCTGCGGCAATCGACCCACAGTTCCTCGAATGGCAGCTTGCGTTGATCCAAAAGGTGCAGACGATCGCCCAGCCACTGCACCGCGCGCAACGAGTCATGCGCCGCACCGCTTGCCTGAATTTCCGTCATCGCCCGG
Source organism: Rhodanobacteraceae bacterium (assembly GCA_004299705.1). Classification (GTDB taxonomy): domain Bacteria; phylum Pseudomonadota; class Gammaproteobacteria; order Xanthomonadales; family Rhodanobacteraceae; genus 66-474. The sequence continues at coordinate 114,986 of SCQS01000054.1, read as the reverse complement.
GATTCGCGTGTTGCCTACGACGGCGAAGCGTAGCACGCGGCACGCTGCGTCCGAATCAATCCCCCTGCGGGATCAGTATCCACAGCAGAATGTAAACGAGGATGCCCGGGAAGGCCGCCGAGAAGATCGACACCAGCACATAGATCACGCGCGCCAGCGTCGGGTCAAGTCCGAAGTAGTCAGCGAGTCCGCCGACCACGCCGGCGATCACGCGATCACGGCGGGAGCGGCGAAGGGAGCGTGCGGTGTTCATGACTTGATTGTATAGGGGGTGAGCACCCAAATATGACGGGATGTCGGCGTATCCGAAGCATCACGTGCCGTCATCCCCGCGAAAGCGGGGATCCATGGTGATGGGCCTACCTGAAAATGGATCCCCGCTTTCGCGGGAATGACGGCCAGTTGCTTTCAGCGCGTACGCGCCTTCAGCCACTCATGGATCGCCGGCGGCACCTCGCGTTGCGCGCGACCCGACACGTAGATGCCGATGTGGCCGCCCTTGAACGCGAGCTGGGTGTAGTCCTTGGTGCCGACGTGCTCGCCCAGCGGGCGCGCGGCCGACGGTGGCACCAGGTGATCCTGCTCGGCGAAGATGTTGAGCACGGGCAGTGTGATGTTCTTCAAGTCGATCCGCTGCCCGCCGATCTCGACCTCGCCCTTGATCAGCTTGTTGCCCTGGTAGAAATCCTTGATGAACTGGCGGAACGCCTCGCCGGCCTGGTCGGGTGAATCGAATATCCACTTTTCCATGCGCAGGAAGTTTTCGAGTTCCACCTTGTCGTCCAGGATGTCCAGCATCGCGACGTACTTCTGCTGGTTGAGCCGCACCGGCTTCAGCGTGAGATAGCACCAGTTCATCAGGTCGGCCGGCACATTGCCCAGCGTGTCCACGAACAGGTCCACGTCCATCTGCCGCGTCCAGTGCGACAGCATGTTTTCCTTGGTATGGAAATCGACCGGCGTCACCATCGTGATCAGGTTCTGCAGCTTGTCCTGATGCAGCGCGGTGAAGCACAGCGAGAACGCACCGCCCTGGCAGATGCCGAGCAGGTTGATCTTTTTCACGCCCGCGTGCTTCGCCACCGCATCCACCGAGCGGCGGATGTAACCGTTGATGTAATCGTCCAGCGTCAGCCAGCGGTCGGCGCCATCGGGGTAACCCCAATCGATGATGTAGACGTCTTCGCCCAGCGCCAGCAGGTTCTTGACCAGCGAGCGGTTGTCCTGCAGGTCCACCATGTACGGACGGTTGACCAGCGCGTAGCAGATCAGGATCGGCGCCTTGGCGGTCGGCTTGCCGTTGCCCTTGTAGCGATAGACGACCAGCTTGTCCTCGCGGTAGATGGCTTGCTTGTCGGTGGCGCCGTAATCGACGTCTTCGACTTCGCGCAGCACGCGCAGGCTGGCGGCGATCTTCTGCTGCGCGCCCAGGGCCTCGTCGTACGCGCGTTTGGGATCGATGCGGATAGGGTCCATCACGATCACTCCTTGCCGATCGGGTTGCGGGATTGACGGGAAGCGATTTGCTTCGCCGCACGCGGTGCTCGCGCGACGACAGGCTTGCCGCCCGCCTTCAGACGCTCGACTTCCGCGCGCAGCGCGGCCACTTCCGCGACGAGCCCGGGCAGCGCCTCGGCGCGATCCTTGGCGTCGCGATGCAAGGCGTGCAGACGCTTGCCCATGCTGTCGATCTCGGTGCGGGTCGGCATGCCGAGATCCACCGCGACACGCTCGACTTCACGCTGCACGTTCTGGCGCATGCGCATCTGCGCGTTCACCAGTGCACCGTAGACTTCGCGGAATTCATCCGACAACGCGACTTCGGCGTAGGCGTCCTCGGCCGCGTCCACCCACAGGTCGTACAGGCCGCGCACGGAATCGATCTGGCGGCCGGGCTCGCCGCGCTCGGCCAGCTTGTCCTCGAACACCTCGAACGCGCGCCGGCTGGCACGCGCGATCAGCGCATTGTAGCGATTGGTTTCGTGCTGGTAATCCAGCCACGCTTTGGCCATGCGCTGATAGTGTTCCTGATGCTCGCGCGCGTAGCCGAACGCGGGCAGGTCCAGCAACGCGCGTACCTCACGCATCGCGGGCTGCATGGTTTCCATCATCTGCTCGAACCCTTTCGCGCCGTGCCCCGCGAGTTCGCGCAGCGCGCGCGCCAGCGGATTGTCGATGAGTACCGCATCCGCACCGGGAAAGTTGAACGACTGGCGCACCGCGTCGGACCATGCCTGCGGGTCCATCTTCTGGCCGTCGCCGCCCTTCTCGGCCAGCGATTGCAGGAGTGCGAAATAACTGCGCGCCCCGGCCAGCAGGCGCTCGACCACTTCGCTCTGGCCGTCCCGCGCCTTGCCGGCATCGAACATCCGCGACCACTGTTCCAGGCCTTCGTGCCAGGGCGTCTTTTCGCTCGCGGTGTCGCCGGGGGCGACGCCGAACGCCTTGCGCGTGGCATCCGACCATGCATTCCAGTACTGCTGCGAAAGCGCGTTCCAGTCGTCCTGCAGTCGCGGCGCGTCTTGGCCCTTGGCCATGGTCATGCTCTCCGGGAATCGTAGAAGGGTATAGTAGTCGCGGCCATGTTGCGCCGCAACAAACGGGGCGGCAACGCGCACTGTCGCGCGTCCATGACGACTGGCACTATCGGCACCGCGCGGTCAGGCGGACGCTCGCCGGATCACGGGCTCGACGGCGAGCCGACCATGCACCCGGAGGCGACGATGAAACGCAAACCAGGGCTGTCACGCGCGGTACTTGTCTCGCTCGGCGTCTTGGCCGTTGCGGTGCTTGCCGGGTGCGGCAAGCAAGGTGGTTCTCCAGCAAGCTCGGCGCCCTCGTCGCAAACCCCCACCGCGGCGATGCAACCGCAGGCCACGACGCGCGCAGCGCAGACCGGCACCACGGAACCATCCGCTTCGGCAGCCGGCAACCCGCTTCTGCTGCTGCGCTATCCCAGCATGTCGAAGACGCAAATCGTGTTCGAGTACGGCGGCGAACTGTGGGAAGTGCCGCGCAGCGGCGGGCAGGCGCACGTGCTCGCGACCGGCATGGATCTCGAAACCCAGCCGATCTTCTCGCCGGATGGTTCCCAAGTCGCCTTCAGCGGCACTTTCGAACACAACACCGATGTTTACGTGGTGTCCGCAGCCGGCGGCCAACCCGAGCGGCTTACCTGGCATCCGGATCCCGACATCGCGGTCGGCTGGACCCCGGATGGCAAGGACGTGTTGTTCCGCTCGCACCGCTATTCCTACGCCGATCCGGACCAGCTGTACACCGTCCCGGTCACCGGCGGCTTCCCGCAGGAACTGCCGCTGTCGATGGCGGAATCGGGCAGCTACTCGCCCGATGGCAGCCAGATCGCCTACGTGCCGAACTTCCAGTGGGAGCCGTTCTGGAAGGGCTACAAGGGTGGCCAGCACACGCAAATCTGGATCGCGCGGCTGTCCGACTCGCACACCACCCGTATCCCCGACCTCGATTCCAACGAGAACGATCCGATGTGGGTCGGCAACACGATTTACTTCCTGTCCGATCGTGATGGCCCGATCACGCTGTTCGGTTACGACGTCGCCACCGGCAAGGTCACCAAGCTGATCGACAACACCGGCTTCGACATCACCTCGGCCTCGGCGGGACCGGGCGGGATCGTGTATTCGCAGTTCGGGCAACTGCACATTTACGACTTCGCGACTGGCAAGACGCGCCCGGTGCCGGTCACGCTCAACGGTGACCTGCCGCAGCGGCGACCCTACTTCCAGGATGTCGCCAAGCAACTGATGAATCCGGGCATCTCGCCGAACGGCGTGCGCGCGGTGTTCCAGGCACACGGCGACATCCTGACCGTACCGACCAAGCACGGCAGCGTCGAAAACATCACGCACAGCCCCGGTGCGATGGATCGCGACCCCGCGTGGTCACCGGACGGCAAATCGATCGCGTATTTCTCCGATCGCGACGGCGAGTACGACCTGTACATCCGTCCGCAGGCGGGCGGGCAGGCGCGCAAGATCGCGCTCGGCCAGAATGACGCCTTCTACTACAACGCCACCTGGTCGCCGGACAGCAAGCAGATCGTGTTCAACGATCAGAAGAACAACCTGTGGCTGGTGGATGTCGCCGCCGCGAATCCCAAGCCGCAGCTGATCGCGACCAACGGCTTCATCAACGGCTTCGGCAACGCCAGCTTCCAGGCGGCATGGTCGCCCGACAGCAAGTGGATCGCGTTCACCAAAACGCTGTCCAACTACATGAATGGCGTATTTCTCTACTCGCTGGCGGACGGCAAGACCACCCAGGTCACCGACGGTTCCAGCGATTGCGAGTACCCGCAGTTCGACGCCAACGGCAAGTATCTGTACTTCGCCGCCAGCACCGATTCCGGACCGTCCAGCGGCACCGACCTCGCCACCCTCGCGCATCCCGTCACGTACCACGTCTACGCACTCACGCTGCAGGCAGACACGCCTTCGCCGCTGGCGCCCCAAGCCGGCTTCGATGAACCAGCCGCGTCGAGTTCCAGCGCCACCGCTGCCAACGCAGGCAAGGCCAAGCAGAAGAATGCTGCAGTGCCCAAGGTCACGATCGATCTTGCAGGCCTTGCGTCGCGTGTGGTGCCGCTGCCGATCGAGCCGGCCAATTACCTCGCCATGACGGCCGGCAAAAGCGGCGTGCTGTATCTGGCGAAAGGCCCGCTGGTGATGCTGCCGCAGAACATGGGCAAGCAAGGTCCCACCTTCAGCATCCAGCGCTTCACCCTTGCCGACAAGAAAACCGAAGAGGTGCAGGACGGTGTTTCACAATTCGTGCTGGCCGCGGATGGCACGCGGATGCTGTACGAGAAAGGCGACAACGACTGGTTCATCGCCGACGCCGCACCCAAGGCCAAACCCGACAAGCTCGACACCCAGGACATGCGCGTGTATGTAGTGCCGCACGAGCAATGGGTCGAGATGTACCACGACGCGTGGCGGATCGAACGCGCGTTCTTCTACAACCCGATCTTCGATGGGTTGAACATCGACGCCGCCGAAAAGGAATTCGCGAACTACCTGCCCGGCATCGCCAGCCGCGACGGCCTGAGTTTCCTGTTCCGCGAAATGCTGAGCTACCTCGCGGTCGGCCACATGTTCATCAACGGCGGTTACGTGCCGAAGATGCAGGAAATCAAGGTCGGCCTGCTCGGTGCCAACTACAGCGTGGAGAACGGCCACTACCGGATCACCCGCATCTTCAGCGCCGGCCAGTGGAATCCGACGCTGTACGGCCCGCTCGCGCAGCCCGGCCTGAAGGTCAAGGTGGGGGATTACCTGCTGGCGGTCAACGGCCAGCCGATCTCCGGCGACCAGAGCATCTACAAGTACTTCGAGGATCTGGCCGACAAGACCGTACAGCTCACCGTGGGTCCCAATCCCGACATGCAGGGTTCGCACGACATCACGGTGAACACCATTCCGGACGAAGCCAAGCTGCGCAAGACGGCGTGGATCGATCACAACATGGAAGTGGTGGACAAGCTTTCCGACGGCAAGCTTGCCTATATCTATCTGCCCGACACAGAATGGGGCGGGTTCACCAACTTCAACCGCTATTTCTTCTCGCAGGTCGACAAGCAGGGCGCGATCATCGACGAGCGCTACAACCACGGCGGACTGCTTTCGGACTACATCATCCAGTACCTCACCCGCAAACCGAAGGCACTGCTGGTCGTGCGCTGGGGCGAGCACACCACCGCGCCGGCACCGGCGGAAGTGATCCCCGGCCCCAAGGTGATGGTGATCAACCAGTTCGCCGGCTCGGGCGGCGACGCGCTGCCGTGGTACTTCAAGATGGCCAAGGCCGGTACGCTCGTGGGCGTGCGCACCTGGGGCGGCCTGGTCGGCATCGGCGGTTACCCGCCATTGATGGATGGCGGCAGCGTCACCGCACCGCGCATCGCGGTGGAGGGTCTGGACGGCACCTTCCCTGTCGAAAACCACGGCGTCGCGCCGGACGTCGAAGTCTGGCAAGACCCGCAACAAGTGCGCGAAGGCAAGGATCCACAACTCGATCGCGCGGTGGAAATCGCGATGAAGCAGCTCAAGGCGAATCCGCCGCCGACCTACCAGCGCCCGCCGTGGCGGAATTACCACCCGAAACTGCCGCCGTTGCCGGGGGCCGCGAGCACGGCGGGAGCCGCGCCATCGGCCGGTCACTGACTGATACAAAGAAGTGTCAGCGTCGCGCGTTTGCGTGAAAAAGCGTTTGACGCGGATCAACGCGGATTACAGCGGATCCATTTCGATTATCCGCGTTCATCCGCGCAAATCCGCGTCCAAAAAGCTCTGCTGACAAGACGATCAGCGCAAGCTCGCGTTGATTTTGGCAAGCGTCGCACTGCCGGGACACAGTTCGCGCTCGCCGAGCGTATTGAGCGGCGCTTGCACCGTATCGAAATGCGCGTGCAGGTCGGGCGCTTCCGGATCGACATACAGCAAGCCGGTGACGATTTCGCCGCGCGCCTGGCAGGCATGCAGGTAATTCATGGCGGCGACGCGGTCGCCGGTATCGTGGGATTCGGGCAGCTTGCGCAAACGCAGCACACTGCCGTCGTGCTGGCGCACCTCACGCACCTCACCCGGCGGATAGTCCACGGTGATTTCCGCGCGCGGGGAAATGAAATCCATCCGGCACAGCGCGTGGTTGTGCTCGCGCACGTAGTCGTAACTCTTGGTGCTGCCTTCGTGGTTGTTGAACGCGACGCAGGGGCTGATCACGTCCACGAATGCCGCGCCCTTGTGGGTCATCGCGGCCTTCAGCAGCGGCACCAGTTGATGCTTGTCGCCCGAAAAACTGCGCGCCACGAAACTCGCGCCCAGCTGCAGCGCCATGCCCACCATGTCAACCGGCACATCGGTGTTGATCGCACCCTTCTTGGATTTGCTGCCCTGATCGGCGGTGGCCGAGAACTGGCCCTTGGTGAGCCCGTACACGCCGTTGTTCTCGACGATGTAGACCATGTCCACGCCGCGCCGGATCGCGTGCACAAACTGGCCGATGCCGATCGACGCGGAATCGCCGTCGCCGGAAATGCCGAGGTACAGCAACTCACGGTTGGCAAGGTTGGCGCCCGTCAGCACGCTGGGCATGCGTCCGTGCACAGCGTTGAAGCCGTGCGAAGCCGACAGGAAATACGTCGGCGTCTTGGAACTGCAACCGATACCGGAAATCTTCGCGACCCGGTGCGGCTGGACGTCCAGTTCCCAGCAAGCCTGGATGATCGCGGCGGAAATGGAATCGTGCCCGCAGCCCGCGCACAGGGTCGAGATCGCGCCTTCGTAATCGCGGCGAGTAAACCCTACCGCGTTCCGTTGCAGCGAGGGGTGGTGCAGCTTGGGTTTGGGGAGATAGGTCATGGCGTCGCTTCGCGCCCTCTACTGCAAAAATACCGTCGTCATTCCGGGGCTGCGTTGGATGCAATCCGGCGCAGCACCCGGAATCCATTTGTTTTGCCGCGAAGATCAAAATGGATTCCGGCTTTCGCCGGAATGACCAAATTGTTTTTTCCTCGCCCTCGCCTCTCGCTCCTGCTCCTAAGCCACCTTCCCGCCACGCATCGGCATCACTTCCGCCTTGCCCATGCGTTCGCCGATCGCCTTGGCAATGAACCGCGCGGTGATCGGCGTGCCGTCGAAATGCAGGATCGGGATCAATCGGGCCGGGTCGATCTCGAACTGCTCGATCAGCAGCGAGCGCAGTTGCCCATCGCGGTTCTGCTCGACCACGAACACCTCGTCGTGGCTGTCGATGAACTCGCGCACCGAATCGGCGAATGGAAAGCCGCGCACGCGCAGTGCGTCGATGTGCATGCCATCGGCATCGAGTTTGGCGATCGCCTCGGCCATCGATGGCGAGGTCGAACCGAAATGGATCGCGCCATGACGCGCGGGGTGTGGTGCACGATGCAATACCGGCTGCGGCAAAAGTGCCTTGGCGGTATCGAGCTTGCGTTGCAGGCGCTGCACATTCTCGACGTAATCCTCGCCCTTCTCAGAATATTTCGCGTCGGCATTCTTGCTGGTACCGCGCGTGAAGAAACTGCCGCGGGTCGGATGCGTACCGGGATACGTGCGCCAGGGAATGCCGTCGCCATCGACATCGCGGTAGCGGCCGAACGGCTTGCCGGCTTCCAGCTCCTCGGCGGTCAGCACCTTGCCACGGTCGTAATGGCGCGCATCGTCCCACTGGAACGGCTTGCACAGGCGATGGTTCATGCCGATGTCGAGGTCGCTCAGCACGAACACCGGCGTCTGCAGGCGGTCGGCGAGATCCAGCGCCAGGGCCGCAAACTCGAAGCACTCGTGTGGATCCTCGGGGAACAGCAGCGCATGGCGCGTATCGCCATGCGACGCATGCGCGCAAAACGTGACGTCCGCCTGCTGGGTGCGTGTGGGCATCCCCGTAGACGGGCCACCGCGTTGCACGTCCACCAGCGTCACCGGAATCTCCGCGAAGTATGCGAGTCCGATGATTTCATTCATCAACGAAATACCCGGACCGGACGTCGCGGTGAACGCGCGCGCGCCGTTCCAACCCGCGCCGGTGACGATGCCGATGGAAGCAATTTCGTCCTCGGCCTGCACGATCGCATAGCGATGCTTGCCGGTTTCGGGATCGACACGCAACTTGGCGCAGTATTTCTGGAACGCCTCGGCCAGCGACGACGAAGGCGTGATCGGGTACCACGCGCACACGGTGGCGCCACCATAGACCATGCCCAGCGCGGCGGCGCTGTTGCCATCCACGAAGATGCGATCGCCCACGTTGTCGCGACGTTCGATCTTCAAACCGATCGGCGGCAGGTGCTGCGAGGCATACTCGCGACCCAGGTCCAGCGCATGCACGTTGGGGTCCAGCAGTGCCTGCTTGCCTTTGTACTGCTCGCCGATCAAAGCAACGATCACGTCGCGTTCGATGCCGAGCAGCACCGACAGCGCGCCGATGTACATGATGTTCTTGAACAGTTGCCGCTGGCGCGCATCGTCCCAGGCATGGTTGGCGATATCGGTAAGCGGCACGCCGATCGTGGTGACGTCGTCGCGGAACTTGAACTTCGGCAGCGGCTTCGAGTTGTCATAGAACAGATACCCACCCGGCGCAAGGCCCTTGACGTCGGCGTCCCAGGTTTGCGGATTCATCGCGACCAGCAAGTCATAGCCGCCGCGCCGGCCCAACCAGCCGGCCTCGCTGACGCGCACCTCGTACCACGTGGGCAGGCCCTGGATGTTGGACGGGAAAATATTGCGCGGGCCGACCGGCACGCCCATGCGCAGGATGCACTTGGCGAAAAGTTCGTTGGCGGACGCCGAACCGGAACCGTTGATGTTGGCGAACTTGACGACGAAGTCGTTGCTGGCGGCGATGGGGTTCATGCACTACCTCGAACCGGGCCCTCTCCTTCAAGAACGTGAGCGCTGCTTCCCCCTTCGGAACGAAGGGGGATCGAGGGGGATGTGCTGTTGTCGCACGACCACATCCCCCCTCGCCTGCGGCGCGACCCCCTTCCGCTGGAAGGGGGTAAAGACCGCGCGAGCACAGACGACGCTCGCATCACGCCGCCACCTTCTTGCGCACGGGATTCGCGGAGTAGTCCTCACCGCGCCCCGCATACGATTCCGCAAACAGGAACCGCCGCATGTCCCACGCACCGGTCGGACAACGTTCGGCGCACAGGCCGCAGTGCAGGCACACGTCTTCGTCTTTCACCATCACCCGGCCGGTCTTGACGGATTCGGAAACGTACAAATCCTGCGCCGCGTTCTGCGCGGGTGCAGTCAGGCGCGCGCGCAGATCGGCTTCATCACCATTCGTGGTGAAAGTGATGCAATCCATCGGGCAGACATCGACGCAGGCGTCGCACTCAATGCAGACGTCCTTGGTGAACACGGTCTGCACGTCGCAATTCAAGCAGCGCTGCGCTTCCTTCCACGCCGTCGCGACATCGAAACCCAGCTCGACTTCCTGCTTGATGTCCCGGAGCGTCTTTTCCTTCGGCGCCCACGGCACCACGAAGCGTTCGTCCGGCGAGATGTCGTTGTCGTAGCTCCACTCATGGATGCCCATCTTCTGCGACACGAGATTGGTGAGCGGCGGAGGGCGCTTGCGAAGGTCTTCGCGCTGCAACAGGTTGTGGATCGACACCGCAGCCTGATGGCCGTGCTCGACCGCCCAGATGATGTTCTTGGGGCCGAACGCGGCATCGCCGCCGAAGAAGACTTTCGGAGTCGTCGCTTGCATGGTGAGCTTGTCGAGCTTGGGCATGCCCCACTCGTCGAACTCGATACCGAGGTCGCGCTCGATCCACGGAAACGCGTTTTCCTGACCGACCGCGATCAGCACTTCATCGCATTCGAAGAAACGATCCGGTTCGCCGGTCGGCAGCAGTTTGCGCTTGCCGTTGGCTTCGTGCTCGGCACGCATCGGCGTGAACCACATGCCGGTGAGTTTGCCGTTTTCGTGCACGAAGGATTTCGGGTTCAACCAGTTCAGGATTTCGACGCCTTCGTGTTCGGCGTCTTCCTTTTCCCATGGACTGGCCTTCATTTCCTCGTAGCCGGAACGCACGATCACCTTCACGTCGTCGCCGCCCAACCGCCGCGCGCTGCGGCAGCAATCCATCGCGGTGTTGCCACCACCCAGCACCAGTACACGACGCCCGACTCGGCTTACGTGCCCGAAATACACGGAAGCCAGCCACTCGATGCCGACGTGGATCCTGTCGGTGTTCTGGTCGCGGCCGGGAATGTGCAAGTCGCGCCCGCGCGGTGCGCCGCAACCCACGAAGACCGCATTGAAGTTTTGATCCAGCAGCTTGCGCAGCGAATCAATCGGATGGTTGCCCACCAGTTCCACGCCGAGGTCGAGGATGTAGCCGACCTCTTCGTCGATCACGTGCTCCGGCAAGCGGAAACGCGGCACCTGGGTGCGCATGAAACCGCCGCCCCTGGCGTCGGTTTCGAAGATCGTGACCTTGTAACCCAGCGGCGCGAGGTCGCGCGCGACGGTGAGCGAGGCCGGTCCCGCGCCCACGCAGGCAACCCGGAATTTTTCGGTACCGGGAATGCGTTCGGGCAGGCGCGTACGCATTCGCTTCCCGATGCCCTCACTGCGATTGTCGGCGGCGACACGCTTCAGCCGGCAGATCGCGACCGGCTCCGGCTTCTCGCCGTTCGATTCCTCGACCCGTCCGCGTCGGCAGGCCGGTTCGCAGGGACGGTCGCAGGTGCGGCCGAGAATGCCGGGAAACACGTTGGAATCCCAGTTCAACAGGTAGGCATCGTCGTAGCGGCCGGCCGCAATCAGGCGGATGTATTCGGGCACGCGGGTGTGCGCGGGGCACGCCCATTGGCAATCCACGACCTTGTGGAAGTATTGCGGGTTGCGGATATCGGTCGGCTGCATCGCGCCCTCCAGAACTCCGCGGGGGCGTCGGACCCTTCCGGCGTCGCCCGTCGCGCCGAGTCTACCTGTTTCCCCGGAAAGCGGAAGGGCTGCGCGGCCCCACAACAAAAAATGGGTACGGAGATCTTTCCCACGGACGGTGCACAAAAACGGGCCGCGAAGTTCCACGCCCGGGGCGGCACAAAAAACGGGCCTTGCGGCCCGTTTTTTGCAATCCCGAATCGGCACCCATCAAACCGTGGTGGCGGCCTTTTCCTCCTCGGTCACCGCCTTCATCGACAGGCGGATGCGGCCCTGCTTGTCGACTTCCAGCACCTTGACCTTGACCACGTCGCCTTCCTTGAGCTTGTCGGAAACCTTCTCGACCCGCTCGTTGGAAATCTGCGAGACATGCACCAGGCCGTCCTTGCCGGGCAGGATGGTGACGAACGCGCCGAAGTCCATCAGCTTCACGACCTTGCCTTCGTAGATGCGGCCGGGTTCGACGTCGGCCACGATCTGCTCGATACGATGCTTGGCCGCATCGGCCGCTTCGCGGTTGACCGACGCGATCACGATCGTGCCGTCATCGTTGATGTCGATGGTGGTGCCGGTTTCCTCGGTGATCGAGCGGATGGTCGCGCCACCCTTGCCGATCACTTCGCGGATCTTGTCCGGGTGGATCTTGATGGTCAGCAGGCGCGGCGCGTACTCGCTCATTTCGCCGCGCGGCGTGCTGATGGCTTTCGCCATCTCGCCGAGGATGTGCATGCGGCCCTTGTGCGCCTGCGCCAATGCGACGCGCATGATTTCCTCGGTGATGCCGTCGATCTTGATGTCCATCTGCAAGGCGCTGACACCTTCGGCGGTACCGGCGACCTTGAAATCCATGTCGCCAAGGTGATCCTCGTCGCCGAGGATGTCGGACAACACCACGAAGTCCTTGCCCTCTTTCACCAGGCCCATCGCGATGCCCGCGACCGGCGCCGTCAGCGGCACGCCCGCGTCCATCATCGCCAGCGAGGAACCGCACACCGATGCCATCGACGAGGAGCCATTGGATTCGGTGATTTCGCTGACGCAGCGGATCACGTACGGGAACTGTTCCATCGACGGCTTGACCGCCTGCACGCCACGCTTGGCGAGGCGGCCATGGCCGATTTCGCGACGCTTCGGGCCGCCCATGCGGCCGGTTTCACCGACCGAGTAGGGCGGGAAGTTGTAGTGGAACAGGAAGGCGTCCTTGGACTCGCCTTCCGGCGCGTCGATGATCTGCGAATCGCGGCCGGTGCCCAGCGTGACGGTGACCAGCGCCTGGGTTTCGCCACGCGTGAACAGCGCCGAGCCGTGAGTGCGCGGCAACACGCCGACGCGCACGTTGATCGGGCGGATGTCCTCGAGACCACGGCCGTCGATGCGCTGTTTGGTCTTCAACACGCTGTCGCGCACGGTGCGATATTCGAGATCCTCGAATTCGCCCGCAAGGTCGGCCGCCGGCCATGCCTTTTCCTCGGCCTGCGCCTTCAACGCGCTCAGCACGTCGGACTTCAACGCGGTGACCGCATCGCGGCGCTGCAGCTTGTCCTTGATCTGGAAGGCAGCGGCCAGCTTGTCGCCGACTTCGCCGCGCACCGCAGCGACCAGCGCCGGATCGCGCTCGGGCGCCTGCCAGTTCCACGACGGCTTGCCAACTTCGGTGGCCAGCTCGGCGATCGCGCGGATCGCGGCCTGCATTTCGCGGTGACCGAACGTCACCGCACCCAGCATCACGTCCTCGGACAGCAGCTTGGCTTCGGATTCCACCATCAGTACCGCATTGGCGGTACCGGCGACCACGAGGTCAAGGTCGGACGAGGTCAGTTCGGTCGCGCTCGGGTTCAACACGTACTTGCCGCCGACATAACCGACGCGCGCGGCGCCGATCGGCCCCTTGAACGGGATGCCGGCCAGCGTCAGCGCGGCGGACGCGCCGAGCAGTGCCGGGATGTCGCCGTTGACTTCCGGGTTCAGCGAAACGACCGTCGCAACGATCTGCACTTCGTTCTTGAAGGCTTCGGGAAACAGCGGGCGGATCGGGCGGTCGATCAGGCGCGAGGTGAGCGTTTCCTTTTCGGTCGGCCGGCCTTCACGCTTGAAGAAACCACCGGGGATGCGGCCGGCGGAGTAGAACTTTTCCTGGTAGTCGACGGTGAGCGGGAAGAAATCCTGCCCTTCGCGGGCTTTCTGCGCGGCGACCGCCGCGACCAACACCACGGTGCCGCCCATCGAAACCATCACCGCGCCGGAAGCCTGGCGCGCGATCTCGCCGGTTTCGATGGTGACGGCGTGCTGTCCGTACTGGAAGGTCTTGGATACTTTTGCCACGGGAGGTGTCCTCAGTATGTGCGTTCGCGATCAGGCAAACGCCGAAAGCCGGCCAGCGTTGGGGTTCAACGGCTGCCGGCGTGAAGGTTCGATGGGCGCGTCTGGCTTCAGCGACGCAGGCCGAGACGGCCGATCAGCGCCTGATAGCGCTCGGCGTCCTTGCCCTTCAAATAGCCGAGCAGGCGACGGCGATGGTTGACCATCTTCAGCAGGCCGCGACGCGAATGGTGGTCCTTCTTGTGCGCCTCGAAATGGCCGGACAACTGCTGGATACGGGCGGACAGCAGCGCGATCTGCACCTCCGGCGAGCCGGTGTCGGTCGGCGCACGGCGGTAATCGGCGATGATCTTGCTGGTTTCTTCGGTGGAAAGCGGCATGGGAGCCTTCTCGTAATTGACAGAGCCGGCACGTGGCTTGTGCAACGACACCGAGATGCCGTTGCACAAGCCGCCGCCGGGGTGGGTCGAACCCACGTCGGGTGGGTTGATGAGCCGGATATTCTAGCTGCAACAAGCGGTTGGCAACAAGGGCTTGCCCTCCCCGACCCCGCCGTCCAAAAGAAACGCCCCGGGCAAGCCCGGGGCGTTCAAATCAGCAACCTTGCGGGTGCTGTATTACTTGCCGCTGGCAGCCGGCGCCGAAGCTTCGGCCTTCTTCGCGTGATGATGGTGCTTCGCGTGATGATGGCGCTTGGCATGATGCTTCTTGGCGTGGTGATGCTCTTCCTTGGTGGCCTTGTGCTCAGCCTGCATCGGGGCTTCGGACTGGGCCGGAGCCGCAGCCTGCTCGGCGGCCGGTGCGGAGCTGGCCGGAGTGGTCTGGGCGGCAAAAGCCGGGATCGAGAACGCGGCCGCGACAAGGGCGGCGAGGATCAGCTTACGCATTGCAATGGTCTCCTGGAAATGCGCGGGCCACGATGGCCCGGCAGCGGAATATTCTGCCTGATCGGCAGACTGGATGCTGAACATGACGCGGAAAAATTTGTTTCCGCATCTTGCAATTCAGCGCGGGGAAGGATTGACCCGCGGGCGGTGGTTCGCCATCCTGATCGGCTGTGTTTTCCGTTACCTTGGGACCACGCCGCATGGCCGCTTCCACCCGCTACAACGCCGCCGACATCGAAGTCTTGTCGGGCCTCGAACCGGTACGCCGCCGCCCCGGCATGTACACCGATACCACGCGGCCCAACCACCTGGTCCAGGAGGTGGTCGACAACTCGGTGGACGAAGCGCTGGCCGGACACGCGAAACAGATCGACGTCAGCGTGCACAAGGACGGCTCGGCCACGGTCACCGACGACGGCCGCGGCATGCCGGTCGACATCCATCCCGAGGAAGGCGTGCCTGGCGTGGAACTGATCCTGACCCGGCTGCACGCAGGCGCCAAGTTCTCCGACCGCAACTACACCTTCTCGGGCGGCCTGCACGGCGTCGGCGTGTCGGTGGTGAATGCGCTGTCCTCGTTCCTCGAAGTGCTGATCCGCCGTGAGGGCACCGAGTACCGGATGCGTTTCAAGGGCGGCGAGCCCGTCGGCAAGCTGGAAACACTGGGCGACGTGCCCAAGCGCCGCACCGGCACCACGCTGCGCTTCCTGCCCGACCCGAAGTATTTCGATTCGCCGAAAATCTCGCTGCCGAAACTGAAACACCTGCTGCGCGCGAAAGCCGTGCTGTGCGCGGGCCTGACGGTGACGCTGCTGGACGAGGCCTCGGGTGATCGCGACGAATGGCGCTACGAGGACGGGTTGGCCGAGTACCTGAAATCAGAACTCGGCGGCGCCGCCTGCCTGCCGGCGGAACTGTTCGTGCACCACGTGCAGCGCGAAGACGGCGGCGTCGACGCCGCGCTCGCCTGGGTACCGGACGGCGAGCTGGTGCAGGAAAGTTACGTCAACCTGATTCCGACCATCCAGGGCGGCACCCACGTCAACGGATTGCGTTCGGGCCTGACCAACGCGGTGCGCGAGTTCTGCGACCTGCGCAACCTGTTGCCGCGCGGCGTCAAGCTGACGCCCGAGGACGTGTGGGAACGCGTCGCGTTCGTGCTTTCGGTGAAGATGCGCGACCCGCAGTTCGCGGGCCAGACCAAGGAGCGACTGTCGTCGCGTGACGCCGCCAGTTCCACCGAAGGCGCGATCCACGATGCGTTCTCGCTGTGGTTGAACCAGAACGTCGCCGCCGGCGAAGCCATCGCTCAGCTCGCGATCGAACACGCCGCCGCGCGCATGAAGGCGGCGAAACAAGTCATACGCAAGAAGATCACCCAAGGCCCCGCCCTGCCCGGCAAGCTGGCCGACTGCGCGTCGTCCGATCCCGACCGCACCGAACTGTTCCTGGTCGAGGGCGATTCGGCCGGCGGCTCGGCCAAGCAGGCGCGCGACAAGGACTATCAGGCGATCCTGCCGCTGCGTGGAAAAATCCTGAACACCTGGGAAGTCGAATCCGGCGCGGTGCTGGCATCGGAGGAAGTGCACAACCTCGCGGTCGCGATCGGCTGCGACCCGGGCAAGGAAGACATCTCGGGACTGCGCTACAGCAAGATCATCATCCTCGCCGACGCCGACTCCGACGGCCTGCACATCGCGACCTTGCTGTCGGCGTTGTTCCTGCGCCACTTCCCCGCGCTGGTGCGCGAAGGCCACGTGTGCGTCGCGATGCCGCCGCTGTTCCGCGTGGACGTGGGCAAGCAGGTGTTCTATTGCCTGGACGAAGGCGAACGCGACGCCTTGCTGAAACGCATCGAGCGCGAGAAGCTCAAGGGCGCGGTCGCCGTCACGCGCTTCAAGGGCCTGGGCGAAATGAACCCGTCGCAGCTGCGCGAATCGACCATCCACCCCGACACGCGCCGTCTGGTGCAATTGACCGTGGACGACGACTCCGCGACGACCAAACTGATGGATATGTTGCTGGCCAAGAAGCGCGCCTCCGACCGCCGCAACTGGCTGGAGGAGAAAGGCGACCTGGCTTCACTCGAAGTGTGAGATGGCAGTCGGGAACCCTGAGTCGTCATTCGGGCCGCCCCCTTCCAAGGGAAGGGGGTCGCGCGCAGCGCGGGGGGATGTGCTCCGGACTGGCCAAAAGCCATCCCCCTCGATCCCCCTTCCTGCGGAAGGGGGAAGAAAAGCCTTGCGATGCTTGTCCGTGCGAACGCAGCACCGCTATCGTGCTATGGGTCAACACCGTGGATCACCGCCATGCCCCTCGCGCCACCCTTCAACCTGCAACGCTGGATCGACGAACACCGGCATCTGCTCAAACCACCGGTGGGCAACAAGTGCATCGTCGACGGAGAATTCATCATCATGATCGTGGGCGGCCCGAACGCGCGCACCGATTACCACTGGGACGAAGGTCCCGAATTTTTTTATCAGTTGGAAGGCGAGATGGTGCTGCGCGTGCAGGACGACGGCCAGCGCCGCGACCTGCCGATTCGCGCCGGCGAAATGTTCTTCCTGCCGCCGCGCACGCCGCACTCACCGCAGCGGATGAAGGATTCGATCGGATTGGTGATCGAGCGCCGCCGCCTGCCGCACGAAAAGGATGGCCTGTTGTGGTTCTGCGAAAAGTGCAATCACAAGCTCTACGAGGAATACTTCATCCTGGACAGCATCGAAAAGGACTTTCCGCCGGTGTTCGAGCGCTACTATGGTTCGAAGCAAGCGCGCACCTGCAAGGCCTGTGGGCACGTCGACCAGCCGCCGCCAGGCAAATAGACACGAATAGGCATTGGTGCCCGGGGCGGGGATCGAACCCGCATGGCCGCGAGGCCGAGGGATTTTAAGTCCCTTGCGTCTACCGGTTTCGCCACCCGGGCTTGGGAGCGTGGGCGGCAGGAGCCGTCCGGGCTGCAAAGTTCTGCCGACGGCTCATTTTCCCGCCGATTCTTGACCCATAGAACCACTATGGGTCGTCGAATCGTCGAAAAACTGATCCCGCCGGCAATCCTTTTCGCCTCGAACGTTCCTGCCGTCCACGTTCCTGCGCGCATTGTGCCGCATCACTGCGGCACGCGCGTCCAGAATAAAGATCAGGCGGCATCGCCTTCGGCAGCGGTACGTTGCTGTTGCAGGTTGCCGCGATAGATCAGGTAGGGCTCGGCCTGGCCGTTGATCACGGCCTCGTCTACCACGACCTTGCTGACGTGTTCCAGCGACGGCAGCTCGTACATCGTGTCGAGCAACACGCTTTCCAGGATGGTACGCAGCCCGCGCGCGCCGGTTTTGCGCTTGATCGCGCGTTTGGCGATCGCATTGAGCGCGTCCGGCCGGAACTCGATCTCGACATTCTCCATGTCGAACATCTTCTTGAACTGCTTGGTGATCGCGTTCCTGGGCTCGGTGAGGATCTTCACCAGCGCGTCTTCGTCCAGCTCGTCCAGCGTCGCGACCACCGGCAAGCGACCGACGAATTCCGGAATCAGGCCGTACTTCACCAGGTCCTCCGGCTCGACGTTCGCCAGCAGCGTGCCGACGTTCTGTTTGCGCTGCTTGGAGCGGATCTCCGCCGAGAACCCGATGCCGGTGGTCTCCGAACGCTGCTGGATCACCTTGTCAAGGCCCGAGAACGCGCCGCCACAGATGAACAGGATGTTCTTGGTGTCGACCTGCAGGAATTCCTGCTGTGGGTGCTTGCGCCCGCCCTGTGGCGGCACCGAGGCAATGGTGCCCTCGATGAGCTTCAACAACGCCTGCTGCACGCCTTCGCCCGACACGTCACGGGTGATCGACGGGTTTTCGCTCTTGCGCGAAATCTTGTCGATCTCGTCGATGTAGACGATGCCGGTCTGCGCCTTCTCGACGTCGTAGTCGCACTTCTGCAACAGCTTCTGGATGATGTTCTCGACGTCCTCGCCAACGTAACCCGCTTCGGTGAGCGTGGTCGCATCGGCAATGGTGAACGGCACGTTGAGCAAACGCGCCAGCGTTTCGGCCAGCAAGGTCTTGCCGCAACCGGTCGGGCCGATCAGCAGGATGTTGGATTTCGCAAGCTCGATGTCGTCCTTCTTGGCCCGCGACTCCATCCGCTTGTAGTGGTTGTATACCGCGACCGCCAACGCCTTCTTGGCGCGGGTCTGCCCGATCACGTATTGATCGAGCGTCTCCATGATCTCGCGCGGCTTGGGCAACTGGGTGTGGCCGGACGCGGCCTTTTCTTCCAGTTCCTCGCGGATGATGTCGTTGCACAGCTCGACGCATTCATCGCAGATGAACACGCTGGGACCCGCGATCAGCTTGCGAACCTCGTGCTGGCTCTTCCCGCAAAACGAGCAATACAGGATCTTGCCGCCTTCGCTGCCGCGGCCAGGACGGTCCTCGCTCATCTCATGCTCCGTCGATCAGTAATGCAATCAGTCATGTGGGAAGCCTCGACTCGTGCCGCAGCATAACACAGCCGGACCACCCGGCCGGGGCAGGCAATCCTGGTAGAAGGCGGTAAAAACAGGCGAAAAATCGCGGAGTTGCGCCGGATGTTTCAGGCCGATTTCACCGACTCGTCGGCGCGCCGCTCGAATACCGAATCGATCAACCCGTAGTCACGGGCCTCGCCCGCGCTCATGAAACGGTCGCGTTCCATGTCGTGCGCGACCTGCTCGACGGTCTTGCCGGTGTGCCGGGCGTAGATCTCGTTGAGGCGACCCCGCAGGTACAGGATTTCGCGGGCGTGGATCTCGATGTCGGTGGCCTGACCCTGCGCGCCACCGGAAGGCTGGTGGATCATGATGCGCGAATTCGGCAACGCGTAGCGCTTGCCCTTGGTGCCGGCCATCAACAGCAGCGAGGCCGCGCTGCAGGCCTGCCCCACGCACATGGTGCTGATGTCGGGCTTGACGAACTGCATGGTGTCGTAGATCGCGAGTCCCGCCGACACCACGCCGCCGGGGCTGTTGATGTAGAACTGGATGTCCTTCTCGGGATTCTCGGATTCAAGGAACAGCATCTGCGCCACGACCAGATTGGCGACGTTGTCGTCGATCGGGCCGACCAGGAAGATGATGCGTTCCTTCAGCAGGCGCGAATAGATGTCGAACGAACGCTCGCCGCGTGCGGTCTGCTCGACCACGATCGGCACCAGGCCAAGGCTGCGGGTTTCCTGACTGACGGACTGCTGCATGGTGTTCTCCAGATGGCGGCGGCCGAGGCCGCGCTGCGTCAATTCGCGGTGTTCTGCGGGTGCATCACCTCATCGAAACTCAGGTTCACGTCGGTGGTGTCGGCGTGATCGGCCACCCATTCCGAAACCTGGTCCTCGAGTACGGCGGTGCGCACGTTGTCCATCATCTGGGGGTTGCCGCGATAGAGTTCAACGACCTGCTCGGGCTCTTCGTAGGTCGAGGCGATCTTGGCGATGCGCTCGGTCACCTTGCGGTTGTCGACCCTTAGGTTGTTGCCCTGCGCGATCTGGCGCAGCAGCAGCCCCGCGATCACGCGCTGGTGCGCGATCGGTTGCGCGGCTTCCAGCGCGGCCGGCGGGATCGCCTGTTCGCCGGAAAGGTTCGGCAACGCGGTACGCACGATGGATTCGGCTTCGGCGCGTTCCAGCGCCTTCGGAACATCGACATCGGCATAGGTCGCGGCAAGCTTGCTGCCGACTTCGTTGCGCAGGCGCGCGCGCAGCGCGTTTTCGAGTTCGCGCTCGAGGTTGGCACGGACTTCCTTGCGGAACGTTTCAAGCGTACCGTCGTCGATGCCGAAGTTGCGGATGAAGGTGGCGTCCACATCGGGCGTGTGCGGTTCCTGGACTTCACCGATGCGCAGCTCGACCTGGCCCTGTTTGGCGGCCAGGTGCGGAATCGGGAAGGTCGGCGGAAATTCCGCCGCGAAAGCCAGATCCTCGCCCGCCTTGCGGCCCTTCAGCGCGCCATCGAATGTCGCAAGCGCGGTGTTGCCGCCCAGCACCGTCGCGGCGCGTTCGCGGCCTTCGGCCGGATGCCGGAACCCGTCCGCCTGCGCGGAATAGTCGACGATCACCATGTCGCCATCGGCGGCGGCGCGGTCGGTCTTCTGGAAGGTGCGGCGCTGCACGCGCAGGGTTTCGATCATCTGGTCGATGTCGGTCTCGCCTACTTCGGCCTTCGGGCGATCGATCTTCAGGATGCCGACTTCGACCGTCGGCAACTCCGGCATCACCTCGAAGGTCGCCGTGTAGGCGATTTCACCGTCCTGCGGCTTGCCATCGGTGTCGATGTTCGGATTGGCGACCGGCTGCAGGTTCTGCTGCTGCACTGCTTCGCGGAAGGTGCTGCCGATCAGGTCCGACAAAGCCTCGCCGCGCACCTGCTCGCCGAAGCGCTGCTCGATCACCTTGACCGGGATCTTGCCGGGGCGGAAGCCCTTCAGGCGCACGCTGCGACCAAGCTCGGTGATGCGCTGGCGAACCTTCGACTCGAATTGTTCAGCGGGAAACTTGACGGTCAGCTTGCGTTCGAGCTTGCCGGTGTTTTCCAGGGAAACTTGCATGGTTGCTCCTGACGGTCGATGTCTGCCTCGCGCATCGACGCGATGATTGCCTGTAACTGCTGCCGCCCCGCCAATGCCCGGCGAAGCCAAGGATTCGATGCGGTCGGATCACCATCCCTGGAAATCAAAACCAGAACCGTCATTCCGGGACTTCAGAGCTCCGTGGTGCGAAAGGCGGGACTCGAACCCGCACGGGTTGCCCCACTGGAACCTAAATCCAGCGCGTCTGCCAGTTCCGCCACTTTCGCGATGCCGCGGACTCCAAGGGTGCGCCGCGTGGAATGGTGGGCCGTGTAGGACTCGAACCTACGACCAAGAGATTAAGAGTCTCCTGCTCTACCAACTGAGCTAACGGCCCGCAAACCTCGCATTGTACAAAATTTGGGGTGGATGATGGGACTCGAACCCACGACAACCGGAATCACAATCCGGGACTCTAACCAGCTGAGCTACATCCACCACTGAAACTTTTTCGGGCAACCATCCATGGTGCTCTTGCCAGTCGGCATCCCTGCCTCCTCCTCACGCATCGCGCGACAGTCCACTGGACTGTCGCAAACGCTCGCGTTCGACCAGCTGAGCTACATCCACCACTGAAACTTTTTCGGACAACCATCCATGGTGCTCTTGCCAGTCGGCATCCCTGCCTCCTCCTCACGCATCGCGACAGTCCACTGGACTGTCGCAAACGCTCGCGTTCGACAGCTGAGCTACATCCACCACTGAAACTTTTTCGGATAGCAATCCCTGCCAGCAACCATCCTTGGTGACAATTCCGTTCGCCCTCCATGGCTCACCGGTTCGACTCGCGCGCGATGCCATCGGCTTCGCGCAGGCGCTCGACGAACTACCACCACTGAATCTTCAGTGAGCCGGCAATTTTCCTTGCGCGCGCCAAAACTTGCAAGCACCGCGAAGTACGGCCGGATTGATTCGCAACCGCCGCCGCGCTAGTTTGCGCGCATGTCCAAGTCCCCTGCGAAACCCGCTGCCGGCGCATCCGACACTTCCCCTGTCGCGCAATTCGAGCAATCGCTGTCCGAACTCGAAGCACTGGTCGCCAGGATGGAAGGCGGCGAACTGAGCCTGGATGAATCCCTGCGCTCCTTCGAGCGCGGCATCGCGCTGTTCCGTGGCTGCCAGACGGCACTCGAACAGGCCGAGGCACGGGTCAAGCTGTTGCTTGACCCCGAACATCCAGAATCGGCAAAGCCCTTTGCGCAGGACGAAGAACCCTGACGCAGCGGAATCCGCGCACCGGAATGCCGGACGTCCCGACCATGGATTCCGTGTCACCGCACGTCCCTGTGCTGCACGGGATGAGTGCATCCTGCACTCATTTGATCAGCCGCAGGGTGAACGGATAACGGTACGCCACGCCCTCGTTGGCCTTGACCGCGGCGATGATGATGAGCACCAGGGCCGCGATGCCGATGATGACCATCAGCGGCGCCGCGAACAGGAACCCCAGTCCCAGCGTCATGATCCCGATGACGGTCAGGATCACGAACACGATCGCGACGGTGATGTTGAAATTGAGAGCTTCCTTGGCCTGGTCGTTGACGAATGGCATGCTGTCTTTCTTGACCAGCCAGATGATCAGGGGGCCAAGGAACCAGCCCCAGCCACCTACCCATCCGGTGACGAAGGCTCCGAGCAGGGCCGACAGGTGCGCGAACATCGCCCATTGCCGCTCTTCCGCGGTCGGCGCGCCTGCAGGGGGTGGCGGGGTTCCGGCAGGTGACGAGGATGCCGGCGGTGGTACGGATTCCGGTGGAACGCTCATGGCTGTTCTCCCTCGAAAACAGTGGTGGACGGGACGGACCGCGGCCCGACTCTCCCCCACCCGGAGTTACGTGTCAAGCGCGGGTTCGATCAGGCTCCGCGCGCATCGTATCCACCAGATTTTCCATCG
The DNA here is from genome assembly GCA_004299705.1 of Rhodanobacteraceae bacterium. Classification (GTDB taxonomy): domain Bacteria; phylum Pseudomonadota; class Gammaproteobacteria; order Xanthomonadales; family Rhodanobacteraceae; genus 66-474. The sequence goes on along the minus strand of SCQS01000054.1, from coordinate 91,830 downwards.
GCGCAGCACCGGCGCTGCCGGGAAAAACCCTCGACTCCAACGCTAATGCGGACACGCCAAGGTGCGTCGCCAGCACGCCCTTGAACACCGAGCGGAAGTCGGTGGTCGCATGCACGTCACGGTTTTGATAAAGCTCGCCGGACCCGATGCCCGGCCAGCGGCCCGTGACATGCCCGCCGCGCAACGCACCGCCCGCGAGGAACATCGAACCGCCGGTGCCGTGATCGGTGCCGCCGGTGCCGTTGATGTGCGCGGTGCGGCCGAACTCGGTGGCGACGATCAGCACCGTGCGCTGCCACATCGGGCCGATGGACTGGCGAAATGCTTTCAGCCCCGCATCCAGTTCGGCGATCTTGCGCGTGACAATCGCGGCCTCGTTCGCGTGCGTATCCCAGCCGTCGTCTTCCACGAACGCGACACGCGTCCCGTCGGACTTGCCCATGAAACCACCGGCCGCGTCCATCATCACCGGCAGGCCACCTTGCTTCTTTTGGCCGGACCCGCCTTTTGCCATCATCCCCGTGCCCGATTCCGGGACCGGCGAATCGGTCTGCTGCGCGATCGCGCGCGCGAACGGCGCGGCCAATCGCGCGTCCGCCGCGTACAAGGGTTGCAGGCGTTGCAACAGGATCGGATTGACTTCGGTCGGCAGTGGCGGCGACCAGGTTTCCACTTTCGCGGGGCCGCGCATGGTCAACGGCATAACCGCAGCACACGCCAAACCATCGACACCCGGCATGCAGGCGATGCAGCGGTTCAACCAACCCGTCTGCGCCCCGTCGGGTTTCGAAGTGCCGTTCTCCACGCAGTTCTGCGCCTGGAAATGCGAGCGCCCCCAGTACGGCGGCGCAGCCGCCACCACCGGCATGAACTGGCCCTGTGCGTACAACTGCGCGGCGTAATCGAACGAAGGATGCAGCGCGAACACGTTGTCCAACCTGTGCGCCGGCCTGGCCGCCGACGGCGACAACGCCAGCGCGCCGCGGATGGCCTGATAACCCGGATCGCCATAGGGCGGCACCGATTCCAACCCATCGAGGCCGCCGCGCAACAGCACGAACAGGAAGCGCGTGTCGGAACCAGTCGCGGCGAAGGTGAGTTTCGGCCAGACCAGCAAGGTCGCGGTGCCGACCGCGGCGTTGGCAAGAAATTGGCGTCGCGTGATCACGCTCAAACCCTCCACTGGAATGCCGGGCAGGCAAACAGCGTCGCGTGCGCCTGCCTTGCCGATTCGGCGCGCCGGATCGCCTGCGCGGTGTCCTCGTCCAGCAGCGGACCCAGGATGTCCAGCGCGAACGCCAGGGGCTGCGCGTTGGTTTGTGCGACGCGCGCCGACAACGCTTCCGCCGCCTGCACGCGTTTCCACAAACCATCCGCGTCGATCCAGTTGGCCGAGTTGTCGGTGAATCCCGCCGGCGAACGCGGATCGAACATCGGCTCGCCGAGGTTGCTCAACAGTGCAAGTACGGGCTGCGGCCTGTTGCCGAGATCGATCTGCCCCGCGCGCAGGGATGAAATCACGAAATCCTGTGGCGTCTTGAATTTGCGCGCGCCTGCGTCCCAAGCTTCCGGGCTCGCGATCAACGTGTGATAGACCGCCGCGAGGTCGGTATCGTGCCGCAGGTAACTGCGCGCCATCCGCTCCACCAGCGAAGGCGGCGGATCGTCGGACACGAAATGCTGGGCAAGCTGCAACGACAGGTGCCTTGCGGTCGCAGGCTGGCGTGCGAGAAATTCCAGGATCGCCCGGCCCTGCTCGAAACCACCCGCCGGGAAGGTCCTGCCCATGACGCGGCGCGGTCCCGGCTCATGCGCGTTGGCGCGAAACACGAATGCGGATTGCGGTTGCCCGCCATTCGCGAAATCGCGCGGAAACGGGATGCTCCAGCCAGTCAGCGCGCGCGAGAACTCGGTGACGTCGGCCTGGGTGTAGCCGCCGTCGACACCAACCGTGTGCAACTCCATCGCCTCGCGGCCGAGGTTTTCGTTGAGCCCGCCGGCCTTGCCTTCGTCCTGGTCGCCCTTGCGCGCCAAGCGCATCGCGATGCGCCGGCCCAGCGGCGAGTCCGGCCCCACCGAGCGCACGTTGTCGAGGTACAACAGCATCGCCGGATGGGTTTCCACCGCCAGCAGCATGTCGGCGAAGCGCCCGGTCACGTGCGGGCGGATCGCCTCGCGTTCCAGCGGCGCGGCCAGCAATCGCGCCGGCGCCTTGTCCACCGACACCGCGAAATGATTGGACCAGAAATGCACCAACCGTTCGACGAACGGCATGTCGGTGATGGTGGCGACGCGGTAGCGTGCCGCCGCTTCCGCCAGCAGCTTGGTGCGTTCCTGCTTGCGATAGGGTTGCAACGCCTGCTTGAGTACCGCAGTGTTGGCGCTGCCGCCGTCCGATGCGGCCTGCATGCGACCGAACAGGAACGCGCGGCGGTCACGCTGCTTGATGGCGCGCCGCGTCAGCGCGAGTTGCGCTTCCTCGCGCAGGTAATCCAGGCTGCTCGGCAATCCCGTGAAAACGTCACCGCCGTCGGGCCCACGTGCAACCTGCGCATCCAGCCACGCACGTGGATCACGCACGCGTGCCAACTCGCCGGGCTTCGCGCCCAGCCCGAAGCGATTGACCGCCGCGGTGATGTCGTTGCCGGATGCATCCATGGAGCCGCCTCGCGTCGTGCAGACAGACGCGATAACGCGGCGTGGACGGCTTCGGTTGACCGCGCGGCCCCGGCCGTTCAGGCGCGTGCCGTCATTCGCCCGCCACGGTCATCATCCCGACCAGCACCGAACCGGTGAGGATCGAGGAACGTGGGTCGACATCCGAACCGATCGCCTGCACGTCCATGAAAATGTCACGCAGGTTGCCGGCGATGGTGATTTCCTGCACCGGATACGCCACCTTGCCGTGCTCGACCCAGAAGCCCGCCGCGCCGCGCGAATAATCGCCGGTGACGATGGATACGCCCTGCCCGATCAGTTCGGTGACCAGCAGGCCCGTGCCCATCTTGCGCAACAGTGCCTCGAAACCGGGCACTGCCCCATCGACCGAACCCGGCGCGACCACGAGGTTGTGCACGCCGCCCGCATTGCCGGTCGTCTGCAGCCCGAGCTTGCGCGCGGAATAACTGCCCAGCACGTAGCGTTGCAGCACGCCGCGCTCGACCAGGGACGATTCGCGCGTCGCCACGCCCTCGCCATCGAACGCGGCGGAAGCGTGACCGCCCGGCAGGAAAGGTTTCTCCACGATATCGACGAACGCCGGCAGCACCGTCTTGCCGGCGTGATCGAGCAGGAAGCTCGCGCGGCGGTACAGCGAACCGCCGCTGACTGCCGCCAGCAAATGTCCCCACAGCGAACGCGCCACTTCAGGCGCGAACAGCACCGGGCATTCGCGTGTCGCCAACCTGCGCGCATCCAGTCGAGCCTGCGTGCGCTCAGCCGCCTTGCGGCCGATCGCGGCGAACGCAGGGAAGCCCCTGGCGTCGCGCACGTACTCGTACCAACCGTCGCGCTGCATTGCATCGCCTTTTCCGGCGATCAACGAACACGAAATCGAATGGTGGGTGCCGCGCTCGCGGCCGACAAAACCATGCGAATTGGCGTACACGCCCAACGCATCGCCGCCCTGCACGCTGGCGCCTTCCGAATTGGTGATCGCGGTGTTGGCGCGGCCTGCGGCTTCCACTTCGCGCCCGATCTCGATCGCGCGATCGACGTCGAGCTGCCACGGGTGCCACAGGTCGAGGTCGGGGAAATCCTTCTGCATCAGCTCTGCGTCAGCCAAGCCCGCGCAAGGATCGGGTTCGGTGTAACGCGCGATCGCGCAAGCCTGCGCGATGGTCGCCTCGATCGACGCCGGCTTCAGGTCGGCAGTGGATGCGCTGCCCTTGCGCTGGCCGAAGTACACCGTCAAGCCGAAGCCGCGGTCGCGGTTGCGTTCGACCGTCTCCACCTCGCCCAGACGCACGTTGACCGCGAGTCCGCTGCTGACGCTGGCCGCGACATCCGCCTGCGAGGCGCCCGCCGCGCGCGCGCGGCGGATCACGTCTTCCGCAAGCTCGGCCAGGCGATCGAGTTCCGCTGCACTGTCGTCGGCTGTCACAATGTTGGTGTTCAATGCTGTTTCCCGTTCAAATCAAACCCATCGACCGGCGCCGCCATGCACGACACCGAAGAAGACATCGACAGCGAACGCCCCAGCCGCAGCGCGCGCCGCCGCGAGGCGCTGGACGTGCTGGTGTTCGCAAAACAATTGTCCGGGCTGCCGGCAATGCGCCTGGACAAGCTGGAACTGCCGGAAGACGTACGCGACGAACTCGCGACGCTGCAACGTACCCCTTCGCACATCGCCCACAAACGCCAGCTCGCACACCTGGCCAAGCTGATGCGCGCGCACGACGAAGAGGATTTCGCCACCGCGCGCGCCGCGCTCGCCCACGACAAGGCCAGCCGCGCGCGCGAAACCGCAGCGCTGCATCGCGTGGAATCCCTGCGCGAAAGCCTGCTGGGCGACAAGGGTGATGACGCGCTCACGGGATTCATCGCCGCGCACCCCGGCATCGACCACCAGCACCTGCGCGCTTTGATCCGCCAGGCGCGCCGTGAACGCGAGACCGGCAAACCGCCGCGCGCGCAACGCGAACTGTTTCGCACGCTGTGGGAAATCGAAAAGGCTCTCGACACGGATCAACGCGGATAAACTCGGATAAAAACACATCTGCCTCCATCAGCGCGTGTACCCGCTCGTTTCGGCTTTGATCCGCTCTGATCCGCATTTATCCGTGTCAAAACGCTTTTGTCTGGAGTTCACGCAGCCGTTCCGCCCACCGTCATCGCGGTCACCTTGATCGTCGGCATCCCGACGCCCACCGGCACGCTCTGGCCTTCCTTGCCGCACACGCCGACGCCTTCGTCGAGCGCAAGGTCGTTGCCGATCATCGCGACACGTGTCAGCACGTCCGGTCCGGAACCGATCAGGGTTGCACCCTTCACCGGCCGCGTGACCTTGCCGTGTTCGATCAAATACGCCTCATTGGCGCTGAACACGAATTTGCCGTTGGTGATGTCGACCTGACCGCCGCCGAAGTTGACGGCATACAGGCCGCGTTCGACCGAGGCGATGATTTCCTGCGGGTCGCGCTGGCCCGCCAGCATGTAGGTGTTGGTCATGCGCGGCATCGGCAGGTGCGCGAAGGATTCGCGGCGGCCGTTGCCGGTGGGCGCCATGCCCATCAGGCGCGCGTTGTGTTTGTCCTGCATGTAGCTGACCAGACGGCCATCCTCGATCAGCGTGGTGCAATGGGTCGGCGTGCCTTCATCGTCGATGGACAACGAGCCGCGCCGTCCAGGCAACGTGCCGTCATCGACCACCGTGACGCCATCAGCCGCAACCTTGTCGCCCATGCGCCCGGCAAACGCGGAGGTGCCCTTGCGGTTGAAGTCGCCTTCGAGGCCATGCCCAATCGCCTCGTGCAGCAAGATGCCCGGCCAACCCGGCCCGAGCACCACTTCCATGCTGCCGGCCGGCGCATCGACGGCATCCAGGTTCACCAACGCCTGCCGCACCGCCTCACGCGCCCATGCATGCGCACGACCGGAATCGATCAATTCGCGATAGGCGCAGCGCCCGCCGCCGCCCGAATAGCCCGATTCGCGACGGCCATTCGATTCGGCGATCACCTGCACGTTGACGCGCGTCAGCGGACGTACGTCGGCGGCGAGCGTGCCATCGGCAGCGGCGACCAGCACCGAATCGTGGGTGGCGTTGACGCTGACAATGACCTGCTTGATGCGCGGGTCGAGGCTGCGCGCGAGCGCGTCGAGTTCACGCAGCAGCGCGATCTTGGCGGCGTTATCGAGTCCATCGATGGGATCGTCGGCCGGATACAACGCGCGCGTGCCGCGAATGCTGAGCGGTTTGCCGGCACCGTTGCCGTCGCGCGCTATCGCGCGCGCCGCACCGGCCGCTTCCAGCAACTGCGGCAACACGATGTCGTCGGAATACGCGAAGCCGGTCTTGTCGCCGGACACCGCGCGCACGCCGACGCCCTGTTCGATGCTGTGGCTGCCATCGCGCACGATGCCGTCTTCCAGCACCCACGATTCGCTGCGCGAATGCTGGAAATACAAATCCGCCGCATCGATCGACGGCGCCATCACGCGCGAAAACACGCGTTCGAGATCATGGGTCGAAAGGCCGCCCGGCGCGAGCAGGCTGCGTTCGGCGAGTGCCAGAGGGGAGTCCATGGGATGCGAACCTTGCAGTGATCCGGACAACGTAAGGGCGGGGCGGCCGGTTCGCAAGCGAAAAGCTTGGTTGGGGCTTGCTCAGCCGTGCATCACGCCACGCGGCATCGGATGGATTTCGTAACGCATGCCGATGCCTGCCTCGATCGCGGGATCGGCGTCGGTCAGGGCGCGAACCGCCGCCTCGTCGTCGGCCTCGATGATCACGACGCCGAACGCAGCCACGGGGTCGGCAACAACGCCCAACACGAACACGCGGACGCCCCCGTCGATCCGCTCCTTCCAGAACAACGCGTGCCGCCCCATCGCGGCGGTTTCCTCAGGCGTGATGTCGCGCAGGAAGGTCGAACGCGGCGGGACGAGCTTGCAGAAGAACGCGGCCATGGGTGTTTTCCGCGGGGAAGACGGCGCAATCGTAACGTCAATCCGAGGCCGCGGGCGCGGGGATCGAAGAAGCCGATACAGGGGCCGGGGCGCTGGAGGTTGCCTTTGCGGATGAACCCGCGCGCGCGGGGCTGGCCACGCCGGAGGCCGGAGCCGCCACGCTGGATGCCGGGGCCAACGTGCTGGAAGCCGATGCGGGCGCCGCAGTCACGGTGACGATCTTCGGCTTGTCCCAGCTTCCGGTGACGCGATAGACGCTGCCCGCCGCCTTGTTGATGCCCTTGCCGATCAGGCCCTGCACCACCAGTCCCGCGGCCGCGCCGACCGGCCCGCCGATCACCGCGCCGACCACCGGCAGGGTGCCGCCCACGTGTGGCGTGACGTTGACGATGAGGTCGAAATCGCGGTCGCGGAAACCGGTGCGGCCCTGCATCGCGATGCGTGCGGCGGGCGCCGCGATGACCATGTCCCTGGTGTACGCGCTGCCGTCCTTCAGGGTGAAATTCGCGGACGCATGGTCGAAGCCGAAGCCCGACTTGAACACGTCGCCGAAGTGCAGCATCAGGCGACTCGGCAATTCCTTCAACGACAACAATCCCAGCAGGCGACCCAGGCCCGGCTGCACAGCAAGGATGCGCCCCTCGCCTACCTTGATGCCCAGCGTGCCGGTCACCCACGCCAGCGAGAAACCCGAGGGCGCGCCGGGCCAGGTGCCGTCAATGTGCACCTGCGCATCCTGGCCGCCGGCCAGCAGCCCGGTGAACCCGAATGCCGCAAGGGTCTTGCCGAAATCATGCGAGACAATGTCGATGACCAGATGCGATGCGCTGACCGCCTTGCTGCCGTTCCAGTCGCCGTGCGACTGGATGGTGAAATCCGCGCCCTTCGAGTCGAACTTCGCGATGTGCATGCCCGAGAGGGTGGGTGTACTTTCGAACACGGTTGCGCCGAGTTGCGCCTTGCCGAGCTTGAGGTCGCCGATGGTGACGTGCAGCGGCGGCACCGCGGACGGCGCGATCGGCGAAGTCGCCGGCGGAGGCTGCGATGGCGCGGGCTGCTTCGGCGGCGGCGGCTCCGGCCAATACAGACGTTGCAGGTGCGCGGTGATGCCGCGCTTGATCAAGTCGCTGGTCGGCAAATCGATCGTGCCCTTCACCGCCGCGCCGTCGAATCCGATGCTGTCGGACTGCGCTCCGGCATTGAAGGAAAACTGCAACGCGCCGAGATCGGTGCCGAACACCTGCGCCGCGTCCGTCGAAACATCGGCCCGGCTCAGTTGCGGAAACGCCGCGCTGGAAGCACCGATCAAGGCCTGCTGGATCCAGCCGCTTACATCCAGCCGTGCGGCATGCCCGCCCACCACCAGCCCGCTGGCCGGGACATTCGCAGGCGGCGTGCCGCCGAAGTTCATCGCCAACGCGGTCGGAATGTTGTGCGCGGGATCGGCCAGCCGTCCACGTACCTGCAGCACGTCGCCCAGCGACACCGAAAGCGGCGCGCCGGCCGGAGGCAATCGCAAGGTCAGGTTCAGGGGCAACATCGCGTTCGCAGGCTTGTCCAGCGGCGCCGGAAAATCCAGCGCGATCCCGGCAAGGTTTGAAGTGACGTTGAGGATCGGCGTGGCGGGTGCCCCGCCCTGCCCCGCCACTACTTTCACGCCGATGTGGAACGGCGCGACGCCACTGGCGTGCGCCACCAACCCTTCCAGGTCGGGATAACCCTGCACCAGGGTCTGCGCCGATGCGCGGGTATCCAGTGACGCCTCGACGATGTCCTTGGGGTCGGCCACGTCGCTGCCCACCGCCATCGAGAGTGTCGTCGGTGCACCGCGAAATGTGGTCGCCAAACCCTGCGCGCGAAAACCCTTGCCGTCGATCAGCAGCGGGCCGTTGAGGTTCTTGAGTTTCAGGTTCCACTTGTCGGCGGTCACGTCCGCCTTGGCCAGGTCGAGCTTGCCGTTGAGCGAAAAACCGGCCGCATTGCCAAGCGGAATCGACAGCTTGATGCCGAACTTGCCCGTCCCACCGAGCGTGAGTCCGTCGAGCGCATCGATGGCACCCGCACCGACCGGGCTGTGGCGCACGAAATCCATCAACTCGGCGCCCGTGCCGTCGCCCTGGACGTCGAGATCCAGCACGCCGTGGCCAAGATCGGGAATCGCCGCCACCGCGTGGGTCGCGGTTACGCCCTGCACTTGGGCGTGGGTCGCCACGATGCCCATGTGGTTGTCGACGAAATCCAGCGCGGCATCGACACCGGTCGCGCGCGGCCAGTCGTCGGAGAAATTGAACGTGGCATCGTTCACCACGCCGGTGGCCTCGAAACGACCCTGGTGATCAAGGAACGGCCAGTCGCCCAGATTGCCACGTACCAGCACGCGCCCCGACGTGATCTCGCCGCCGACCAGCGCGTGATCCAGCCACTTGACCAAGGATGGTGGCATGCCGCGGTAAGGCCAGAACAGGTCGGCATCCGTCACCTTGGCGTGTTCGAGTACCGCATCGGCGGAAAGGAACGGGCGCTGGCCGTGGCCCAGCCACACGAGATGCGCACGCGCGTCGCCGGCCATTTCGCCAGTATCGAAATGCAGCCCATCGGCGGCGATGTTCCACAGGCCGTCCTCGCGCCAGGCCACGAAGGTTGCGCCGAACTGCTTGAACACGAAAGGCTTGCGGAACACCTGGGTCAAGGCCAGCGTGGCCGGCTGGCGCGGCAGTTCCAGCGAAATGGCCTGGGCATCGGCGCGCAACGTGGCGTGCGCCAGATCGATGCCCGGTATCGCGCCCGTCGCGGCCGCGTGCAGATCGGAAACCCGCGCGGTCACGTCGTACGGCCCACCTTCGCGCCACGCCAGCGCGGCCGTGTCAATGTGCATGTGCGGCTGCGCCTGCGCAACCCATCCGGGCAACGCCTTCGGCGCCTGCGGTGCCATCGCCAGCAATGACAACCACGGCGTGCCGTCGATATCCCGCGCCGCGGCCGTGACGCGCCACGCGCCGCGATGTCCACGCAAATGCGCGACCAGCCCGCCCGCCTGGTCGATATCCGCGCGCGGCTTGCCCGGGCCGCGCCAGGCGATGTCCCAGCCACCGTCGACACGACTGGCCTGGAACACGCCTGCCAGCGACATCAGATTCAGCGCACGGTGATCCGGACCCGTGGCGGAGAAATTGCGCAGGTCGTAACGAAGTGCGGCGGAAGCAAACTTGCCGTTTTGCCACCGTCCCCACAGTTCGATGTCGCCCTGCCCGCTGGCCACCGCATAGCCGTGCAGATCGAGCCCTTGCACGGTCTGCGCCAGATCAAGGTCCCGGGTCGCCAGGTGCAGTTCGTAATCGCGCGCGGCCGCGTCCATGCGCCCGCTGATCGACACCACCTGATGCGTCCCCCGCTGCTGCACGATTCCACCGAAACGCACCGCGTCGCCGACGTTGACCGCCCGCAAATGCGGCGCGAACACCTGCCACGAACGGTGCGCCACGTCGTCCACGATGTCCACGCGCAGGTCGCGCAGATCCAGGTCGACCGGCAATGACTGCAGCGAGGCGTGCGACTCGCCCGCCGACGTGCCGAACCCGACCATTTGCCAGCCGTTCGCTGAGTGCTCGACCCGCAACTCCACGCCACTCAGGCGCAAGGTGATCCAGCGATGCGCGGGCCGCAGCCACGCGCCGAAATCGAACTTCAGCGCCGCATGCGGCAGGGTGATCGACTGTCCGCCCGGCTGCGCCGGGCCCAGCGTCAAGTCGCGCACCATCAGCAACGGACCGGAAGGCTGCCACTGGCTCGCGATGGTGGCGAATTTCACGGGGCGGTGCAGGCGCGCCGACAATTCGCGCGCGACGAAATTCGGATAACGCGTCGCGATCGGCAACAGTGCCTGCAACACCCCCATCGCGACCGCCGCGGCGATCAACACCACCGCAACGAACACGGTCGCGGCGAAGCGCGCGCGGCGCAGGTGGTGGCGCCATGCACTCACGACGGCGCCATCCCGGTGCGAACACCCCCTTCCAGGGGAAGGGGGTCGTCGCGCAGCGGCGGGGGGATGACGCACGCATCACCGTTCCGTCTGGTGGACGCAAACGGCACATGACATCCATGTCTTTTTCCGCGTGCCTCGACGGCCCGCGTTGTCGCGCGCAGGCGCGCTCCCACGAAAGCTGCTTGGTAGGAGCCGGCCTGCCGGCGACCGCGCCGTGGGACGGTTAGGGAAAAAACAGGGATGGCATCCCCCCGCCGCTGCGCGGCGACCCCCTTCGTACCGAAGGGGGTGGTTCGTCGCAACGCGCGCTGCGCGTCAAAGCAGCACGACATCGAACTGCTCCTGCCCGTACTGCTCCTCGGGCTGGAACCTGATCGACTTGCCGATGAAGGTTTCCAGTTCGGTGACCGCGGACGCTTCCTCTTCCAGCATGCGCGCGACGACTTGGGGCGACGCCAGCACCAGCAGTTTCTCGGCATTGAATTGCCGCACCGCGCGGGTGATCTCGCGGAAGATTTCGTAGCCGACCGTTTCGGCGGTTTTCAGATTGCCGCGCCCGGCGCAAGCCGGGCACGGTTCGCACAATTGCCGCGCCAGGCTCTCGGTGGTGCGCTTGCGGGTCATCTCGACCAGCCCCAGCGGACTCATTTCATACACGGTGGTCTTGGCGTGGTCACGCGCCAGCGCCTTTTCGAGCGTGCGCAACACCTGGCGCTTGTGCTCGTCGTCGTGCATGTCGATGAAGTCGATGATGATGATGCCGCCAAGGTTGCGCAGCCGCAGTTGCCGCGCCGCCGCCTGCGCGGCCTCGAGGTTGGTGCGGAACGCGGTTTCCTCGAGGTTGCGCGAACCGAGGTACGCGCCGGTGTTGACGTCGATGGTGGTCATCGCCTCGGTCTGGTCGATCACGAGATAGCCACCCGATTTCAGCGGCACTTCCTTGCGCAACGCTTTCTGGATTTCATCCTCGACGCCGTACAGGTCGAAGATCGGGCGCTCGCCGGGATAGTGCTCGACGCGCCCGGTCAGGTCCGGCATGAACTGCCGCGCGAAGTCCAGCGTGCGTTCGTAAGTCTCGTGCGAATCCACGCGCACCTTCTCGATCTCGTCGTGCATCAGGTCGCGCAACACGCGCAGCGGCAACGCCGGTTCCTCGTAGACACGCTGGCCGGGTTGCGCGTGTGCGATCGCCTCGGACACCGTCTGCCAGACGCGCGTGACGTAATCGACATCCTCGGCAAGCGCCACGGCATCCAGCCCTTCGGCGTTGGTGCGCGCGATCAGGCCGCTGCCGTTGCCGGCGAGGCCGGCCAGGATGCCGCGCAAGCGTTCACGCTCGGCCTCGTCCTCGATGCGCATCGACACGCCCAGGGTCGCGCTGTCCGGCAGCAGCACCAGATAACGCGAGGGGATGGAAAGATGCGTGGACAGCCGCGCGCCCTTGCTGCCAATCGGATCCTTGATGACCTGCACGATCACGCGCTGGCCTTCGTGCACCAGTTCGGTGATCGCGGGAACGCTGGTGGCCGCGGGCGCGCTGCCGTCGATCGGATCGGCATTGAGGGTCGGGTGCGCGAGGTCCATGGCGTGCAGGAAGGCGCTGCGTTCCAGCCCGATGTCGACGAACGCGGCCTGCATCCCCGGCATCACGCGCTTGACGCGTCCGCAATAGATGTTGCCGACATAGCCGCGGTGGCCGGTGCGCTCGATGTGCACCTCCTGCAGCATGCCGTTCTCGACCACGCCGACCCGCGCTTCGCGGGGCGTGACGTTGATCAGGATTTCCTCGGTCATGCGCCGCTCAGCCATCGGACGAGTTGGGGACGCCACTTATAGCCCGCCACGGCTGCACCTGTCGATGCAGGAAACGCGGTGGTTCAGCACCCGTCACGCTTCGACGCCGGCCCGGCGCAACAAGCCGGCGGTTTCGAACAAGGGCAGGCCCATCACCCCCGAATAGCTGCCCGACAGGTGCGCGATGAAGGCCGCCGCCCGGCCCTGAATCGCGTAACCACCCGCCTTGCCGAATGGTTCGCCGGTGGCGACGTAGCGTGCGGTGGCGCGGTCGTCCAACGCCGCAAAGGTCACCGTCGATTCGCACGTGGCGATGTTTTCACCTGAGGCCGTCACGCAGCACACGACTGAAATCACGGCATGCGCGCGTCCGGACAAGGCGCGCAGCATGGCCGCGGCATCCCCGGCATCGCGCGGCTTGCCGAACACCTGTCCGTCCAGCACCACTTCGGTGTCGGCGCCCAGCAGCACGGCCGCCGGGTCGTGCGCGCTGACGGACGCTAAGCCGGCCCGCGCCTTGGCCCGCGCGACGCGTTCGACATAGACGCGTGGCGCCTCGCCCTCGGCCGGCACTTCCGGCACATCCACGTTCACCACCTTGAAGGCGACGCCGAGTTGCGCGAGCAATTCGCGCCGGCGCGGGGATTGCGAGGCCAGATAGAGCATCGTGAAAGCATAGCGGGCCGTCAGGCCGCGGCGGATTCCGGCGCGGGCGACACCAACGCGATCACGCTCCAGCCACTTTTCGGCTCGGTCTTGCGGCGATTGCTGACGACCCGCAAACGACCATTGGGTTCGACGCCGAAGAGCAGCATGGAATCGGCGCCGTGTTGCGCGACGAATGCCGGCCAACCGAACGCGTCGGTCAAGGCGCTGGACTTGATCCGCCACCCGGCCTGCAGCAATTCGGCGAATCGCATGTGCGTCATGTCGCCGCCGAACAGCGCCTTGGCACGCAGGCTGCCCGCGAACGCCGCACGATCGGTGGCATCTTCGGGCGCCAGCACGCGCAGGCGGTACACGCGCTCGCGCCCGAACTCCTGCCGGTAGTGCATGCACGCCAGCGAATTCAGCTCGCGCCGGGTGGACAGTGCCAGCAGCCGGCCGATGCCGGTCAGGTCGAGGTGCAATGCCGCGTGCTGCGAAGTTGGATTGCCGAAGAACGTGGCGAGCCCCGCCATGCGCGCGGCGCTGATGCCGTCCCAATCGTCGTCGGCCAGCAGCACCTGAAACTTGTGCTCGGCCAGCGCCGTCGCAATGCGGCGCGCGACCTCGTCGGAACCAAAAATCAGCACGCCATCCGGATCGGGATCGGCCACCTTCAGCGCCCGCGCCAGCGGCCGCGCGGTCGCGCTTTGCAGCACCACCGTGCCGATGATCAGGATGAACACCAGCGGCACCAGCGCGTCGGCGCCCGGCATGCCCAATGCACCGAGCCTCATCGCGAACAGGGAGGACACCGAAGCGGCGACCACGCCGCGTGGGGAAACATAGCCCAGCAATGCGCGCTCGCGCCAGCCGAGGTTGCTGCCCAATGTCGCGGCCAGGATCGACACCGGCCGGATCACGAACTGCGCGACCACGAACACCAGGATGCCCGCCAGCAGCATGCCCGGCGGCAGCGGCCAGTGCAGGCGCGCGGCCAGCACCACGAACAACATCGACACCAGCAACGTGGACAGGTGTTCCTTGAAGTCCATGATGTCATCGATGTGGACGTGCTTGAGGTTGCCCAGCGTGATGCCCATGAGGGTGACCGCGACCAGCCCCGATTCATGCGCCAGCTTGTTGGACAGCGTGAATGCGCCCAGCACCGCGATCAGCGTGCCATAGGCCTGCAGGTATTCCGGAATCATCTGCCGGTACAGCAGGAAACCCAGCGCCGCCGCCACCGCAAGCCCGATGCCCGCGCCGATGCCGATGGTCGCGCCGAACACCGCCAGCGAGTGCCCCTGCTGGTGCGAGGCTATGGCCTCGAACACCAGCACCGCGAACAGCGCGCCCAGCGGATCCAGCACGATGCCTTCCCAGCGCAAGGCGCTGGCGATGCGCGCGTTCGGGCGCAGCGTGCGCAGCATCGGCGTGATCACCGTCGGCCCGGTCACGCAGGTGAGCGCCCCGAACAGGAACGCGATCTGCCAACTGACGCCCGCGATCCAGTGCGCCGCCGCGGCCAGCATCAGCAGCGCCAGCACCGCGCCGTAGGTCACCATGCCGTGCACCGCGCCGCCGATCCCGCGCAGCTCGGAAAAGCGCAGCGTCATGCTGCCCTCGAACAGGATCAGTGCGACCGCCAGCGACACCGTCGGAAACAGGAAATCGCCCAGCGCCTTGTCCGGGTCGAACAGGCCCGTCGCCGGACCCACCACGATGCCGATCAGCAACAGGAACAGGATCGCCGGCAGCCGCAACCGCCACGCCAGCCACTGCGCCAGAAAGCCCACCACCAGTAGCAGCGTGAGCACCACGCCAAGATCAATCGACATGCCGCCTCGCGTCCTTCGGGGTTCGCGTGCGATGGTAACGGCGACACCCCGCGACGCCTAACCTTCACCGCACGCGGCACAAGTTCAATCCGTTAACCAAACGGATTGATATTGCAAACCGCGTTGCCCACCGACTCCCGCATCACGCTGCGGCCATCTTGTCTCCACGCATGCCGAGCAGCGGCACCTTGCACTTCTTCGCGGCAAGACGCAGTGATTTATCCTGGCTCGCCAGCGGCAGGCTCAAGCGCCGCGCAAGTTCGAGGTAAGCCGCGTCGTAAAGCGTGAGGTCACGGCGTCCACGAGCCGAAGTATTTCGCTCCACGCGAAGTCGGCAGTGACGGCCTGCACGGGCCTGGAGCCTTCGCCGGAAAGCAACCATGCAAGCGTGACCGGACAATCCAGAACCAGGCTCACCGTGACGCAACGAGTCGCGCCCCGTGTGCTTCGGCCCATGTCGGCGTCAGCAGCACCTGTCTTCGTGCATCCTCCCGGAATCGAATAAAACCCGGTGGCGCATTCTCATGTTTGTTTCAAATACAATTGTTTAGACGAGTATTCCAAGTATTTTCCGAGCATGGTCTATTTTCGAAAAGCTCGCTCGTCGCTCAGATGAGAGACGCCAATGGGGCGGTCTCAAACCGGGAGAAAGACGATGCGAGTCATGGTGTTTACCAAAGCCGCCGAGATTGGCGATGTGAGTGCTCCCACGCCCGAGGAACTCGAGGCGTTCGCGGCGATGGACCGGTTCACCGAAGAACTGGTCAAGGCCGGCGTCTTCGTTGCCGCCGCCGGCCTGAAGAACGGAGCCGAGGCCAAGCGACTGACCTTCGATGGCACGGAGCTTGCGATCGTCGATGGACCGTTCGCCGAGAGCAAGGAGGTGGTAGCCGGCTTCTCGATTTGGCAGGTCAAGGACGTAGACGAGGCCCTGGCCTGGGTGAAGCGCGCTCCGATGACGGCGGGGAGCGTGGTCGAAATCCTGCCGTTCTACGAAGTGGAGGATCTGGCCGCATTCGTGACGCCCGAAGAGCTCGCGCACGAAGCGCCCCGCGGCGGGGAGCGCGGCAAGCTCGGCGTCGCTTGATACCCACGGTGATACGGATGCCCGTTGAGGATCGTCACCGCGCGGTACAACTGCTCGGCGACGACCAGGCGCACCAGCATGTGCGGCAGGGTGAGCCGGCCGAGTGACCACTTCTGATCGGCGCGTTGCAGTACCTCGCGAGCATGGCCGTCAGGGCCGCCGATCAGGAACGCGAGGTCGCGGCCGGCCATGCGCCAGTCCGACAACTGTTTTGCCAATTGCTCGCTGGACCACGCCGCGCCATGGCCATCCAGCACGATGACTTGCGCATCGCGCGGCAGCGCAGCCAACAGTGCCGCGCCTTCCTGCTCCATTGCACGTGCATCGTCACGACCCTTGCCGCGCGCGCCCGGTTTGATCTCGACGAGTTCCAGCGGCAGCTCGCGCGACAGGCGTTTCGCGTATTCGGCGAAACCTTGCGCCACCCAGGCGGGCATGCGTTCGCCGACCGCGATCAGCTTCGCACGCATGCGCCGTCACTCAACGATCGTTCGCGGCGGCGGCTTCCGGCTCGCGGTCGCCCACGGTCCACAGACGCTCCAGCCCGTAGAACTCGCGGATGCGCGGCAGCATCACGTGCACGATGATGTCGCCCAGGTCGACCAGCACCCATTCGGCCTCCTGCTCGCCTTCCACGCCCAGCGGCAGCATGCCCGCGCGCTTGGCGAACTTGACGACTTCGTCGGCGATGGATTTGACGTGTCGGGAGGAAGTGCCGGAGGCGATGATCAGCAAGTCGGCGATGGAGGTGCGTCCGCGCACGTCGATCTCGCGGATGTCGTGCGCCTTCAACTCATCGAGGGCGGCAAGCACGCGCCGGCGCAGGGTTGCAGTGGTGGGGGGACGTGTGACGGGGGTGGCGGCGGAACGCGACTTGGTTTGGCTGGTCAAGTTGTGGAAGGCCTCGGCCTCTGATGGCGCGCAAAGTGCGCGGCTTCAGTATGCACCCCTGCGGCGAGAGCGCAAGTGGGGAGCCGGGGATTGGAGTACCCACGCGCGGCATTCCCGTACGTCGTCATTCCGGGGCCGTTTCGGCTTCATCGAAACGGAACCCGGAATCTGCTTCTCGTCTTGTCTCCAAAAGCAGATTCCGGGTTCGATCGCCGATACAGCCGGCGATCGCCCCGGAATGACGATCATGTCTTTCCCGAGCCCCGGTTCATTCGATACGGCTGTAACAAGGCGGAATCAGCCAGCAACGCATCCGGCACCAACCAGCGCGGTTCGCGCCCGGCCGCCAGCAACGCGCGGATGCGCGTGGCGGAAATGCCGAGCGCGGACACCACCATGTCCAGAACCTTGCCGGCGGGCTGTACGCGCAGTGCGGCCACCTCGTTGGTCTTGCGTGACGCGACTTCGGCCGCCAACGCTTCCGGCATCGCAGGAATCTGCGCGGGCCGGGTGAGCACGCACATGTGCGCCAACCCGAACAAGTCGCGCCAGCGATGCCAATCGCACAGGCCGGCGAAGGCGTCGGCGCCGATCAACAGCACCAGCGGGCGTTGCTCGCCGAATTCCGCGCGCAACGAAGCCAGCGTGTCGAAGGTGTACGACGGCCCCGCGCGGTCCAGTTCGCGCAAGTCCAGTCGCAGGCGATCCTGCCCTGCCAGCGCAGCGCGCAGCATCGCGGCGCGCTGCTCCGCGCTCGCGACCGGCTGCGGGCGATGCGGCGGAATCTTCGCGGGTACCATGCGCACTTCCGCATCCAGCGCCTCGGACGCTTCCCACGCCGCACGCAGATGCCCGACGTGGATCGGGTCGAAGGTGCCGCCGAAAATGGCGAGTGGCCGCATCGCGCTCATCATGAAAAAGCACGACAGTCCGCAAATGAACGCCAATAAACGCAAATGGGATCAAGCGGCATTGGATTATTCGCGTTCATTTGCGTTCATTTGCGGATCGATTCTGCTTTTCCTCACGCCGCGAGCAGCACACCTGCGCTGCCCGGCTGCGCGATCGCGACCAGCAGGCGTTCGAACTCGCGCCACGGATCGCCCGTCTCGCGGCCCTTGGCCATGCGGTCGATGCGCGCGCATTCGGCCAGGCAACGCCGCCAGTGCGCATTGCCGCGGCCGGCGCGTTTCAGGGCGCCCGCAAACAGTTGCTGGCGCGCCGGCCACATGCCATATTCATTGCGCACGCCACTGGCGAAATCAGGCGCCGAGGCGATCCGCAACGCCAGATCGAGCTGGTTGAGCATCCAGCCCAGCATCGGGACCACGTCCTCGCCTTCCGCGCGCAGGCCGTCGAGTATCTTCAAGGCGCGCGGGGCGTCGCCACCAAACGCGGCGTCGCTCAACTTGAACACGTCGTACACCGCGTTCTCGGCGCCCAGCGACTCCAGATCGTCCGCGCTTACCTTGCCGCCGTCGCGTTGCGCCGCCAGCTTGTCGATTTCCTGCGCGATCGCCAGCAGGTTGCCCTCCGCCCGCGCGGCCAGCAACGCGACCGCATCCTCGCCGGGCGCAAAACCGCGCGAACGCATGCGTGCGCGAATCCAGTCGGGCAACTGCTCCACGCGCGGTGCGCGCAGCCACGCGTAGATACCCGCGCGCTCGACCGTCTTCACCCACGCGCCTTCGTGTTTCTTGCTCCACTGCAGGGCGCCGATCAGCAACACGGTGTCGGGCACCGGCGCCTTGCACCATTCGATGATCGCGGCGGCCCCGTCACGATCGGGCTTGCCGGTGGGCAGGCGCAGCTCGATCAATCGCCGCGACGCGAACAACGACAGGCTCGCGCCGCTGCGCGACAGTTGATTCCAGTCGAAATGCGCTTCGACGTCCAGCACCTCGCGTTCGGTGTAGCCGAGTTCGCGCGCGCGCGCGCGCAGCGCATCACCGGCTTCCTGCAATTGCAGCGGTTCGTCGCCCGCGAGCAGGTAGACCGGCGCGAGCTGTTCCTGCTTGAGCGTCTTCAGGAAGCCTTCGAGTTCGCCGGCCACGGTTCAGTCCGCACTGGAAGCGGACGCCGGCACCGCAGGCGCGCCCGCAGTCGAGGCACCCACTGGTGTGCCGAGGCGTGCCTGCGCTTCCAGCCGACGCATCACCGCGTCGGTCATTTCACGTACCAGGCTGCGCTGGATGGCTTCGGTTTCGCTGGAAATCGCCGAGAACTCGGTCTGGTCGATCGCGAATTCGTGGGAAAGCTGGATTGTCTGCATCGGCACGACGGTATGGCCATGGCCGTCGGTCAGGGTGAACTGCACGTTGAAACCGACCACGTATTCGCCCACACGCTGGATCGCGCCGCTGGTCAGCATGCGCGTGGAAAACGCCGCCACCGGCACCACCAGTGTGGCGACGCCCGGGGCGGACTGGTCCAGCACGTGCACCTTGCTGGCGCGCAGGGCGGCCGCGAGCGAGCGCGGGAATTCGCCGCCGCCGCTCACCTGCAGGTAGACCTGTTGCTGCATCACCGAGGGCAACGCGGCGCTGCGGCGAAGGTGGAAACCGCAGCCGGCGAGCGCGGCGCCGGCCCCGATGCAAAACAAGATAGGCAGCCATTTGCGAATGTGCATCGAATCAGCTCCGGTCATGCACCGCTTGTCTTTCCCCTTCCACGGGAAGGGGGATCGAGGGGGATGGCTTTGTCGCGCAGCGGCATCCCCCCGCCGCTTCGCGGCGCCCCCCTTCCTCGGAAGGGGGTGGACCAATCCAGAAATCGCGAAGCATAGCAGCGACCATTTGGATCGCAGCACATCAACCCGCAACGATGTTCACGATCTTGCCCGGCACCACGATCACCTTGCGCACCGCCTTGTCGCCGATCGCTGCGATGACGCCCGGCAACGCGCGCGCCTGTGCTTCGAGTTGTTCGCGCGGCGCATCGACGGCGGCTTCGAGCGTGCCGCGCAACTTGCCGTTCACCTGCACCGCCAGGGTCACGCTGTCGCGCGCGAGCGCGGCTGGGTCGGCCTGCGGCCACGGCACGTCCTCGATCAGCGTTTCCTTGTGGCCGAGCGTTTGCCAGAGCGCGTGGCTCGCATGCGGCGTGAATGGATTCAGCAGCAGCACCATCGCTTCCAACGCCTCGTGGCGCAGCGCGCGGCCGGCGTCGCCCGTGTCATCGAATTTCGACACCGCGTTCAGCAGCTCCATCAACGCCGCGATCGCGGTATTGAAGTTGCGGCGGCGGCCGATGTCGTCGCCGACCTTGGCGATGGTTTCGTGCAACTGGCGACGCATCGCCTTCTGCGCCGGGTCCAGTGACGCGGGGTCGATCTCCGGATGGTCGGGCTGTGAAGCATGCGTCGCCACCTCGCGCCAGAACCGGCGCAGGAAACGCGCCATGCCTTCGACACCGGCTTCGTTCCACTCCAGCGATTGGTCGGGCGGCGATGCAAACATCGAGAACAGGCGTACGGTGTCGGCACCGAACTTGTCGATCATCACCTGCGGATCGACGCCGTTGTTCTTGGACTTCGACATCTTTTCGGACGCGCCGATCGAGACCGGCTGGCCATCCGCCTTCAGCGTCGCGCCGGTGACGCGCCCGCGCTCGTCGCGCTGCACGTCCACATCCGCAGGATTGATCCACTCGCGATTTTCCTGGTCCCCGGTCCCCGGTTCCCGTTCCCTGTAAAACGTCTCCGCCACCACCATGCCCTGGCACAGCAGGTTGGTCGCGGGCTCGTCCGAATGCACAAGCCCCGCATCGCGCAGCAGCTTGTGGTAGAAGCGGAAGTACAAAAGATGCAGGATCGCGTGCTCGATGCCGCCGATGTACTGGTCGACCGGCAGCCAGTAATCGGCGCGCCGGTCCAACTGCGTGGCGGCGCCCGGCGAGGTGTAGCGCGCGTAGTACCACGACGATTCCATGAAGGTATCGAAGGTGTCGGTTTCACGCTCGGCCGCGCCGCCGCATTGCGGGCACGTGCACTTGCGCCATTCCGGATCGGATTTCAGCGGCGACTGCACGCCACTGAACGCGACGTCTTCCGGCAACACCACCGGCAATTGGTCTTCCGGTACCGGCACTGCGCCGCACTTGGGACAATGGATGATCGGGATCGGGCAGCCCCAGTAGCGCTGCCGCGACACGCCCCAGTCGCGCAATCGCCAGTTCACCTGCCGCTTGCCGCGGCCCTCGCGCTCGAAGTGTTCGGCCAATGCATCGAACGCCTGCCGGTAACGCATGCCGTCGTACCCGCCGGAGTTGACCAGCGTGCCGTGTTCGATGAACGGGCCTTTGGTGATGATGTCGTTTTCGAATTCAGTGAGCACGTCTTCGGCCGCAACCGGTTCGACGACGTCGATGGGTTGGCTCTGGCCCAGCGCCGCGCTCATCGCATCGGTGTTGTCGGCGGCGTCACGCGCGAGTTCGCGGATCGCGTCGCGTACTGGGTCGCTGACGATCACCATCCGGATCGGCAGGTCGTACTTGGTCGCGAATTCCCAGTCGCGCTGGTCGTGTGCCGGCACCGCCATCAGCGCGCCGGTGCCGTAGTTCATCAGCACGAAGTTGGCGATCCAGATCGGCACGCGCTCGCTGGTGACCGGGTGCAGCGCGAACAGGCCGGTGTCGACGCCCTTCTTTTCACGGGTTTCGAGCTCGGCTTCGGATACCCCACCCTGTCGACACTCGTCGATGAATACCTGCAAGGCGGGATTGTTCTTCGCCGCTTCCTGCGCCAGCGGATGCTCGGCTGCGATCGCAAGATAGGTCGCGCCCATCAAGGTATCGGGACGCGTGGTGAAGACCTCCAGCGCGCCGCCGCCCTCGACGTCGAAGCGGATTTCCAGGCCTTCCGAGCGCCCCAGCCAATTGCGCTGCATGATCTTGACCGCGTCCGGCCAGCCTGGCAGTTTGTCCAGGCCGTCCAGCAATTCCTGCGCGTAATCGGTGATCTTGAGGAACCACTGCGGAATCTCGCGCTTCTCGACCACCGCGCCGGAACGCCAGCCACGGCCATCGACCACCTGCTCGTTGGCGAGCACCGTCTGGTCCACCGGATCCCAGTTCACCACGCTGTTCTTGCGGTACACCATGCCCTGCTTGAACAGCCGCACGAACATGCGCTGCTCGTGCACGTAATACGACGGATCGCAGGTCGCGAATTCGCGCGACCAGTCGATCGCGAAACCCATCGCCTGCAATTGCGAACGCATGTGCGCGATGTTGTCGCGCGTCCACTTCGCGGGCGGAATGCCGCGCTTGATCGCGGCATTCTCGGCCGGCAGGCCGAACGCGTCCCACGCCATCGGCTGCAGCACATTCCTGCCCTGCATGCGCTGGAAGCGGCTGATCACGTCGCCGATCGTGTAATTGCGCACGTGACCCATGTGCAGCGCGCCCGAGGGATACGGCAGCATCGACAGGCAGAAATATTTCTCGCGCGACGGATCTTCCTTCACCTCGAACGCGTGGGTCGAGGACCAGAACGTCTGCGCGGCCGATTCGACGGCACGGGGGTCATAGGCGCGGGGGTCGTTGGTTTCCTGCATGACAGCGGTGCGATCCGGCACAAGGATTCAAGATCGGCCAGCCTACCGCAGTGCAGCAAAAGCGCCAAGCGGTGGCCGGGGCGACGGCACTCGTTATCATGGTCGCTTGTCACGCCACCGACTTGTCAATCCAATCATGGCTTTCACTCCCACGCCAGAACCCACCCAAACCCAAGCTGCCAGCAACATATTCGAAGCGGGCGAAGCGAACTTCGAAGCCGACGTGCTGCAAGCTTCGCTGCAGACTCCGGTGCTGGTGGATTTCTGGGCGACGTGGTGCGGGCCGTGCAAGACGCTGGGGCCGATCCTGGAAAAGCTCGCCGGCGACTACGCGGGCGCGTTCCGGCTCGCCAAGGTCGATTGCGACAAGGAACAGCAGCTCGCCGGCATGTTCGGGATACGCAGCATTCCAACCGTGGTGCTGATCCGGGACGGCCAGATCGCGGACGCATTCACCGGCGCGCTGCCGGAATCGCAGGTGCGCGAATTCCTGAAGCGGCACCAGGTCGAACCCGCGTCGCGGATCGAAGCCCCCGAACAAGCCGTCGATGACGGCGCGCCCGCGCCCGTCGAAACCCCGCAGGCTGCGGTCGCGCGCCTGTCGAAAGCGCTTGCGGCCAAGCCCGACGATCCCGCGCTGAAGCTCGACCTCGCGCTGGCGCGCGCACGTGCCGGCGACACCGCCGACGTGCAGAAAACGCTTGACGCGCTGCCGGTCGACCTCGCCGAAGACGATCGCGCCAAGGCGCTGGCCGCGCTGCAGGCGATGCAGCAGTCGCTGTCCGCGATCCCACCTGCCGCTGAATTGCTGGCGCGGGTCGAACGTGATCCGCGCGACTTCGCCGCCCACGATGGCCTGGGCGTGCGCCAGTTGCTGGGCGGCGATGTCGCAGCCGCGATGCAGCACTGGCTGGCGATCCTCGCCGCCGACCGCAACTGGAGCGAGGGTTTGGCGCGCAAGCGCCTGCTGGACGCGTTCCGCATCGCCAACGACGAGGCGCTGGTCGCGACCACGCGCCGTCGGATGTCGTCCTTGTTGTTTTGACACCAATCGCGTGAACACAGCCGGGCCGATGCATAATCGGCCACCCCGGCCGCGCAGGCTACCCGCATGTTCCGTCACGTCTTCCGCTACGAGCACCGCAGCGAGCCCCTGTTGCCGTGGCGGCGCTTCCTGACGCATCGGGTCGCGCGGACGCTGGTCCTGTGTGGCGTGGTGATCGTGGTGTCGCTCGCGATCGGCATGCTCGGCTACCGCCTGACCGAAGGCATGGGCTGGCTGGCGGCGTTCCTCAACGCCTCGATGATCCTGGGTGGAATGGGCCCGGTGGACAGCCTGCACACCGCCGCCGGCAAATTGTTCGCGGGCCTGTATGCCCTGTACAGCGGACTGGTGCTGATCGGCGTGGCGGGGCTGCTGCTGGCACCGTTCATGCATCGACTCATGCACCGGTTCCATCTGGAAGGTCGTCACGAAGGCGCGGATTGAGCATCCGGAACCCATGCCAGCACTGTCGCACGGCCTTGTCCCGGCCAGGGTCGGCAAGGGCGCGCCCGTTTCACCCAGGGAACCCGCGCCTGATGTACCCCGATACCACCTGCCCCCTGCCGGCACCGCCATGAACGACGCCAACACCACCAGCGGCATCGGCGTGCCGGGCTATCGGCTGGTGCGCCCGATCGGAACCAGTGGCGCTGCGACCGTGTACGTGGCGATGCAACGCTCGCTCGAACGCCAGGTCGCGGTGAAGGTGTTCGACACACTGGACGTTTCGGCCATCGCGCGCTTCGAGCAATTGCTGCGGACCAACGCGCGACTTGCGCACCCGCACATTGTCGACGTGCACCAGATCGGACGCAGCGACGACGGCCGGCTGTTCCACTCGATGCCGTTCCTGTTGAGCGCGGAATTGTCGCGCCACAACCTGCGTGCGAAACCATTGAAAGTGGCCAAGCTGCTGCGCGAAGTGCTGGACGTGCTGGGCTACGCGCACCGGCGTGGCATCGTGCACGGTGGCATCAAGCCTGCCAACGTGTTGTTCGACGAACGCGGCCATGCGCGGCTGGCCGATTTCGGCATTGCGCGCTGCGCCGCCGAGATGGGACGGCCGCACCCCGACGCGGCCGGCTATCAAAGTCCCGAACAGGCACGCGGCAATCCGCCGGGCCAACGCTCGGATCTGTACAGCGTCGGGGTGCTCGCCTACACGCTGCTCACGGGCTCGTTGCCCTTCACCGGCGAAGACGCAATCGCCACCGCGCTCGCGCACGTCGAGCAACCCATCCCGCGCCTGCCGCCCATGGTCGGCGCGTGGCAACCCTGGATCGACAAGGCGCTGGCCAAGGCACCCGAACAGCGCTTCCAGAGCGCCGAGGAAATGGCCGACGCATTGGCCGTGATCGACGGCGGACAGCAAGGCAACACGCGGGTCTCCCGCACCACGCCCCGCAGGCGCGCGCCCGCCTGGGCGATCGGCGGTATCGGACTCGCGGTCGCACTCGTGGTCGCGGCGGGCTGGCTGGCATGGGGGCACCACCAGGCCCCGGCCCTGCAGGACGGCAACGCGGCTGAATTGGCCGGCACCAGTGCGCCGGCCTCCGGCCCGCTGCCGGCGCCAGCGCAGGCTGCGCCTGCCAGCGCCGCCAGCGTTTCACCGCTCGCGAGTCGCGTGCAGGTGTTGATCGAACAAGGCGATACCTTGCGCGCCGGCGATCATCTGTTCTCGCCGCCTGGCGCCAACGCCGCCGAGGAATATCTCGCCGCGTTGATGCTCGATCCCGGCAACCCCGCCGCGGTCGCGGGCATCGACGCCATGCTGCGGACGCTGCGCGGGCGGCTGGACGGCGACTGGCGCGCGGATCGACTGGCGCAGGCCCGCACCCTGCTGAAGCAATGCGACATGCTGGCCTCGCACGCGGGCACGCAGGCGAACCGTGAATGGCGCAAGCAGCGTGCCGGCCTCGCGCGAGACGTCGGCAGCGCCATCGTGACGGCGGCGCGCAATCATGACGCCACGCAACTCGACGCACTGAAACCGCTCGCCGCCGCGCTGCCCGCGACCTACCCCGATGGTTTCGACCTCGCGGTCGCGGAACGCACGGTCGCCGTGCCCGTCGCGGGAACACGCCTGCGCGACCGTGGCGGCCCCCTGCTGGTGTACGTGCCGGCTGCCGGCAACGCGCCGGCATTCGCGATCGCGCGCGTCGAGGTGACGCGTGCCGACTACGCCGCGTTCGCGCAGGCGACGCGACGCCCCGCCTCGAAGTGCCTCGAAGCCTACAACCCGTTTTCGCGCATGCGCCATCTCACCTGGCAGGCGCCCGGTTTCGCGCAAACCAGCGACCACCCGGTGGTGTGCGTGAGCTGGAACGATGCCGTTGCATACGTGGCATGGTTGTCGAAGACCACCGGCGAAGCCTACCAACTGCCGAGCGGTGGCGAATGGCTGCGCGCGGCGCAGGGCGTGCCCAAGGAAAGCCCCTGCCAACTCGGCAATGTCGATGACGTCAGCCGCCACAGCGCCATGGACAACGATCGCTGGTCGTGCGACGACGGCGCGGCGCAAACCGCGCCGGTCGGACACTACGCGCCCAGCGGGGTCGGCGCCTACGACATGTACGGCAACGTCAGCGAATGGCTGGCCGGCGGCAGCCCGCGCTCGCGCGTGTTCCGCGGCCTTTCGTGGCGCGACGGCAGCCATCAGACGCCGCTGGGTCGCGAGGGCACGGCCGACTCCGACGTCGGTTACACCAACATTGGTTTCCGCGTGGTGCGGATCATCGATGCGGCGCATCCCGTCCCGCCGGTCGTTGCGAGCCGCTGACAAACCCGCGCGACGACATCCTGCGTGAGCACGCGACGCGGCACCACATCGCGAGCGCGTGGGTTGTGTATCATCGGGAACGCAGGGGGTTCTGCTGGAAACCCGCCACGGAAGGCGGCGATCGATGGCAACCACCCCCTACCCCGCCACGGCAACCCCGACCACCGACCCGCTGCCCGCGCGCCGGGAGCGCGTGGCGCCACGGCCTGCAGGCAATCGCTCCGGCACGTGCAGTAGACCGCCTGGCCGGCACACTGATCTTCCGCGGCGCTCGTGAACATCCGCGGCGCCCATCCGATCGAAGCACCCGACTACCAGTTGGTCAGGCGGATCGGAGCCAGCGCCGTGGCGTCGCTGTACCTGGCGACCGAGCTGTCGAGCCGGCGCACGGTCGCGGTCAAGATATTCCACCACCTCGATGCCGGCCTCATCGAGGGCCTGGAGCGACAACTGCAGTTGAACGCGCAACTCGCACACCCGAACATCGTGCGCGTCGACGGCACCGGGCACACCAGCGATGGACGTCTGTTCTATTCGATGCCACTGCTGGTCGGCTTCGAGCGGATGCTGCCGAGGCTGCTTGGCAAGTCGCCGCGAATCGCGGCGCTGCTGCGCGAGCTGCTGGCGGGGTTGGACCACGCGCATCAGTTGGGCGTGGTGCACGGCGGCATCAAGCCTTCCAACGTGTTGTTCGACGAGCACGGACGGGCACGGCTCGCCGATTTCGGGATCGCGCGCCGCCTGGCCGAATCGGCCATGTCGCGTGCCGATGCGATCCCCATGCAGGCGCACGCGCAGCCACCCGATCCGCGCGCGGATCTTTACGCCATCGGAAAACTCGCGCATGCGCTGTTGTCGGGCGCGGCTCCACTCCGGAATCGCGTCACCGATGCGCCCACCGTGCAGCCGGTTCCCCGGCTGACACCCGGCGCCGCCGCGTGGCAGGCATGGATCGACCGGGCCCTGGCCGAATCGCCGGAGCAGCGCTTCCAGAGCGCGAGGGAGATGGCCGCTGCGCTGAGCGCGCCGATCGTTGGCGGATTTCGCGCCTACGTGGACGGTGTTCGCACCCCTCGATTCCCACGCGTGCGGAAATGGAAGCTGCGCACCGCGCTTCCGCTCGCGGCGCTCGTGGCGTTGGTCGGTTGGGCCGCGTGGGAATACCAGAGCGGGCCCGCCATCCCGCCCGACTACATTCCCGCCGCGACGAGCATCGGGAGCCCGGCGCTGCCACCCGCCACTTCGCGGCTCTCTTCGACGCCTGCGCCGGCCGGTACCGCGTTGCTGCAGGCGACCGACCGCGTGCAAAATTTGATCGCCACGGCCGCCACCTTGCAGGCCAAGGGCCAGGTGTTTTCGCCGCCGTTCCACAATGCCGCGAGCCAGTACCTCGCCGCCCTCTCGCTCGACCCCGGCAACCCTGCCGCAACCGCGGGGATTGGCTCGTCGCTGGCCGCGTTGCGCGATCGGCTGGACAAGGCCTGGCGCGATGACCGAAAACCCGGCGAGGCCGTCGGCCTGTTGCGGCAAGGCGATGCTTTGGCCGAACACGCGGCCGCGCCGGCACGCCAGGCCTGGTTGAGCGATCGCAGCCAACTGGCGCAACAGGTCGGTGACGCCATCGAGCGCGCAGCCCGCCGGCACGATGCCTCGAAAATCAAGGCGCTGGCACCACTCGCCAAGGCCTTGCCGGCGAAGTTCCCCGCGGGGTTTGATCTTGCCGCGGCGGAACGCGCGGCGAACACGCGCGTGGTGGCTGCGCCGATGGCAGGCACGCGCATGCGCGATCCACATGGCCCGTTGCTCGTTTACGTGCCGGCCGTCGGCAAGCTGCCCGCCTTCGCCATCGAGCGGGTCGAGGTCACGCGCGCCGATTACGCGGTGTTCGCACGCGCGACGCACCGGCCGGCCCCCAGGTGCCTCGCGGCGCACAACCCGTTCTCGCGGTTTCGCCATCTCACTTGGCGCGCGCCGGGTTTCGCGCAAGCCGGCGACCATCCGGCCGTGTGCGTGAGTTGGGACGATGCCGCCGCCTACGCGGCGTGGCTGTCGAAAACCACTCGCGAGGACTATCGCCTGCCGAGCAGCGCCGAATGGCGACGCGCCGCGCGCGGCATGCCCGAACGCGACAACCCGTGCCAGCTTGGCAACGTGGATGACGTCAGCCGCCGCAGCCGGTTCGACGACGACCGCTGGTCCTGCAACGACGGCGCCGCATACACCGCGCCCGTCGGGCACTACGCATCTAGTAGCGTCGGCGCTTACGACATGTACGGCAACGTCAGCGAATGGTTGGCGGGCGGCAGCGCCGGTGCGCGCGCATTCCGCGGCCGCTCGTGGCGCGACGGCAGCCACGTATCCGTGCTCGACAACATCGGCAGCGCCGATTCGGATGTCGGCTACACCAGCGTCGGCTTCCGCGTCGTGCGGGTGATCGATGCCAGGCATCCGCTCCCGCGCAGCGTGGCCGGGCACTGAGTTCCCCGGCTTCACGTCTTCACGCCATCCACACGTTTTGCCCATGACTTGTGGCGTATGAAGCTGCGTGCTCTTGCGCGCATACTGCAAAAGTTATGGACGCCGTGCGTCCCGTCTTTCGTCCTCACCCTCGGGTACTACTCATGAAAGTCAATCGTCTCGCCGTTGCCGTCGCTGCCCTGCTGCTGTGCAGCGCCCCCGCCTTCGCGGCGCCGCCCGCGAGCGCCGGCAGTTCCGGCCAGGGCAGCGCGAGCAGCAGCGACAACGCGCAGCCCGAGAGCCTGGTGCAGAAGCTGATGAAGCCGATGTCGTCCACCACCACCGGCACGGTCACGGTCGAGGGCAAATCGATCAGCTACAAGGCGGTCGCCGGCACGCTGGTGGTCGACGGCACCGGCTCCAAGGAATCCACGCCCGAAGTCGCGATGAGCTACGTCGCCTACTTCAAGCAGGGTGCGGATGCATCCAAGCGTCCGATCACGTTCCTCTACAACGGCGGTCCGGGCTCCTCGACCGTGTGGTTGCTGATGGGCGGATGGGGCCCGGAACGCGTGGTCACCAACGACCACACCCACACGCCCGCCGCGCCCTATCAACTGGTCAACAACGACTACAGCCTGCTGGATGCCAGTGACCTGGTATTCATCGACGCGCCGGGCACCGGTTTCGGCCGCCTGCTGCCGCAGGGCAAGACCGCCGCCGACCGCGCCAAGGACCGCACGGCGCTGGCCAAGCAGATCTGGAGCGTCGATGGCGACGGCCAGGTCTTCTCGCGTTTCATCACCCAGTTCCTGTCCAAGTACGGACGCTGGAATTCGCCCAAATACCTGTACGGCGAGAGCTACGGCACCACCCGTTCGGCGGTACTGGCCGGGATTCTCGAACTGCAGGACAACATCGACCTGAACGGCGTGATCCTGCAATCGCAAATCCTCAACTTCAACCTCAGCATCGACGGCACCCGCGCCGACCCGGGCGTGGACATGCCCTACGTGCTGGCGCTGCCGACCTATGCGGCGACCGCGTGGTACCACAAGCGCCTGCCGAAGTTCGACAACGGCAAGCTGGAGCCGCTGCTGAAGCAGGTCATCCAGTTCACCGATACCGACTACGAACAGGCGCTGCAGGCCGGCTCGACCTTGAGCGAAGCCAAGGAACGTGAAATCGCCGACAAACTGCAGGACTTCACCGGGCTACCGGCCAGCTACTGGATGAAGGCCGACCTGCGCGTCTCGGGTGGCATGTTCGAGCACGAGCTGCAGAACAACACCGACACCACCACCGGCCGCCTCGACACGCGCTTCTCCGGCCCCAGCATGGATCCGCTCGCGGAAATGTCGGAGTACGACCCGCAATCGGCAGCGATCAGTTCGGCCTACATCTCGGCCTTCAACGAATACGTCCGCAAGGACCTGAAGTTCGGGCAGGACATGCACTTCCGCCCGATGATCTACGGGCTCAAGGATTTCCACTGGAGCATGAAGCACCATGCGCCCGGTACGCACTACACCCGTCAGGGTGGGCTCAACGTGATGCCGGACCTCGCCTCTGCGATGAAGTACAACCCCGACCTCAAGGTGATGATGAACGGCGGTTTCTACGACCTCGCGACGCCGTTCTACACCGCGATCTACGAGCTGCATCACCTGGCGATCCCGCGGCGGCTGGACAAGAACATCACCTATGCGTTCTACCCGTCGGGCCACATGGTGTACGTGAACATCCCTTCATTGCACATGCTGCACGACAACGTGGCCGCGTTCATCGACGCCACCGACAACCAGGGCGGCAGCAACGGCCAGAACAACGACAGCAAGAAACAGCACGGCTGAGCGAACCAACACGGCTGCGTTCGCGGCATCCCACGAAACCGGCGCGACACGATCGCGCCGGTTTTTTGTTCCCGACTCGGAAGCACGGCCCGGCACACGCTTGCCGAGGCTCCCGCGACCATGACTTCTGGGGGGTATGACTCGGCCTCGTGGAACATCCATACTCGGCCGCGCCCGGATGTGTCGACACACCCGGGACTTTCTTGTTCAACCCTCGGGGATCGACCATGCATGCCAATCGTCCAGCCGTTGCCCTCGCCTCGTTGCTGCTGTGCAGCGCCCCCGCCTTCGCGGCCCCAACCGCAAGCTCCAGTGGTTCGGCCCAGAGCAGCGCCGACAACACGCCGCCGGAAAGCCTGACCCAGCGGCTGATGAAGCCACTGTCGTCCACCACCACCGGCACGGTCACGGTCGAAGGCAAGTCCATCAGCTACAAGGCCGTCGCCGGCACCCTGGTGATCGACGGCACCGGCGCCAAGGAATCCACGCCTGAGGTCGCGATGAGCTACTTCGCCTACTTCAAGCAGGGCGCGGATCCGTCCAGGCGCCCGATCACCTTCATCTACAACGGCGGCCCCGGCTCCTCGACGGTGTGGCTGCACATGGGCGCCTGGGGTCCGAAGCGCGTCGTGACCAACGACGATACCCACACGCCCGCCGCGCCATACCAACTGGTCAACAACGATTACAGCCTGCTGGATGCCAGCGACCTGGTCTTCATCGACATGCCCGGCACCGGTTTCGGCCGCCTGCTGCCACAAGGCAAGGACGATGCCGCGCGCGCCGCGGATCGCAAGGAACTGGCCAAGGCGATCTGGGGCGTGGATGGCGACGCGCAGGCGTTCTCGCGCTTCATCACCCAGTTCCTGTCGAAGTACGACCGCTGGAACTCGCCCAAGTACCTGTTCGGCGAAAGCTACGGCACCACCCGTTCGGCGGTGCTCGCGGGCATTCTGGAAGAACAGGACAACATCGACCTCAACGGCGTGATCCTGCTGTCGCAGATCCTGAATTTCGGCACCAGCATCGACGGCCCGGAATCGGACCCCGGCAACGACCTGCCGTACGTGCTGGCGCTGCCGACCTACGCCGCCACCGCGTGGTACCACCACAAGCTGCCGAAATACGACAACGGCAAGCTCGCGCCGCTGCTGCACGATGCCATCGCGTTCACCCAGGGTGAATACCGCGATGCCCTGTACGCGGGTTCCACGCTCAGCCCCGCGAAGGAACGCGAAGTCGCCGAAAAACTCCACGACTTCACCGGCCTGCCGGTGGCCTACCTGCTGCGCGCGAACCTGCGCGTCAGCGGCGGCATGTTCGAGCACGAATTGCAGATCAACGACGACCTCGCCACCGGCCGCCTCGACACACGCTTCTCCGGCCCGGAAATGGACCCGATGTCCAAGGAGTCGTACTACGACCCGCAGTCGGCGGCGATCAGCTCCGCCTACGTGTCGGCCTTCAACAGCTACGTGCGCAACGACCTGAAGTTCGGCCAGGACATGAAGTACCGCCCCGACGTCTATGGTGCCGGCGACTTCCACTGGGACATGAAACACCGCGCACCCGGCGCGCCACCGTGGGACGACGGTTCGGGCACGCTCAACGTCATGCCCGACCTTGCCGACGCGATGAAGTACAACCCGAACCTCAAGGTGATGTTGAACGGCGGCTTCTACGACCTCGCCACGCCTTTCTATGCGGCGATCTACGAGGAAGACCACCTGCCGATCCCGCAGAGCCTGCGCAAGAACATCACCTATGCGTTCTACCCCTCGGGCCACATGGTGTACGCGCACATCCCGTCGTTGCATCAATTGCACGACAACGTCGCGGCCTTCATCGAGGCGACCGACAACCAAGGCAACCACAAGTAGGTTTCAGCGCAACCTTGCGCAAGCATCAGTAGCAGTCTGGCCCGAGAGTACCCGTTCGTGGTGAGGTATCGAACCACGAACGGATACAGGCAGAATGCCGTTCACCCCTTCGATACCTCAGGGCGAGCGGCGTTGCAACCAAACGAAAACCTCGGCGCAACCATCACCCGGCGCGATGCAAATCGCGCCGGTTTTTTTCCAGCCCTCACTGTCATGGCAACGACCCGCACATGACTTTCGGGGTATGTCGCAGCCAATGCGCACATGCATACTCGGGCAAGCCCGACGCGCCGCAAGCGCCGGGCTTCACTTTCACACCATTCCGGGGATGTCCATGCAAGCCAACCGTCTCGCCGTCGCACTCGCTTCGCTGCTGTTGTGCAGCGCGCCCGCCTTCGCCGCCGCACCGCCATCGAGCGCCGAGAGTTCCGCACAAACCAACGCAAGCAACTTCGACCAATCCGGATCGCTGATCCAGCAACTGTCGAAACCGCTGTCTTCCACCACCCACGGCGCCGTCACCGTTGAAGGCAAGGCCATCAACTACGAAGCCGTCGCCGGCACCCTGGTGCTGGACGGCACCGGCGTCAACGAGGGCACGCCGCAGGTCGCGATGAGCTACGTCGCCTATTTCAAGCAGGGCGCCGAGCCATCCAAACGCCCGATCACCTTCATCTACAACGGCGGCCCCGGCTCCTCGACGGTGTGGCTGCACATGGGCGCGTGGGGTCCGAAGCGCGTCGTGACCAACGACGATACCCATACGCCGGCCGCGCCGTACCAGCTCGTCAACAACGACTACAGCCTGCTGGACGCCAGCGACCTGGTCTTCATCGACATGCCGGGCACCGGTTTCGGACGTCTGCTTGCCCAAGGCAAGGACGACGCGGCGCGCGCCAAGAGCCACAAGCAACTGGCCAAGGAATACTGGGGCATCGACGGCGACGCGCAGGCGTTCTCGCGCTTCATCACCCAGTTCCTGTCGAAATACAACCGCTGGAACTCGCCCAAGTTCCTGTTCGGCGAAAGCTACGGCACCACCCGCTCGGCGGTGCTCTCGAATGTGCTGCAGACCCAATACAACGTCGACCTCAACGGCGTGATGCTGCTGTCGCAGATCCTCAACTTCTCGCTCAGCATCGACGGCGCCAACATGAACCCCGGCGTCGACATGTCCTACGTGCTGGCGCTGCCGACCTACGCCGCGACCGCGTGGTATCACCACAAGCTGCCGAAATACAACGGCAGTGGGCTCGCGCCGTTGCTGACCGAAGCCACCCACTGGGCCACCACCGATTACGAGCAGGCGCTGGCCGCGGGCGCGACCCTGAGTGCCGCGAAGAAACAGCAGGTCGCGCAGCAGTTGAGTGATTACACCGGCCTGCCAGTCGCGTATGTGTTGAAGGCCGACCTGCGCGTCACCGGCGGCATGTTCGAGCAGCAGTTGCTGAGCAGCACCGGCTCCGACACTGGCCGCCTCGATACGCGCTTCTCGGGTCCGTCCATGGATCCACTCGCCAAGACCACCGAATACGACCCGCAGTCCGCGGCGATCAGCTCGGCGTACGTGTCGGCGTTCAACAACTACGTGCGCAACGACCTGAAGTTCGGCCAGGGCATGACCTTCCGCCCCTCCGTGTACGGCGCCGACGACTTCCATTGGGACTGGAAGCACATGGCACCGGGCCAGCGCTTCTCGCGCGGCGGCACGCCCAACGTGATGCTGGACCTCGCGGTAGCGATGAAATACAACCCGAACATGAAGGTGAAACTGTTCGGCGGTTTCTACGACCTCGCGACGCCGTTCTACACCGCGGTGTACGAGATGCAGCACCTGCCGATCCCGGAATCGCTGCAGAAGAACATCTCTTACGACTTCTTCCCGTCCGGCCACATGGTGTACGCGCACCTGCCCTCGCTGAAACAGTTGCACGACGACGCCGCGGCCTTCATCGAGGCCAACAACAACCAGGGCAACAAGTAATCCGAATCGGTTTGGTGGAACTTCGACCGGCGCGACGCGAGTCGCGCCGATTTTTTGCGCGACGACACGTGCACTGCCCATCGCCTACAATGCCGTGAACAAGGGGTCTTCACCGTGTCCGCTCCCGCCCTCCACATCAAGCGTTACCTGATCACCGGCCTCTTGGCCTTCATTCCGGTGTGGATCACCTGGGTGGTGTTCAAGTTCGTGTTCACGTTGCTTGCGGGCGTGGGCGCACCGCTGGTGTCGGGCATCATCGGCCTGATCGGTCTGGGTGCGCCGCACGCGGCAGCTGAACTGCACCGCGACTGGATCGTGTCGATCCTTGCTTTCGTGCTTACCGTCGTTGCTCTGTACCTGCTCGGTTGGCTATCCACCCGCGTGCTGGGACGGCGCATCCTCGGCAGCATCGACGCCGTGCTCGAACGCATCCCGCTGGTGCATACGATCTACGGCGGTGTCAAGAAACTGATGACGCTGATGCGCAACAAGCCCGGTGGCACCCAGCGCGTGGTGCTGATCGATTTCCCGTCGCCGGCGTTGAAGTCGATCGGCTTCGTCACCCGCACCTTCATCGATGCGAGCGGCCGAGAAGTGGCCGCGGTGTACGTGCCGACCACGCCCAATCCCACCGGCGGCTATCTGGAGCTGGTGCCGACCGAGCGCCTGATCGCCACCGACTGGTCGATGGACCAGGCCATGGCCTTCATCGTGTCCGGCGGCGCGGTCGGTCCCGAGCACCTGCCGGACGTGGAAGGCAGCGCGTCGCAGCGGGCGGCGCCGTTCGAACGGATCGCGCAGTGAGCATCGCCGCTGCCGGTTCCGGCATGCGATGTTTCCTCGCGCTGCTTCCCGACGCAGCCAGCCGACAGGCCCTGCAGCGCAACCACGAGGCACTGGAACACGCGGCAGTCGGCGCCGTACGCAGCGTGCGCTGGGTCGAGCCCGCCGCGCTGCACCTGACCCTGCGTTTCCTCGGCGCGTCCGGTACGGCGCAAATTGATTACTTCAAACACATGCTGCCGGCACTGGCGCCGGCGTTGCCGGCGATTCCCGCGCGCCGCTACGGGGTCTGGCCGAATCGTTCGCGGCCACGCCTGCTGGTGCTGGAACTGGATGCCGGAACCGGCCTGAGCCACCTCGCGCATGAATGCGAAACGCAAGCCCGCAAGGCCGGCTTCGAACCCGAACCACGCGACTTCCGCGCGCACGTCACGCTGGCGCGGCTGCGCCCCGGTTGCGGATTCGGCATCCTACCCAACCCGCCGACAGCGATCGGCTTCGAGGCCATCGCCTTGATGCAGAGCACGCTGGCCCAACCCGTGGCGACTTACGCAGCACTTGCGCGCGAGGCGCTGGCAACACGCCATTCGTAGGGGCCCGCCTGCGGGCGACCGTGTCGTCTGTACGCGCCGATGTCCCGTGGTCGCCGGCAGGTGGGCTCTACCGGACCGCGCCTCCAAGACCGCTCTTCGCAGGAGCCTGCCTGCAGGCGACTGTGCGGCAGCGGCGCGCATAGCAACAACGGTCGCGCGCAGGCGCGCTCCTACGATCCATGCATTGCCAACCTATATCGCGACGCGCGTCTCCGGCATCGGCAGCGTCACCTTGCTGCCCCACTTCGCTTTCAATTCGTCCGCGAGCTTGGAACGGCCGGGTTCCTCGCCGTGCACCAGGCATACCGGCGGATGACCCGCGATCTGTCCGTACCACGCCGACAGGCCTGACTGGTCGGCATGCGCCGACAATCCTCCGACCGTGTGCACGTGTGCGCGCACCGGAATGTCGTCGCCGAACAGGCGCACGTGTTTTGCACCGTTGACGAGGATGCGACCCAGCGTGCCGTTTGCCTGATAACCGACGAACACGATGTGCGCGGCCGGATTGGCGAGGTTGTAGCGCAGGTGGTGGCGGATGCGCCCGCCGGTGCACATGCCTGAACCCGCCAGGATCACGGCGTGGCCGTGGATCGCGTTGATCGCGCGCGACGCTTCGCCGTCGAGCGTGCGGGTGAGGTTGGGCAGCCGCAGCGGGTGCGGGCGCGTCGCCCACAACTTTTTCGCCTCGACATCGAACAAGTCTTCGTGACGATCGTAGGCTTCGGTGACGCGGATGCCCATCGGACTGTCGAGGAACAACTTGAACGCGCCGAGCCCCCATGCGTCGAAATGCTCGGCGAAGTAGTACAGGATCTCCTGGGTGCGGCCGACCGCGAACGCCGGAATCACCACGTTGCCGCCATCCTTGTGCGCGGCGGCGAAGATCGAGGCGAGTTCCGCGACGGTGTCTTCGCGCGACTTGTGCAGGCGATCGCCGTAGGTCGATTCCATCACCACCAGGTCGGCGGCGGCCACTGTCGAAGGATCACACAGGATGGGCGAATTCCTGGGTCCCAGGTCACCGGTGAACAGCAGCTTGCGCGTGGCGCCTTGCTCGTCGGCACTGATTTCCACCGTCGCCGAACCGAGGATGTGCCCGGCATCGCGCAGCGTCACACGCACGCCCGGCAGGATTTCCATCGGCGCTGCGTATTCGACCGGCCGCATCAATTTCGTCGCGGCGTCCACGTCGTCCTGCGTGTACAGCGGCACCGAAGGCTTCTGCCCCGGCTGCAGATGGCGGTTGTCGTGCTCGGCGTCGATCATCGCGATGTTCGCGCAGTCGGCCAGCATGATCGTGACCAGGTCGATGGTCGCGGGATGCGTGAAGATCGGCCCCGTGAAGCCACGTTTCACAAGCAGCGGCACGCGCCCGGTGTGGTCGATGTGGGCGTGGCTGAGCACCAGCACGTCGATGGTTTTCGGGTCGAATGGAAAGTCCGCGGCGTTGCGCGCGTCGGCATCGCGGTCGCCTTGCACCATCCCGCAATCCAGCAACACGCGCTTGTCTGCGACTTCGACCAGGTGGCACGAACCCGTGACCTCGCCCGCCGCGCCGTGAAACACGATATCCATGCCAAAGCTCCCGTCGCTGGTGATCGCGCAGTATGCAGCAGCCCCGCCATGGCGCCAACGTGCGGCCGAAACCCACTGCGACACCCGTGACCAATGGCCTATCCCCCTCGCGGCGTTTGCGGGTGCTGTCACAATCAGAAGTCTTGGCCACGCGCGACACGCATGGCGGCAATCCATTTCGCAACCTCACAGGACCTCCACATGCACAAACACCTGATGACCCCGATCGCGCTGGCCGTGTGCGCAGCACTTGCGGTTTCCGGCTGCAGCAAGACCACTTCGCAGCATTCATCGGCACCGGCGACGGCGCCCGCCTCCACGGCTTCAACGGCGGCACCAGCCCCCGCGCGCACCGCGGCGGCACCCGCACCGGCCACCAGCGTCGCCATTTCGCCGGCCCAACCGATCGCCTTCACCCTCGATGACCAGTACAACCCGTGCAACAACTTCGAGGACTACGTCAACGCCAAGTGGAACAAGGCCAACCCGATCCCGTCCGACCAGACGGTGTGGGGCGGTTTCGAGATGCTGGCGCAGCAGAGCATGCAGGAGCAGAACCAGATCCTTGCGAACGCGGCTGCCGATGCCAAGGACCACAAGGGCACCGAGTTGCAGCAAAAGCTCGGCAACCTGTACGCGGCCGGCATGGACACCGCGGCCATCGACAAATTGGGCTACGACCCGATCAAGGCCAAGCTTGCCGCCATCGACGCGCTGAAGACCCCGGCCGACATCGTCGACTTCATCAACACCAGTTACAACGAGGGCGACGGCTACGTGTTCGGCTTCGGTTCCGGCGCCGATTTCAAGAACGCCTCGACGCAGATCGGCTTTGTCTCGCAGGGCGGCTTGGGCCTGCCCACGCCCGCCTACTACACCGAAGCCAAGTACAAGGACATCCGCGACGCCTATGTCAAATACCTGACCAAGTCGCTCGAGCTGACCGGCACGCCCGAGGCCGATGCGGCGAAGCAGGCCGCGCAGGTGCTGGCGTTCGAAACCAAACTCGCCAAGGCCTCGCTGTCGCCGCAGGAATTGCTGAAGCCCGACAACGAGTACCACTTCGTCACGCTGGCCGAAGCCGACAAGATCACGCCGCACTTCAACTGGCAGAACTTCTTCAAGGCGCAGGGCGTGGACATCACCAAGGGCTTCTCGATGTCGCAGCCGAAGTTCATGGCCGAATTCGACAAGCTGCTTGCGACGGCATCGATCGCGCAATGGCAGGAGTACCTGAAAACGCAACTGATCAGCAGTGCGGCCTCGGACCTCAGCCAACCGTTCCGCGACAACCAGTTCGACTTCTACGGCAAGACACTGGCCGGACAGCCCGAGCAGAAGCCGCGCTGGAAGCAGGTGGTGCGGGGCGTAAACGGCGCGATGGGCATGGGCCTCGGCGAGCTGTACGTGGCCAAGTACTTCCCGCCCGAGGCCAAGGCGCGCGCCGAGCAGTTGGTCGCCAACATCCGCGCCGCATTCAAGGAACACGTCGAAAAGCTGACGTGGATGAGCCCCGAAACCAAAACGAAGGCGCTGGCAAAGCTTGCACTGTACCTGCCCAAGATCGGCTACCCGGACAAGGGCGACTGGCGTGACTGGTCGGGCTTGAGCATCCAGCCGGGACAGTGGTATGCCAACCTCGAAGCGGCGTCGAAATACAACTACCACTACGACCTGTCGAAGATCGGCAAGCCCACCAACCGCAAGCTGTGGCAGATGACGCCGCAGACGGTCAACGCCTACTACAGCGACTCCAACAACACCATCAACTTCCCGGCCGCGATCCTGCAACCGCCGTTCTTCTACCCGAAAGGCGACGATGCGGTGAACTATGGCGGCATCGGTTACGTGATCGGCCACGAAACCACGCACGGATTCGACAAATACGGCAGCGATTTCGACGGCCACGGCAACCATGTCAACTGGTGGACCAAGCAGGACCGCGAGCGGTTCGACCAATTGGAGGCCGAACTTGAGAAACAATATGACGCTTACGCGCCGATTCCCGGCAAGCCCGACCTGCACGTCAACGGCAAACTGACGATCCGCGAAGACACGGCCGACCTTGGTGGCCTCAACATCGCCTACACCGCCTTGCAGAACGCGCTCAAGGCCAACCCACAGCAAGCCGACCAGAAGATCGATGGCATGACCCAGGACCAGCGTTTCTTCCTCAGCGCCGCCGGGGTCTGGGAAGGCACCGCGCGTCTGAAGTACGCAGAACTCGCATTGAACGTCGACCCGCACGCACCCGGCAAAATCCGTGCGTTCGCATCGGCCAGCGACATGCCGCAGTTCGCGCAAGCGTTCCAATGCAAGGCCGGCGACAAGATGGTGCGCAAGGATCCGGTAAAGATCTGGTAACGGGAGTTCCGGACCGGGGACCGGAACAGCGTAACGCGCAGTTGAAACTCCCTTTCCCCCCATGCGGCTTCATCGCATGGGGGAAAGGGTTGGGGTGAGGGAGCGGGGCCAACGATGCATACCATCGTCCCAATGGATGATGCTTCCGACGCCGCACGCAAGTGCGGCGTTTTCACGACCGCGCCATGACCTTCGGCACATACGCCACCAATCACGCAGCGTTGCTGGCACAATCGCTGGTTCTGACCGCGCGCCGCAAGCGTGTCGGCAACCCTATTCGCAACGCCAAAGGACCTCCACATGCACAAGCACCTGATGACCCCGATCGCGCTGGCCGTATGCGCAGCCCTTGCAGTTTCCGGCTGCAGCAACACGTCCTCGCAGCATTCGTCGGCATCGGCGTCGGCCCCGGCCGCCTCGGCATCGACCTCGGCGCCGGCCTCGGCAAGCACCGCCCCGGCCCCGGCTGCGACCGTGGCCATCCCGCCGGATCAATCGATGGCGTTCACCCTCGACGACCAGTACAACCCCTGCAACGACTTCGCCCAATACGTGAATGCGAAGTGGAACAAGGCCAACCCGATTCCGTCCGACCAGACCCGTTGGGGCGCGTTCGGCATCCTGCACGAAAAGAGCATCCTGGAGCAGAAGCAGATCCTCGAAACCGCCGCTACGGATGCCAAGGACCACACCGGCAGCGCCTTGCAGCAGAAGCTGGGTGACCTGTACGCCGCCGGCATGGATACGGCGGCGATCGACAAGCTGGGCTACGACCCGATCAAGCCGCAGTTGGCCGCGATCGATGCGCTGAAGACCCCGGCCGAGATCGCCGACTTCCTCGACACCAGCTTCAACAACGGCGACAGCTACGTTTTCAGCTTCGGCTCGGGCGCCGATTTCAAGGACGCCACCAAGCAGATCGGTTACGTGTTCCAGGATGGTCTGGGCCTGCCGACGCCGGCCTACTACACCGATGCGAAGTACAAGGACATCCGCGACGCCTACGTGAAGTACATCGCCAAGTCGCTGGAACTGGCCGGCACGCCTGCCGCCGATGCCCAGAAACAGGCCGACGCGGCGATGAAGTTCGAAACCGAACTTGCCAGGCACTCGCTGTCGCCGACCGAGTTGCGCAATCTCGACAACGAATACCACTTCGTCAGCATCGCCGAGGCCGACAAGATTACCCCGCACTTCAGCTGGGAGAAATTCTTCAAGGCCCAGGGCGTGGACATCGGCCAGGGCTTCTCGCTGTCGCAGCCGAAGTTCATGGCCGAGTTCGACAAGCTGCTGGCGACCGCGCCGGCATCGCAATGGCAGGCGTACCTCAAGTTCCACCTGATCAGCAACGCCTCGCCGGCCCTGAGCACGGCGTTCCAGGACAACCAGTTCGACTTCTACGGCAAGACCCTGCGCGGCCAGCCCGAGCAGAAGGAGCGCTGGAAACGCGTGGTCGGTGCGGTCAACAGCGCGATGGGCATGGGTCTGGGCGAGCTGTACGTCGCCAAGTACTTCCCGCCGGAAGCCAAGCAGCGTGCCGAACAACTGGTCACCAATATCCG
The DNA here is from genome assembly GCA_004299705.1 of Rhodanobacteraceae bacterium. Taxonomy (GTDB): domain Bacteria; phylum Pseudomonadota; class Gammaproteobacteria; order Xanthomonadales; family Rhodanobacteraceae; genus 66-474. The sequence goes on along the minus strand of SCQS01000054.1, from coordinate 50,524 downwards.
CAACGCGCTCAAGGAACACATCGAGCACGTCGACTGGATGAGCGAGGCGACCAAGCAGAAGGCGCTGGAAAAGTGGGCGCTGTTCCTGCCCAAGATCGGCTACCCGGACAAGGGCGAATGGCGCGACTGGTCGGGCCTGACCATCCAGCCGAACCAGTGGTACGCCAACCTCGAAGCCGCCGGCAAGTACAACTACCACTACGACATCGGCAAGATCGGCAAGCCTACCGACCGCAAGCAATGGGGCATGACGCCGCAGACCGTCAACGCCTATTACGACCCGTCCACCAACACCATCAACTTCCCCGCCGCGATCCTGCAGCCACCGTTCTTCTATGCCAAGGGTGACGATGCGCTCAATTACGGCGGCATCGGTTTCGTGATCGGACACGAATCCAGTCACGGCTTCGACGACCAGGGCAGCCAGTTCGACGGCCATGGCAACCGCGTGAATTGGTGGACGCCGCAGGACAAGAAGAACTTCGACGCACGCACCACCGAGCTGGCCAAGCAGTACGACGGCTACACGCCGATCCCCGGCAAGCCCGACCTGCACGTCAACGGCAAGCTGACGCTGGGCGAGGACATCGCCGATCTCGGCGGCCTCAACATCGCCTACACCGCGCTGCAGACCCCGCTCAAGGCCGACCCCAAGGAAGCCGATGCGAAGATCGACGGCATGACCGAGGACCAGCGTTTCTTCCTCAACTCGGCCCGCGTCTGGGAAGGCACCGCGCGCGAGAAAACCGCCGAGTTGATGTTGAACGTCGATCCGCACGCACCCGCGAAGATCCGCGCGTTCGCATCGGCCAGCAACATGCCGCAGTTCGCGCAGGCGTTCCAGTGCAAGGCCGGCGACAAGATGGTGCGCAAGAACCCGGTGAAGATCTGGTAACGGGACTCGGGAAAAGCATAAGACACCCCCTTCGGAACGAAGGGCGGAGGGATGTCGTACTGCGAAAAGCCATCCCCCTCGATCCCCCTTCGCACCGAAGGGGGAAGGAGAGCGACGCGCCGTTCGGGGGTTGTGGTGGAGGGGACTGACGACCCTCCGAGCGCGATGCCAATCCACCATGACCTTCGAACGCCGCAGCAATGCGGCGTTTTTTTGTTCCTCACGCAAGCTCGCCACAATAGTAATTGCGAATCGTTCTCATTTGATTTACTATCTGCGGCGCATCCGGTGCGCGCATTCCGCTGTGCCGAAAAAAACAAGGCCGACAAAAAGCGGGCATGGCCCGCACGGGGAAGTGTTTGTCGCTGATCCCGCGGCCACACCAGACAAGGAACCCGCATGACCGCGATTCGGCACCGCAAGCACCACCCCTCGCGCAGCCCCGGCCCCGCATTCAAGTTGTCCACCCTGATGACCGGCATCGCACTCGGCCTGCCGGCCCTGGCCGCCGCCCCCGCTGGCGCCGATGCGCCCACGCAACTGCCCGCGATCCACGTCAAGGGCCACTTCAACCCCTACAAGATCGACAAGGTCGCGTCGCCCAAATTCACCCAGCCGCTGCTGGACACGCCGCAGACCATCAACGTGATCGGCAAGCAGATCATCCGGCAACAAGGCGCGACGACGCTGACCGAAGCGTTGCACAACAGTCCTGGCGTCGGCACGTTCTACGTGGGCGAGAACGGCAGCACCTCCACCGGCGACGCCGTCTACATGCGCGGCTTCAGCGCCGCCGGCAGCATCTTCGTGGACGGCGTGCGCGACCTCGGTTCGATTTCGCGCGACGTGTTCGACACCGAGCAGGTCGACGTGGTCAAGGGCCCCGACGGCACCGTGTACGGCCGCACCACTCCGACCGGCGCGATCGACATGGCCAGCAAGCAACCGCTGATGGACAACGGCGCATCGGCATCACTGAGCTACGGCAGCTGGAACCGGCAACGCAGCACGGCCGATTGGAACCAGGTGCTCGCGGAACATTCCGCGTTCCGCCTCAACGTGATGGGCCAGGACAGCGGCAGGCCCGGCCGCCACGACGTGAAGAACGACCGTTGGGGGGTGGCGCCGTCGCTGGCGTTCGGGCTGGGCACGCCGACCACGGTGTATGTCGATTACCTGCACGTGACCCAGAACAACGTGCCCGACGGCGGCGTGCCCACCATCGGCCTGCCGGGCTATGCCTCGCCCGATCCGACCCGCACGTTCCTGTCCGCCGCACCCGCGGTCGATCCCGCGAACTTTTACGGCACCGACGCCGACCACGACCACGTCAAGGCCGACATGTTCACCGTGATCGTGCACCACGCGTTCAACGACAGCGTGGCACTGCACGACACCTTCCGCTGGGGGCGCACCCACGAAGACTACTTGTTGACCTCGTTCATGGGCAGCGCGGCCAACCTGCTTACACCGAACCCACTCGATCCCGCGACCTGGACGATCGCGCGCAGCAATCCGAACTTCAAGGACCAGACCAACCGCATCCTCACCAACCAGACCAACCTCACCGCCAACTTCGCCACCGGCGCCGTCGTGCACAACCTCAGCGCCGGCCTCGAGCTGACCCGCGAGAAAGTCGGCACCGGCGGATTGGGCGCGCTCGACGGCAGTGCGTGGACGCCGGCCAATTTGTACGACCCCGATCCGGCTACAGCCAGCGGCCTGATCATCGGCAACAACGGTACCTGGAGCCGCGGACGCACCGACACCGTCAGCGTCTACGCGTTCGACACCCTGCACCTCGGCGAACGCTGGCTGCTCACGGCCGGCGGACGCGCTGACCGCTACACAGCGGATTTCCAAAACGTGGTGCTGTGCGGCAGCCGCGGCAATCCCGCATGCGGAGCCCTTGCGACCGGCACGCCGGCACCCGGCGTCGACGCCAGCAAGCGCGGCAATCTTTCCAGCTACAAACTCGGCATCGTCTACAAGCCCGCGGCCAATGGCAGCGTGTACGCCGACTTCGCAACCGCCAGCGAACCGCCTGGCGGCAACAGCCTCGCCTTCAACGCTTCGGCCAGCAGTGCGGACAATCCGATCTTCAGCCCGCAAAAGGCACGCACCGTCGAAGTCGGCACCAAGTGGGACGCGTTCGGTGACCAGTTGCGATTGACCGCCGCGCTGTTCCGCACCGTGGTCACGAACCTCGTGGTGCAGGATCCGGTGGGCCTGCAGTACTACCAGATTGGCCGCGAACGCGTGCAAGGCATCGAGTTGGGCGCGCTCGGCCAGATCACCCGCCACTGGTCAGTCAGCGCCGGCTACACCGTGATGAACACCCACGCGGACAGCGGCATAGTCAGCAGTTCCACCACGACTTCCGCACCCGCGACCGACGGTTCCGGCACGCTGGCCTACACGCCCAGGAGTGCGTTCACGGCATGGAGTACGTGGAAGCTGCCGCGCGGTTTCGTGATCGGCGCCGGTGCGCGTTATTCCGGAGAGATGCAGCGCGGCCACGACGGCGCCATCGGCACGCCTGAGTTCACCCGTGCCTACTGGGTGTTCGACGCGATGGCCAGCTACAAGCTCAATCGCCACGCGTCGCTGCAATTGAATGTCTACAATCTGTTCGAAGAGGACTACGTGGCTGCGATCAACAAGAGCGGTTACCGCTACACGCCCGGTACGCCGCGTTCGGCACTGCTGACCCTCGACCTGCATTTCTGACGTCATGTTGCTGCACATCGAAAACCTGCTGGACGCGGCAACGGTCGCGCGGATGCGCGCAAGGCTTGACGCCGCCGGATGGATCGATGGCCGCGAAACGGTCGGTCTGCAGGGCGCGCGGGTAAAGCGCAACCAGCAGTTGCCCGACACCTCACCGCTGCGCACGGAACTGGGACGCGAGGTGCTGGCCGCGTGCGCGCGCCATCCCCTGTTCCACGCGGCAACCTTGCCCGTGAAAATCCTGCCGCCGCGCTTCAACCGCTACGCCGACGGTGGCAGCTACGGCGCGCATGTGGATGGCGCGGTGATGGCACTGGCCGACGGCACGCAGTTGCGCAGCGACATCGCCTGCACGGTGCTTCTCGCGGAACCCGGAAACTACACCGGCGGCGAACTCGTGATCGAGGACACCTGGGGCGAGCACGCAGTGAAACTGCCAGCCGGCGACGCCATTGTGTATCCGGCCTCCAGCCTGCACCGCGTCGAACCGGTGACCCATGGCGCGCGCGTGGCGGCATTCTTCTGGATCCAGAGCCTGGTGCGCGACGAATCACGGCGGCGTACCCTGCTGCAACTCGACACCGCGATCCGGCAACTCGATGCGGGCGGTGCCGACGGTGCAGCGGTCAAGCAACTCACCGGGGTGTATCACAACCTGCTGCGGCAGTGGTCCGAGACATAAATGCCACATCGCTGATCCGCGATTCGGCAATCGACTCTGCGACGCGCGATAATACGCGGCTTTCCAGACCAAGAAGCCGCAATGAACTACATCCCGGGCCAACGCTGGGTTTCCGAGGCGGAGCCCGAACTCGGCCTCGGCACGGTGTTGCGGTGCGACGAGCGCGCGCTGCAGGTGTTGTTCGCCAAATCCGGCGTGGTGCGCAATTACGCGGCGCATGGCGCACCGCTGGCGCGCGCCAGTTTCCGGGTGGGCCAACGCATCGCCGGGCGCGGCATCTCGTTCGTGGTCGAGCGCATCGATCTGCGCGACGACGGCCTGCTGGTGTATTCGGGTGAAAAGCGCGAACTGGCCGAAGGCCAACTCGACGACGAGCAGTCGCTCTCGCAGGCTGACGCGCGCCTGATGTCGGCGCGGGTCGACAAGCCGCACCATTACGAACTGCGCAAACGGGCGCTGCTGGCGCGAGCCTGGGCACGGCGCTCCGACGCCTGGGGCATCCTGTCGGCGCGCATCGACCTGTTGCCGCACCAGCTCGGCGTGGTCGCAGCCTGCATGGAGCGCGAACACCCGCGCGCACTGCTGGCCGACGAGGCCGGCCTCGGCAAGACCATCGAGGCCGGCATGTTGATCGCGCGCATGCTGGCCACCGGCCGCGCCACGCGCGTGTTGATCGTGCTGCCGGATGCCTTGCTGGTGCAATGGTTCGTGGAACTGCGCCGACGCTTCCAACTCGGCTTCGCGATCGTGGACGAGGAACGCTGCACCGCCATCGCCGCCAGCGATCCCGCGCGCAATCCGTTCGAGGACGAGCAGCTCGCGATCGCGTCGCTGGCGTGGCTGGCGCGCTCGCCGCAACGTCGCGCGCAGGCGCTGGCGGCGGGCTGGGACATGCTGGTAGTGGACGAAGCCCACCATCTCGAGTGGACACCGGAAACCGCCAGCCCCGAATACCTCGTCGTCGAAGCCTTGGCCCGGATCGTGCCCAGCGTGGTGCTGCTGACCGCCACGCCGGAGCAACTGGGCCGCCGCGCGCACTTCGCGCGCCTGCGCCTGCTCGACCCCGCCCGCTTCGACGACCTCGACCGTTACCTCGCCGAGGCCGACGGCTATGCCGTGCTTTCCCCCATCGCCGGGCGCATCGCCGCCCGCGAACCCCTTGCCGACGGCGATCGCATCGAATTGCGCGCGCGCTTCCCGCACGATCCCGCCTTGCACGCGCTGGTCGATGCATACCCCGATGCCGCGAACGAACTGTTGTCGGCGTTGATCGATCGCCACGGCACCGGCCGCGTGATGTACCGCAATCGCCGCGATGGCGTCGGCGGTTTCGCCGGCCGCGAGATCGCTGTCGCCGCCGACAGCGCGACACTGGATTCGCCGGCACGACGAAGCCTGCTGGCCGAATTCGAGGACGATGTCCACGGCGCGGGCGCAGGCGCCGCGCAACGTTCGCTGGACTACACCGGCGACCCGCGCATCGATTGGCTGGTGCGGTTGCTGGACGCGCATCCCGGCGACAAATTCCTGTTGATCGCGACCACGCGCGCCAAGGTCGAGGCCATCGATGCCGCACTGCGCACCCGCACGGGCGCCGCCGTCGCGTGCTTCCACGAAGGCCTGACCCTGCTGCAGCGCGACCGCGCGGCGGCCTGGTTCGCGCAAGCCGCTGGCGCGCGCCTGCTGTTGTGTTCCGAGATCGGTTCGGAAGGACGCAATTTCCAGTTCGCGCATCGTCTGGTGCTGTGGGATCTGCCGCTCGATCCGGATCTGGTCGAGCAACGCATCGGGCGCCTCGACCGCATCGGCCAGCGCCATCCGGTCACGCTGCACGTTGCATCATTGCCGGGCACCGCGCAGGAAGCGCTGCAGCGCTGGCACGCCGACGGCACGCGGGTCTTGCGCGAATGCCCCGCGGACGGACGCGAGCTGTTGCGCCGCTTTGGCGATCACGCGATCGACGTGGCCCGCGCGCATGCGTCGGGGAGTGAATCCGACAACCCTGAACTTGACGACCTGGTCGGCACGACTGCGGGTATCCACGCGGAACTCTCCGCCTGCATCCGCGACGGGCGCGATCGCTTGCTGGAGCTCGCGACCCGTCATGCCGGTGGCCGCGCATTGTTGTCGGCAATGCACGATGCCGACGCCGACACGCCGGCCCAATCGCTGATCCAGGAATGTATCGAGCCCTTCGGCGTGCACGTCGAAGACCTCGACGACGGCAGCATCCTGCTGGATCCGGAATTCCTCTCGACCGACGCCTTGCCAGGCTTCACCGATGGCCCGCGCCGGGGCACGTTCGACCGTTCGCTGGCGCTCGCGCGCGAGGAACTGGATCTGCTCAGGATGGATCACCCGCTGGTCACGGGCGCATTCGACTTGCTGTTGTCCGGCGAATTCGGCAACGCGGCGTTCCTGGTCGATCCCGCGCTGCCCCCACGCAGCGTGTTGCTGGAAGCCGTGTACCTCGTGGAATGCGTCGCCAACGTGCAACTGGATACGCCACGTTTCCTGCCGCCCACACCGTTCACCGTGTGCGTGGATTCGCGCCTCGCGACGCGGGACTATTCACCCTCTCCCGCATCGATCACTCGGGCGCGTGAGCGCGGACCGGATCTTTCGCGCTACCGCCGCTACCTCGCGCAACTGGTTCCGCCGATGCTGGAGCAGGCCGACACGCTGGCCGCCGAGCAGGCCCGTGACGTCATAAGCGCGGCCGTGGCGCAGGCGCGCACGATTCTCGACGCCCGTGTGCAACGCCTGTGCGCGCTGGCGGCGATCCACGCCGCGGTCACGCCGGAAGAAATCGCCGCGGCAGAAACCACGCGCGAAGCCGTGTGCGTGGCGCTCGCCAAAGCGCGCCCGCGCCTGGATGCCGTGCGGATGGCCGTCAGCGCGGATTTCCTGGCGTTGCGGTAAAGGCGCGTGGACACACAGAGCGCACGCCGATACGCCCCCGCTCCGAGCAGTTGTTGTGAAAAGTCAGGCCAAGGAAGGCCGCTTTGGTCCATCCACTGTCCGCGAATCACACCGCTCACACCGCAACATCACACGGCGATCAGGGACGATCGCACAAATCATGGTCGCCGGGCCAGCTCGGGATTTTCCTTGGTCACCGGCATCAGGTCCTTCTTCGACACACCCAGCCACAGCAACAGCGGGCTGGCGAAGAAGATCGACGAGAGCGTGCCGACCAGGATGCCGATCAGCATGGTGATCGCGAAGCCGTGCACGGCGGGGCCGCCGAACAAGTACAGCGAGGCCATCGCCAGCGCGGTGAAGCCCGAGGTGATGATGGTACGCGACAGGGTGTTGTTGATCGCGCGATTGAGAATGTCCTGGGTCTTGGCCTTGCGGGTCAAGCGGAACAGTTCGCGCACGCGGTCGAACACCACCACCTTGTCGTTGATCGAGTAACCGACCACCGCGAGGATCGACGCCAGCACGGTCATGTCGAACTCACGCTGCACCAGCGCGATGATGCCGAGCGTGATCACGGTATCGTGGATTTCGCTGGCCACCGCGGCTACGGCGAAGCGTTTCTCGAAGCGCATCCCCAAGTACACCATGATGCCGATGATCACCACGATCACCGCGTAGATGCCGCTGGTCTTCAATTGCTGGCCGACCTCGGGTCCCACGAAGTCGGGCGACTGCGCGAGCTTGGCGCCCGGATTGTCGACCTGCAGGGCGGTCAGCACCTTCTTCGAAATCGCGCCGGCGATCTGATCCGGGCTCTGCTTCTTGGCTTCGGTTTTCGGAATTTGCAGGCGGATCGAGATTTCGCGGGTGCCGCCGACGCTCTGCACCACCGCGTGCTCGAAGCCGACCTTCATCAGGGCCGAACGCACGTCGCCGACATCGACCGGCCGCTCGTAGCTCACCTGGATCAACACGCCGCCGGTGAAATCCAGCCCGTAATTGAGGCCCTTCACCGTGATGGCCCACACCGACACGATCAGGCAGATCGCCGAAATGACGATGCTGACCTTGCGCATGCCAAGGAAGTTGATGTTGAGGTCGTGACGAAAGATTTCCATTGATGTTCGCTGTGTCTGATGGGTATCGGGTTATCCGAAGGACGGCCCGTCACACCCAAAGTGTCTTGAGCTTGCGTTTGCGCCCGCCATGGATCAGCGCGGTGATCGCGTGGGTCATGGTCAACGAGGTGAACAGCGAAATGATGATGCCGATGGCCAGGGTCACGCCGAAGCCCTTGATGGCGCCCGCGCCCGTCGCCATCAGTGCAACGGCCGCGATCAGGTGGGTCACGTGGGCGTCCACGATGACCGAGAAGGATTTTTCGTAGCCGGTGCGGATCGAGGCCAGCGGGGTCGAGCCGTTGCGCAATTCCTCGCGTATGCGTTCGCAGATCAGCACGTTGGCGTCGATCGCCATGCCGAGCGCCAGGATGATGCCGGCGATGCCGGGCATCGTCAGCGTCACGCCGACCAGCGACATCACGGCCACCAGCAGCAGCAGGTTGAATACCAGCGCGATGTCGGCGACGATGCCGAACAGACGGTAGTAGATCGCCGCCGCCAGCAGCACCAGCGCCAGGCCCAGCACGATCGCGCGGTCGCCCTTCTTGATGTTGTCCTGGCCCAGGCTGGGCCCGATCACGCTCTGCTCGACGATGTCCATCGGCGCCGCCAGCGAGCCCGAACGCAGCATCAAGGACAACGTCTCCGCTTCCTGCTGGGTCAGGCCGGTGGTCTGGAACTTCTTGCCGAACACGCCCTGGATCACGGCGTTGTTCAGAACCGTTTCGGTGGTCTTGGTGGTGTGGACTTCCTTGCCGTCGACCACCTTCACTTCGGGCGTGGTTTCGATGTAGACGACACCCATGCGCTTGCCGACGTTCTGGGTGGTGAAGTCGAGCATCCGGCGCGCGCCTGCGGAATTGAGCGTCACGTTGACATCCGGCATGCCGGTCTGCTGATCGAAGCCGGCGGAGGCATCGACCAGTTCGTCGCCGCTCACGATCACGCGTTTCTTCAGCACCACCGGCTGACCGTCCTTGGTGTAGTAGATGCGGTCGTCGGGCGGCACGTCGCCGGTCTGCGCGGCCTGCGCCGCATTCACGTTGGGATCGTCGGCGTGGTATTCCAGCGTCGCGGTGGCGCCCAGCGCGCGCTTGGCAGCGGCGGTGTCCTGCACGCCCGGCAGTTCCACCACGATGCGCGACTCGCCCTGCTGCTGGATCAGCGGCTCGGACACACCCAGCGCGTTGACGCGGTTGCGCAGGGTGGTGACATTCTGGGTGATCGCGGCCTGCGCCAGCTTCTGCACCACGTCGGGCTTGATGTCGGCCTTGAACGCGTAGCCGCCACCCGGCGTGCGGCTTTCGGTATAGGCCAGGTCGGTGGTGCCCTCGTTGATGGCGGCCATCGCCTTGTCGCGATCATCGGAGGTCTTGAACACCGCCAGCACGCCGTCGCCGCTCAGGGAAACCGCATCGACGGGAATCTGCTTCTCGCGCAGGGTGGAGCGGATGTCGTCCAGATAGCGCTGCTGCTGCTTTTTCAGCACCGCTTGCTCGTCGACCGACAGCAGGAAGTGCACGCCGCCCTGCAGGTCGAGGCCCAGCGGCATCGCGCGCGCGCCGATCGCCAGCATCCAGTGCGGCACGGTGGACGCGAGGTTCAGCGCGACGGTGTAGTCACCGCCCAGGCCCGTGCGCAAAACGTCGGACCCCTGCAGCTGCACCTGCGTGTTCGCGAATCGAACCAACATCCGGTCCTTCTCGATCGCGATGCTCTGGTACGGGATCTTGGCCTTGTCGAGATCGGTTGCAACCTGCTTCTGCAAGTTGGCGTCGACCTTGGCGTCGCGGTTCGGCGAAATCTGCACGGCCGGCTGGGGGCGATACACGTTCGGCGCGGCGTACAGCAGGCCGAGCACCATCGCGATGCCAACCACCCAGTATCTCCAGCGGGGAAAGTCGTTCATGGGTACGAAAGAATCGTTGTGCGCGAAAGACGTCGCGCCCCTACGGGGCGTCAACTGGATTTGAGCGTGCCCTTGGGCAGCACCGTCGAGACGGCGCCCTTCTGCACCCGGATGCGAACGTTGTCGGCGACTTCAAGGGTGAGGAAATGTTCGCCGATGTTTTCCACCTTGCCGAGGATGCCGGCAGCGATGACCTCGTCGCCCTTGGCGAGCTCGGAGATCATCTTCTTCTGTTCCTTGGCGCGTTTTTGCTGCGGACGGATCAGCAGGAAGTAAAAAATCACGAACAGTACGATCAGGAATCCGTACGTGTAGATCGGGTTGGCTTCCGGCGGGTGCGCGGCAGGCGCCGCGGCGGCGACGGCAAAAAGTGATGACAACATGCGGGACTCTCGGTTGCGGGGCAGCCGCAGGGCGGCTTGTCTGCCCAAAAGACGACGGATTATGCCATGGGTTTGCCGTTTACGCATGCCCGGGGAAACCGGGGTCAGAGTGCGCTTTCGTGCAAGCGCCAGCATGCCTTGGGATGCCAGTGCCCGAAAGTGCACTCTGACCCCGGTTTCCCTCTGACCCCGGTTTCACGATAATCGCATGCTCCACGCCGCACGCAGAATCCAACCTATGCAACACCTGACCGTAATCACCACCGGCGGCACCATCGACAAGGTCTACTTCGACGCCAAGTCCGACTACCAGGTGGGCGCGCCGCAAATCGGCGAAATCCTCGCCCAGTTGGGGGTCGTGTTCGAATTCGAGGTGATCCCGGTGGTGCGCAAGGACAGCCTCGAGATGACCGACGCCGACCGCGCCGCGATCCGCGCCGCCGTCGAACGGCAGCCGCATCGCCACGTCCTAATCACCCACGGCACCGACACCATGGTCGAGACGGCGCGCGCACTGGCCGGCATCGCGGGCAAGACCATCGTGCTGACCGGCGCGCTGAACCCGGCGCGGTTCCAAGGTTCCGACGCGGTGTTCAACATCGGTTGCGCGGTCGGCGCGGTGCAAAGCCTGGGCGATGGCGTGTGGATCGCGATGAACGGTCGCGTCTGGGATCCTGAGCACGTGCGCAAGAACCGCGCCGCGAACCGTTTCGAACGCGCACCCTGAGCACGCACTTCGCCCGCACCCGCCAGCCCACGAAAAAAGGGCCGGGCGCAAGGCCGGGCCCGAATCTTCCACGGCACGCACGCCTCAGAACGAAGCGGCGACCTTGCTCGTCGCTCACGCCATGCAGCGAAACAGGGATCGTCGTGTTGTTGGCATGACAGCAAAAAGGCCCGGTCGCAAACGACCGGGCCCAAGCCAGCATCGAACCGTCATGCATGGCGACTGACGCTTCGCATTGCAGCCACGACACTCAGAAGGTCATGCTCCATGCATTCAAGGTGCCGTAATCGCCTGAGTAATACGGGTCATCGTCGATCACATCCAGCTTCCATGTGCCATTGGCCAGCACCGATGAGGCATTGACGGTATACGTGGTGTTGATGTTGCCGTCGTTGTTGTAGTCCGGGTACTGCAGGATCGCGTACGAGCCGTTGGGCGCATACAGCACGATCTCCAGATCGCCAGACCAGTTGTGTGTGATGTTCACCGACACCGCAAGGCTGGACGGCGCGTCGCCGGACTCGCCGGTCACCGAAATCGGACTGGTTGCCGAACCGTTGTCCGGAATCGGATACACCGTGTTGTTGGAGAACGTCCCGCTCGGTGGCGGTGGCGGTGGCGGTGGTGGCGGCGGTGGCGGTGGTGGCGGCGGTGGCGGTGGCGGCGGCGGTGGCGGTGGGCTCACCCCACCACTCCCCGCAACGTGTGCCACGAAGTTCGCGATGTCGATCGACCCGAAGCCGGTGCAGTAGTCCCAGCCCACGGCCGCGGTTTCGCCGTTGTTGTTGCCTTGGGTCACGTCGTGGAAGTCGGACGCATAGTTGTTCTTCGCGTCGGCGTAGATCAGCGGCGCGGCGAAGCCAAGGCTCGAATCGGCCGCCAGGGTACGCGCCCACACGCCCACGAACAGCGGCGAGGCAAGGCTGGTGCCGCCGATCTGCTGGCTCGCGCCATCGACGATCACGTTGGCGCCGGAAACCGGACTGGCATCGAACGCCACGTCGGGCACGCCGCGGGTGGTGTGGCCGGCATTCTGGCCGACGTTCTGCTGCCAGCTCGGCATCGGCTCGAAGGTCGAAGGGCTGCCGCCCGTCGCGCCTTCGTTGGAACTCAGGTTGTTCCAGACCGTTTCGTTTTCCCAGGTGGTGCCGGAGGTGTACAGCTCGGTGCCGCCCACGGCCACGACGTACTGCGAGTCGGCGGGCCAGCTCGGGGTGGTTCCCGTAGCAGTCCCGCATTCGTTTGCGCCCGAATCGCCCGCGGACACCGAGAAGGTCATGCCTTCCGCATCGGCGGCCTGGAAAATGTTGTCGCCGGTGGCCGCACCGTTGGTCTCGGAACCGGTTTCACAGCCGCCTATCGAAACGTTGACCACGCGTACCACGTTGTCCGATTCGGCCTTGCTGAAGTCATCCACCAGATCCTGGGTCGACAGCGAAGTGGTGTCGTACAGGTACAGCGCCTTGACGCCACCCGAAATGCCGACGATGTCCTGGCTGTCCAGGTCCCATTCGCCGTCGCCGCTGGTGGACGTGCCGCCACCATCGACCTGCACCACGTTCATCGGAATGCTGGGCAGGTTGTTGCTGCTGAGGAACTGCGAAAAATCACTCTTCACGTTGCTCATGCTGCCCGAGGTGATGATGCCCACGTTGATCGTGGACGCCGTCGCGGTGCTGCCGGCGTCGTAGATCGCCGCGAAATCGGTCGGGTTGTGGGCAGTCGCCGAACCCCCGGTCGCCATGGTGTGGATCGGCAGCACGTGGAAACGGTGCACGTTCTGCAGGCCCAGCACTTCATGCACCACACCTTTCAGGGTGTCGGGAATGCGCGCGGCGGTCGAGTTGGCGAACGCCAGGCGGCCGTGCTTGGTACGCACGTTCACCATGTTGGTATGGAACGTCGCCTGCACCGTGGCCACCGACGCCTCGCCGGACACCAGCAGATGGTCGGCCGACACCTGGATGTTCCTGAAACCCTGCTGGCGCAGGAACGCCTTGACCTGGTTCACGTCGGCTTTGCTCGGCCCGTACTCGGCCATGAACTGGGCGTGGGTCAGGTTCTGGTGGCGGGGGTTGGCGATGAGCGCCTGGAGTTGCGCCTGGTTGCGCCAGTGCAGCGACAACGTCACCCGCATCGATTGGGTGAGCGCCATCGGACCGACCACCGAATCCCCGGCACGCATTTGCGTGGCGAGCTTGACGATGGAGGTATTGGCAAGAACGGCGGAGGGAGTTGCGGCAAACGCTGCCGTACCGGCAGCCAGGCCCATGGCAACGACCAGGGCCTTCAAACGGAGATTGCTTGGCATCACATACTCCTGCAAGTTGGAAGGATGCACGGCCACGCGTTGCGAGCACGCGACCGCGCGACGCAAAAATCCGCAATGCATACTCCCCACCCGGCGTATCGGAGCGCCGCCGGATCCTGTTTGACACCCTGCACGCAACACGTGGGACGACGTGTGTGCGGATTGCCCGAGTGGCGCCCTCACACCAGCGAGCCGGCGCAACGTAAACAAACGTCAACAGCGCGTCACGCTGCGACGCAGCATGGCGTTCAGTGTCCAGACAGAAAACCCGACGGCACACCGGCAGCGGGCAGTTGCAGGCACCCGCGAAACGGGACGCAGATCACATCATGCCGGTCTGCAGCTTGGCCTCGTCCGACATCATCGACTGGTTCCAGGGCGGGTCGAACACCAGGTCGATCTGGGCTTCCTCGATGGTCGGGATCATCTCCAGCTTGGTGCGCGCGTCTTCGACCAGGATGTCGCCCATCCCGCAACCCGGCGCCGTGAGCGTGAGCTTGACGTAGACCTTGCGCTGGCCATCGTCGAGATGTTCCAGACTCAGGTCGTAGACCAACCCGAGATCCACGACGTTGATCGGAATCTCGGGGTCGAAGCAGGTGCGCAACTGTTCCCACACCACGCGTTCGACATCCTCGTCGCCCGCGTCCTCGGGCACGCTCAGCGGCTCCGGCGGCGGCTTGCCCAGCGCGTCGGCGTCCTTGCCATCGACACGGAACAGGCTGCCTTCGACGTACACCGTGAAACTGCCGCCCAGCGACTGGGTGATGTAGCCGGTCTGCCCCGCCGGCAGGTTGACCACGTCGCCGTAGGGCACGTGCACCGCGTGGCAATCGCGTTGCAGGGTGAAGGGTTCGCTTGAGGCACTGAATCCGGACATGCTTCGGTTCGCGGTGGCTTCGGGGGACGCGCATGGGCGCGCGACGGGAAAGCATAACAACACGCCATCCCGCGGATCATTGATGGAGGTCAGGGCCCGCATCCACAAGACTCCGCAGTTCCAGGGTCGCCGGAATGCGCGTCGCTGGTCTATCATCGGATGTTCGCGTACTGCACTTTCCTGCGTGGACGATTCCGCCAACCCGCTGCCTTCCGCTCCCGCGCATGCCTCGACTGCATGGCTGGCACGCGCGCTTGGCGTGCTCACCTCGGCGTTCGGCTGGCTGATGTGCACGCTTGCCACGGGCGCTGTTTCCGCGTTCGCGGCGATCGTGATCGGCATTCCGCCTAGCTGGCCGGTGCTGCTGCTGGCGATCCCGCTGACGGTGGTGCTGAAGTTCTGCGGTTGCCTGTACGCACGCTGGGCCGGGCCGGTGGCCGCGCTGGCGGTGCTGGTGGCGGGTTTCTACGCCGCCTGCCTGGTCGCGTTGGCACGGGTCGCGGCGGTGACCGGGTTTCCGTTCGGCCTTGCGTTCCGCACCGGCGGCATGGGGCTGGTTACGCAAGTCGCCAAGCTGGGATTGAGCGCGCTGTCCATCCTGATCTACGCCGGTGCCGCGGTGCTGGCCGCGATCATCGCGGCCTGGCTCTTGCGGCCCCAAAAACTGCGCCATTCGTAGCGGCTGTTGTGAAAAGTCAGGGCAGGGACGTCCGTTCTGATGTACAGGTGTTCAAGGCGCCCTGCGCAACGTTTCGCTCAGTGCGGCAGCGATCACGGACGATCGCACCAGCTAAGCATCCAGGGTTTTGAGCCCCGCCACCAGTTCGCCGGCCGCGGCCTGGCCGTCGCCGTACAACATGCGGGTGTTGTCGGCGTAGAACAGCGCGTTCTCGATGCCGGCAAAACCCTTGCCGCGACCGCGCTTGATCACGATGACGTTTTTCGCCTTGGCGACATCCAGGATCGGCATGCCGTAGATCGGCGAGTTCTTGTCGGTGCGCGCAACCGGGTTCACCACGTCGTTGGCGCCGATCACCAGCGCCACGTCGATGTTTGGGAACTCTGGGTTGATGTCGTCCATGTCCTCGATCAGGTCGTAGGGCACGCCGGCCTCGGCCAGCAGCACGTTCATGTGGCCGGGCATGCGGCCCGCCACCGGATGGATCGCAAACTTCACTTTCACGCCACGCTCGATCAAGAGCTTCGCGAATTCCCACACCTTGTGCTGCGCCTGCGCCACCGCCATGCCGTAACCCGGCACAATCGCGACGCGCTCGGCGTAGGCCATCATCACCGCGGCGTCGTTGGCGTCGATCGGTTTCAACGCGCCCGCGATTTCCTGCTGCGCCGCGCCACCGCCGCCACCGAAGTTGCTGAAGAGGACGTTGGCAAGCGAGCGGTTCATCGCCTTGGCCATCAACTGCGTCAACAGCGTGCCGGCCGCGCCCACCACCATGCCGGCGATGATCATGGCCTCGTTCTGCAATGCGAACCCGTCGCACGCCACCGCGAGCCCGGTGCATGCGTTGTACATCGAGATCACCACCGGCATGTCGGCGCCGCCGATCGGCAGGGTCATCGCGATGCCGAAGATCAAGGTCAACGCGAAGAACGCGATCAACAGGCCCCACGCAAACGGCTGGCCCTCGATGGCGGCGATCAATGCGAGGATTCCGCACACCACCGCGGCAATGAAAATCGCGAGGTTGACCCAACGCTGCAACGGGTAGATGTAACGCTTGTCCATCCAGCCTTGCAACTTGGCGAACGCGATCAGCGAACCGGTGAAGGAAATCGCGCCGATCAGGATACCGAGGAACGCCAGTGTCAACTCGACCGGACTCAAGTGCACCGCGGTCCGAATCGCCTGCGCGGCGTGCGTGGCCCACGCTTCGGGCTGGATCGGCGAGGTATCCGGAACCAGTCGCGACGGCGCCGTCAACAACTTGAGCGCCGCGTTGAACTTGATCAGCTCGACCGCGCCGATCGCCGCCGCCGCGCCGCCGCCCATGCCGTTGAACAGCGCCACCATCTGCGGCATCGCGGTCATCTTGACCCGCCGCCCGACCCACCAGGACAGGCCGCCACCGACGACCACGGAAACGACGATCGCGAGCAGGTGGTGCATCCCCGGCAGGAAGAAGGTCACCAGGATCGCGGCGGCCATGCCCCCGCCCGCCCACAGGATGCCGTGGCGGGCGGTGCGTGGCGAACTCATGCGCTTGATGCCCCAAATGAACGATACCGCTGCGAGGAAATAGATCGCGTCGGCCAGCGCCGGCATCCACGTCGGCAGCGTCATGGTTTTTTCTCCGCCGATTGCGGAGCAGCGGGTTTCGATGTCTTGAACATCTCCAGCATGCGTTCGGTGACCACGTAGGCACCGGCCACGTTGCCGGCGGCCAGCAGCACCGCGATCACGCCGATCACGATTTCGATCGTGCTGTGCGCGTGTCCCAGCGCGATCATCGCGCCCACCAGCACGATGCCGTGCACGAAGTTGGAACCCGACATCAGCGGTGTGTGCAAGATGACTGGAACCCGACTGATGATTTCGTAGCCGGTGAACGCCGCCAGCATGAAGATGTACAGTGCAAGGAAGCCGGTAATCATGTGCCCCTCCTCCAAGTCCGGGCCATCATACCGGCAATGCGGCGGTCAACCCCAACCCGGCTGGTGCGTTATCTGAGGCAGGTTCGGATGCACGAGATCAGGGATGCCGAAACGGTGTCGACAGGCCAGGCCGTGATGGAGGTCGCCAGCGTACTCGAAATCATTCCGGACGTGGCGCCGCGCGACGCCGCGCGACCGGTCGCGGCCACCATCGAAGCGTTTTTGGCCTCGGTCGAGCGGCGCGCGTGGCGCGTCGCGGAAATCGCCTTGCGCGATTCCGACGAAGCGCTGGACGCGGTGCAGGATGCGATGTTGCGGCTGGTGAAACACTACGCCAACAAACCAGCCGAGGAATGGCCACCGCTGTTCTGGGGCATTCTGCGCCGGCGCATCACCGACCTGCAGCGCCGGCGCACGGTACGCAACCGGATCCTGGTCTGGACGGGTCACGCGGTCACGGACGACGACGAGGAACTGCCGGCTTGGGAAGCGCCGGATCTCGGCCCCGAGCCATCACGCGCTTTGGCATCGCGGCAAGCGTTTGCTGCGATGTCTGCGGCCATCCGCGCGCTGCCGCGCCGCCAGCAGCAGGCGTTCATGCTGCGGGTGCTGGAAGGGCTGGACGTGGCGGACACGGCCAGCGCGATGGGCTGCAGCGCCGGCAGCGTCAAAACCCATCTCTCGCGCGCGCTGGACGCGCTGCGCACGCAACTCGAGGAATGGCGATGAACAAGATGCCCGACAACGCATTCAACGACCTGCCTCAAGACGGCGAAGTCGAAGCGCGCGCGCGCGCCATCTTCCGCAGTGCCTGCGAGGGCACCGATTCCTACCACGCGCTGCGGCTCGGGCTGGCACGTCGCAAGGCGCTGAATGCGCGCGGCAGGAACCCCGTGCTGCGGGTTTGGGCACCGCTGGCTGGTGCCGCCGCCTGCTGCGCGCTGGTCGTGGGCGTGGTGTGGATGCGCCCGGTGGCCCGCATCACGCCGGCTACCGCCGTCGCAAGTTCCGCGCCGATCGTCGCCAGCCAGAATGACGAAGACGAAGCGCTGCCGGATGTCGGCAGCACCCAGATGGAAGTGGTGCAGAACCTGGACTTCTACCGCTGGCTGGCCACGCAGCCTAGCGTGGCATCCGCGTCGGGCGGCAGCGAGCACTGAGATGCGTGCCTGGGCGCTATCCGCTTGGTTGCTGGCCGTCACGGGACTGGTCGCCGTACCTCGCGCAAGCGTGGCCCAGTCAGCCCCAAACCCGCCGACCCAGGTGCAAACTTCGGCGCCAACACCGGATGCCAACACGACAAGGCAGCCCTTGGCGTGGTCCAGCCTCGACCCGGACCAGCAGCGCATGCTCGCGCCCCTGCAATCACAATGGAGCCAGATGCCCCCGGAGCGACAACAGCGCCTGGCCGCCCACGCAACGCGCTGGGCAAGCCTGCCTCCCGAACGCCAGCAGCGGATCCACGAGCGCCTGACCCGCTGGGCGGCGATGACCCCGGAGCAACGCCGCCAACTGCGCCAGAACGTACGCGCCTTCCACAACCTCACCCCTGCGGAACGCGCCAGGGTCGATGCCGCGTTTCACCGATTCCAGTCGCTGTCACCGGCTGAACGCCGCGCGTTGCGCGAACGCTGGCACCACCAGCAACGCATGCGCTGGGATGCCGGACACGCCGGTCATCCCATCCCGATGCACATGCCGGCACATCGCGGGCATTGAACCGCCGGCTGACCCCCTTCGCGCTGCGAAGGGGGTCAGCGCGTCAGCGCTGGGGGGATGTCGCCTCGCAAAAAACTCCCAAAGCCATCCCCCACGTTCCCCCTTCGTGCCGAAGGGCGATGCATCACACGTAGTTACGGTTTGCCGAACACCACCTCGCCGCCACGCGCGACACAGGTTTTCGCGACCAGTTCATCCTCGAAGTCGGGCTTCCATGCGCCGTCGACAATCACCAGCTCGCTGAAATGCATGAGGTTGCGCGCGTACATTTCCGACGCGTGCAGTGGCGCGCCGGACGGCAGGTTCAGGGGGCCGATGATGGTGACGCCGTGGCGCTCGATGCGCGCGCCGGGTTGCGTCGCCTCGCAGTTGCCGCCACCTTCGGCGGCCAGGTCGACGATCACCGCACCGGCCTTCATGCCATCCACCATCGACATCGGCACGATCTTCGGCGACGGACGACCCGGCACCGCCGCGGTGGTGACGACCACGTCCACCGTCTTCACGTGCTCGGCCAGTTTGGCCTGCTGCGCCGCGCGTTCCTCGGCGGTCAGTTCGCGCGCATAGCCGCCCTCGCCCGCCGCGTTGACACCGAGGTCGAGGAACTTGGCGCCCAGCGACTCGATCTGCTCGCGGGTTTCCGGGCGCACGTCGAAACCTTCCACCATCGCGCCCAGCCGGCGCGCGGTCGCGATCGCCTGCAAGCCTGCCACGCCCGCGCCGATCACCAACACCTTCGACGGCCGCAAGGTGCCCGCGGCGGTCGTCAGCATCGGGAAAAACTTGGGCGCGGCTTCCGCCGCGATCAGCATCGCGCGGTAGCCGGCGACCGCTGCCTGCGAAGACAACACGTCCATCGCCTGCGCACGCGTGGTGCGCGGCAACAATTCCAGCGAGAACGCCTCGAACTTGCGCTGCGCGTAGCCGGCCAGCCGCTCGGCCGCGTGGTGTGGATGCAGCTGCCCGATCAGCGCGGCGCCTTCCTTGATCGCCGTCGCGCGTTCGTCGGCGGGTGGCTGCACGCACAACATGACATCGGCCTGTGCCGCGACCGCGACCGCATCGGCGAACTCGACGCCTGCATACGCCGCGTCGGGAAAACCGGCCCGCTCGCCTGCGCCGCGTTCCAGCAACACGCGAATACCACGCGCTGCGTATTTCTTGGCCGTCTCCGGCGTCACGGCAACGCGGCGTTCCCCAGCAGCGGTTTCGCGCAAGGCGGCAAGCGTGATCGGCATGGCTGTCTCCCGAATGGTTCCGGCATCGTAGCGCAAAGGCGCGCCGCGCGACTGTTAGACTGGTTGGATGCGCAATGACGTTGCCCTCCAATTCCTGCGCGACCGCCGTTCCGTGCCGGCCGCGGCACTGCAACCGCCCGGCCCGACCGCGGGCGAGCTGCGCGAAATCGTCGCGACCGCGATCCGCGTGCCCGACCACGGCAAGTTCACGCCCTGGCGATTGATCGCGTTCAGCGGCGAGGCCGGTGCGCGCTACGGGGAAGCGCTGGCCGACTTGCATGCACGCGTCGATCCCGGTGTACCCGCGGCAAAACTCGCCAAGGACCGCGAACGTTTCACGCACTCGCCGGTGGTGCTGGCGGTGATCGCGCGCATCGACGAGCACCATCCCAAGATTCCGGCGCAGGAACAGTTGCTGTCGGCGGGTTGCCTAGCCTACAACCTGTTGCTGGCCGCGCAGGCGGCCGGATTCGCCGCGCAATGGCTGACCGGCTGGTCTTGTTACGACCGAGATGCAGCGAGGCTGCTGGGCCTCGCCGACAACGAGCGCGCGATCGCCTACATCCACGTCGGCAGCCGCGGCGAAGAACCGCCCGAACGCAACCGCCCGAACGTCGACCAGGTGTTGAGCGCGTGGCAGGGATGAGTGGAAACGCGCCGCCGCAACCCACCGCTCCGGGGACGGCGCCGGTCAAAACGGTCTACCTGATCGACGCCAGCATGTACGTGTTCCGTGCCTGGCATTCGATGCCGGATGCGTTTTTCGACGTCGACGGCGCGCCGGTCAACGCGGTGCACGGCTTCGCGCGCTTCCTGCTGGATTTCGTCGAACACACCCGCGCCAGCCACGCCGTCGCCGCGTTCGACATCGCGCTCACCAGTTCCTTTCGCAACACGATCTATCCCGCCTACAAGGCCAATCGCGAACCGGCACCGCCGGAACTGAAACGGCAATTCGAATACTGCCGCGAACTCGCCGCCGTGTTCGGATTCACCGTGCTGGCCGACGCCACCTACGAGGCCGACGACCTGATCGGCAGCGTGCTGGCCGCGACCCGCGGTCCCGGATGGCACGCCGTGATCGTCTCGGCCGACAAGGATTTCGGACAGTTGCTGGATGACGGCACCGAGCAGTGGGATTACGCGCGTGGACACCGCTGGGGCGCGGCGGGCGTGCCGGCACGGCTGGGCGTGCGCGCCGACCAGGTGGTGGATTACCTGGCCTTGACCGGCGACGCCACCGACAACATCCCGGGCGTGCCCGGCATCGGCGCCAAGGGCGCGGCCGCGCTGCTCGCGCACTTCGACAATCTGGAAAGCCTGCTGGCGCGCGTGGACGAGGTGCCGTTCCTGCGCCTGCGCGGCGCCAAATCGCTGGCCGACAAATTGCGCGCGCACGTCGACTCGGCGCACTTGTCGCAACGCCTCGCACGCATCGCGCTGGACGCGCCGGTACCGAATGGCGTCGACGGGCTGCTGCGTCGTGCGGCGGATACCGCCACGCTCGACGCATTGTGCGCGCGCCTCAAGATCGGCCCGTTCACGCGCAACCGTGCACACCAACTTCTGCAAACGGACTCCGTGTCATGAATCGGGATACCAGCATCCCCGTCGATTCCGACGCTCCCGCCGAAGTGCTGCATGCCGGCAAGTGGCTGACGCTGAAACAACGCGGCCGCTGGGAGTTCGTCGAGCGCAACAACCCGCAGGGCGCGGTGATCATCGTCGCGGTCACGCCGGATGACCGCGTGCTGTTCGTCGAGCAGTACCGCGTGCCGATCCTGAAGTTCACCATCGAGATGCCGGCCGGCCTGATCGGCGATGCCGGCCACGCCGACGACGACAGCGTGGCCGCCGCCGCGCGACGCGAGCTGATCGAGGAGACCGGCTGGACTTGCGAGCGCGTGGTGCCGCTGCATTCGGGCCCATCGTCGGCGGGCATGAGCACCGAGATGATCCACTTCGTGCGCGCCCTGGACTTGCGCAAGATCGGCGCAGGCGGCGGCGACACAACCGAGGACATCGTGGTGCACGCCATTCCGCGCGCGCAGGCCAGTACGTGGCTGCGTTCGATGTCCGAACAAGGGTATTCGATTGATCCGAAACTGTTCGCAGGGTTGTGGTTCCTCGAACATGCGTGACTCGTGCGATCATCCCTGATCGCTGCGTTGTTCGATGTCCGGCAAGAACATGGCACATCGGTCATGCAACACCAGAGCGACCTTCCCTGGTCCGACTTTTCACGACAGCTCGCTCTACCAACCCGCTCCAGGATTGCGCCAACGCCAAACCGCGGCCAGTGCGGCCAGCACGGCGATGAGTACCAGCACCGCGCACGCCAGCATCCGCACGTCGAACCAGTACGCCGCGGCCAGCAACGCCAGCGGTACCGCCGCGATGGCCAGCGCCAATGCGCGGTCGCGGCGGCGCGTGGGCGGCAGCAACAGCGCGACGCCCGCCCATGCCAGCAACACCGCCAGCACCCGTCGTGCCCACTTGAAATGCGGTGGCTGCGGCGCATCGGTCAACACGTCGGTGAGCGACAACCTGCCCAGCAGCACCTGCGCGATCTGATCGCCAGCCGGGTCGTGCGCCTGTACCAATGTCCCGTCACGGTCGCGCGCGAACACCGTCAACTCCGCGGGCACGATGCGCAGCCAACTGACGCGCAGGTCGCCGACTTGCGGATGCGCCGGATTCGCACTGGTCAGCAACGTGCCATCGTGCGCCTGGAACGTCGCCGCCATGTTGGGCGGCAGGTGCGACAGATTCGGCGTGAAGGGTTCCGGGCCCGGAATCATCGCGACCAGCGCCGCACCCAGCTTGAAGCCCGCCACCGTCACGTCCGGAGAATCGAAACGTGCCGCGCCGATCGGAAACGCGCCCGGATTGGCATGCCCTGCAGGGTTGTTGAAGGTGGACGAATCGATCGGGTGGTCGAACCAGTCCATCTCGTAGTTGCGCTGGCCGCCGAAATGGGTTTCGGTCCACTGGAACATTTCGACCTTGCGCAGCAGCGCCGGTGCATCCACCGCGACGCCGAATTGTTCGTCGCGCGCCGGCGACTTCACCGCGGGCGCGCCGACCGCCAGCACCAGCTTGCCGTTGGCATCGGGCCCCGGTGTGGCCGCGCTGCCGGTCAGGACGAAACCGCCCAGCGCATCCTCGCCCATCGCGCGCAGACGATCCGAATGTTCGGTGAACCCGAGCAGCACCAGGCCGAGCAACAACAACAGCGCACCCAGCAACCTGGCGTTGCGCGAAGGGTCGTCGAATAGTCCGGAAAAACGGCTCACGCCGCGAGCTTACAGCGCCACGCCCGCAAAGTGCGCCTGCGCGTCGGCGACGCCGTAACGCCCCTTCCCGTCGCGTCGCGGCGAAGCCGACGCGGTGGCGTGGTCGTGGGTGAAGAACAGCCTGACGCCGCGTTGCAGCTTGTCGTCCAGGAACCCGCGCTTCTCGTCGATCAGCATTTCCGGCGCGCGGTCGTAACCCATCGTCACCGGCAGGTGCACCCACGGCGCGCCCGGAATCAGGTCGGCGCAATACACCATGCCGTCCTTGCCGTGCGGCCCAATGATCTCCGACAGCATCAGACCCGGCGTGTGGCCCTGCGAATAATGGAAGCGCACCGCCTTGCCCAGCGTGTGCGAGTACTCGCCCTCGACCCTTTCGAGGCGCCCGCTCGCCTCCAGCAATTCCGGAACGCCCGGGATGAACGAGGCGCGGTCGCGCGGATGCGGATGCGTGGCGCGGTTCCAGTGCAGCGCCCCCACCAGATACTTCGCGTTCGGAAACAGCAACCGCAACGACGCATCCGCTTCCCACGCCGCCAGCAGGCCGCCCACGTGGTCGAAATGCAGGTGCGACAGCACCACCACGTCGATGTCCTCGTGGCTCAGGCCGGCCGCCTTCAGGGAATCCAGCAACACGTGGCGATCCTCGACCACCCCGTAGCGTTCGCGCAATTTCGGTTCGAAGAACGCGCCGATGCCGGTTTCGAACAACACGTTGCGACCGCCAAGGTCGGTCGCCAGCAGGCAACGGCAAGCCAGCGGAATGCGATTCTGATCGTCGGCCGGAATCCATTTCTGCCACATTGCCTTCGGGGCGTTCCCGAACATCGCGCCACCGTCGAGTTTCTGGGTGTTGCCTTCGATCGAATACAGCTTCATGCGGCATGTTGCAGTGTGCGAGAGAAGCTCTCATGTTACTTGACGACATCCCCCCGCGCTTCGCGCGACCCCCTTCCGTTGGAAGGGGGTAATGTCCTCCCCCTTCGGAACGAAGGGGGAATGAGGGGGATGCGCTTTTGACGATTACTTCGAAGGCACGCTGATCGTCATGAACAGGTTCTGTCCCTGGCGTGAAACCAGCAGCAACACCACGCTGCCCGGTTTCACGTTCGCGGTGTCGCGACGGAACTCGGACACGCTGTTGACAGGACGGTTGCCCACGCGCAGCACCACATCGCCGGGCGACAGGCCAGCGTCGGCGGCCGGGCCCTGCACGTCGGTGATCACCACGCCGCCCTTGCCGGTGTAACCACCGAGCTGCTGGCGAATCTGCGGCGTGATGTCCTGCACGGTGAGACCCAGCAGGTTGCTGCCGGAGGTTGCCGGCGCACCGGCGATGAAGGCATTGCTGAGGCCGTTGCGCGGCATCGTGCCAACCTTGACCTTGATGGTCATCGGCTTGCCATCGCGCAGGATGTTCACGTTCGCCTCGGTACCGGGCGCGGTCATCGCCACCATGGGCGGCAGTTCGGTCGAATCGTAAATCTTGCGACCGTTGAAGCCGGTGACCACGTCGCCAACCTTCAGGCCCGCCTTCGCTGCGGGACCGCCGGACTGGACCTCGGCAATCACGGCGCCATTGTCGTTCGGCAGGTGATAAGTCTTGGCCACGCCTTCACTGACGTTCTGGATGGCGACGCCGATCATGCCGCGGGTCACGTAGCCCTTGGTTTCAAGCTGGTGCGCGGCGTCCATCGCGATGTTGATCGGTATCGAGAACGACAGCCCCATCGAACCGCCGGTGCTGGAGAAGATCTGCGAGTTGATGCCGACCACTTGCCCGGCAAGATTGAACAGCGGGCCGCCCGAATTGCCGGGATTGATCGGCACGTCGGTCTGGATGAACGGAACCGTCGGCTGGTCGCTGGTTCCGAGGCTGCGCCCGACGTAACTTACGATGCCTGCGGTCACCGAATGCGCGAGGCCTTCGGGCGAACCGATCGCGACCACCCATTCGCCGGGTTGCAGGTCATTGGAGTTGCCGATCTGCACCGTGGGCAAATCCTTCGCGTCGATCTTCAGCACCGCGATGTCGTAACCCTTGTCCTCGCCGATCACCTTGGCGGTGTAGGTGCGGTGATCCGACAGCGTGACTTTCACCGAATCCGCGTTGGCGACCACGTGGCGGTTGGTGAGGATGTAACCGTCGGACGAGATGATGAAGCCCGAACCGATCGACATGCCCGGAGGCGATGGCCCTTGCATGCCCGGACCGAACGGCATGCCGAAGAAGTGCCGGAAGATTTCCGGAATCTGCGGCTGCTGGGTTTGCTGCTCGCCGGGATGGTCGCTGCCCATCTCGCTGGCGTGGTTGTAGCGCGCCACCACGTTCACCACCGCCGGGCCGTATTTCTTCACGATGCTGGTGAAGTTCGGCAGCGCGACGGTCGGCGCCGGTGTCGCGGCCAGCGCCGCGCCGGCGCCTGAAAAACACAATAGAACGAATATGGCGGCAAATCGCCTCGCCCGTTTCAACATGGTGTTCTCCTCATGAGGGTGGATATGCAATGCGGAACTCTGAATGCCGCGCGCGGCAACTCTCGCCCACCAGCGGTGGACGCGACGTGAAACCACGCGCATGTTGCGGAAATCGATGGCGGCGCAGGCGTCCGCGCGCCGCGGTCAAACGCCCGTCAGTGCCGCGCCGCGGATGCGCTGGATGCAGGTGACGGTGGTTGCGGCGGCAACACCACGATCGAGAACGGCATCCCGGGTTGTCCGGTTTGATACGCGGATGCGTACGGCAGCGTCTCGTCACGCGCGTAGCTGGCCTGACGCAGGTAATCGGGCTGCATCAGGCCGGTGCCGTACACGACATTGGCGGATGCAGGTTGCACGGAAAGCACGGTGGGCTGGCGTGACAGCAACCACGGTGGCGTTGCCTGGTTCCCCGCAGGCGCGGCTTCGGCCAGCGCAGTGGCCGCGGCGGAAGAAACCGGCGCGCCGCGCGACTGCGTGACCGGCGCCGACGCGCCCACACGGGGATTCGGAGTGTTCAACATCAAGGCGGCGACAGCCACGCTGGCAGCGATCGCGCCACCACCCACATAGCGCGCCCAATGCCGTTGCCGCGCTTGCGGCACGTTGCCGGACTGCAGCGCCGAAGCGACGCGCGTGGCAAAATCACTGTCGGCCCGCGGCGCCGACATGCGCGCCTGATCGGATGCAAGGCAGGCGCGGATCAAATGCCAGCGCGACCAGGTCGCGCCGAGTTCGGGATCGTGGTCGAGGCGCCGCAGCAGGAACCGGGTCGGTTCGGCGGCCAGTTCGCCGTCCATCAGGGCGGAAAGATCTTCGCGACTGGTCGGATCCATTACCTTGCACCTCGCACGGCGTGATTCGGAATCTCAGGCATCTTCATTGGACAACAGCGGACGCAATTTTTCATCGATGGCTTCGCGGGCGCGGAAGATGCGCGAGCGCACGGTGCCGATGGGGCAGCCCATGCGTTCGGCGATCTCCTCGTAGGAAAGACCATCGACCTCGCGCAAGGTGATCGCATCGCGCAATTCTTCCGGCAGCTTTTCGACCGTGGCGAACACGGTTTGTTCAATTTCGAGGCGCGCCAGTTCGTGTTCGGGCGTGGCCTCGTCGCGCAGTCGGGCGCCAGTGTCGAACTGCACCGCGGTATCGGCGTCGATATCTTCGGCGGGCGGACGGCGGCCCTGCGCAACCAGGTGGTTCTTGGCGGTATTCACGGCGATCTTGTACATCCACGTATAGAAAGCGCTGTCTCCACGGAACGCACCGATGGCACGATAGGCGCGAATGAACGCTTCCTGCGCCACGTCCTCGCATTCGCTCCAGTCGTGCACATACCTCGACACCAGGCCGATGATCTTGTGCTGGTATTTGCGCACCAGCAGGTCAAACGCCTTGTTGTCGCCCTTGCGCACGCGCGCAACGAGGGCACGATCGGTTTCCACATCGCCCATCCGGGCGGTACTCCCTGCTGGGACGGAGGCGATATGCACCCCCGTCTGACCGCGTTCGATACGCGAAAGTTCAACCGGTTCCGCCATTTCCGAAATCCTGAATTGCGCTTCTACCCATGGTTGGGCCGGTTGCCCGCGAGATCAAGCGTAGCGCGCTCCAATCCCGGATGGTAAACGCCGCGTCGCCGCGGGCGTTGACCGCGCCCGGCGCCCGGCCGATGATGGCCACCGGTTGCAAGCAGGAGCAAGACGTGTTCGAAGGACTGCGGCTCGATCACTGGAAATATTCGCAAGACGCGGACGGCGTGCTGGTGCTGACCATGGATCGCGCCGGCAGTCGCGTGAATGCGCTGTCGCACGCCCTGCTGGACGAACTGGATGCGTTGCTCGAACGCATCACCATCGAGCGGCCCCGGGCAGTCGTGATCCACTCTGGCAAGCAATCCGGTTTCGCGGTCGGCGCCGACCTCAAGGAGTTCGCGGGCTACGCGCGTGCAGGTACGGTACGCGAGGAAATCGAACACGGCCAGCGGGTGTTCGAGCGACTCGCACGCTTGCCGATGCCGACCGTCGCTGCACTGCACGGCACCTGCATGGGCGGCGGTACCGAACTCGCGCTGGCCTGCCGGATGCGCATTGCCGCGAGCGCGCCGGAAACGCGCATTGCCCTGCCCGAAGTGCAGCTCGGCATCCACCCGGGTTGGGGCGGCACGGCAAGGTTGCCCCGCCTGATTGGCGCTCCCAAGGCGCTGGCGATGATGCTGACCGGGCGCGCGCTGTCCGCCGAACGCGCACTGGGCGAAGGGCTGGTGGATCGGCTGGCCGCACCGGAGGCGTTGCTGGAAGAAGCCCGCAAGCTGGCGCTGCATCCCGTCACGCGGCCGTTCGCGCTGCGTACCGTCGCTTGGTGGAGCAATTGCTGGCCGGCACGCCAGATCCTTGCGCCGATGGTGCGCAAGCAAACCGCGGCGAAGGTGTCTGTGCACCACTACCCTGCACCGTTCGCGTTGATCGAGGTTTGGCGCAAGGGCAGCGCTACCATCGAGCAACGACTGAAACTGGAAGCGCGCTCGGTGGCGAAACTTGCCGAAACGCCGACCGCGCACAATCTCATCCGCATCTTTTTCCTGCGCGAACGGATGCGCGGGTTGGCCGGCAATACGCCACACGACATCCACCACGTGCACGTGGTCGGCGCCGGCGTGATGGGTGGCGACATCGCTGCGTGGAGCGCGCTGCGCGGGTTCGAGGTCACCCTGCAGGATCGCGAGATGAAATTCGTCGAGCCTGCACTGGCGCGTGCGCGCAAACTGTTCGAGAAAAAACTGAAGGCGCCGGATCGTATCGAACCCGCCGTGCAACGCTTGACCGCCGATGTCGAAGGAGCGGGGATCCCCGCTTCGCAACTCGCGATCGAGGCGATCTACGAAAATCCCGAAGCCAAGGAGGCCGTCTATCGCACGCTCGAACCCGCGATGGCGGGCGATGCGCTGATCGCGACCAACACCTCGTCGATTCCGCTGGACGAATTGCGCGGCACCTTCGCGCACCCGCGACGTTTCCTTGGACTGCACTTCTTCAACCCGGTCGCGCAGATGCCACTGGTGGAAGTGGTGTGCCACGACGAACTCGAGGAAGTCTTCGCGAAGCGCGCCATGGCTTGGGTGAAGGCCATCGGCAAGCTGCCGTTGCCGGTCAAGGGCACGCCCGGATTCCTGGTCAACCGCATCCTGATGCCGTACCTGCTGGAAGCCGTGCGTTGCCACGGCGAAGGCATTCCCGACCCTGTGATCGATCGCGCCGGCAAGCATTTCGGGATGCCGATGGGGCCGATCGAATTGATCGATACCGTTGGACTCGACGTTGCGCTTTCGGTAGGCCACGAACTCGGCCCGTTCCTCAATCTCGAACTGCCCGAAGGCATCGCCGACAAGGTCGAGGGCGGCAAGCGCGGCAAGAAGGATGGACAAGGTTTCTACACCTGGAAGGACGGCAAGCCAGAAAAACCAAAAATCGATGCGCACTACCTCGCACCCAGCGATCTGGAAGACCGCCTGATCCTGCCGATGCTCAACGAAGCGGTGGCCTGCCTGCACGACGACGTGGTCGAAGACGCCGATCTGCTGGACGCCGGGGTGATCTTCGGCACCGGCTTCGCGCCATTCCGCGGCGGCCCGATCCAGTACATCCGCAGTCAGGGCGCGGGTGTGCTGCGCGAAAAACTGGCAGCCCTCGCAGAAACCCACGGTCCGCGCTTCGCGCCGAAACAGGGCTGGTTCAATCCGACACTGGCGGCCGAATCGCGCTGAGGCGATGCCTCTTCTCTTCCCCCTTCCGCAGGAACGGGCGGAGCGCAGCGAACGCGCGCGCAGCGCGACGAGGGGGATGGCTTCTCATCGCTTGCCGCACATCCCCTCGCCGCTGCGCGGCGCCCCCTTCCCGTGGAAGGGGGTGGACATGGTCACCACATCAAATCGTCGGGGACGCCGTCGTCCTGCGCCGGCGCGTTCGGGTCCACCAACAGCGCGACCAGCTCCGATGCGATCGCCTGGGTCTGCAGGGCCACATCGCGGGTGACCAGCAACGCGTGCCCGCCGTGCATCACCACGCCCAGTTCGCCCGCATTGAGCTGCTTCAGCTGCTCCGCCGTCACGTACACGCGGCGAATCTTGCCGGCGAATTCGAAATTGCGTACCTGCTCGGCGTCGGCGCGGTTGAGCGCCTTGCCGGCGAGCAATGCTTGCAGCTTGCGCTTGCGCTCGCGCTTGGCCTCGGCCTTCTCGCGTGCCTCGCGCTCGGCGGCCTCGCGCTCGGCACGATCGGCCTTGACGCGCAATGCGAATGCCTGCGCCAGGTCAGGCTCGGCCGCAGCGTGCGGTTTGCGCGGTTCCGGTTGGGGGCGCAGGTGCGGTTTCGCTTTCGACGCAGGCTTCGGCGACGGCTTGAAGCCGGCTTTCAACAATTGGTCGCGCAGGGATTCACTCATGACTTCGGCGCTTGCTCAATGGCGCCTCAACGGAGCCGCTTTGGGTGAAAAGTCAGGCCAAGGAAGGCCGCTCTGGTGCCTGCGACGCGAGAGCCATCACGACTTCATGGCATCCAACGAAGCAGCAATCATGGACGATTGCACAGCTTTCTCCAAAGTCAGGCCATGGATGGCCGCGGTGGTGCCCACTGACCGGGCATCCTGCACTTTCGTCATCGACCCGTAGCACAGCGATCACGGATGATCGCACTAATAATGCGGAGGCGGCGGTTCGTCATGCACATCATCCGAAAGACTCGTGCGCAAGGCCGCGAGTTCTTGCCGCAACGCCGTCAACGCGTTTTCCAGTTGCAACAAGCGCTGTGATTGCAGCGCCTCGCTGTCGCCCAGCGACGACACGGCGTCGTCCAGGAAGGTCAGGCGGAACTCCAGGTCGTTCAAGCGTTCGTCGGATGGCTTGGTCATGATTCAAATTCCCGCGGCGGCGACGCTGCGGCCGCGTCCGATGCCGTAATACGCGAGGCCTTCGGCCTCGACCGTGGCGGGATCGTACAGGTTGCGGCCATCGAAAACAGCGGGGTTCTTCAACAGGGTTTTGATGCGCGCGAAGTCCGGGCTGCGGAACACCTTCCATTCGGTCACGACGGCCAGCACATCCGCACCTTCCAGAGCGTTCCACGGATCCTCGCAAAGCACGAGGTCGTCGCGCTGGCCGTAGATGCGCGCGGTTTCCTCACGCGCCTGCGGGTCGAACGCGCGCACCCTGGCGCCGGCCTGCCACAAGGCTTCCATCAACACACGACTGGGCGCCTCGCGCATGTCGTCGGTGTTCGGCTTGAACGCGAGTCCCCACAGCGCGACGGTCTTGCCGTCCAGCTTTCCATCGAAGTGCCGCACGATCAGGTCGAACAGTTTGCGCTTCTGGTCGCGGTTCACCGCCTCGACCGCACCCAGCAGGCGCGCTTGGTAACCGTTGGCGTGCGCGGTGCGTTCAAGTGCCTGCACGTCCTTGGGAAAGCACGAGCCGCCATAGCCGGTGCCGGGATAGATGAAGTGGTAGCCGATGCGTGGATCGGCGCCGATGCCGTGGCGCACCATCTCGACATCGGCGCCCACGCGCTCGGCGATGTTGGCGATCTCGTTCATGAAACTGATCTTGGTGGCCAGCATCGAGTTGGCGGCGTACTTGGTGAGTTCGGCCGAGCGTTCGTCCATCAGCACCAGGCGTTCGTGATTGCGGTTGAAGGGTGCGTACAGCGACTTCAGCAGGTTGATCGCGCGTGGCGAGGAGGCGCCCACGATGATGCGGTCGGGCTTCATGCAATCGTTGACCGCATCGCCCTCCTTCAGGAATTCCGGATTGGACACCACGTCGAATGCGATGTCCGCGCCACGCTTTTTCATTGCCGCCGCGATTTCGACACGCACGCGGTCGGCGGTGCCGACCGGCACCGTGGACTTGTTCACGACCACGGCGTAGCGGCCAAGATGTTGACCGATGCTGCGCGCGACGCTCAGCACGTACTTCATGTCCGCGCTGCCGTCCTCGTCGGGCGGCGTGCCCACCGCGATGAAGGTCGCGTCGCCATGCGCCACCGCGGCCGCGGCATCGGTGGTGAACGCCAGCCGGCCGGATGCATGGTTGCGCCTGACCAGCGGTTCCAGCCCGGGTTCGTAAATGGGAATCTCGCCGCGTTCGAGGCGCGCGATCTTGCCCGCATCCACGTCCATGCACAGCACATGGTTGCCCATTTCGGCGAGACAGGTGCCGGTGACCAGGCCGACGTAGCCGGTGCCGAAGATGGTGAGCTTCATGCGGGGTTCCGTGCGATGCGAAAGGCCGCAATTCTAGCGGGGTCAGAGTGCACTTTCCGCTCGCCAGATCGGAGCACCTGCGACACGATTCGCGGGAAAGTGCACTCTGACCCCGGTTTTACAGCCGATCCAGCACCGCGCGCAAATCATCCGGCAGCGGCGCCGAAAAACTGTAGGCGCGTTCGCCCAGTTCGAATTCGAAACGTGCCGCGTGCAGGAACATCCGCTTGAGGCCCAGCTTCGCGAAATGCTTGTTGGCTTCACGCTCGCCGTATTTCGGATCGCCCGCCAGCGGATACCCGGCGTGCGCGGCGTGCACGCGGATCTGGTGGGTGCGCCCGGTCGCCAAGGTCGCCTCGACCAGGCTCGCGCCGGGGTAGCGTTCGATTTCGCGGAAGAATGTCAGTGCCGGTTTGCCGTCGTCGTCCACCCGCACCATCCGCTCGCCGCCCGCCAGCACCGATTTGCGCAGCGGCGCGTTGACATCGAACTTCTGCCGCTTGAGTTTGCCGGTCATCAGGCACAGGTACTGCTTCTTGGTTTCGCCGGCGCGGATCAAATCCTGCACGCCCGTCAGTCCGCGCCTTGACCGCGCGAACACCAGCACGCCGGACGTGTCGCGATCGAGGCGATGCGCGAGTTCAAGATGATCCTTGGGCAGCGCCGCGCGCAGCAGTTCGATCGCTCCGAAGGCAATGCCGCTGCCGCCGTGGCTGGCGATGCCGGCCGGTTTGTCGATGGCGAGGAAATCCTTGTCCTCGAAAATCACGGCCTGCCGAAGTTCGTTCAGCATCGCCTCCGGCGGCGTGGCGGGCGCATCCCGTTCGGCCACCCGTACCGGCGGAATCCGCAGCCGGTCGCCCGCGGCCAGCCGGGTGTCCGGCTTGGCGCGCTTGCCATTCACCCGCACCTGGCCGGTCCTGAGCAGCCGGTATATATGCGTCTTCGGCACCCCCTTCAGCAGCGCGGCGAGACAGTTGTCGACACGCTGGCCGTCGCGCTCGGGGCCTACCTCCACGATTCGCACCGAATTGAAGTCTCTGGCCGAAGTTGCCGTCCCCATTGGAAAAAACCCCTCGTGATGATAGGATGCCCAAGCGTCAAGCAGGCTCTGGCCCCGCCCGGGCGACCCTGTACTCGTTCGCCGCGCGGACAAGGCTTCCGCCTGCCATTCCTGACCGGGAGCAGCCGGTACCTCGCCATCGTAACGTTCGGGTCGATGTTTGCCCACCGTCGACATGACGGTCGGGGGACTCGGGACGCGAACAACCCCAATCATCACCCGCCGGGGCCGTCCATCGGACCCGGCAACTGCCGCCAGGCGCGGCACGCGATCCGGCCGGCCGCCCCATGAAGGCGCCGCCGAAGACGCGCGCAGCGCAGGCGACTTCAAGGAATCCACAATGAAACGCATGTTGATCAACGCAACTCAGCGTGAGGAGTTGCGTGTGGCCATCGTCGATGGCCAATCGCTGTACGACCTCGATCTCGAAATCCCCGCGCGCGAACAGAAGAAGTCGAACATCTACAAGGCCCGCATCACCCGGGTCGAACCTTCCCTCGAAGCCTGCTTCGTCGATTACGGCGCCGAACGCCATGGCTTCCTGCCGCTGAAGGAAATCTCGCGCGAATACTTCACGCCCGGCGTCGACCACAACAAGGCCGGCATCCGCGAGCTGCTGAAGGAAGGCCAGCAACTGATCGTGCAGGTCGAGAAGGAGGAACGCGGCAACAAGGGCGCCGCGCTTACCACTTATATCTCGCTGGCCGGCCGCTACATGGTGCTGATGCCCAACAGCCCGAACGCGGGCGGGGTGTCGCGCCGCATCGAGGGCGAGGACCGCCAGGCGCTCAAGGAAGCGCTGGACCACGTCACCGTGCCGGACGGCATGGGCCTGATCGTGCGCACCGCCGGCGTCGGCCGCGACGCCGAGGAACTGCAGTGGGATCTCGACTATCTGCTGCAACTGTGGAAGGCCATTTCCGAGGCCGCCGCCGCCAAATCCGCACCGTTCCTGATCTACCAGGAATCCAAGCTGTTCATCCGCGCGCTGCGCGACTACCTGCGCGCCGACATCGGCGAAATCCTGATCGACGAGCCTTCGCTGTACGAGGACGCCCGGCAATTCATGCAGCAGGTGATGCCGAACAGCCTGCGCAAGCTCAAGCTGTACGACGACACCGTGCCGCTGTTCACACGCTTCCAGATCGAAACCCAGATCGAAAGCGCCTACGACCGCAACGTGCGGCTGCCGTCGGGCGGATCGATCGTGATTGACCCGACCGAAGCGCTCACCTCGATCGACATCAACTCGGCGCGCGCCACCAAGGGCAGCGACATCGAGGACACCGCGTTCCACACCAATTGCGAAGCTGCGGTCGAAATCGCGCGCCAGCTGCGCATCCGCGACCTCGGCGGTCTGGTGGTGATCGACTTCATCGACATGGAAAGCACGCGCCATCAGCGCGAGGTCGAGGACAAACTGCGCAACGCGCTGAAGCTGGACCGCGCGCGCGTGCAGGTCGGCCGCATCTCGCGCTTCGGCCTGCTGGAACTGTCACGCCAACGGCTGCGCCCAAGCCTTGAGGAGTCCACCCAGATCGTGTGCCCGCGCTGCGACGGCCATGGCCGCATCCGCGGCATCGAATCGCTGTCGCTTTCGGCGTTGCGCCTGATCGAAGAACACGCGATGAAGGAAAACACCGGGCAGGTGCTGGTGCAGGCGCCAACCCGCGTGGCCAATTTCCTGCTCAACGAAAAGCGTTCCAGCGTGGTCGAGATCGAATTGCGCCACAAGGTGCACGTGGTGATCGTTGCCGACGAAAATCTGGAAACGCCGCACCTCGAAATTACCCGCATCCGCGAAAGCGAGATGGGCGAGCACGCCAAGCCCAGCTACGAGCGTCTGACCGAGGTGGCCGCGACGCCGCAGCCGCGCATGGGCGTGGTGGTGCACGGCGAGGAGCCCGCGGTCAGCGGCATCCAGCGCGCCGCGCCAATGCCGCAGCACGACGAACCCGCACCGGCCCCGATCCCCAGCGGCATGCCCGTCACCACGCCGACAGCTGCTTCCGGCGGACTGCTCGGCCGACTGTTCGGCTGGTTCCGCAGCGCGCCGACCGCGGAAACGGGCAGTGTCGCGACCACCTCTGCGGCACCGACGCCGCGCAGGCCGCCACGCGACAACGCGCAAGCGCACGCACACGCGTCAGAGCGGCGTTCGGAACAGCCTGCGCGCAACGGTTCGCGCCGCAACGGCCGTGACGGCGATGCACGCCGTTCGCGCCAGCAGAACCCGCAGCAGCCGAAATCGGCGCAGGCCAACAAGCCGCGCGCGGAAGAACCACAACGCGCCCCGCGCCAGCCGCAAAAAACCGCGCAAGCGAGGCAACCGGAACCACGCGTCCAGGAATCCCGGAGTGTGCGCGAGACACCCGCGGCCGCGAAGCCCACCGAAATACCGGCGACGATGCCGGCTGCAGCTCCGGCCGCCGACCAGACGGCGCCTGTCGAGAAGCAGGACGCACGCCTCGACACCCACGCCACGCTGGTCACGACGGATACCGGCAATGGCGCCGAAGCCGCCGGCAAACGCCGCCGTGGACGTCGCGGCGGGCGTCGCCGCAAACACGCCAACGCGGCCGCCCAGAATGGCGCCGCGCCATCGGCACCGCGCGACATCGACGACGAAGACGCCGATCGCAATGTGCACGCGAGCACAACGGCAACACCGGGCCAGGATGCCAAGCCGCAAGCGACACCAGCAGCCAAGCCGGCAGCATCCGAACCCGGCAGTGAGCCGCGACCGGCCGCTCTGCCGCGTGATCCGACGCCTGCCGCGCAGCCGCTGTTCGCAGCGCCGGAGCGCGTGCACGATGAGCCACCCGCTGCGCCTGTAACGGTGCATCACCACCCGATCGCCGCCAGCACGACGGGCGATACCCCATCGCAGGTACCGGCACCCGCGCCGCGCGCCCACGAATCGCTGCACAGCGTGCCGGCTGCCGCACCCGTCGTTGCGCCGCCGCCCGCTTCGCCGGTGTCATCGCCGGTGCCATTGCCGGCATCGCCCGTGGCGAAGCCGGAACCGGTCACGCCTTCGTTGTTCGCGGCGCCGCCGTCCACACGACCGGCCGCGCAACCGCTGCCGCGTCACCCGGCGATACCGACACCGCGCCCGCTGTCCGGCGCGATCCGGCCGATCCTCGCACCGGGCATTCTGCCGCCCAAACCGGCTGCCGCACCGGCGGCTCCGCCTGCGGAAACCGCTCCTGCGCCCGGCAAGCCGCAGGAGTGACGCCGGGACGTAGCGACATGACGGGCATCGTCCGCCAAGTCGTGACATAACGGCGAGCATTGCCCGCCCTGCCGGAAATTTGTCCGCGAAGAACGCAAAAGACGCAAACGATAATGCCGTTTGTCTGCTTCTACTTCGCGTCCTTCGCGTGCTTGGCGGACCGTTGTTGCTTTTGCAGTTGCCGTGCAACGGCGGCATTGTCTAGGGCCGTGCGTGTGTATCTTCAAGCAGCCCGTTCGCCGACAGCACGTGCGCGAGTGCGATGGTGTGCTGCACGTCGAGCTTCTCGAACAGGCGCTGCTTGTAGGTGGACACGGTCTTGGCGCTCAAGTGCAGGCGGCTCGCGACTTCGTTGACCGCGAGTCCGCGCGCCAGCATCAGCGCCACTTCCAGCTCGCGCGACGAAAGCGCTTCCAGCGGTGAAGCGTCGCCATCCACTGTCGACAGCGCCATCTCGCGCGCGATCGCCGCATCGAGATAGCGGCGCCCCAGCGCGACCGTCCGTACCGCCTGCAGCAATTCGTCGGCGGCGCAGCCCTTGGTGAGATAGCCAAGCGCGCCCGATTGCAGCAAGCGGCGCGGGAACTGCGCGTCCTGCACCACGGTCAGGATCACGATGTGGGTGGCAAGCCCGGCGCGCTGCACGCGTTCAGTCAACTCGATGCCGCTCATGCCCGGCATGTGCACGTCGACCAGCGCCACGTCCGGCGCGGTGGCGCGAATCAGGCGCAAGCCATCCTCCGCATTGCTGGCTTCGCCCACCACTTCGATGTCGGCTTGCCCGGACAGGATCAGGCAGAAACCCGATCGCACCAGCTCATGATCGTCAACCAGCACAACCCTGATCATGCCTCACTCCCCAGTGTCGGCGCCGCCCTGCGTGCCGCCCCACCCTAAACCAGTCGGCATTGCGAATGCAAGCGCGAAGGCCTGCGCACTTACAATGAGTCGATGCAAACCTGGACACGCCGCGCGATCGCCGCGCTCGAAGCCGAGGCCGCGCGTTCGGCCGATACCCACCTGATCCGCCTCGACCTGCCGGCCTTCCCCGGCATCCCGCTGTACTTCAAGGACGAGTCGGTGCACCCCACCGGCAGCCTGAAACACCGGCTGGGACGCTCGCTGTTCCTGTACGCGATCTGCAACGGCTGGTTGCGCGAAGACCGCCCGGTCATCGAGGCATCGAGCGGCAGCACCGCGATTTCGGAAGCCTATTTCGCGCGCCTCTTGAACCTGCCGTTCTTTGCGGTGATGCCGCGGCGGACGTCCAAGCAGAAAATCGCGCAGATCGAATTCTTCGGCGGCCAGTGCCATCTCATCGACGACACCGACGTGTACGGCGCCGCGCAGAAGCTGGCCGACGAGCGCTGTGGCCATTACATGGACCAGTTCACCTACGCCGAGCGCGCCACCGACTGGCGCGGCAACAACAACATCGCCGAATCGATCTTCCGCCAGATGCAACGCGAACCCGACCCGGTGCCGCGCTGGATCGTGGTCAGCGCCGGCACCGGTGGCACCTCGGCCACCCTCGGCCGCTACATTCGCTACGGCTGCGCGCAACGCGGCGATACCAAGCTGGCCGTGGTCGATCCCGAGAATTCGGTATTCCTCGACTATTACAACAGCGGCGACGCCACGCTGAAACTGGCGCGCGGCTCGCGCATCGAAGGCATCGGCCGCCCGCGCGTGGAACCCTCCTTCCTGCCCAATGTGATCGACCGCATGCTGCGCATCGCCGACGTCGACAGCATGGCCGCGCTGCGCTTGCTGGAGAAACTGCTTGGTCGCCGCTGCGGCGGTTCCACCGGCACCAACTTCGTCGGCGCTCTGCAGTTGATGTCCGAGATGAAGGCGGCCGGCGAAACCGGCCCGGTGGTCACCCTGATCTGCGACGGCGGCGAACGCTACGCCGGCACCTATTACAACGATGAATGGCTCGCGGCCGAGCACCTCGACGTTGATCCTGCCCTCGCACGACTGCAACACATCGCCAACACCGGCGTCGCCTGATGAAAACCGGGAAACCCGGGGTCAGAGTGCAATTTCGTGAAATGGGCTTGGTTCAACGAGCGTCCGTGCCCGAAATTGCACTCTGACCCCGGTTTTCCCGGTTCCCGATGCCGACACTAGCTCGCCTGCGCAAACATCCGCTCCTGCATATGCTGCTGCAGACCGGCAAGCGCGACACCCCGGTGAGCGTGGCGCTGCGCAACACCGCCGCCATCATCTTGCCGCTCGCGATCGGCGCGCCCACCGGACACCTCTTCGCCGGCCTCGGCATTTCGGCCGGCGCGATCAACACGATGTTCGCCGACCAGCCGGGACCCTACCGGCTGCGCATGCGGCGCATGCTGCTGACCGCGCTCGCGGCGGGCGTCGCCGCATTCGCGGGATCGGTGCTGGGGCAATGGCCATTGGCTTTGCTGGCGGGTGTCGCGGTATGGGGGTTCGGCGCAGGCATGCTGGTGGCCATCGATGCGCACGTCACCCGGGTCGGACTGACCAGCCTGATCCTGCTGGTCATCATGGGTGCGGAACCGCACGCACTGCCGCAGGCCTGGCCCGCGGCCTTGCTGATCTTGGCCGGCGGCGTGCTGCAGACGCTGTTCGCGATCGCCGCGTGGCCGCTGCAACGCTACCGCCCCGAACGCCTGGCGCTGGCCGGCGCATTCACCGGGCTGGCCGCCTCGGCGCGCGGCGACGTCGCGCCGGGCGGCACGGTCACGCTGCCGCCCTCGCTCAACGACCTGCAAACGCTGCTGTTCGGCACCGGCCGCGCGCGCGGACGCGCGGTGGAAGCCTTCCGCGTGCTGGCCGAGCTCGCCGAACGCATCCGCATGGAACTGTTCGCGCTCGCGTACCAACAGTCGCATTGCAAAGTGCCGGCTGTACGCGACGCACTGGCGCGCGCGCGTGCGGGCGCGGCCGACGTGCTGGCCAGCATCGCCGCCGCGCTGGAACAGGCGGCGCCACCGCAATCCGACGCGGCACTGGCGACCTATGCCAAGGCGGCAGCGATGATCGAAGCGATCCCGGCCTCGGCCGACACCACCCTCGCCAACGCACGGATTGCGGCGTTGGGCGGCCAGTTGCGCGCCGCCGCGCGCAACGCCGACAGCGCCGGCAGCCGCGGCGAAATCCGGGCGCAACGTGCGGAGTTCAAGCTGCCGCGCGCATTGTGCCCGGGCAATCCGTTCGCGATCCTGCGCGCCAACCTGCGCCTGTCCTCGCCCGCGTTCCGGCATGCGCTGCGTTGTGGTGTGTGTGTCGCGGTCGCGCTGGCGCTGTCGCACGCGCTGCCGCTGTCGCGCGGCTACTGGATGCCGATGACGGTCGCGATCGTGTTGAAACCGGATTTCGGCGCCACCTGGCGCTACGGCCTGTTGCGCGTGACTGGAACCCTGGGCGGCCTGCTGCTGACCACCGCGGTGCTGCATTTCAGCGGCGTGGGCAATTTCTGGATCGCGCTGGCGCTGATGGCGGTGCTGTGCTTCGCCTTCCGCGAACTGGCCAGTGTGCATTACGGCATCGCGGTCGTCTGCCTGACCGGCCTCGTGGTGATCCTGCTGTCTTTCTACGGCATCCCCGCGGCGGATTCGGTGGCAGCGCGCGCGGTCGACACGGTGCTCGGCAGCACGCTGGCGCTGCTCGCGTATTTGCTGTGGCCGACCTGGGAGCGCGGCCGCGAGCGCGCGGTGCTGGGGCGACTGCTGGACGCCTACGCCGACTACTTCGCCGCCACCCTGCATGGCGGCGCCGCGACACGCCACGAAACCCGCATCGATGCGCGCGCGGCACGCAGCGACGCACGCGCATCGCTGGATCGGCTGCGCAGCGAACCCGCCGGCCGCGCCAACGTGCCGCGCGCCGAAGCGCTGGTCGCGCAGGCCAACCGGGTGGTGCGCGCGACCTCGGCGCTGGAAACCACGCGCCACGATTCGGATTTGCCCGCATCCCCGCAACTGGACGCGTTCGCGCAGGCATGCGATGCCGCGCTGCGTGAAGCCGCCCATGCCGTGCGCGAATCGCACGCGCCCACCGGCGAGCATGCGTTGCGCGACCGCCAGCGCGCACTCGCAAGCGCGCTCGCGGATCACACCGACGCCGCATCCATCAGCCTGCTCGACGCCAGCGACCGCATGGTCGACGCGATCGACTCCCTGCTGCACGTGCTGGAACCAGCGCATCGCGCGACATGATCCGCCCGCCTGCGGCCGGCATTCCGGACGCAGGTTCCCGGCTCGTATACTGGCGGCATGCTCAAGATCGACATCCACTCGCACATCCTGCCGCCGGAGTGGCCCAACCTCGCCGAGAAATACGGCGACGCGCGCTTCCCGGTGATGGTGAACGCGGGTGGCCACCACCGCATCTACCGCGACAACAAGTTTTTCCGCGAGGTCTGGCAAAACTCGTTCGACCACGAGTTCCGCATCGAGGAATGCGGCAAGCTGGGCGTTGACGTGCAGGTGATCTCGACCGTGCCGGTGCTGTTCTCCTACTGGGCCAAGCCCAACCAGGCGCGCGAACTGCACCGCCACTTGAACGCACACACCGCCGAAATCTGCCGCAGGCACCCGCGGCATTACGCCGGCATCGGCACCGTGCCGCTGCAATCGCCACGGCTCGCGATCGAGGAACTCGAACACTGCATCGAGCAACTGGGCCTGCAGGGCGTGCAGATCGGCTCGCACGTCAACGACTGGAACCTCGACGCGCCCGAACTGTTCCCATTCTTCGAGGCCGCGGCCGACCTCGGCGCGGCGATCCTGGTGCACCCGTGGGACATGATGGGCAAGGAATCGATGCCGAAATACTGGCTGCCGTGGCTGGTCGGGATGCCGGCCGAGCAGTCGCGCGCGGCGTGCTGCCTGATCTTCGGCGGCGTGCTGGAACGCCTGCCAAGCCTGCGCATCGCCTTTGCGCACGGCGGCGGCGCGTTCCCCTTCACCATCGGCCGCATCGAGCACGGCTACCGGATGCGCCCGGACCTCGTGGCCACCGACAACGCGCGTGCGCCGCGCGAATACTTCAAGCGCCTGTTCTTCGACTCCTGCGTGCACGATCCCCAAGCGTTGCGCTATCTTCTCGACGTCGTCGGGGGCGACCGCGTGATGCTGGGCACGGATTACCCGTTCCCCCTCGGCGAACAACGGCCCGGCAGCGTGATCGACGCACTCAAGCTCGAACCACGCCAATGCGAACGCATTTTTCATGGCGCCGCGCTGGAATGGCTGGGACTGCCCAAACAACGCTTCACTACCACCGCCGCGGAGGTTCAATGAATCGCACCAGATCCACTCCCTTCCAGCGGAAGGGGCGCGCGCGCGGCGCGGGGAGATGCAACTCCGACAGCCGCATCCCCCTCAATCCCCCTTCGTCCCGAAGGGGGAAGACGGCATACGTGCTGCTCGCCGTCGGCGCTCTCGCACTCGCGCCCGCCGCCCTCGCGGCCGACTACTCGCTCGCGAACGGCGCGGTGAAGTTCTCGGCACCCGACGGCTGGCCCATGCTGATGGAGAAGCTGGACGGCCCGCGCCAGTTCGTGGCGCTGCAGGTGAAGACACCGGGCGACACCAACGCGCTGGCGCGCATCACCGTCACCACCGAGCAGGTCGACGGCATCGCCGGCTTCCAGAAATTCCTCGACGACGGCACCGCGCGCGCGCGCAAGCTGCCAGGCTACGTGGCCGCCAACACGCTCGGCAACAGCTCCAGCCTGCGCTACACCGCGACCGAAAACCGCGAGAAGAATGCCTACACGGAAACCTACGCCTACCGCTCCAACCTCGCGATCCAGATCCGTTGCATCCGGCCGGTCGCTGCGCCCCCGGATTGGCGCGCGACGTTCGATGCGGGTTGCCGATCGATCGTCAGCGCCGCAGAAAAAACGCCATGACGGTGCCGGCCGAAACGTTCCGCGCGGATGCCGAGTGGGCCCGCGCGCAGGATTCGGCTGATCCGCTGCATGATCTGCGCCGCGAGTTCCTGATTCCCCCGCACGCCGGGGCCGAGCAAACCTACCTGGTCGGCAATTCGCTGGGCCTGCAACCGCGCGGCGTGCGGCAGGCGCTGCTGGACGAGCTGGACGATTGGGCGCGACTCGGCGTGGAAGGCCACCTGCACGCCCAGCATCCGTGGCTGCCGTATCACGCAGAAGTGCGCGACGGGCTGGCCGAAGTGGTGGGCGCCGAGGCGTCCGAGGTCGTGGCGATGAATTCGCTGACGGTGAACCTGCACCTGTTGATGGCGAGCTTCTATCGCCCAACCGCGGAACGCCCCGCGATCCTGATCGAGCGCCAAGCGTTTCCGTCCGACCGCGACCTCGCGGCCTCGCAGATCCGCTTCCACGGTTACGACCCGCGCGATGCCCTGATCGAACTCGACAGCGACGAAGCGGGCGGAACGCTTTCGATGCAGGCCATCGAGCGCGCACTGGCCGAGCACGGATCGCGCATTGCGCTGGTGTTGCTGCCGGGCGTGCAGTATCTGACCGGGCAGGCCTTCGACTTGGCCGCGATCACCCGGCTGGCGCACGCACAGGGCTGCATGGTCGGCTTTGATTGCGCGCATGCGGCCGGCAATATCGACTTGCGCTTGCACGACTCCGACTGCGATTTCGCCGCGTGGTGTTCGTACAAATACCTCAACTCAGGTCCCGGCGCGGTTGCGGGTGCGTTCGTGCACGCGCGCCATGCGCGCGAGAAACTGCCGCGTTTCGAGGGCTGGTGGGGCCGCAACCAGGCCACGCGGTTCCAGATGCGCCCCGAATTCGACCCCACGCCCGGCGCCGAAGGCTGGCAGTTGTCCAATCCGCCGATCCTGGCGCTGGCGCCGCTGCGCGTGTCGCTGGAATTGTTCCAGCGCGCAGGCATGCAGCGCCTGCGTGAAAAGTCCAAGCACCTGACCGCGTATCTTGCCTGGCTGATCGAAACGCGGCTCGCCGACACGCTGGAAATCCTGACGCCACCGCAACCGGATCGCCGCGGCGCGCAGCTGTCGGTGCGCGTGCGCGCCGGCCGCGACGCCGGCCAGTCGCTGTTCGATTTCATGACCGCGCACGGCGTGCTGGGCGACTGGCGCGAGCCCGACGTGATGCGCATCGCCCCCGCGCCGATCTACAACACGTTCGCCGATTGCCTGCGTTACGCGGACGCGGTGCATACATGGCGCGGGGACCATGACATGACTGCATGACCACACGAGTCATGCTACCATGCAGGCATGAAAACCATCACCCTCACCGAACAGGCCTACGAGCGCATCGCCGCGCTCAAGACCTCGCCCAAGGACTCCTTCAGCAAGGTGATCTTGCGCGCGGTGCCCAAGCGCGGCACCGCCGCGCAGATGCTCAAGGACGCCCGCAAATTGCCGCCATTGACCCCGAGGCAGGCCAAGCTCGTGGAAGAAGCCGCCGCGGCCCAGCGCGATCCGAAGCGCTGGCGCGATCCTTGGAAAGCGGCCTGACGTGGATTACCTGCTGGACACCAATTTCCTGATCGGCCTGTGGCGCCAACCACAGGCTGGCCCGGAAGCCCGCTTCCTGGAAGCCAACGGCGACTGCGTGCTGGCATTGCCCTGGATCGCCAAGGGCGAATTCCTCGCCGGTGCGGTCATTGCCGGACACAGCGCCGCGCGCGTCCAACAGTTCCTCGCGACGTATCCGCTCACGCTGCCGACCGACGCCACGCTCGCCATATATGCCCGTTTGTACGCCGCCCTGCACAAGTCCCGCTCGGCGGTCGGCATCAATGATTTGTGGATCGCCGCCAGCGCGATCGAGCACAGGCTGCCGCTATTGAC
Organism: Rhodanobacteraceae bacterium; assembly: GCA_004299705.1. Classification (GTDB taxonomy): domain Bacteria; phylum Pseudomonadota; class Gammaproteobacteria; order Xanthomonadales; family Rhodanobacteraceae; genus 66-474. The sequence goes on along the minus strand of SCQS01000054.1, from coordinate 6,255 downwards.
CCGCAACGTGCGCGAACTTTCGCGGGTGGCGGAGCTCAAGGTGGTCGATTACGCGGCCAATTGAGGGATGGCAATGGGGAAGCACGACCACCTCGATGCGCTGATCCGGCTGTCGAAGCGACTGAAGTAGACATGACGCCTTCCGCGAAAAACTCCAAGGTGACGTTGATCGGCGCCGGTCTGGTCGGATCGTTGCTGGCGACGCTGCTGGCGCAGCGCGGTTTCGAGGTCGAAGTATTCGAGCGTCGGCCCGATCCGCGCACGCATGGTTTCCTCGGTGGTCGCTCGATCAACCTTGCCCTTGCCGAACGCGGCTTGCGCGCACTGAGGCAGGCCGGGCTTGCCGATAACGTGCTCGCACAAGCGGTGATGATGCGCGGACGCATGGTGCACGCGCTCGACGGCACGACCAACCTGCAACGCTACGGGCTGGACGATTCCGAAGTGATCCGCTCGGTGTCGCGCGGCGGCCTGAATATCCTGCTGCTGGATGCGGCCGAACGCGCGGGCGCCAAGCTGCATTTCGACGCAGCGATGGCTGGCGCCGATTTCGCGGGCGGCACCATCACGCTGGCGAATCCTGACGGTACCACGCGCAATCATCACGCCAACCTGTTGCTGGGCTGCGACGGCGCGGGCTCCGCGCTGCGCGCGGCGATGTTGAAGCACGCCGACCTCGGCGAACGGATCGAACCGCTGGGGCACGGTTACAGGGAACTGGAGATCCCATCTCCGGGTTCCGGCAGGTTCGCGCTGGAACCCCACGCCCTGCACATCTGGCCACGCGGGCATTACATGTGCATCGCGCTGCCCAACACCGAGGGCAACTTCACGGTCACGCTGTTCCTGCCCGCCGAGGGCGCGTACCCGAGTTTCGCGACACTGCCGGATGTCGGCGCGGCGCGCGCGTTTTTCGATGCGCAATTCCCCGATGCGCTGGCATCGATGCCGACGTTCGATGCGGATTGGAACGCGCACCCGGTCGGACAACTGGCGACGCTGTATCTTGACCGCTGGCATCTCGACGGCCGCGCGTTGCTGCTGGGCGACGCCGCGCACGCGATCGTGCCCTTCCACGGCCAGGGCATGAACTGTGGCTTCGAGGACGCCGTCGAACTCGCGACGCTGCTGGCCGCGCTGCCGAGCAAGCCCGCAGCCGTGTTCGCGGAATTTGAACGTCGTCGCAAACCCGACGCCGACGCGATCGCCGCGATGTCGCAGGCCAACTACATCGAGATGCGCGATGGCGTCGCCGATCCGCATTATCTGCTGAAGCGCGAACTCGCGGCGGCACTGACCGAGCGCGCACCCACGCATTTCATGTCGCGTTACCGGATGGTCAGCTTCACCGCGATTCCGTACGCGACCTGCGTGACGCGTGAACGCGCGCAAGCCGCGCTGATGGAATCGCTACTCGCCGGCCACGACAGCCTGGACGGCATCAACCTCGACGCGGCTGCGACGCGTGTACGCGCCGAGCTGCCGCCCCTGCCACAAGGCGCCTGACCACATGCCACTGCCCGAATCGATCCGGCGCGCATGGACCGAAACCGATTACCGGGTGCGCCTGCCGCACGGCGGTTACGTCAGCATCTGGTGCGGCCGACCCTTGCCGCCGCAACTGCTGGCACTGTTGCGCCACGCCGACGACCCTTGGGGATACATCACGGCCTGGAACCCGGCCGGCGTGAGCCTGTCGCTCGCCAGTAACAAAATTCGCCAGCGTCGCCTGCGCGACGAGATCAAGGGCGACCGCCACCGCTATTTCGGGGGCCTTGGCGTCGGCGCCAGCGACTGGCGCGAACCCAGCCTGTTCGTGCCGGGCATGACCTATGCGCAACTCGACGCAATGGCACGCCGCTTCGGCCAGCTCGGGGTGGTGCGCGGAACGGGCGCGGGTGTGGCGGAGTTGCACGAGTTGATTTGAGCCTCCAAACCATCAACGGCCCGAGCTTGTCTTCCCCCTTCGCTTGCGAAGGGGGTATAAACCCCTCGCGTGGACAGGCTGCGCCGTGGCTGGGACAATGCTTGGCTGCACGCCATGACCACGCCTTTCGCCCCTTCCGCGCCGCTGCTTTCGGCGCACCGGCTCGCGTATTCGCGCGACGACGAGCCCGTGTTCGGACCGCTGGATTTCAGCCTGCGGCCCGGCGAAACCGTGCTGGTCGAAGGCGACAACGGTTCGGGCAAGACCACGTTGCTGCGGGTGCTGGCAGGCATGCTGCCGCCCGGCGAGGGCGAAATCCGTTTCGACGGACGGCCGGCCTCGCGCGACAGCCGCAACGGGCGCGTGCTGTGGCTGGGACACCGCCTCGGCATGAACGAGTCGCTGAGCGCACGCGAGAACCTGGATTTCCTCGCCGGCCTGTACGGCCAGCGCGACGGCGCCAGCACGGCTTCCGTGATGGAACGGGTCGGCATCGAGGCATGGCTCGACGAACCGCTGCGCACGCTTTCCGCCGGCCAGAAGAAACGCGTCGGCCTGGCGCGCCTGCTGCTGTTGCCGGGCGACATCTGGTTGCTGGACGAACCCTACGCCAACCTCGATCGCCATGGCATCGATTTGGTGAACGCCCTGATCGCGGCACACTGCAATACGGGCGGCGCGGCACTGGTGACCAGCCACGGTGCGGTGCGCTTCGCCGATCCGAACGCGCGGCACATTCACCTTGATGCTTAAAAGCAAAAGCACATTGTCCGCAAATGAACGCGAATGAACGCAAATGCAAAGCCGAGGAACCTCTGATTTTGCTCGCAACCCGGAATCTCGAAGCGACACCCGGTGCCTCTGCATCGAACGCGAAAAACTGGATTCCCGCTTTCCTCGCTCCTCAAAGCGCGGCCGTCCATGGCCGCTCTCCGCGTCGCTGGAATGACGACGATAATGATTGATTCATTCCTTGCCTTTGCTTTTATTGGCGTTCATTCGCGTTCTTTTGCGGACTGAAAGCGCTTCGTCATGGTCACCGCCGTCCAACCCATCGCCAACTCGACGCCGGTCGCTCCCACGACAGACCAGCGTTCATCCGGCACGCTGCGCGCCTGCGCCGCGCTGCTGCGCCGCGACTTCACGCTGGCCTGGCGGCGCCGTGGCGAATTGTTCCTGCCGCTGCTGTATGCGGTGATCGTGGCCGCGCTGTTTCCGTTCGCGCTGGGACCGGACCCGGAACTGCTGGGCCGGATCGCCGGCGGCGTGCTGCTGGTGATCGTGGTGCTGGCGATGCTGCCGGCGCTGGAATCGATGTTCCGCAGCGACCTGGAAGACGGCACGCTGGAACAATGGTTGCTGGCGCCGCAGCCGCTGGCGCTGCTGGCCTTGACCCGGGTCATCGCGCACTGGCTGACCACCGTCTTACCCTTGATCATCGTGATGCCGCTGCTGGGCGCCCTGTTGAACTTGCCCGTGAAAGTGTTGCCGGTGTTGATGCTGACGCTGTTGTTGGCGACCCCGCTGCTGGTGCTGCTGGGGGCCGTGCTGTCGGCCTTGGCGGCCGGTGCGCGCCGCTCTGGTATCCTGGTCGCCTTGATGCTGCTGCCACTGGCGGTTCCGGTGGTGATCTTCGCCGCCGGCGCCATCGCCGCGGCGCAATCCGGCATGCCGTACGTGGCCCCGTTGACGTGGCTGGCGGCAGCCTTGGTGCTGGCGATCGTGCTGGCGCCGCTCGCTTGTGCGGCGGCCTTGCGGATCGCGGTTGAAGCGTGACATGTCCCGTTCCTATCTCCCCCACTGGATGCACTGGCTCGGCTCGCCGCCGAACTTCTACCGTTTCGCCGGCGCCTTGCGCCCGTGGCTGATCGCGGCGGCGCTGGTGTGCGCGGCGATCGGGTTGTACGGTGGACTGGTGCTGGCGCCGCCCGACTTCCGGCAAGGCGACGCCTACCGCATCATCTTCATCCACGTGCCGAGCGCGTGGATGAGCCTGTTCATCTACGCCTGCATGGCCGTCACCGGACTGGTCGCGCTGGTCTGGCGCGTGAAACTGGCCGAGGTGATCGCGATGGAATGCGCGCCGATCGGCGCCGCATTCACCCTGATCACGCTCGCCACCGGCTCGCTGTGGGGCCGGCCGATGTGGGGCACCTGGTGGACCTGGGGCGCGCGGCTGACTTCGGAACTGGTGCTGTTCTTCCTCTATCTCGGTGTGATCGGCCTGTACAACGCCTTCGAGGATCGCCGCCGCGGCGCACGCGCGGCCTCGTTGCTGGCGCTGGTCGGCATCGTCAACCTGCCGATCGTGCACTACTCGGTGGTGTGGTGGAACACCCTGCACCAGGGCAGCACGGTCGACTGGTTGCACCTCAGCCAATCCTCGATCGCGCCGTCGATGCTATGGCCGCTGCTGGTGATGACACTGGCGACGCACCTTTATTTCTTCGCCAGCATCCTCGGCCGCGCGCGCACCGGCCTGCTGTCGCTGGAAGGCGGCAAGCAGTGGGTGCGATCGCTGGTGACGGAGACAAGCCGATGACCCTCCGCATCTGTCCTGTTGCGGGTTTTGCCAGCCCCCTCGAGTCGAGGGGGTGGACGATTCCGCAAGGAATCGTCGGGGGTGGTGGGGGCATGCATCCCCTTGCGTTGTCGCTCAATGCAGGTTGCCATCGCGAGGGACCGGCATGATGCAATTTTTCGCAATGGGCGGCTTCGCGATGTACGTGTGGCCCGCGTACGCGGTGTTCTTCATCGTGCTGGCGTGGGACTGGTTCTCGCCTGCCCTGCGTCGGCGTCGCATCACGCGCGCATTGCGCGGACGCATCGCGCGCGAGCGCACCCGCAACACGCGCGCGACGCGCGCGGAGGCACCCACATGAATCCGGTTCGCAAGCGGCGGCTGATCGTCACGCTGCTGATCCTCGGCGCCGTCGCGATCGCGACCGGCCTGTCGGTGTTCGCGCTGCAGCGGAACATGACTTATCTGTACTCGCCCACCGAAGTGGACGCCGGCAAGGCGCCGACCGGCGGGCACCCGTTCCGGCTGGGCGGGATCGTCAAGGAAGGCAGCGTGCACCATGTGCCCGGCACGCTCACCACCGACTTCGTGATCACCGACCGTTTCCAGAACATCCCGGTGACCTATACCGGCATCCTGCCCGACCTGTTCCGGGTGGGCCAAAGCACCATCACCACCGGCACGATGGTCGACGGCAAGTTCGTCGCGACCAAGGTGTTGGCCAAGCACGACGCGACCTACATGCCGCCGCAGGTCGCGCAGGCGATTGCGAAGGCCAAGGAAGAAAATCGGATCCCCAAGACGGCGCAGGGCGGGGGCGCGCCATGAGTCCCGAACTCGGCCAGGTCGCGCTGATCCTTGCGCTGCTGCTCAGCGGCCTGCAATGCCTGCTGCCGATCATCGGCGCGTGGCGCGGCAGCAAACCGCTGATGGCGACCGCGCCCAGCCTCGCGATCGGGCAGTTCGTGTTCATCGCGATCGCGTACGGCATTCTCACCTGGGCGTTCTGGAGCAACGATTTTTCGGTCGCGTACGTCGCGCAGAACTCCAACCTCACGCTGCCGTGGTTCTACAAATTGTCGGCGGTGTGGGGCGCGCACGAGGGTTCGCTGCTGCTGTGGATGCTGATCCTCAACCTGTGGTCGGTCGCGATCGTGGTGTTCGGCGGCAGGCTGCCGCAGGCGTTCTTCTCGCGCGTAATCGGCGTGCTCGGGTTCGTGGCGTTCGGCTTCCTGCTGTACATGATCACGACCTCCAATCCATTCACACGCCTGCTTCCCGCACCCGTCAACGGCGCCGACCTGAACCCGGTACTGCAGGACCCAGGCCTGGTGTTCCACCCACCGATGCTGTACATGGGCTACGTCGGTTTCAGCGTCGCCTTCGCGTTCGCGATTGCATCCTTGCTGGGCGGTGAGCTCAAAGCCACATGGGTACGCTGGGCGCGGCCGTGGACCAACGTCGCGTGGGGATTTCTCACCCTCGGCATCGTCGCGGGCAGTGCGTGGGCGTATTACGAACTCGGCTGGGGCGGCTGGTGGTTCTGGGATCCGGTCGAGAACGCCTCGTTCATGCCGTGGCTGATCGGCGCCGCGCTGATCCACGCGCAGGCGATCACCGACAAGCGCGACGGTCTGCGCGCGTGGACGCTGCTGCTGTCGATCTTCGCGTTCGCGTTCTCGCTGCTCGGCACCTTCCTGGTGCGCTCCGGACTGCTCACCAGCGTGCACGCCTTCGCGTTCGCGCCTGCGCGTGGCGTGTTCATCCTGGTCTATCTCGCGGTGGTGGTCGGCGGCTCGCTGCTGCT
>SCQS01000053.1 GCA_004299705.1 Rhodanobacteraceae bacterium | reverse complement strand
GCAATGGGCGGCGGCGCTGCCGAAGACGCGTTCGGCCAAGACCATGCGCCGGATCCTGCGCAAGATCGCCGAAGCCGGCCACAACGAAGTCGACCTGGCCACCCTCGGCGACACCTCGACCCTCGCCGATCCGTCGGTGGTCAAGCGCTTGTACGACGAGCGCGTGCGGCACTGAACTTCCCAAGCGCCGCTTTCGGATGCCACTCGGTCTGGAGTTTGTCGCGGCGGATCCTCGAACCGCCGCGCAACAATTGAGCCGCCATGCGATTCACGTCTGGCGCATTCCGTATACGCCGTCGCAGGGGCGTGCGCCCCTGCTGGCGTTGCTTGCCGCGTATCTGGGAGTACCGGTGTCGCAAGTCGCGCTGGATCAGAACGCAAAAGGCAAGCCGCACTTGCAGTCTGTGTCCTCGCGTCCCGGACAAACATCGCCCGAGGGCGCTGACGAAATACTTTCATTCAATTGGTCGCACAGCGGCGATTACGCCTTGATCGCGCTTGCACACGGCGGTGCGCTGGGCGTCGACATCGAGCGCCTCGGGAAAAAATTGCGTGCGCTCGAAATCGCTTACCGCTTCTTCGACCCCGCCGAAGCCGCGACGCTCGCGGCGCTCGATCCCTTGGCGCGCGACCATGCCTTCATCGGTTTGTGGTGTGCCAAGGAAGCAGTGTTGAAGGCCGTCGGCGAAGGGCTTTCGTTCGGGCTCGCGCGTTTGGCGTTCGAGCGCCACGGTGCGGCCGACTGGGAACTGACGCGGGTCGATCAAGCCCTGGGCGATACCGGCGACTGGCAGTTCGCCGGTTTCGATGCCGCTCCAGGCTATCGCGGCGCATTGGCTTGGCGTGGCCGCGCGCGCGAAATCCACGCCTTCTATCCAGCGTGATCGACACTGCCTGAATCGCGCCGCATGTTGCGGAACTTGACCCGGCACTCGCTGTCTCAGAAGTACGGGCAGTCTCCCCGTAGATTCACGGCGAACAGCGAACGTCGTGGATGTTGCACCCTCCGGCGCGGAAGCCCCTTCCGCGCCGTTTTTTGTGCGATCATCCCTGATCGCCGCGTTACCAAGCCATCATGTGCACTGAATGCTTCATGGCCGACAAAACCGGAACGGCCAAAGCCGCCGTCCATGGCCAAACCACTCCCTGGCCTGACTTTTCGCGAAAGCAACACCGCTGAGAGGTTCTCGATGACGACCCTCAGTGTCAACCTCAACAAGGTTGCCGTTCTGCGCAATGCCCGCGGCGGCGAGGAACCCGACTTGCGCAAGGCTGCCGAAACCTGCATCGCCGCGGGCTGCGGCGGCATCACCGTGCATCCGCGTCCCGATCGTCGGCACATCACCGCCGAAGACGTTGCGATGCTGGCCGAGCTGACGCGGGGCAGGGTCGAATTCAACATCGAAGGCAATCCGTTCGCGCCCCCGCGAGCGGGTTATCCGGGCTTCGTCGAACTGGTGCGACGATCGCGCCCGACACAGGCGACGCTGGTTCCCGATTCGGACGGCCAAATCACCTCCGACCACGGGTTCGACCTGCAACGCGACCTGCCACAGCTAACACCACTGGTCGCACAACTCAATGAAAGCGGTTGTCGTGTATCCCTGTTCGTGGACGCCGGCACGAATGCCGGTTTCGAGGCGGCACGCGCCATTGGTGTCGCACGTATCGAGCTTTACACTGGTCCCTACGCTCACGCGTTTGCGAATGGCGAGACCACAGATGAGCTTGCACGCTGCAGCATGACGGCGAATCTCGCGAGCGCCGTCGGACTTGCCGTGAACGCGGGGCACGACCTCAACCAGCAGAACCTTGCCGCGTTCCGCCAAGCCGTTCCGCAGCTCGCCGAGGTTTCGATCGGACACGCCTTGATCTGCGAAGCGCTGTACGACGGCCTTGCCCCAACCGTGCGGCGCTATCTCGCCATCCTCGCATGAAAAAATGCCGCGCAGCGCGCGGCATTTTCGAACATGCAAGGGATCAGCCGCCGCCACCGGGGCCGGAGCCCTTGCCACTGCCGTGGGTGATGAAGCCGACGTGCACCATGCCGGCCGACTTCGCTTCCTGCATGACCTTCCAGATGATGCGATACGGCGTCGTCTTGTCCGCGCGGATGTTCAATGCCGGCTGCGGGTTGCTGCCCGCCGCCACGCCCAGGCGCGCCCTGAAGATCGCGTCATCGACTTCGCTGTCGTTCCAGTAGATCGTGCCGTCGGCCTCCAATGCAAGGTCGATGGGCGGCACATCAACCGCCACCGGCTTGGTGTGGGGGTTGGCATCCGGCAAATTGACCTTGATCTTGTGCGACATCAGCGGGGCCGTGATCATGAAGATGATCAGCAACACCAGCATCACGTCCGCCAGTGGGGTTACGTTGATTTCGGCGCCCGGAACATCGCTGCTGCCGCCGCCGCCCAGACTCATGGACATGACGTCAAATCCTCACTTCTCGAAGCCGATCTTCTGCACGTTGTAACGACGCGCTTCGGCCATCACCTGTGCCAGATAGTTGTACTGGGTGTCGTCGGTAGCCTTGATGTGCACCTGCGGTTGCTGGTCGAGCGCCTTGGCGCCGATCGTGGCCAATTGCGCCTGCAGGTCGATGTTGCTGATCGGCACGTTGTCCCAAGTCATCGAACCGTCGGCCTGGATGAACAAGGTGTGCGGCGTCGGCGGATTTTCCGGTGGCTTCACGTTCGACGGTTGCGGCAGGTCGATCTTGATGTCGTGTTCCGGAACCGGCGCCGTGATCATGAAGATCACCAACAACACCAACATGATGTCGATCAACGGCGTGATGTTGATGTCGGCGACCGCCCCGCCGCCGCGACTGGTGCTCATGGCCATATGACGAAACCCTCTTGCTCTCTCTTACTTCTTCGCCGCGGGCGGCGTGGCCGCGGCAGGCTGCTGGCGCGGCATCGACGGGGTGCCGCTTTCGATGCGCGCACCGGTGGAGAAGAAGTCGTGCAGGTCGTGCGCGAACTCGTCGAAGTGCGCCACGGTGACGCGGTTGGAACGCGCGTAACCGTTGTACGCGATCACCGCCGGGATGGCCGCGAACAGACCGAAGGCGGTCATGTACAAGGCTTCGCCTACCGGGCCCGCCACCGCCTGCACCGAGGATTCGCCGGATGCACCGAGGCTGGTCAGGGCGTTGATGATGCCGAACACGGTACCGAGCAGGCCGACGAACACCGCGGCGGAGCCGACGGTCGCCAGCACGGTCAGGCCGCCTTCGAGGTTGCGGCTTTCACGATCGACGGCCTGGCGCAGCGCGCGATCGACGAACTCGGAGCGATTCAGCGCCTCGACCATGCGGCTGCCTTCATGCCGCTGATGGTGCGCGGCGGCCGAAGCGGCTTCCAGGGCAATCTTGGAGAACGGCTCGGACGAGGGCTGCTTTTCCATCACACGGACGGCATCCTGCGCGGACGGCGTGTCCCAGAACTTCTGGATCACCTTGTCCATGCGCGAACGGATCAGTCCGTTGCGGATCGCGATCGCGATGATGTAGTACCACGACCACACCGACATGATGACCAGCACGATGAACACCGCGAGGTCGACCGGATGCTGTCCGGGTTCGGAGAACAACATGCGGAAAAAGTGGGCGCCGCCGAGCTGGGTCAGGGCGTGCGCGTTGGCATTGCCGACTGGTGCGGCGGCGGCGGAGGCTGCTTCTTGGATCATGGCGCTACCCTTCCTTCAAGTTGTAGCAAATGGAACATTGGTTGGTGAACTCTAATCGATGCGTACGGATGAAACGTGAAATCTACATCATCCCGTTGAGGCTGAAATTCACCGGGATGCGAACGACACCGCCCGCAGGCTTGCCGTTCTGGATACCCGGGTTGAACTTCCATTTCCGGGCCGCTTCTTCGGCGGCGCGATCGAGGATGCGATAACCACTCGACTTCTCGATCGTGACGTTGACCACCTCGCCCTGGGCGTTGATGGTGACGTCAAGGATCACCGTGCCTTGCTGTCCCTGGCGAGCGGCCTCGATCGGGTACGGCGGCATGTGGTGGTTCTTGTAGCTGATGTCCACCGAAGCTGCGACATCGGCCGGCGGCGGCGGCGGCGACGGCGGACGCGGCGGTGCGGCCGGCGTCGACATCGGCGTCTGCTCCTGCGGCGGCGGCGGTGCCGGTGGCGGCGGCAGCGGCGGCGGCTTCTCGATCTTGATTTCCTTCGGCGGCGGCTGCTTGGGCGGCTCCGGAGGAGGAGGAGGAGGAGGAGGAGGAGGCGGCGGCGGCGGGATGAATTGCACCCGCACGATGTTCTGCTTGGCCTTTTCCTTGGCATGCGGCGGGGAAGCCGGCGCAAGCAGCATGGTGATGACTGCGGCGTGCAGGGCGATCGCGAAAGCGATCGCAATCGTGCGCCACCAGTTGAACCGTTTGCGGTCTTGAGCCGACGTACGTGCCATCGTGTGTTGAACCAGTCGCTGACCTGTTGGGCCCCACTGCGGCCGCCGTTCGCTGTCCGAAACGGCGCCGCAACCAAGGCGGCGGAAAAGTCTTAAACGTTACACCAGCATCACGGGTTTGCCTAGGGGTCAAAACCCGTTTTGTGTCGCATTCTTCCCGAAATCCTGCCGTTCGGCGGGATCACTTGTGCCCCAGTTGCTTCAGCATGCGCTGCGCGGCGGCACTAGTCTCCGGATCCTGCTTGGCCTGCTCGTAGGCTGCACGCGCCGCCGACTTGTCTTTCAGGGCAAGCTCCGTATTGCCCAATGCAAGGTAGGCTTGGCCTTCGTGTTTCAGCCCGCCCTTGGCGATGGCTTGTTTGAATGCCGCCCTGGCTTCGGCGTGTCGGCCAAGGTCATCCAGCATCACGCCACGATTGAAATCGACCACACCGGTCTTCGCATCGGGGGCCGCCTTCTCGTAAGCGTCAATGGCTTTCTGGAATTCACCCGCGTTTGCATACGAGTCTCCCAGCAATTTGTAACTGTCATAGCCGGGTTTGACGATACCTTTGCTCATGCCCTCCTGCAGCACGCCCACGGCCTGCATCGCGTCGGCCTTGAGGTTGCCACTGCCTTGGCCGACGTTGTTGTACAGCTTGGCCATGGCCATGTAGTCCTGCGCGTTGGTGATCTGGCCGTTGGCACGCGCACGCTGCAGCAAGGCCAACGCCTTGTTGTAGTGATGGGAGTTGACGTAGATGGCAACGACATTCTGCAGCAAGGTGCTGTTGTTGGGATCCTTGGCCAAGGCGGCCTCGGCCAGCTTCGCGGCATCGTCGTACTTGTCCATCGCGAAGTAGCTGGCCATTTCGATCTGGTCCCAGCTCGGCTGCGGTTTGTCGGTCAGCGACTTGGCCTTCTGAATGGCTGCGACGGCCTCGGGATATTTCTGCAAGCGGTAATAAGCGTTGCCCTGGATTGCGTAGACGTCGGCCGACTGGGTGCCGCTTTCCTTGTTCCACGTACTCAACGTGGTCAGCGCGTCGCTGTAGTCCTCGTCGGCAATGTACATCTGCGCCAGTGTTTCCAGCCCCTGGAAATAACTGTCGTTGTCGAGCGCGTTGGAATCGAGTGCCTGCTTCTGCAACGCGATCGCCCCTTTGGTGTCACCACCGCGATACTTGATCTGCGCAAGACCGAGGGTTGCCAGCGCTTTTGCGTAGGCGCTCTTGCTCGAATCGGCGATGGGTTGCAGGTCCTTGAGCGCGGTTGCGGAATCGCCGCTGTTGGCGGCAGCCAACCCTTCGTTGAGGGTCTTGGCTTCGCTGGAGCTGCTGACACCGAGGTTGGACGGCTGTTTGCGCGTCGCGTTCGGATATTTCGTCTTTGCGTTGGACTGCTTGGATTGTTTGGACTGCTTCGATTTTTGCTGCCCGCACTTGTTCTGCAGCATCTGCATGTCCGAACACTGTTCCCCCGCGGTTTGCGCAACCGAAACCGCCGGCAGCAAGGCCAATGCTAGGGCGGAACACATGCCACAAACCAGCCAGCGGGACTCGAACTTCATCGGTATGCCTCGTGCGGGGAACCGTACGCGTTGCGAACGGGGATGGTGAGAGTAGCGCGTGCCATGCGCAAAGCTCAAGTCCCCGATGACGGTTTGTTCACGATCACCTTTCAACCGAATCAGACGTCCAGATTGCCAACCCGCAATGCATTGCTTTCGATGAACTCGCGGCGCGGTTCGACCACGTCACCCATCAACGTCGAGAAAATCTGGTCGGCCTCGAGTGCATCTTCGATGCGCACCTGCAGCAACCTCCGGGTATCGGGGTTGACGGTGGTTTCCCAAAGCTGTTCCGGATTCATTTCGCCGAGACCCTTGAAGCGCTGGATCTGGCGTCCCTTCTTGGCTTCATCGAACAACCATGCGCGCGCCGCGGCAAAGCTGCCGACCGCCTGCGTCGCATTGCCGCGACGCACCTCGCCGGTACCGGCGCCACGATCGTGCAACGCACGTGCCACTTCCAGCAACGGACGAAAGTCGGCACCGGAAAAGAAACTTCGCGGCAACACCCAGGTGTGTTCGGTGCCGTGCTGGACACGGCGTAACAACCACGCAGCCGGGTGCTCGCCGGCCGCCTCACGCAATTCGAGGTGAAACTGTGGACGCCCCAAACCCGTGGCATTGAGCTTGGATGTCAAACCGCCCGACCATGCCCGCATGGCCGCGACGTCGCCCCACATTCCATCCTCGAGTGGCGCGTACTCCAGCATGGCGGTGAACACGCCAGCGTCGCCACGCTGGGCCAATCTGCCAATCTGGTCCAGCGCGGCCTGGTACTGACGCAGCAGGGTTTCGAGTGCCGTATCGGTCACCGGCGCCGAACCCGCCGCGGGCAGCCATGCCGCATCCTGCACCGCACTCGCGATCAGGTATTCGTTGAGCGCCGCATCGTCCTTCAGGTACAGCTCGCTCTTGCCCTGTTTGATCTTGTACAACGGCGGGAGTCCGATGTAGACGTGCCCGCGCTCGACCAGTTCGGGCATCTGTCGGTAAAAGAACGTGAGCAGCAGGGTGCGGATATGCGAGCCATCCACGTCCGCGTCGGTCATGATGATGATGCGGTGGTAGCGCAGCTTGTCGACGTTGAATTCATCCTTGCCGATCCCGGTTCCCAGCGCGGTGATCAGGGTGCCGACCTCGGCGGAATTCAGCATCCGGTCGAAGCGCGCCTTTTCCACATTCAGGATCTTGCCCTTGAGCGGAAGCACCGCCTGGGTCTTGCGGTTGCGGCCCTGTTTGGCCGAGCCACCTGCGGAGTCGCCCTCCACCAGAAACAATTCGGAAAGGGCGGGATCGCGTTCCTGGCAGTCGGCGAGCTTGCCGGGCAGGCCCGCGATGTCGAGCGCGCCCTTGCGGCGGGTCAGTTCACGCGCCTTGCGCGCGGCTTCGCGTGCGCGTGCGGCGTCCACCACCTTGCCGGCGATCAATTTGGCGTCATTGGGGTTTTCCTGGAGATATTCCTCGAGCTTGGCGTTGACCGCCTGCTCGACGATGCCCTTGATCTCGGAGGACACCAGCTTGTCCTTGGTCTGCGAGGAAAACTTGGGATCCGGCACCTTGACCGACAGCACCGCGATCAGCCCCTCGCGCATGTCGTCACCAGACAGGGCCACCTTGGAGTTCTTCGCCAATCCAGACTGTTCGATGTAATTGGTGAGCGTTCGTGTCAATGCGGCACGCAATCCCGTCAGATGCGCCCCGCCATCCTTCTGCGGGATGTTGTTGGTGAAGCAAAAAATCGACTCCTGGTAACCGTCGGTCCATTGCATCGCCAGCTCGACGGTGGTGTCGCCGGACTGCGTGCTGAACCCGACCTCGTTGGGGTGCAGCGGGGTCTTGAGCTGCGAAAGATGCTTGACGAAGGCCTGGATACCGCCTTCGTACTGGAACACGTCTTTCTTTCCAACCCTTTGATCTTCAAGTGTTATTTTAACGCCCGAATTGAGAAACGCGAGTTCGCGCAGGCGTTTGGCCAGGATCTCGTACTGGAACTCGATGTTGTTGAAGGTCGCCGAGCTTGGCAGAAACCTGACCGTGGTCCCCCGTCGATCCGACGGCCCCACCTCGCGCACGGCAAACAGCGGATCGCCCAAACGGTACTCCTGCCGGTATTCCTTGTCGTTGCGGTAGATCGTGAGCCAAAGGTGCTCGGAAAGCGCATTGACCACCGAAACACCGACCCCGTGCAAGCCGCCCGAAACCTTGTAGGAATTGGCGTCGAACTTGCCGCCCGCATGCAGAACCGTCATCACGACTTCCGCCGTCGAGCGTCCCTCCTCCGGATGGATGTCCACCGGAATGCCGCGACCGTTGTCGGCCACGCTGACCGTGCCGTCATCGTGGATCGTCACCTCGATGTGATCGCAAAATCCAGCAAGGGCTTCGTCGATGGCGTTGTCCACCACCTCGAAAACCATGTGGTGCAGTCCGGTACCGTCATCAGTGTCGCCGATATACATCCCGGGACGCTTGCGGACCGCTTCAAGTCCTTTCAGGACCTTGATACTGCTGGAATCGTAGGTGTCATTCATGGATAAAGCCTCGGGAAGTCCACTACATGCAACGCAAATGCGCCATTATACCGTGCGTACATCACATCCCATCCGAGTCCATTCACCCAATGAGCTCGCAACTTGTCTGTTTCACGTGGAACATGCGGCCATGGCTGTTTGATGAACCCGGATCGACTTCGTGGGTGCTGGTAAGCCAGCATTGAAGGGGTTTGCCCGCGAGCCAGTCGACCACCAAGGCCGAATGGTTTGAGTCCAACTCCGACCCAAGGTCGTCCAGACATAACATCGGATATTCGCCAGCACTGTCCTTGAACCAGCGGGTCAAGGCCAGCGTGCACACCAGGGCTGCTGCCTTGGCTTGCCCCCGTGACAGATGCTCGCGTTGGGCAATCCCCTCGAAAACCAGCGCCCAATCGGCGCGGTGGGCACCATGTCGGGTAAAGCCCTGCTCCCGGTCACGATCGCGCGTTGCGGCCAGCTGCTCACTCAACCCGGCTCGTCCATCCCAGCCGGGTCTGTAGTCGATACGCACAGCCCCCAACTCCGGTACCAGACCGGCCGCTTCTGTCGCCAGATAGGGTTCGAGTTCCGTCAAACATCGCTTCCTCATCACATGAATGCGTTCCGCCAGGCGCTCGAGGTCGCGTTCCCACGGAACAAAATCGGCATCGGAAGCGTTTTGCCGTAGCAGGGCGTTGCGTTGCCGCAGCGCCCTGCGCCAAGCTTTCCACAGGGCAAGGGAGGTGTGTTCCACGTGAAACACACTCCAATCCATAAAACCGCGGCGTTCCTCTGCCGGTCCTAGCAACAGGGCTTGGCTTTCCGGCCCGAAGTACACCACGGGACAAGCCGCAAAGAGAGGAGCCAAATTCGGCAGGCTTTCACCATTCTCTCTGGCCACCCAGCGATCATCCAGACGCGCCAATCCGAGCTTGGACTTTGCCCGATCCTTGCGTACGACTTCGGCATGGATCAGATATTCGCTGGCGCCATGTCGTCGCGGAGCGCTACGCCCTCCTGCGCGAAAGGAGCGTCCGTGCGAAAGAATGTAGGCGGCTTCAAGCAGTGTGGTCTTGCCAGCGCCATTGGGTCCAATCAACCAGTTGATCCCGGGACCCGGCGCAAACGATATCCGCTCGAAACAACGCAAGTTTGTTGCGCGCAGCAATTCGATATTCAATGCCTAGATCCGCGTGTGCAGCGCGCGGCGGTGTCAAAGCCGTAACGGCATCACCACGTGCTGGGCTTCCTCGCTGCTCACACCGCGCAGCAGGCAACTGGATTGTGCGTCCCTGAGCTGCAACTGCACGGTGGGCTCATCGAGCGCGCCCAAAGCGTCGAGCAGATAACTTACGTTGAAGCCGATCGCGACATCGCCAACCTTGGTGTCGGCCTCGATCTCCTCGAAAGCTTCTTCCTGTTCCGGGTTGTGGGCAATGATGCGCAGGCAGCCCGGCGTCACCTCAAGGCGCACGCCACGGTATTTCTCGTTGGACAAGATGGCCGCGCGTTGCAGGGCATTGCGAAGGCCTTCGCGGTCGACCTTCACGATCCTGTCCGCCCCAAGCGGGATGACGGCTTCGTAATCGGGGAACCGACCGTCGATCAGTTTGGAAGTGAACACGACATCCGAACGGCGAACCCGAAGGTGGTTGCCCGAGAACTCGATTTCGACCGTGTCATCTGAAGCCTCGAACAAACCCAGCAACTCCATGACGCCCTTGCGTGGGATGATCAATTGCCGATTGCTGCCCGCGGGTTTTTCAAGCGTCGTTTGTGCCATGGCCATGCGATGCCCGTCAGTGGCCACGCAGCGCAATTCCGCGCCGTGCAGATCCAGCAGCAAGCCATTGAGGTAATAGCGAACATCCTGATTGGCCATCGCGAACGCGGTGCGTTCCATGAGGCGACGCAAAGTGCCTTCCGGCAAGGAAACCTTGTCCGCGACCTCGATTTCATCGTTGTTGGGAAACTCTTCCGCAGGCAGCGTGGAAAGCGTGTAACGGCTGCGTCCCGCATGCATCACCACGCGGTCGCCCTTGAGTTGCACATCGACGTTGACGCCGTCGGGCAGGGCACGCACCAGGTCGAACCATTTCCTGGCAGGCACGGTGGTTTCACCGGCTTCCTTCATTTCCACAGAGGCGCTCGCACGCATCTCGACCTCAAGGTCGGTGCCGGTCAGTGACAAACGACCCTCCGCGACTTGGACCAGCAGGTGTGCGAGAACCGGCAAGGTTTGCCGGCGTTCGACAACGCCCACAACTTGTTGCATCGGTTTGAGCAGTGCTTCGCGCTGGGTGTTGAAACGCATGGTCGATCCCCGTGGCTGTTGTCTTTGTAGTACTTACTTGTAAACAAGCTGGTAGAAGCAGGGCAGGTTGATAACAAGTATTGTCTGATTATTCATTGAAAATCAATATTTTATATGAGTGTGCGGCTGCGGCTCGCGCTTGCGTTTCCGGTGCATGAATTGTGGATGATTCGCGACCGAACAGCCATCCCGAATTCATCCACAGGTTTACCCGGTCAATATCCTGACCAGTTTGTCCCAATCCTGGCGCAAGCGCATGTCGGTGTCGCACAGGCTGCGGATTTTCTTGCACGCATGCATCACCGTGGTGTGGTCCTTGCCGCCGAAGGCCTCGCCGATCTCGGGCAGGCTATGTTCGGTCAATTCCTTGGCCAACGCCATCGCGATCTGGCGGGGACGCGCGAGCGAGCGCACCCTGCTCTGGGACAGCAGGTCCGACAGGCGCAATTGGTAGTAGTCGGCCACGGTTTTCTGGATGTTCTGGATGGTGATCGCGCGGGCGTGCACGTTGAACAGGTCGCGCAGGGTTTCCTGTACCAATTCCATCGTGATGCCGCGCCTCGACAGGTTGGCCTGCGCGGCAACGGTGTTGAGGGCACCCTCGAGTTCGCGCACGTTGGAACGGATCCTGCGCGCCAGCAGCAGTGCCACGTCGCTGGGCAGCGGAATGCCGCGGGTCTGCGCTTTTTCCAGCAGGATCGCGGCGCGGGTTTCGAAATCGGGCGGCTCGATCGCGACCGACAGGCCCCAGCCCAGCCGCGACTTCAAGCGCAGCTCCAGGTTGTCGACTTCCTTGGGATAACGATCGCAGGTCAGGATGATCTGCTGGCGCGACTCATACAGGGTGTTGAAGGTATGGAAGAATTCTTCTTGGGTTGCATCCTTGCCGGCGAAGAACTGGATGTCGTCGATCAGCAGCGCGTCGACCGAGCGGAAGCGATGCTTGAAGTCGTCCATGTTCTTGTTGCGCAGCGCCGAGATCATCATTTCGGTGAAGCGCTCGGAGTGCACGTACATCAATTTCATCGATGGATTGTGCTTCAGCATCAGGTTGCCGGCCGCCTGCATCAGGTGCGTCTTGCCGAGCCCGGTGCCGCCATACAGCAGCAATGGGTTGTAGGCCCGCCCGGGATTCTGGGCCACCTGCATGGCCGCGGCCTTGCCGAGCTGGTTGGATTTGCCTTCGACGAAGTTGTCGAAGGTGTAATGGGGATCGATATTGTGTTGCGCCAGGACCACGGTGGCTGCGACGGTCGGCTGCGCAGCCGACCTTGTGACAGGAGGGGTGATGGAACCAACTTCAAGCCGTACCGGCACGGGGCGGCCCGCAAGCATCAGCAGGGTACCTTCGATGCGCGTGAGATAGCCGTTGCGGACGAACTCCAGGGTGTAGCTGTTGGGAGCGAGCAGCAGCAGGGTGCCGCCATCGTCGCGTGCCTGCAGGGGCTGCAGCCACGTGTGGAGTACGCCAGGCTCGATTTCGCCTTCGAGCCTGGCGAGGCAGCGTTGCCAGAGGTCGCTCATGTAATCCCGCACGATCAATCCGAACATCCCGTCACGCAGCGCGCGGACAGGGAACAGGTGAGTCTAACAGGCTGCCTTGAAGCTGCGAATGCGTGGGCGCGTGTGTGCCTGGCGGCGTTCATTGAGTTGACGTCACGCGTGGTCGGAACGTACAATCCGCAGTCTTTTTCCTGCATGACCCGCCCTGCGCGGGCGTCCCGCTGCGGAGTCGACCATGAAACGCACCTACCAGCCCAGCGTGCTCAAGCGCGCCCGCACCCACGGTTTTCGCGCCCGCATGAAAACGGCCGACGGCCGCAAGGTGCTGTCCGCGCGTCGCGCCAAGGGTCGCAAGCGCCTGATCCCGTAAAGCCCTCATGGCCGGCTTGCCGCCTTCTGCGCGGCTGCGCCGTGCCGCCGATTTCGCCGCGTTGCGAAACGCCACGGGGCGTTGGCAGGGAAGGCATTTCGCGTTGCGCTGGATCGCCTCGCTGCAGGCTTGCCCCCGGTTGGGCATGGCGGTTTCGCGCAAGGTCAGCAAGCGCGCGGTGATGCGCAACCGGATCAAGCGCGTGATACGCGAGACCTTCCGGGCGCGATATGACAGGTTGCCGGCGCTGGATATCCTCGTGATCGCACGCAGCTCGGCCGCCGCAAGCGACAACCAAGCGTTGCGTGAAGAACTCGACCGAGCGTGGCGGCAACTGCAAGCGTTGAAGCAGGCGGCCGCACCCGGCACAATCGGCGGCTGACTTGCTGCCGCCCGCGCAGCCCATCCCGAGTTTCCCTTGTGATCAATCAAACACGCACCCTGCTGGTCGTGGCGTTGCTGGCCGTCGCTTACCTGCTTTGGCAGGCTTGGCAGCACGACTACCCTGTCGTACCGCCGCCCGCGCCGCCGACCTCTGCGCAAGTCGTGGCTGCGTCGTCCAGCGTGCCGCAAACGAGTGCGGTACCGAGCGTACCCGCGGCCAGCAGCGCGTCGCAGGCAAGCAGCACGACCGCTCCACCCACCCTGGTTGCGAGCACGGAAGCCACGCCGGAACAGGATCTGGTCACGGCCAGCAACGACGTGCTGAAGCTCACGATCGACCCGCGCGGCGGCACCATCGTTGGCGCCGCGTTGTTGAATTATCCGCAACAGGTCAAGCGCGGCAGCCCACCGGTGCAATTGCTGGACGACGCCGATGCCACTTACTACGTGGCGCAGGATGGCCTGGTTGGCAGCAACGGTAGCGTGGCGCCGAACCACCTTGCCGAATTCACGCCACAGGCGACCCATTACACGCTGGCACCCGGCAAGAATCAGGTCGTGGTCACGCTGGACTGGAAGGACGCCGCCTCCGGCGTCAGCGTCGTCAAGCGCTACACCCTGACCCGCGGCAGCTACGTGGTGCAGTTGTCGCAGCAGATCGACAACCACGGCAGCAAGACCTGGTCCGGCAACGCCTACGAACAGCTCGATCGGGTCGAGCCACCGCCGCCGCCCAAGCATTTCCTGGAGTTCTACAACCCCGACAGCTACGCCTACACCGGCGCGGCGTGGTACGGCCCCGAAGCCAAGTTCAACGAGCTGAAGTTCGGCAATTTCGAAAAGGATGCACTGCACCAGAGCGTGACCGGCGGCTGGATCTCGATGACCCAGCGGTTCTTCGTGTCCGCGTGGATTCCCGATGCCAAGCAGGCCCAGCAGTTCGGCAGTGTGGAAGTGCCCGCTGCAGGCGCCAACGGCAAGCCGCGCTATGTCATCCGTACGATAGGACCCGGCATCGAAGTCGCGCCCGGCGCGACCGCGACCAGCGACGCGCGCCTGTACGTCGGCCCCAATCTGCAGAACCAGATCGGCAAGATCGCGCCGGGGCTCAACCTCACGATCGATTACGGAAAGATGACCCTGATCGCGGAGCCGATGTTCAAGCTGCTGTCGTTCCTGCACGGGCTGGTGCGCAACTGGGGCTTGGCGATCGTCGTGCTGGTGTTGTTGATCCAGGCCGCCACCTGGAAGCTCACCGAGGCGCAGTACAAGTCGGGCGCACGGATGCGCAAGTTGCAGCCGCGCATGAAGGCGCTGAAGGAACGCTTCGGCGACGACAAGCAGAAATACCAGCAGGCGATGATGGAGTTGTACAAGAAGGAGAAGGTCAACCCGATGGCGGGTTGCCTGCCCAACCTGATCACGCTGCCGATCTTCTTCGCGTTGTATTACGTGCTGATCTTCAGCGTCGAATTGCGGCACGCCTCGTTCCTGTGGATCCACGATCTGTCGGCGGCCGACCCCTACTTCATCCTGCCGATCCTGTACGCGTTGACGATGCTGGGCACGCAGTTCCTGACCCCGATGCAGGGCATGGACCCGACCCAGGCCCGGATCATGAAGGCGATGCCGGTGCTGTTCGCGGTGCTGTTCTTCTTCTTCCCGGCTGGTCTCACGCTGTATTACGTGGTGCGCGGCATCTGCATGCTGTCGCAGCAGTGGTACATCACCCGCAAGATCGACCGGGCCGACGCACGCGCCAAGGCGTGATTCCGCACGAGGCCGCAGATGCGCGAGCCCACCGACACCATCGTTGCCGTCGCGACCCCGGCGGGGCGCGGCGGCATCGGCGTGGTGCGGGTTTCCGGAAACGGCGCGCGCCGCATCGCGACCGCGCTATGCGGCGCGCAAACCGTGCCGCGGCAGGCGAGGCTGGCGAAGTTCAATGATGCCGACGGGTCGCTGATCGACCGCGGGCTTGCCCTGTTTTTTCCCGCGCCGCATTCGTTCACCGGCGAGGACGTGCTGGAACTGCACGCGCATGGCAGCCCGGTGGTGCTCGATCGGCTGGTGCGGCGCGCCTGCGAACTGGGCGCGCGTCCCGCCCGCGCGGGCGAGTTTTCCGAACGCGCCTTCTTGAATGGCAAACTCGACCTTGCCCAGGCCGAAGCGGTCGCCGATCTGATCGCGGCGCGTTCCGAAGCCCAGGCGCGCGCGGCGCTGCGCTCGCTGGACGGGGAGTTTTCCCGGCGCGTCGAGGCCTTGGCGCAAACCATCGTGCAGTTACGCGTGGAAGTCGAGGCGGCGATCGACTTTGCGGAAGATGCCAGCGAAAGCGCATCGCGACCCAGGCTCGAACACTTGTTCAAGCAAGCTGCCGCCCAGCTCGATGGCCTGCTGGTCGCCGCGCGACGCGGGGTGCGGCTGACCGATGGCCTGCACGCGGTGATCGTGGGCGCGCCGAACGTCGGCAAGTCGAGTCTCATGAATGCGCTGGCTGGCAGTGCACGCGCGATCGTCACCGACATCCCCGGTACCACGCGCGATGTGCTGCGTGAGTCCGTCGTGCTCGATGGCATCGAGTTGACGCTGGCCGACACGGCAGGTCTGCGCGAGTCCTCGGATGTGGTTGAAGGTGAAGGCATCCGTCGCGCACGCGCGGAGTTGGCTCGCGCGGACATCGTCGTGCACGTCGTCGAACACGTTGATGATGCAACCACAAACGACGTGCTTGCCGACGCGCCGGCTACAGCCACGCGCATCGTCATCGTCAACAAGATCGATCTCGCGAACCGGCTTCCGGCGTGCGAACGGCATCACGACGTGACGACCATCGCCCTGTCCGCGCGCACCGGCGCCGGGCTCGACCTGTTGCGCGACGAGCTGAAACGCATCGTGACGGGTGGTGCGGTCGAGGGTGTATTCAGTGCGCGCAGTCGTCACGTGCTGGCGCTCGAGCGCGCGAATACACACTTGGACACGGCGCGGGTCACGCTGACGATGGCGGCACCGGAGCTGGTCGCCGAAGACTTGCGCGAGGTCCAGCAGGCCTTGCGTGAGATCACCGGCACCTTCACCAACGAGGATTTGCTGGGGGCGATCTTCTCGACGTTCTGCATCGGGAAGTGATCGCGACCGGCGGCTGGCCGGGAAGCCGGATTGACACGCATCAAGGACGGCCAGCGAGCCGCCGTGCATGGCCGAAAATCCCAACAAATCCAGTGCAAAAGCCGTCTTTTCAGGTTGCCACGCCGACAATGCCGCTGCTACAATTCCACAGCTCGATTGCGGACTTTTGGGTGGGTGAAAACCCGCCCGAGGCAGCTTAAAGTGGACAACTCGCTCGCCGCTGGCAGACAGCTCGCCGTAAAAGTGGTACTGACGCAGGTGGCGGTAGCCGTCGTGGCGGGTTTGGCTTTTCTGGCGCAGGGCGTTGGGTCGGCTGTCGCGGCGTTCGCGGGGGGAGCGCTGGTGGTGATCGGTACCGGGCTGCTGGCGCTGCGCGTATTTGCGCCGGCACTCGCGGGGCCGGGTGCGATGTTGGCACGCTTCGCGGTTGGGACTTTGCTGAAATGGATCGTGGTGATCGTCGGGCTGTACCTGATCCTGGCGTACTGGAGATTGCCGGCGCTGCCGGCGTTGGTCGGCCTGGTGGCCGTGCTGTTGGTCAATCTGGCGGTCTTGGGGTTCATCAAGCGTTGAAGCAGTCCGCGCCTGGTAGTGAACGCACCAGCGGGCGTGACGATCGAGGATGAGTGAGTGAGTGCCGAATCGGGCGGTGAAAATTTCACCCAGTACATCCAGCACCATCTGACTTTCTGGAATGCGCCGTTGACGCACGCCGGTGGCGTGGCGTCGATCCACGTCGACACGTTGATCATGTCGTGCGTGCTGGGCTTCATCTTCCTGTTCTGGTTCTGGTGGTTTGCGCGCAAGGCGACGTCCGGGGTGCCTAGCAAGGGCCAGGCCTTCGTCGAGCTGGCGCTGGAATTCGTCGATGGTCAGGTCAAGGACGCCTGGCACGGCAGCCGCAAGTTCCTCGGCCCGCTGGCGCTCACGATCTTTTTCTGGATACTGTTCATGAATCTCATGGACGTGCTGCCGGTGGATCTGATTCCGACCGCGGCGGAGGCGACCGGCGCCACGCACTTCCGGCCGGTGCCGACGGCCGACGTCAACATGACGTTCGCGATGTCATTGAGCGTGCTGGTCCTGACCCTGTTTTATGGCATGAAGTCCAAGGGTGTCGGTGGCTATCTCAAGGGCGCGGTCTCGGCGCCGTTCACGGCGAAGAACGTCGTCATGAAGGTGTTGCTGGCGCCCTTCAACATCCTGATGTTCGTGATCGAGATGGTCACCCAGCCGGTCAGCCTGGCGCTGCGTCTTTTCGGCAACATCTTCGCGGGCGACCTGCTGTTCATGCTGATCGCCGGCCTGATGGTCCACTTCCTGTCGCTGTGGTGGCCCATCGGTGTCATCGGCTATGTCGCGTGGAGTTTCGTCGAGCTGCTGATCATCCTCATCCAGGCTTTCATCTTCATGTATCTGAGCGTCACGTATATCGCAATGGCGCAACAGCATCACTGACGCGGCGTTGCCGCGCCTGCCCCGTTTCAACCACCTACGTTCTACCGGGAGATTCAAATGGAACAACTGATTGCACTCATCCAGGCCAACACCGCGATCGCGGCCGGCCTCATGATCGGCCTCGGCGCGCTGGGCGCCTGCATCGGCATGGGCGTGATGGGCTCGAAGTACCTCGAATCGATGGCGCGCCAGCCGGAACTGAGCCCGATGCTGACGGGGCGCATGTTCCTGCTGGTCGGCCTGATCGACGCGGACTTCTTCATCAGTCTGGCCATCGCGATGTTCTTTGCTTTCGCCAACCCGCTGCTGACGACCGCATTGACGCACGCCGCAGCGTTGCCGCACTGACGCGCTTTGACCGACGGTTCGAATCCAGACAGGTGATATCGCGATGGGTGTCCTGGCAATCAACGCAACCCTGATCGGCGAAGTGATCGCGTTCTTGATCATGCTTTCGATCACGCTCAAGTTCGTGTGGCCGCCGCTGATGCGCGCCATCGAGGAGCGCCAGCAGAAGATCGCCGAGGGCCTCGAAGCGGCCGACCGCGCGCACAAGGAACTGGCCGAAGCCGATACGCGCGCCGCCGACGAAGTGAAGAAGGCGCGCGCGGAAGCGGCATCGATCATCGAGCGCGCCAACCAGCAGGCCGGACAGATCGTCGACAAGGCGCGCACCGATGCGCTGGCCGAAGCCGCACGGCAGAAGGCGCAGGCGCAGGCCGACATCGACAACATGGCGCACCGCGCGCGCGCCGAGTTGCGCGGCCAGGTCGCCACGCTCGCGGTGCAGGGTGCATCGAAAATCCTCGGCCGCGAAGTCGACGCCGGTACGCACAAGGCCCTGCTCGACGATTTGGTCGCGGGAATCTGATCGATGACGCAGCCCTTGACCATCGCCCGCCCCTACGCACGCGCCGCATTCGAGATCGCGTCCACGCAGGGTGCCCAGGACGCGTGGGCGGGGAAGCTCGCGTTCGCGGCCGAGGTCGCGGTGCAACCGCAAGTCGTCGCCCTGTTCGGCGACCCGCGCGTGTTGCCGCAGACGCTGGCGTCGTTGTTTACGCGTGGTGGCGAACCCGAAGATTCTGAATTCGTGCGCTTCCTCGACCTGCTGGCCGACAACCATCGCCTGCGCGAGCTGCCGGAAATCGCCGCACTGTTCGAGCAGATGAAGCGCGATGCCGAGCACGTGTTGAGGGTGCGGGTGCGCAGCGCGGTGCCGCTGGACGACAGCGAAGCCACGCGTCTGGTCGAGGCACTGAAGCGGCGTTTCCACAGCGACATCCAGCTCGAGCGCAGCGTCGATCCCTCGGTGCTGGGCGGCGCGGTGATCGATGCCGGAGAGACCGTGATCGACGGGTCGCTGAAGAGCCGCCTCGCCAAGCTCGAAACCGCCTTGACGAATTGATTGCGACACATTGAACCGGGTATCGCCACGACGTGCGATGCCCGCCACAGGAAAGCAGCCATGGCCACCACCACACTCAACCCTTCCGAAATCTCCGAACTGATCCGTTCGCGCATCGAGCAGTTCAAGCTCTCGGCCGAAACCCGCAACGAGGGCACGCTGACCAGCGTGTCCGACGGCATCGTGCGCATCCACGGCTTGAACGACGTGATGGCCGGCGAAATGATCGAACTGCCGGGCGACACCTACGCGCTGGCCTTGAACCTGGAGCGCGACTCGGTCGGCGCGGTGGTGCTCGGCAAGTACGAGCATCTTTCCGAAGGCGATACCGCCAAGACCACCGGGCGCATCCTGGAAGTGCCGGTGGGTCCCGAGATGCTGGGCCGCGTGGTGGATGCGCTGGGCAACCCGATCGACGGCAAGGGTCCGATCAACACGCATTTGTCCTCGCCGGTCGAGAAGGTAGCGCCGGGCGTGATCTGGCGCCAGTCGGTGTCGCAGCCGGTGCAGACCGGCTACAAGTCGGTGGACGCGATGATCCCGATCGGCCGCGGCCAGCGCGAGCTGGTGATCGGCGACCGCCAGACCGGCAAGACCGCACTCGCAGTCGACACCATCATCAACCAGAAGGGCACCGGCGTGAAGTGCATCTACGTCGCGATCGGACAGAAGCAGTCCTCGATCGCGAGCGTGGTGCGCAAGCTGGAAGAACACGACGCGCTCGGCCACACCATCATCGTCGCGGCCTCGGCATCGGATTCGGCGACCATGCAGTACATCGCGCCGTACGCCGGTTGCGCGATGGGCGAGTACTTCCGCGACCATGGCGAAGACGCGCTGATCATCTATGACGACTTGACCAAGCAGGCCTGGGCGTATCGCCAGATTTCGCTGTTGCTGCGCCGCCCGCCGGGCCGCGAGGCGTATCCGGGCGACGTGTTTTATTTGCACTCGCGCCTGCTGGAACGCGCCGCGCGCGTCAACGTCGAATACGTCGAGCGCGAAACCAGGGGTGAAGTGAAAGGCAAGACCGGTTCGCTCACCGCGCTGCCGATCATCGAAACCCAGGCCGGCGACGTCTCGGCGTTCGTGCCGACCAACGTCATTTCCATTACCGACGGCCAGATCTTCCTCGAAACCGACCTGTTCAACGCCGGCATCCGCCCGGCCGTGAACGCCGGCATCTCGGTGTCGCGCGTGGGCGGCGCGGCGCAGACCAAGATCATCAAGAAGCTGTCCGGCGGCGTGAAACTGGCGCTGGCGCAGTACCGTGAACTCGCGGCGTTCGCGCAGTTCGCGTCGGATCTCGATGCGCACACGCGCAAACAGCTCGAACGCGGCCAACGCGTTACCGAACTGATGAAGCAGAAGCAATACGCGCCGCTGTCGATCGCGCTGATGGCGGTGTCGCTGTACGCGGCCGATCGCGGCTACCTGGACGATCTGCCGATCGCGCAGATCCTGCCGTTCGAGCACGCGCTGCACCAGTTCATGCAGGCCAACCACGGTGCCCTGATGCAGAAGATCGTGGACACCGGCGACTGGAACGACGAGATCGAAGCCACCTTCAAGTCGGCGCTGGACGAGTTCAAGAAGACGGGATCATGGTGATGTAGGAGCCGGCCTGCCGGCCTGCCGGCGATCGGCGCGAAGCGCCGTTTTTCGGTTCGCGCGCAGGCGCGCTCCTACAAGAACAGGTAACGATATGGCTGGAGCCCGAGAAATCCGCAGCAAGATCAAGAGCGTCGCGAACACCCGCAAGGTGACCAGCGCGCTGCAGATGGTGTCTGCGTCCAAGATTCGGCGTGCGCAGGATTTGATGCGCACGTCGCGCCCGTATTCGCTGCACATGCGCAACGTGGTCGCGCACATCGCGCAGGCGTCGCCGGACTACCGGCACCCCGCGTTGAAGGAACGCGAGATCAAGCGCGTGTGCTACATGATCGTCTCCACCGACCGTGGTCTGTGCGGTGGCCTCAACGCCAACCTGTTCCGCAAGGTATTGGCCGACATCCACGCGTGGCAGCAGAAAGGCGTGGGTGTCGAAGTCATCGCGATCGGCCAGAAGGCCGCGCAATTCTTCCGCCACGTCAAGGTCGACATGGTCGGCACGGTCACGCATTTGGGCGATCATCCGCGCCTGGAAAAACTGATCGGCGTGATGAAGATCGCCGACGACGGTTTTCTGCAAGGCAAGCTCGACCGCATCTATCTTTGCTACAACCAGTTCGTCAACACCATGACCCAGCGCGCGACGGTCGACGTGCTGCTGCCGCTGCCGGCCATGGCCGAAGAGATCAAGACGGGCGCAGGCGACGAGCTGCACCCGACGTCCGGCGATGCCAGGATCGAGCGCGCCACCACGTGGGATTACCTGTACGAACCGGATGCGGAAACCGCGATCCGGCACGTGCTGAATCGTTATTTCGAGGCGATGGTGTATCACGCGACGCTGGAGAACCTGGCCAGCGAGCACGCGGCGCGGATGGTGGCCATGAAGGCCGCTTCCGACAACGCCACCAAGGCCATCAACACCCTGACGCTGATCTACAACAAGGCGCGCCAGGCGGCCATCACCCAGGAAATTTCAGAAATCGTCGGCGGCGCCGCGGCGGTCGGCGGTTGACGAAGAACAGGTAGGAGCCGGCCTGCCGGCGACACCGCTCGCGCGCAGGCGCGCTCCTACGAAAAGCATCCAAGAGGACAACACAATGAACCAGGGCAAGATCGTTCAAATCATCGGCGCGGTGGTCGACGTCGAATTTCCGCGCGATGCGGTGCCGAAGGTCTACGACGCGCTCAAGGTCGCGGGCACCGAGGTGACGCTGGAGGTCCAGCAGCAATTGGGCGACGGCGTGGTGCGCACGATCGCGCTGGGTTCCACCGACGGCCTGAAGCGCAACCTCGTGGTAAGCAACACCGGCGCGTACATCAAGGTGCCGGTCGGCAAGGCCACGCTCGGCCGCATCATGAACGTGCTCGGCGAGCCGATCGACGAGCGCGGTCCGGTGGATGCCGAACAGCAGTGGGAAATCCACCGCGCGGCGCCGTCTTACGAGGACCAGGCCGCCGCCAACGAGCTGCTGGAAACCGGCATCAAGGTCATCGATCTCATGTGTCCGTTCGCCAAGGGCGGCAAGGTCGGCCTGTTCGGCGGCGCGGGCGTCGGCAAGACGGTCACCATGCTGGAACTCATCAACAACATCGCGACCCAGCACTCGGGCTTGTCGGTGTTCGCGGGTGTCGGCGAGCGCACCCGCGAAGGCAACGACTTCTACCACGAGATGATCGAGGCCGGCGTCGTGGTGCCCGACGACTTCCCGAAGTCCAAGGTGGCGATGGTGTACGGCCAGATGAACGAGCCGCCGGGCAACCGTCTGCGCGTCGCACTGACCGGCCTCACCATGGCCGAATATTTCCGCGACGAGAAAGATGCGAGCGGCAAGGGCCGCGACGTGCTGCTGTTCATCGACAACATCTACCGCTACACGCTGGCGGGCACCGAGGTGTCGGCGCTGCTGGGCCGCATGCCGTCGGCGGTGGGCTATCAGCCGACGCTGGCAGACGAAATGGGCCGCCTGCAGGAACGCATCACCTCGACCAAGACCGGTTCGATCACCTCGATCCAGGCCGTGTACGTGCCGGCCGACGACTACACCGATCCGTCGCCCGCGACCACGTTCGCGCATCTGGACTCCACCGTCGCACTGTCGCGCGACATCGCAAGCTTGGGCATCTATCCCGCGGTCGATCCGCTGGCATCGACTTCGCGCCAGCTCGATCCGTTGGTGATCGGGCAGGAACACTACGACGTCGCGCGCAAGGTGCAGGGCACCCTGCAGCGCTACAAGGAACTGAAGGACATCATCGCGATCCTTGGCATGGACGAGCTTTCCGAGGAAGACAAACGTGCGGTGTACCGCGCGCGCAAATGCGAGCGTTTCTTCTCGCAGCCGTTCCATGTGGCCGAGGTGTTCACCGGTTCCCCCGGCAAGTACGTGCCGCTCAAGGAAACCATCCGCGCGTTCAAGATGATCGTCGAAGGCGAAGTCGACCACCTGCCCGAGCAGGCGTTCTACATGGTCGGCGGCATCGAAGACGCCATCCAGAAGGGTGAGGCGATGAACGCCAAGGACAAGCAGGCGGCGTAAGCGCCGAGGACATGTAACAGGGAATCGGGACAAACATTGTCGTCATTCCGGGGCCGTTCGCGGCTCTATCGCGAGCGGAACCCGGAATCCATCTTGATCTTGCTGGTTGTTTGCGAGAGCGGAATGGATCCCGGCCTTCGCCGGGATGACGAAAACGGAGCACAAACCAAATGACCACCATCCGTTGCGACATCGTCAGTGCCGAAGCCGAGATTTTCCACGGCGACGTCACACTGGTCATCGCCAGTGGCGAAGCCGGCGAGCTCGGCATCGCGCCGCGCCACGAACCGCTGCTGACGCGCCTGAAGCCGGGCCAGGTCGAGGTGATCGACGAGGACGGCAAGCGGCACGGCTATTACGTGTCCGGCGGCATCCTCGAGGTGCAGCCGAACGTCGTCACGGTGCTGGCCGACACCGCGCTGCGTGCCGATGAGATCGATGAGGCCGCCGCCAAACGCGCCAAGGAAGAGGCCGAGCGCCTGCTCGCCAACCGCGGTGATGCCAAGACCGTCCAGCAGGCGCAGGAACAGCTCATCCAGGCCGTCGCGCAGTTGTCCGCGCTGGAACGCCTGCGCAAGAACCTGCAGCACTGACCTTGCCTTTCCTTCTCCCTCCGGGAGAGCTGCCATCCATGGGCTGCATCTGTAGGGCGGGTGACAACCCGCCTTCGGCCTGCCGTTGGCGGGATTCGCTGCGCTACTCCCGCCCTACGCTATCTGCCTGTTTCCGCCCGCCTCCTGTCCTGGGCAGGAGCGTCGCATTGACGTAGTGGGCCATCCGGCGCAGGATATACACATTCAATGTATATCCAGAAAGGTGTCGTCATGCAGGTTTCGAAGTGGGGCAACAGTCTCGCGTTGCGTCTGCCCGCCGCCGTGGTCGAGGCGCTGGGCTTGCGTGAAGGCGACGATATCGAGGTGCATGTCGCCGGCACCTACCAATTCGAGGTGAAGAAGCGCCCCGGTTCGCGCGAACTGCTTGCGCGGCTGCGCCGGTTCCGTGGCCGCCTGCCCGAGGATTTCGTGTTCGACCGCGACGACGCGCATGCGCGTTAGCCCGTTCGTCGACAGCAATGTCGTGTTGTATCTGCTGTCCGCGGACACGGCACGGGCAGATCGTGCCGAGCAGGTGCTGGAGCACGGCGCGGTGATCAGTGTTCAGGTGCTGAACGAAGTCGCCAATGTCGCACGCCGCAAATTGCGCTTGCCGTGGCGCGCCGTCGATGAACTGCTGGCCACGTTACGCGCCGTGTGCGCCGTCGAGTCGTTGACCCTGGACACCCACGATACGGGGCGCCGCATCGCGGAACGTTACGGATTGTCGGTCTGGGATGCGATGATCGTGGCCTCCGCCCTGCTGGCCGGTTGTGAAACGCTCTATTCCGAGGACATGCAGGACGGCCTGCTGATCGACCGGAAGCTGCGAATACACAATCCGTTCACTGCCGCGCCACGACGAGGGTGACGCGGGAGACATGTTCCTGCGTTAAAGTGCGGCGAACGGGAGGGAACGCATGAACCGCTTGTACTTCGGCGACAACCTGCACGTGTTGCGCGAGCACGTCGCCGACGCTTCGGTCGATCTGGTGTACCTCGATCCGCCGTTCAATTCCAAGCGCGACTACAACCTGCTGTTCAAGACGCCCAAGGGCCACGAGTCGGACGCGCAGATCACCGCGTTCGAGGATTCCTGGCACTGGGGCGAGCAGGCCGAGCGCGAGTACGCGGAAATCCTGCGCCAGCCCAACACCGATGTCGCCGAGCTGATGCCGGCGCTGCGCGCGTTCCTGGGCGAGAACGACATGATGGCGTATCTCGTGATGATGGCGAATCGTCTCTTGGAACTGCATCGCGTGCTGAAGCCCACCGGAAGTCTTTATCTGCACTGCGATCCGACCGCCAGCCATTACCTGAAGATCGTGCTGGATGGGGTGTTTGGTGTTGTGAACTACCGGAACGAGATCATCTGGCGGCGCTCGAACCCGAAGAGCCTCGTCACGCGCAACTTTCCCAATTGCACTGACACAATCCTGCGCTACACGAAGACGGATGACTATCTCTACTTCCAGCCGTACGAAGAACACGATCAAAACTATGTCGACAAGGCGTACAAATATTCTGACGAGGGTGGGCGATATCGGTTGCTGCCCTTACTCAACCCTAATGACAACCGGCCAAACCTCACCTATGAATTTCTGGGTGTGACGCGGGTGTGGCGATGGACCAAGGAAAGGATGCAGCAGAGCTACGACGAAGGTCTTGTTGTTCAACTAAAGCCAGGCGCCGTCCCGCAATACAAAAAGTATCTCGCAGACTCAAAGGGCCGCACTGTCACCAACCTGTGGATTGATATCGAACAAGCGGCTGGTTCAGAAAATCTCGGCTACCCCACCCAAAAACCCCTCGCGCTGCTGGAACGCATCATCAACGCCAGTTCCAACGAAGGCGACGTGGTGCTGGATCCCTTCTGCGGTTGCGGCACCGCGGTGCACGCGGCGCAGAAACTCGGGCGGCGCTGGATCGGGATCGACATCACGCACCTCGCGGTGTCGTTGATCGAGAAGCGCCTGAAGGACGCGTTCCCGTATTTGAACCGCGTCAAGCCAAGCCAACCCGCGCCGGTCGCGCCGGGCGTCGGCGAGGACGCGCCCGAATACATGCAGCAATTCGAGGTGATCGGCACCCCGGAAGACCTCGACGGCGCACGCGATCTTGCCGCGCGCGACAAGTACCAGTTCCAGTGGTGGGCGTGCTCGCTGGTCAATGCACAGCCGTACCAGGGCAAGAAGAAAGGCGCAGACGGCGGCATCGACGGGCTGATCTTCTTCCAGGACGACAAGAATGCTGCCAAGAAGATCGTGGTGTCGGTGAAGGGCGGCGACAACGTCAACGTCGCGATGGTGCGCGACCTCGCGCACGTGGTCGCGCGCGAGAAGGCCGAGATCGGCCTGTTCGTGACGCTGGCCGAACCCAGCAAGCCGATGGAAACCGAAGCCGTGAAGGAAGGTTTCTATACCTCGCCCACGACCGGCGCGGAGTTCCCGCGCATCCAGGTGCTGACGATCAAGGGCCTGCTCGACGGCCGCGAACGCGCGCGTTACCCCGACCTCGCGCAAGGCGGCCACACCTTCAAGAAGGCGCGCCGCGATGAGGGCAAGGCGGATCAGGCGGGATTGTTCTGACGCGAGAAGCGGCGATTCAGCCTTCCCCTCCACCTGATTAGCGCCATACCTCAGCAAGCAACATTTCCCGTCATTCCGGAGCGGCCTGCAGTTTCACCGCAGGCCGAATCCGGAATCTGCTCTTCGCTTCAGGCGCCTTCAAAGGCAGATTCCGGGTTCGATCACCGATACGGCTGGTGATCGCCCCGGAATGACAACAAATTTTCTTGGCGTTCGCGAGGTTTACTGAGATACGACGCTGATCAAGTCCACCTTGAAGGGGAAGGGGAAAAGCGGGGGTGCTTCACCTCCCCTCGCCACTTGCCGCCGGGGCCGCTTTCCGCCAATGTTGCCCGATTGACAGGAGAGCAGGACCATGGCCGACCCCCTGCACGTGATCGTCCTCGCCGCCGGCGAGGGCAAGCGCATGAAGTCGCTGTTGCCCAAGGTGCTGATGCCGCTGGCGGGCGAACCGCTACTGGCGCATGTGCTGGATACCGCGCGCGCGTTGCGGCCGCAAGGCCTGCACGTGGTGTACGGCCATCGTGGTGAGGCGGTGCGCACGGCGTTTGCGCGTGACACCGACATCCACTGGGTGCACCAGTCCGAACAGCGCGGCACCGGTCATGCCGTGCGGCTGGCCCTGCACGAAATCCCCGATCCGGCGCGGGTGCTGGTGCTCTACGGCGATGTGCCATTGCTGCGCGCGGAAACCCTCATCGAACTGGTGCGAACCCACGCCGAACTGGCGGTGCTGGCGGCGGAGCTGGACGATCCTTCCGGTTACGGACGCGTGTTGCGCGACGGGCTCGGCCGGGTGCGCGCGATCGTCGAGGAAAAGGATGCGGACGATGTACGGCGTGCGGTGCGGGTGGTGAATACCGGCGTGGTGTTTGGCGAATCACGGCCGTTGCGCGGATGGGTCGACCAGCTTTCGGTGGACAACCGGCAAGGCGAGTTGTACCTCACCGACGTGTTTGCGCTGGCGTCGGCGCAAGGCACGCCTGCCGACGTGGTGATGACGATTGATCCGATCGAAGCGTTCGGCGCCAACGATGCGGCGCAACTCGCGGAACTCGCGGCTTACCTGCGCCGCCGCGACGCGCAGCGCCTGATGCTGGAAGGGGTGCGCATCGCCGATCCCGCGCGCTTCGACCTGCGCGGGCACTTCAGCCACGGACGCGATGTCGAAATCGACGTGGACGTGATCCTGGAAGGCGGGGTGACGCTCGGTGACGGCGTCAAGGTGGGGCCGTTCTGCCGGTTGCGCGACGTCAACCTCGCGGCCGGCACCGAAGTGCTGGCGCATTGCGACCTCGAAGGCGTGACCACTTACGGCGCCTGCAAGATCGGCCCGTTCGCGCGCCTGCGCCCCGGCACCGAACTCGCGGCCGGCGTGCACGTCGGCAACTTCGTCGAAACCAAGAAGGCCAAGCTGGGTGAAGGCAGCAAGGCCAATCACCTCACCTATCTCGGCGACGCGCGGATCGGCAGCGGCGTCAACATCGGCGCCGGCACCATCACTTGCAACTACGACGGCGTCAACAAGCACCTCACCGAGATCGGCGACGGCGCCTTCATCGGCTCCAACACCGCGCTGGTCGCGCCGGTGAAGGTGGGCGACAACGCCACCATCGGCGCGGGTTCGACCATCACCGCCGCCGCGCCTGCCGACAAGCTGACGCTCGCGCGTGGCAGGCAGGTCACGATCAAGGATTGGCAGCGGCCTGAGAAATAATAGGCGATCGAAGCCATCCCCCTCGATCCCCCTTCGCAAGCGAAGGGGGAGGATGGATGCGATGAAGCGCTTGGCTCTCCACCCCCTTCGGTACGAAGGGGGTCGCGCGTAGCGCGGGGGGATGTCCGTTCCTATCGTGACGGCAGTCGCCAGCCGTCGATTTCGACCAGCAGCTCGCCGCGACAGATGTCGCCCTGCAGCAGCAACCGCGGCACCGAGGCGTCGAGCTGCTCGTCGAGCACCGCGCGCACCACGGCGGCATCGTCCGGGTGTCGCACGTACACCTTGAGCGGCGACGCTGCGTCGAACGGCGGCAACGCGGCGCGTTCCAGCAGCGCGTGCAGGTTGGCGATGGCCTCCTCGGCCTGCGCGGTGACGTCGTCCGCATGCAGCGAGGCGTGGCCGATCACGGCGGCGGTGCCGGAAATCGCCAGGCCATCCCCCGGAAGTTGCATGGCGCGCGCAAAACTGGGCGCGGTCGGGCCGTATTGGCGTGGGTAGGCCCAGGCACTGACCTGGCGCGGGTTTTCCAGGGCGATGCCATCGTGCGCGCTGCACAGGGCGTACACCTGCAGGCGCCCGCGCGGGCCATGGTGGCCAATCGCGGTTGCGGCCGGGTAGCGCACCAACCCGTGTGCGGCCATGCTGCGGGCCCGCGCGCCGCAGAACAGGCGGTAGCGCTCGGCATCGCCGTCGCCCGCGTTGATCGCATCCAGGTAATTCCAGATGCGCAGCAGATGATGTTCCGGGCTTGCGGCAACGTGGGCAAGCAGGCGATCGTAGGCGTATTCGGATGCCGTCTCGATGCCGCCCGGCGAGGTTTCGTCCACCTCGATCGCGACGAGTTGCCAGCCGCCGCCGCGCGACCAGTGCAGGCCGTCCGCGGATCCGTGGCTGACAGCCGCAGCGACCGACCAGCATTCATGCGGCGCGGGTCCGGCCAAGGGGGTCTGCAACACGCGCAACTGCCGTGGGTCGGAGGCCGGCGTCGAGTCGGGGCCGAAACTGAACAGGGCCAGCGTTTCCGGCCTGTCCAGCAACGACCGTGCCGTTTCGTGGCTGTAGTCGACGCGGAATGCCGCCGGTGCCGCGCCCTTCATGCGCGTGCATCCGTGCGGTTTCGAAACGTGGGGCTTGGCATCCCGATCGGGCTTTGATTCAAACCGGCCATGTTACACTAACGTGCTGACTTGGCGAGGTTTTGGAGCTCGAAGGCATGACCCAACAGACCCCTGCGGAGCAGGAACTGGCGAAGCTGATCGTCGACAGCCTCAACCTCGAAGACGTCGCGCCGGAATCGATCGCGCCGGAGGCGCCGCTGTTCGGGGGCGAGCTGGGGCTCGATTCCATCGATGCGCTGGAACTCGCGCTGGCGGTGTCCAAGCGCTACGGCATCCAGTTGCGTTCCGACAACCCGGACAATCGCCGGGTGTTCGGCTCGTTGCGCGCGCTCTCGCAACACATCGAGGCGGGGCGCAACGCGGCGTAGATGTGCGATCGTCCTTGATCGCCGCTTCGTCCGGGCATCGTGCAATCTTCAAGTTCCGCGATCGGCAGCACCGGAACGTCCATCCTTGGACTGACTTTTCGCGACAGCCGCTTTCTCCTGTTGCCCGCGCTACTGCTGCGCGGACGGATCGTCGCCCTGGTATTTGGTGCGAAGGGCACGATAGCGTTGCAACTGTGCCGTGAACTTGGTCCTGGCGTTGGCGAGATCCGCGCGCCGCTGGGCCAATGCGTTGCGCTCGCCATTCACGCTTTCGCGTTGCTCGGCAATGCGCTTGTTGACGATGGGCGGGATCGGCTTGCTCGAGTGTTCGAGATCAGCGGCGTGTGCAAGCAGTTCGGTGAGCGTGTCTTCCTGGCTGCGCAGGTTGGTTTGCAGCGTGGTGATGTCGGTCTGGATCTGCTGCAACTGCGCCTGTTGCGATTGCTCCAGATCCTTGTCGGTCGGATAGGCCGACAGCAACTGGGCGTCTTCGAGGTTCTGCTGCTGTGCCGCGCGCTTGGCCGCGGCTTCACGCGTGGCGGCGGCGGCCGCCACGCGGCGTTCGGCCGGCGTCAGTTCCCGCGCGACGTGCCGCACCACCCGGCCATCGTTGTCGACGATGTCGTAACCGCCCGCGAGTGCCGACGCGGGGATGGTGTCGCCAAAATGCACGACGCCAGCCGCGTCTTTCCAGCGGTAATGCGTGGTCGGCGTGGGGTTGCCCGCGAACGCGGGCAGCGCGACGCACAGGGCCAGCAGGGCCGCGGGCAGCAGGGTCGAGGCGATTCGGCGCATGGGGACATCCATCCGGAAACCCAGTATAGACGGATGGGCCATGCAAGTTGCGGGCCGAAGCCTGTCCGATGCAGTGCTCAGGCGGCTCCGTAGCGGCTGCGGTAATCCGCAAGCCGGCTGCGTTGTCCGGCAAGGTCGGCGCGGCTGCCGGCGTATTCCATCAGATCCGCGAGGCCGACGATGGCGAGGGTCGGCACACCCTGCTCGCGCTCGAGTTCCTGGGTTGCCGAAAGTTCGCCCTGCCCGCGTTCCTGCCGGTCGAGCGCGACCACCAGGCCAGCCACTTGCGCCCCCGCGCCGCGGATCAAGCCCAGCGATTCGCGCACCGCGGTGCCGGCGGTGATCACGTCGTCCACGATCAACACTCGTCCCGTGAGCGGTGCGCCGACCAGCAATCCGCCCTCGCCGTGATCCTTGGCTTCCTTGCGGTTGTACGCCCACGGCACGTCGCGTCCATGTTCGCTCGCCAACGCGACGGCGGTCGCCGCGGCCAGCGGGATGCCCTTGTAGGCCGGCCCGAACAGCATGTCGAACGCGATACCGCTGGTCGCGATGGTGGCGGCGTACGCGGCGCCGACCGCGGCCAGCGCGGCGCCGGAATCGATCCGGCCCATGTTGAAGAAGTACGGGCTCTGGCGGCCCGACTTCAGGGTGAATTCGCCGAAGCGCAGCACGCCGCGGTCGAGCGCGGTGTCGAGGAAGGCTTGTTGATGGGGTTGCAGCATCGGGACTCGGGACTCGCAAATTTTTGCCAAGCGTAACACCCTCGTCATTCCGGACGCTGCGCAGCGGCGATCCGGAATCTGCTTCGCTCGTGAAAATAGATTCCGGGTTCCGCCGCAATGAAGCCGCGGCGGCCCCGGAATGACGAAGTGTTGGTACGATCCGCCTCTCGCCTTCAGTGTCCTGAGCCAGTGAAAATCATCTCCTTCAACGCCAACGGCATCCGCTCCGCTGCCCGCAAGGGCTTCTTCGAATGGCTGGACAAGCAGAACGCCGACGTCACCTGCATCCAGGAAACCAAGGCGCAGGAAGACCAATTGACCGATGCGGTGTTCCGTCCGGACGGCCATCATTGCTTCTATCGCGATGCGGTGACGAAGAAGGGCTACAGCGGTGTCGCGATCTACGCCAAACGCGAACCCGACGCGGTGCTCACCGAAATCGGCTGGAAACCGTTCGACGACGAAGGCCGGTATCTGGAGGCGCGTTTCGGCAAGCTGTCGGTGGTGTCGCTGTACGTGCCGTCGGGCACTTCGGGCGAGGCACGCCAGCAGTTCAAGTTCCTTGCGATGAAAAAACTGCGCGTGATCTTCGATGAATGGCTCGCCAGTGGCCGCGACTACGTGCTGTGCGGTGACTGGAACATCGTACGCAGCGAGCGCGATATCAAGAACTGGAAATCCAACCAGAAGAATTCCGGCTGCCTGCCGGAGGAACGCGCGTGGCTGAACGCGCTGGTCGCGGACACGCATGGCGACGGCGCGCCCGCGCCGAAGCAGGGTTGGCTCGACAGCTTCAGGGTCGTG
Organism: Rhodanobacteraceae bacterium; assembly: GCA_004299705.1. Lineage (GTDB taxonomy): Bacteria > Pseudomonadota > Gammaproteobacteria > Xanthomonadales > Rhodanobacteraceae > 66-474. The sequence continues at coordinate 12,825 of SCQS01000053.1, read as the reverse complement.
AAACCCGACGCCGAGGAATACACGTGGTGGTCCAACCGTGGCGGCGCGCGCGCCAACAACGTCGGTTGGCGGATCGACTACCAGCTCGTAACGCCCGGCCTCGGCAAGTGCGCACGCAATTGTGCGATCGCGCGCGAGCCGCGGTTTTCCGATCATGCGCCCTATGCGGTCGATTATGCCGGCTGAGCCGATGCCGGCCGAGGAGCCCACGACCCCGCCGACAAGCCGCAAGCGGCGGCTGTCGATATGGCAGGCGTTCACGCAGCCGGCGGCGTGGACGATGTTCTTCTTCGGCTTCTCGTCCGGGCTGCCGTTCCTGCTGGTCAGCGGCACGCTGGCCTACTGGCTGCATGGGCGCGGCATCGAGCTGAAAGACATCACCATGATCGCGAGCGCCAGTCTCGCCTACGAATTCAAGTTCGTGTGGGCACCGCTGCTCGACGGCTGGCGGCTGCCGGGCCTGTCGCGGCTGGGGCAACGCCGCGGCTGGCTGCTGCTGGGCCAGTGCGGCGTGGCTGCGGGCATCCTGGCAATGGCCGCGCTGACGCCGGGCAGTCTCGGCGCGTTCGTCGTGGTGACGTTGTGCGTCGCGTTTTTCGGCGCGACCCAGGACAGCGCCATCGACGCATATCGCATCGAGATCGCGCCGCCCGAAGCGCAAGGGCCATTGGTGACCACCTACGTGCTCGGTTACCGGGTCGGTTTCATCCTGTCGGGCGGCGTCGCGCTGGTCATGGCCGACCACATGTCGTGGAGCGTGGTGTACGTCGCGATGGCGGTGTGCATGGCGATCCCGATCGTCGCCAACTTCGTGGCCAAGGAACCGCAGGTGCATCGACTGCGTGCAGCGCGCTGGAGTGAAGCGATGCGTCAGGGCGTGGTCGAACCGTTCGTGGACTTCTTCCGCCGCTACGGCTGGCTGCTGGCGTGCGTAACGCTGTTGTTCATCCTGCTGTTCAAGATTCCGGAACAGGCAACGATCGGCGGCATCGTCAGCCCGTTCTACCGCGACATGGGCTTCAGCCGCACCGCGATCGGCACGATCACCAAGGGTTACGGTGTCATCCTGGGGATCGCCGGCGTGTTCGTCGGCGGCATCGCGGTCGAGCGTCTGGGCGTGCGGCGCAGCCTGCTGGCCGGGATCGTGTTGTGCGGCTGCAGCAACTTCCTGTACCTGTGGCTGATCGGCAACCACGGCAATCTCGCCGTATTGACCGGTGTGATTTCCGGGCTGAATTTCACGCTCGGGTTCCTCGGGCCGCCGGCGGTCGCGTTCCTGTCCTCGCTGGTCAACGTGCGACACACCGCGACGCAATACGCGCTGCTGTCATCCCTGGTGAACCTGCCCGGCAAGCTGATGGGCTTCTTTGCCGGCGCGATCGTGATGGCGACCAGCTACGGCTTCTACTTCGCGTTGACGGTGGTGGCGGTGCTGCCGGCGGTATTGCTGTTCCTGTGGCTGGAACCGCGCCTGCGCGCGCACGGTGTTGCGCTGCGGGCGGCGGGGCCGCATTGAGTGTTGCGGGCTGTCGCGTCGCTGCACCGCAACGCTTCGATGGCATCCCCCTCCGTTCCGAAGGGGGTGAAAGCGTCCGCGTTTCCTCCCCCTTCCGAAGGAAGGGGGAACGAGGGGGATGGCTTTTGCGCTTACGAATGACCCTTTGGCGCGTAGACCCCGCCCAACACGCGCGGCCCGCGTGCGCCGGTGACGCTCGGCAGGTTGCCGGGAAGATTTTCCATGCGTGCGCGCGCCAGCCAGGCGAAGCCCACGGCCTCCACGAAATCGGGATCGAGTCCCAGTGCCGCGGTGGTGGCGAGTTTCACGCCGGGCAGTTCGCGGCGCAGCGCGTCCATCAACGCGGCATTGTGCACGCCGCCGCCGCACGCATACAGCTCACGAATTTCCGGCGCACTGGTACGCAACGCGTCGGCGATGCTGCGCGCGGTCAGCTGCAGCAGCGTCGCTTGCACGTTGGCGGGTTCGAGCCCGCCGGGCAGGCGCGCATCCAGCCAGTCGAGGTTGAAGACTTCGCGACCGGTGCTTTTCGGCGCTGGGGCTGCGAAATATGGATCGTCGAGCAAACGCGCCAGCAACGCGTCATCCGTGCGGCCGCTTTGTGCCCACGCACCGCCTTCATCGCGGGGTGTACCGCGCTTGCGCAACGCCCACGCATCCAGCAGGCAATTGGCCGGCCCGGTGTCGAAGCCGAGCACGGGCTTGCCCGGAGCCAGCAAGGTCAGGTTGGCGATGCCGCCGAGGTTCAAGACCGCGCGCGGTGTCATCGGATCGGCAAGCGCGGCTGCGTGCAGCGCCGGCAGCAGCGGTGCGCCCTGCCCGCCCGCGGCCATGTCGGCGCGACGGAAATCCGCGATGGTGACGATGCCGGAGCGCTCGGCGATCACGTTGGCATCGCCGAGTTGCAGGGTGAAGGGATGTGGACCGGTCGGACGGTGGCATACGGTTTGACCGTGCGAGCCGAGTGCGGTCACCTCGCGTGCAGCGACACCGGCTTCACCCAGCAGCGCCAGCGCCGCTTCGGCAAAACATTCGCCGATTTCGACATCGAGGTGCCCCAGGTCGTCCAGCGTGATCGAAGCGGTGCTGCGCGCGAGGTCCACGACACGCTGGCGCAAGCCATCGGGATAGGCAAACGTGTGTGCGGCGAGCACTTTCAGTCTTGGCGCGAAGCGCGCCAACGCGACATCGATACCGTCCGCGCTGGTGCCGGAAATCAGGCCGAGATAAAGCGGCAACCCTGCGTCGGCCACCGTGGCACGATCAATCGTTGGCGACCGAACTGGCGTGGTGGCTGTCCACGCGCGCCAGCCGCTGGGCGTTGTTGTCGATCATCTGGATGCGCGCCACCATCGGCGCCGACTGGGCCTTGAAGTCGGCCATCAGCTTGCCCGACAACGGCTGCGGCTTGGGCATCGTCACCGTCAGCGGATTCACGGCGCGGCCATCGTCCATCACCTGGTAATGCAGGTGTGGGCCGGTGGCGAAACCGGTTTCGCCGACGTAGCCGATCACCTCGCCCTGGGTCACGTGCGAACCCACGTGCAAGCCCTTCGCGAAACGCGACATATGACCGTATTCGGTGGTGAACTGCGGCGTGTTCTTGATCGCGACGAAATTGCCGAAGCCATGCACCCAACCACGCACCGTGATCACGCCATCGCCGGCGGCGTGGATGGGCGTGCCGATCGGCGCCGCGTAATCCACGCCCTTGTGCAGGCGGGTGAAGCCGAGCACCGGATCCTTGCGCATCCCGAAGGTCGAGGAAATGCGGGTGAACGACACCGGCGTGCGCAGCAGTGCCTTGCGCAGCGGGCGGCCATCCTGGCTGAAGTAGGCGACTTCACCGTCGGGCTGCTTGAAGCGGTACGCGGTGTACTTGTGGCCGTTGTTGATGAACTCGGCGGCGAGGATGTTGCCGGCGCCCGAGTATTTGCCGTTGCGATAGAGGTCGTCATAGACCACGGTGAAGCGGTCGCCCTTCTTGAGGTCCTTGATGAAGTCGATGTCGTACTTGAAGACGTCCGCGAGCTTCAGCACCATGGTTTCGGACAGCCCCGCCTTCTCGCCCGCCGCAAACAAGGAGCCTTCCACCACGCCGTGCGCGAAATGCACGCGGCGCTGGATCGGCAGCGTGGAGACGCGCGACTTGAGGCTGCCGTCCGCTTGTGCGGTCAGCGTCACCTGGGTGGCAGCATCGGCGCTGTAACGGAAGCCCTCGAGTTGCCCCTTGCTGCCGATCAGGAACTCGATCTGGTCGCCCGGATGCAGCGTTTTCAACGCGCCGGTATTCTTGCCGCTCGCCATCACCGCGGCGAGATCGTTGCCGCTCAGACCCTGGGCCTGGAAAATTTCCGAAAGGGTCTGGCCGGGTTGGACTTCCACCGTCTTCCAGGTTGGCACCGCGGAGGGGGCGGTTTCCTTCGGCGCGGGCGGCAACCGCAGCGCCAGGGTTTCGCGGCTTACGGGTTTGACGGCGTCGTGATGGATGATGTTGGCCCAGGACGGAATACCCAACAGCGTCAACAACAGCAGCAACAATGCACCACCGCCAAGAATCCAGCCTTCGCGCGACCAGCGAAACGCACTCGCGGGCGCATCGGAATGGAACGACCAATGCGCACAGCGTGCGTAGAAGTGGGAGTGACATTGACGGGTCTTGCGACGGATCGCCTGACTACGAACAACATGAGGGGTGACACGACGGAGATGTTGATCCATCGAAAGGTCCGTAACACGGGCGGAGACGCGCGATGGGCCGTACCATAGGCTCGCGTGAAGCGTGCGTCAATCCTTTGTTTCACAAAGATTTGCAGCTTGTTTTTCGATTAACGGATAATTAACCCGAACATCACTTTCGCGACATGATGCGTCACCGTTTTTCGCGTTCGCCGCGCGGTCATTCAGCCTCGGAACCCTTCGATGTCCTCGAACCAGCAAGCCCTTGCCCTGATCCATCGCGGTGCGGTCGACGTCCTGAAAGACGACGAACTCGAAGCGCGGCTCGCGGTCGGGCGGCCGCTGCGCATCAAGGCGGGCTTCGATCCCACCGCGCCGGATTTGCACATCGGCCACACGGTGCTGCTCAACAAGATGCGCCAATTCCAGGATCTCGGCCACACCGCGATTTTCCTGATCGGCGATTTCACCGGGATGATCGGCGATCCGACTGGCAAGAACGTGACGCGCAAACCACTGACACGCGAAGAGGTGCTGGCGAACGCCGAGACATACGCTGCGCAGGTGTTCAAGGTACTGGATCGCGAACGCACCGAGGTGCGTTTCAATTCCGAATGGTTCGGCAAGATGGACGCGTCGGACATGATCCGGTTGGCCGCGCAGCACACCGTGGCGCGGATGCTGGAGCGCGACGATTTCGCCAAGCGCTACGCCGCGCAACAGCCGATCGCGATCCACGAGTTCCTGTATCCGCTGGTGCAAGGCTATGACTCGGTGGCGTTGAAGGCCGACGTCGAACTCGGCGGCACCGACCAGCGCTTCAACCTGCTGATGGGCCGCGGGTTGCAGGAACACTTCGGCCAGCCACCGCAGATCGTGTTGACGATGCCGCTGCTGGAAGGCATCGATGGCGTCAGCAAGATGTCGAAGTCGCTGGGCAACTACATCGGCATCGACGAGCCCGCGATCGACATGGTCACCAAGACCCTGAAGATCGGTGACGATTTGATGTGGCGCTGGTTCGAGCTATTGAGTTTCGAGGTGTCGCTGGACGAGTTGGCCACGATGAAACGCGACGTCGCCAACGGCAAGCTGAATCCGCGCGATGCCAAGTTGCGCCTTGCGCGCGAACTGGCCGCACGCTTCCACGGCGCCGCCGAAGCGGAGAAAGCCATCACCGGCTGGCATGCGGTAGTGCGCGGCGAAGGCGATACCTCGTCGCTGCCGTTGCACGACATTCCCGTTCCCGCCGAAGGCTTGCGGCTGCCGGCGCTGCTGACCGCGGCGGGCCTGACTTCCAGCAACTCGGAGGCCAACCGCAAGTTGAAGGAACGCGCGGTGCGCATCGATGCGGTGGTCGCGGATGACCCGCAGCGCGTGTTCGCGGCGGGGTTCGAAGGCGTACTGCAGGTCGGCAAACGCAATTTCGCGCGGGTGAGACTGCGGGTCGTAAACGCAGGATAAAGAGCCGAACGCAGGAATGCCGTCATTCCCGCGCAAGCGGGAATCCAGCGCCTTCGCGGCACGCCGTTTCAACGTCACTGGATCCCCGCTTGCGCGGGGATGACGAAGAGAGAGAGTTGAATGTTCGTCGACGTCCCCAGCCGCCAGCAGCCGCACCCGCGCTGGGTCACGCCCACGCTGGTGGTGGCCTGCGTTGCCTGTTACCTGTGGCTGATGCTGTCGGCGCCGGTCACCCGCTACGCGGTGCTGGGCGACTGGGGCACGGTGCCGGCGCATCTGTTCCAGCACGGCCGCATCCTGCATGACGGCTTGTGGCTGCGTCCGTTCACGTCGCTGTTCATGCACGCCGACTGGATGCACCTGCTCGGCAACATGCTGTTCCTGGTGATCTTCGGGATGCCGGCGGAACGCGCACTGGGCTCACGGCGGTTCCTGTTCCTGTTCCTGATCGGCGGCGCCTTCGCCAATCTCGTCGGTGCCTGGACCCTGTCGGGGCAATTGCGCCCGATCATCGGTTGCAGCGGCGCGGTGTCGGCGACGTTGGGCGCTTATCTCGCGTTGTTCCCGCGTGCGCACCTGGGCCTGGTGCTGCCGCTGGGACTGTACTTCCAGTTCATCCGCGTACCCGCGGCGTTGCTGATCGGGATGTGGGTGTTGCTGCAGTTGCTGTTCACCTGGGCGGGTCCGGGCTTCGGCGCGGTGGTGTGGTGGGCGCACCTGGCCGGTTTCGGGTTCGGCATCCTGTTCGCGCTGGTCTCGCGCGCCGCGGTGGAACGACGCCTGCGGCGCAGAAGTTATTGAATCAGGCCGCGGCACGTTGGCGCGTCAGCGCCGCGTGTGCAAAACGTTCCAGCAGTGCGCGCGCGTCCTCGGTTTCGCGGACGCCGGCTGCGAGTGCCACGGGATCGAGGCCTTCTTCGCGCAGCACATCGGCACGGGCGGCGATGTACGCGCGCATCGCGGCGGCGCTGAATTCGGGATGGAATTGGGTCGACAGTGCGTGCGGCGCGTAACGCAGCAACTGGTGCGGGTCGCGCTGAGAGCGCGCCAACACCTTCGCACCGGATGGTGGTTGCAGCACCGACTGTCTATGCGTCGTCTGTGCGGGAAACACGGGCGGCAGCTCGCGCAGGCCCTGAGCATCGTCGGGCGAAAGACGGGTGATGGACTCGGTGCCGATTTCGCGTCCGGCCGGCAACCAGCCAACCCGGCCACCCAACGCGTGCGCCATCAACTGGTGCCCGTAGCAAACGCCGAACAGGGGTGTCTGTGCGGCCGTCGCGGCGCGGATCCAGGCGGCGCAGCGTTCGCTCCAGTCCAGCCGTTCGGTGACCATCGCGGCCGAGCCCGTGATCACCGCGCCGGCGACGTCGCGTGGCGAAGGCAAGGGTTCGCCGACATCCGCACGCACGATGCGCATCTGCGCGGGTTCCAGCCGCATCGCTGCGCGAAACCAATCGGCGAAGCCGCCGAATTCCGCGCGAATGGCTTCCGGCGCTTCGCCGGTCTGGATCAGCAGCAAGGGGTGTGTCACGACAGGTCCGGATTCGTGGTGCCGCGCGCAGCATAACGCCGCATATGCTCGCCCGCCGTGATCCCTCACTTCACCGGCAATACCGACAGCACTTCCTCGACGGTGGTGAGGCCGCGCCGCACCTGCGTGGCGGCGGAAATGCGCAGCGGCTGCATGCCCTCTTCCAGCGCGCCACCGGTGAAGGCATCGAGGTCGAGGTTGGCAGTGACCATGCCGCGCAGGCGCGGCGATACCGTCATCATTTCGTACACGCCGGTGCGGCCGAGGTAACCGGTGTTGCGGCATTCGAGGCAGCCGACGGGTTCGCAAACTTCGGCAGGGGCGGGGATCACCCAGCCGCGCGTCAGCACCGACCAGGTTTGCGGATCCTGTTTGGCCCTCACCTTGCAGTGCGGGCACAGCGTGCGCACCAGGCGTTGCGCGACCACGCCCGCGAGCGTCGATTGGATGAGGTAATGCGGCACGCCGAGGTCGAGCAGGCGCGTGATCGCCGAAGGCGCGTCGTTGGTGTGCAGCGTGGACAGCACCAGGTGCCCGGTGAGCGAGGCCTGCACCGCCATCTGCGCGGTTTCTAGGTCGCGGATTTCGCCGACCATGATGATGTCGGGGTCCTGCCGCAGCAGCGTGCGCACGCCGGCCGCGAAATCGAAATCGATCGCGGGCTGCACCTGCGACTGGTTGAACTCCGGCGCCACCATTTCGATCGGATCTTCGACCGTGCACACGTTGAGTTCCGGCCGCGCGAGGTGTTTCAGCGTGGAATACAGCGTGGTGGTCTTGCCCGAACCCGTGGGCCCTGTCACCAGCACGATACCGTGCGGACGCTCGACCATCGCGCGCCAGGTTTTTTCTTCTTCGCCGGAAAATCCGAGCTGCGCGAATTCCTTCACCACGATGTCGGGATCGAAAATGCGCATCACGATCTTTTCGCCGAACGCGGTCGGCATCGACGAAATGCGCAGCTCCACCTCGCGCCCGCCGGCCGAACGCGTCTTGATGCGACCGTCCTGCGGGCGGCGTTTTTCGGCGACGTCGAGTCGCGCGAGGATCTTGATGCGGGCCGTCACCGCGCTCATCACCGCGGGCGGCAGTTCGAACACCTTGTGCATCACGCCATCGATGCGGAAACGGATTTGCGCGGCTTCGCGGCGTGGTTCCAGGTGGATGTCCGAGGCACGCTGCTCGAACGCGTATTGCAGCAGCCAGTCCACGATGTGCACGACGTGGCGGTCGTCGGCGCCGATCTCGCCGGACTTGCCGAGTTCCAGCAATTGCTCGAAGTTGAGGATCGCCGAGCCGTCCATCGAATCCTGCTTGGCTTCGCGCGCCTTGGCGATCGAGCGCTGCACGCCGTAGAACTCCATCAGGTAACGATGGACGTCCAGGGGATTCGCGACCACGCGCTTCACTTCACGGCGCAGCATTTGCGACAGGTCGGCGGCCCAGTGCGTGTCGAAGGGTTCGGTGCTGGCGAACGTCACCGCGCCGTGGTCGACGGCAACCGGCAGGATGCGGTGGCGTTGCGCGTAGGCTTGGCTCACCGCCTGGGTCACCGCGGCCACATCGATCTTCATCGGGTCGATCTTGAGGTACGGCAGGCCGGCCTTGTCGGCCAGCCACACGGTCAGCGATTCCACCGTCAGCGGCTTGCCGGGATCGCTGCGGTTCTCGGGTTTTGCCGACGCGATCACCACCAGCGGGTGCAGTTCGACCGCGCCGCGACCCGCCCGGCTGGTGGCGCGGATGCGCTTGGCGTCTTCGGCGGCCAGCAGTCCGTCGGCGATCAGCGCGGCCAGCACTTCGCCAAGGTCCAGACGTCCATTGCGTCCCAGCACCGCTGCCGCTTTGGGAATGGCCGACATCGCTTGCCCTGTTGCCGAGAAACAGCCTGCAACCCACGTAGGATCAGGCCTCGCGGCTATACTAACGCGCTTTGCGCCGCGCACCGGAACATCGATGGCAGCACCGACTTTCCAGCAGGTCATCCAGACCCTGAATCGCTACTGGGCGGAGCAGGGTTGCGTGCTGCTGCAACCGCTGGATTTGGAGGTCGGCGCGGGTACGTTCCACCCTGCGACTTTCCTGCGCGCGCTCGGCCCCGACCCGTGGGCCGCGGCCTACGTGCAGCCGTGCCGGCGTCCCACCGACGGCCGCTACGGCGAGAATCCCAACCGCCTGCAGCAGTATTACCAGTACCAAGTGGTGCTGAAGCCGAATCCCGACGACGTGCTGGAGCGCTATTTCGCATCGCTGAAGGAACTCGGCATCGACCCGTTGGTGCACGACCTGCGCCTGGTCGAGGACAACTGGGAATCGCCCACGCTGGGTGCGTGGGGACTTGGCTGGGAAGTGTGGTTGAACGGCATGGAAGTCACCCAGTTCACCTATTTCCAGCAAGCCGGCGGGCTCGAATGCAAACCGGTGACGGCGGAGATCACCTACGGGCTGGAACGTCTGGCGATGTATTTGCAGAACGTCGACAGCGTGTATGACTTGGTGTGGACCACCGCGCCACACGGCGTGGTGCGTTATGGCGACGTGTTCCACCGCAACGAGGTGGAGCAGAGCGCCTACAACTTCGAACACGCGGACACCGCCGAAATGTTCCACCGCTTCGACGCGTGCGAGGCCGAAGCCAACAAGCTGGTCGCGTTGAACCTGCCGCTGCCCGCCTACGAACAGGTGATGAAAGCCAGCCACGCATTCAACCTGCTGGATGCGCGCCGCGCGATTTCGGTCACCGAACGCCAGCGCTACATCCTGCGCGTGCGTGCACTGGCGCACGCGGTGGCCAAGGCGTGGACTTCGCCGCGCGAAGTGCAAGCGGAGGCGGCACATGGCTGAGCGGATCCGCATTGCAGATGGCCGTCGCGCTTGTCTTCCCCCTTCCGCAGGAAGGGGGACCGAGGGGGATGGCTTTGGCTTTGCGGTGCTCGACATCCCCCCGCCCCTTCGGGGCGACCCCCTTCCGTTGGAAGGGGGTGAGCGATGAGCGACAAATCACTCCTGATCGAGATCGGCGTGGAAGAGTTGCCCATCCACGCGGTGGACGATCTTGCGCGTGCGTTCGCGCACGGCGTGTGCGATGGTTTGTCGAAACGTGGCGTCGCTGCTGACATCGTGCACGCGCGCATTTTCGCGACCCCGCGGCGGCTCGCGGTGTGCGTGCCGGGCGTCGCATCCACCCAGCCCGAACAGCGCAGCGAGAGCCTCGGTCCGTACGTCAACATCGCGCTGGATGCGGACGGGAAACCCACCAAGGCGCTGCTCGGTTTCGCGAACAAGTCGGGTGTCGAATGGGCGCGGCTTGGACGCGTGGTCGATGCGAAAGGCGAGCGCTTCGTGCACCGCAGCGTCACGTCGGGACGTGCGACCACGGAGCTGGTTCCTGAAATCGTACGCGAGGCCGCTGCCGCGTTGCCGATCCCGAAACCGATGCGTTGGGGCGATCACGATTTTGCGTTCGTGCGCCCCGTGCATTGGCTGGTGATGCTGCATGGCGACCAGGTGATCGTGGGCGAATGGTTGGGCCTGAAGAGCGGCCGCCAATCGCGCGGGCACCGCTTCATGCATCCGGCGCCGGTGCATCTGGTCGATGCCGAAGGTTATGTGGATGCGCTGCGTGCCGCCAAGGTACTGGCCGATCCGGCCGAGCGTCGCCAGCGCATTCGCGATGAAGTTGCGCGGGTTGCGCCGGCGGGCACCACGCCGCGACTCGACGACGCGCTGCTGGACGAACTGGCCAACCTCAACGAATGGCCGGTGGCGATCGCGTGTGCGTTCGATCGCGAATACCTCGCGGTGCCGCACGAGGCGCTGGTCACCACCATGCGCGCCAACCAGAAATTCGTGCCGGTGTTCGATGCGGCAGGCCGGCTTACCGAGCACTTCATCGGCATCGCCAACCTCGAATCGAAAGACCCTGCGCAGATCCGTCACGGCTACGAGCGCGTGATCCGTCCGCGTTTTGCCGATGCCAGATACTTTTTCGACGCGGATCAGAAAGCGCCGCTGGCGTCGTATCAACAAGGCCTGCGCGACGTCACGTATCAGAAAGCGCTCGGCAGCCTGTGGGACAAGACCGTGCGCGTGGCCGAGCTGGCCAGCATGATCGCCGAGCGCCTGTTCGCGCAAGGTGTCGAGGTCGATGCCGCGCAGGTCGCGCATGCGGCGGGTTTGTCGCGCTGCGATCTGATGACCCGCATGGTCGGCGAGTTCCCGGAGTTGCAGGGCGTGATGGGACGCCATTACGCCACGGCGCAGGGCGAGCCTGCGGAAGTCGCAAATGCGCTGGATGAGTTCTATCGTCCGCGCAACGCCGGCGACGGCATTGCCGAGGGGGCGCTGGCGCAATGCGTAGCGCTGGCCGACAAGCTGGACACGCTGGCTGGCATTTTCGCGGTCGGCTTGAAGCCCACCGGCAACAAGGATCCGTTCGCGTTGCGACGCGCGGCGCTGGGCGTGGCGCGCACCCTGATCGAAGGCAAGCTCGATCTGGAAACGGATGTGCTCCTGAAGGAAGCGCTGGCGCAGATTCCAGATGCGGCACTGCTCCCCTCTTCTGCCGGGAGAGGGAGGCGCGAGACGCCGGGTGAGGGTTCGGATTCGCGCGATGTTGCATCGAGCAAGACCGTACCCTCACCCCCGACCCCTCTCCCGGGGGGAGAGGGGAGAAGTTTCGCTGCGCGGCGAGCGGCGTTGCTTGCGGATCTTCGCGCCTTCATCCTGGACCGCCTGCGCGGTTACTACACAGAGCAAGGTTTCACTCCGCAGCAATTCGAAGCCGTGGCCGCGGTGCATCCGGCCAGCCTGGTCGATTTCGATCGGAGGCTGCGCGCGGTCGCGGCTTTCGCCCGGCAACCCGAGGCCGAAAAACTCGCAGCTGCCAACAAGCGCGTGGCCAACATCCTGCGCAAGGAAGGCATCGACGCCGATGCGGCGGTACGTCGCGCGCTGGATCCAGGCTTGCTGCGCGAACCCGCGGAGCGGGCGCTTGCACAGGCGCTGGACGAAGCGCGCAAGGACAACGCCGCGCGTCTTGACGGTGATGCCACGCAACGCGATTACGCGGGCGCGCTGGCGCGGCTTGCGCAACTGCAGACGCCGATCGACACCTTCTTCGACGGTGTGATGGTGATGGCCGACGACCCGGCCCTGCGCGCCAATCGCGTAGCCTTGCTGGCGCGCATCAAGGCGCGTTTCGACGCGATCGCCGAGATCGCGCTGTTGTAACGGCTTCGGCTGCCGCAAGCCGGAGCCTCGCCTCCGACCCCTTGTGGCAGCAGAGGCACAGGCGTGCCTGGTCGTGGCCAGTTGGATGCCGCGCGCGTCGCATCCGATGATCCCGAAACACGGTCGCGGCATCCTGCAGGAACCCGGTGATAGCCTTGCGGCGCGCGAATGCTTCTTCGATCGCGCGCCGACCGAGTCCGGGAACCCGTTGCTGTTGATGCGCGCGGCGGCGTTGCGTGTTCCGGCACCACTAAAACAGGTTAATAGATATGCAACTCTTTAGTTCTACTGTGTTACTAAACATGCGGGATTCGCCGCTGCGCCTTGCCGCAGCAAGGACATCGTGACAGGTGTCGGGCGATCGTGCGGGCGAGCCGGAAGCGCATGGTTGCAATCGAGA
>SCQS01000052.1 GCA_004299705.1 Rhodanobacteraceae bacterium | reverse complement strand
GCAAACACCCGATCAGGTCTACTTCAACCAACCGCTGCCTCTACCCAAGGCAGCTTGAACCGAGCAGGCATCCACTTATCGAACCGGGTTCGACTGTTCAAACGAGCGGGGCCACTTCTCTGCACGGTCGCGCAATCGATGACGTTGCTGAAGGTATCGCCCATGGTGGCCAGCCATCCAATGCTCCAGAAACCGTAAAGTGTCCTCCATTCCCCAGTGAAACGAAAGCCGGAAAAATTCCGCTTTGAGGCTGGCAGTCGCCAATGGGATGTTGCCCGGCAGAACGCGGCCTCTCCACCCGCAACATGTGCGACGCGATGTCGGCCGCCGAACGCAGGACTCCGCGATGGCCAAGCCACGCGATCGTCGAGCCGTGAAGAAAGCTGCCACCGCGCACGCCCCACTCTTTCAAAGGGAGGTTCGACGCAGCCGCGGTTTGCCGCTTGCGTCGCGATAGACCGTGATGTCGTAGTGTTTGCCCAGGAACGTCACGTTGCTCAGCGTCAGCGATTTCCATCCGGTGGGCAGCACCGGCGGGTACGCTTCGACCAGTCCCGCCTTCTCTACGCGCAAGCCCGTGAGCCCATACACGAGACTCTGGATGAACCCCGCCGAGCCGGTCAGGAAATAACCGGTATTGTTGCTCGGGGTTTCGGTGCGCACGTTGAACGGCGGCTTCAGCATGTTCGCGCTGATGTTGTCTTCCAGCCAGTGAGTCGCACCTGATGAATCACCCAGCGTCGCCGCGGCGATCGTGAGCGGGGCAAGCCCCATTGTCGAAGGCGTGCGGCCGGATTGCCGCAACGGCGCAGTGGCAATTGCGTAGTCGTTGCGCCGCACCGCCGGGCTCATGGCCAAGTCCAGCGAAGGGAACATCAGGAACGCCAGATCGTTGTCGCCGGGATTGTGCAGCGGTACGTCCGGGTTGAAATCGAGGTGATGTTGCCCCGTCTTGGAAAACGGGATATCCAGCTTCGCCGCGATCGCTGCCCAGCGCGGATCGGGTTTCGCCCCCACCACGCTCGCGGCCTCAATGGCAATCCGCAAAGCCTTGGCTGCCGCGGCATTGGTGAAGGTGTCGTCGTCGACGTGTGCATAAGGTTCCATCAGCGACACGACATCGCGAATTTCATAACGCCGCTTCAGCTTGTCGTACACCGCGCGGCTGGTCCAGAACTCGGCGATATCGCGGATCACCGGCCAGCCATCTTGGCGCAGCCAAGGCAGGTCACGCGTCGCCAGCCAATACTGCCACTGCGCGATTGCGATATCGGCATTGACATGGATCTCGCCGACGCTCAAGCGATGCGCGGCGTACATGACCTGTTCGGTCCCGTTTTGGGGATCGGCTTCCCATGGAAACTTGGCACCGGCGAAGCCGGCGACGTGCGAACGCTTCTCAGCGGCAGACAAGGTGCGGTCGCGGAACATCACGATGGTTTGCGCGCGTTGTGGATGCAGCAACAGCAGTGCCGGAAATATCCAGGAATCGCTGTCCCAGAACACGTGGCCGGCGTAATCCGTGGTCATGCCGCAAGCGCCGACACCCCACGCCATGTCGGGCGTCACGTTGGCGAGCAGGTAGTAGAGGTCGGAATGCACCGCAAGCTGCGCCTGCGGATCGCCATCGATGCGGATGTCCGAACGCCACAATTTCGTCCAGGCCGCGCGCTGCGCGTCCAGCATCACCGTGAATCCGTGGCTGCGCGCCGCTTCCGCCAACGACAGATCCGCCTTGCCATCGTCGCCCCAGCCTGCGCGCGATACCGCGACATACTTCGTGAAATCGTAGGTTCTGCCCTTCTCCACCTTGACGCGCATGTCCAGCGCCAGGCGATAGTCGGTGTGGTCCAGTTTCACTTCGATGGGCCGCACACCGGATGGCAGTTGCACCGCGGCGGCCTCGCCCATGCGCAAACCGTTGGTGGCCTGACCGTCCAACTGCATCGTCAGATTCACGATGTCACCACCCGCGTCCAGCACGCGCGTGTCGCCGTGGTACCAGATCGCGGCGCGATCGGGGGTTGCGGGAGGCTCCGGCTTCAACGCAAGACCGTGTGCATGCAGCGCCTGCCGGAAGCGGTCGCCCGTCAGGCCGGTATCGCCCGGCAACTTGGCCAATGCCAGGCGCGGCTGGTAGGGCGCCCACAGCACCAGCGGAAACGAAAGCTCCACCACGCCATCGAAATCCGGCGTGATCGTGAAGCGGATCGCGGCCAGGTGCGGCGACGCTTCGCTGGTGAACTCCATCACCCTGACGCGCGTAGTCTTGCCGTGATCGGCATAGTCATAGCTCGTCGTCAGCGTGGCATCGTGCAGATTCAGGGTCTGCCTGTAGTCCCGGAATATCGATGCTTCCAGCGGCGCCAGATTCAACCATGTGCCGGACGGACTCGCGCGGTAGTCGATTCCGCTCCAGCCCGGGATCGCCGCGGGACGCGCGATGTCGTCCTTGCCGTAATCCATGAACGCGACGAGGTACGACAGGTTGCCCTCGGTGCCGCGCGGCGAGGTGAAGGTCGAAACGTAGCCGTTGGCGAGTTCGCCCGGAAAGTACGCTGCAAAATCCTTTGCCGTGGCGGTGAGCAGGAATCTCGAATCAGTCGCAGCGCCAGCAACCGGTGCGAGGAAGATCAACGCCATTAGAAACAGACGTGTGAGGTTTCGACTCATAATCTGACCGCATCGCGACGTAGGAGGTGTTCGTTCTCTGATTGGCCATGAAATGCAACCGAATCTTTCCCAAACCGAATCTCTCCCAGATCGTCATTCCGGAGCCATCGCCGGCCTTGTCGGCGATGAAATCCGGAATCTGCTTTTCAACCACTCACTTCGAGACTACGAAAAGCAGATTCCGGGTTCGGCCTGCGATGAAGCTGCAGGCCGCCCCGGAATGACGGGAAGCGATGGCCACGGCTGAGAAACAGGTAGATTCGAATCGGAGCAGTTTTAAAGTTCCTTGCGGACGAGTCGCGCCTTGCCATCCGCACCGCGCTTGATCGTGATGTCGTAATGCTTGCCGCGGAAGCTGATGTCTTTCAAGGTCACCGACTTCCAGCCGGGCGGCAGGATCGGCGCGTATTCCGCGTCCAGCCCCTTGCCGTCGATGCGCAGGCCGGAAAGGCCGTAGATGAAACTTTGCACGAAGCCAGCCGAGGTCGCCAGGATGTAGCCTGCATTGTTGTCCGCGGTTTCGGTGCGCACATTGAATGGCGGCTTCAGGAACCCGACAAGATTTCGGTGTATCCAGTTGCCCACATCCTGCGCATCGCCAAGCTCCGCGGCAGCCACCGTCAGCATCACCATCATCATTTCGTTGGGACTGTCGCCATGCGTCTCCAGCGCCTGCAACTGGTAGGCAAAATCGTTGCGGCGCACCGTGGGTGACATGGGCAGGTCGAGGTTCGGGTACATCAGCCACGCCAGCGTGGAACCGAACCAGGTGATCTTGTCTTCCGGCACCGAAGGATCGAAGTCGTAGTGCCGCTGCGCCTTCTGATCGAACGGGATGTACATCTTCGCCGCGATCTTTGCCCATTCCGGGTCGGGCGTGGCCCCGACCAGCGCTGCGGCCTTCGTCGCGATCCGCAGCGCCTTGGCGGCCGCGGCGTTGGTGAACGTGTCGTTCGGCACGTCGTCGTAGGCCTCGTCGGGCGAAGTGACGTGCAGGATCTCGTAGCGATCATGCGCCTGGTCGAAGGTCACGCGGCTTTTCCAGAACTCCGCGATGCCACGGATCACCGGCCAGCCGTGCTGCTTCAGCCAGGCGAGATCGCCGGTCGCGAGGTAGTACTGCCATTGCGCGATCGCGATGTCGGCATCGAGATGGATTTCCCGATGCACGCCGGAAGCGAAATTGGGCGTGACGACGGTGCCCTTCTGCGGATCCGATTCCCACGGATACATCAGCCCCTTCCAACCGTAATGGGCGGCCTGCGCACGCGCCGGGCCCATGGTGCGGTCTCGGAACATCACGATCGGCTTGGCGCGTTCGGGATGCAGCAGCAGCAAAGCCGGGAAGTCCCACGAATCGGAATCCCAGAACACGTGCCCCGCATAGTTGGGGGTCAAGGCGCAGGCACCCATCGCCCACGCGGTGCCGACGGTGGTGTTGGAGAGCAGGTAGTAAAGATCGGAATGCAGCGCGCGCTGCACCGCCTCGTCGTGATCGACCACGATGTCGGCCTGCCACAGCTTGTGCCAGGCAGCGACGTGGCGAGCGAGCAACTTGCCGAACCCGGTCGCGCGGGCCTTGGTCGCAAGTGCGAGATCGGCCTTGGCATCGCCGCCCCAATCCTGCCGTGACGCCGCGATGTACTTGGTGAACGTGTAGGTCACGCCTTGGCGCACGTCGGCCACCACGTCGAGCGACAACTTGTCGGATGTCTTTTCCAGCTTGACGCTCTCGATCTTCAGGCCGCGCGGCAGCTCGATGGCCGCCGCTTCCGCCATCGTCAGGCCGTTCACGGCGTGGCCGTCCAGCCACAACGTCATGTGTTGGGTGTCACCACCGTCGTCCGTGACCAACGTGGTGCCCGGATACCAGACCGGCGCGCGGTCCGGCGTGGGGACAGGTTTGTTGTTGAGGTTCTGTCCACTGGCGATCACCGCGTCGATCATCTGGTTGCTGGTCATCGTCGCGATCGGGAAGCGCGGCTGGTGTCCCGACCAGATCCGGAACGGAAACTGCAGCTGCACCTTGCCGCTGAATTGCGGCGTGATTTCAAGGCGCGTTGCCGCGAGGTGCGGGTCGGCCTCGCTGACGAAGGTGACGACCCGCACGTCGGTGGTCTTGCCGTAAGTGAAGCGGTAACGCGTCGTCAGCGTTCCGTCGTACATGTTCAACGTCTGCGAATAGTTCGCGAACGCCTTCGGATTGAGCTGGGTCTGGTTGAGCCAACCGGCTCCGGCGTTGTAGTCGATCTCGCTCCAGCCGGGAATCGCCGCAGGCCGCGAGATGTCACCCTTGGTGTAGTCCATGAAGGCGACCATGTAGGCCCTGTCGGGTTCGGTGCCGCGCACCGAGGTCATGGTCGAGAAATAGCCGTTGGCGAGGTAGGAAGGAAAGTAGGTGCCGAAATTCCTGGCCGTCGCGATGAGGAGAAAACTCGGATCGGTTGCGGCCTGCGCCATCGCAAGAGGGGCGAGCATGAGCAACCAAGGCAATAGAAGTGTGCGCAATTTCATCGCGATGCTCCGACTACGACGGACGGCAAGACCCGCGCGTACCCTCCGCCTGGTTGACCAGGTTGCTTGTCATTCCGGGGCCGCCCGCGCTTCATGCGGGCGGAACCCGATTGCGTTGGCGGGAGCCAACGCGAACGCCCCAGGCGGTCCGAAGGGCGGGCGCCAAGGACGGCGCGAGTCTATCCAGCGTCCCTGCACTTTGTTGCGAAATGCACTGGATTCCGGATCGCCGCTGCGCGGCGTCCGGAATGACAAGCAGAAGCAACGTTTCCTCAGAACCTGTACTTCGCCTGGAAGAACACCTCGCGGCCCGTGAGCGGACGCGCCATGATCACGCCGCCGATGCCGGTGTTTTTCCCGGTAAAGCGCGCGTTGCCCTCGGTGAGGCTGATCGAGTTGGTCAGGTTGGTGCCCTGCAGACGGAACTGCCAGTTGGGGCCATAGTCGGCGACCACGCCCGCGCCCAGCGTATGGAACGTGCCCAGCGGCTGCAGGCCGGTCTGGTCCTCGTAGCGCTGGCCGGCGTACTCGTAGGTGATAAAACCGGTGATGTTGCCCCAGCTCGTGGGCAGCACGTAGCTTGGCATAAACAGGTAGCGCACCTTGGGCTGACGTTGCAGCGGCGCGCCATCGATACGGACGCACTGGGGGTTGCCGTTGATGTCGGTGAACGGCTGGCACGAATCGTTGTGGGTGTAGTGCCCGTCCATGTAGTCGGCCACCAGTTTCAGGTGCAGGTTCTCGATCGGCGACCAAGTGCCGTTGAGGTCCAGGCCATGGGTGTTGGCGCCGTAATTGGAGATCGGGCCGACCGGTACGCCGCTGATGGTGGTTGGCTGGTACTGAAGGCCTGTAAACAGGCGATGGTAGATGCTGACATCCACAAACAAGGTCGGGGAACCGTACTTGAACCCGGCTTCCATGTTCTTGATCTTTTGCATCGGCGCGAAATTGCCGTTTTGACCGCGGATGCCGTTGTCGAAGTCGTCGAAGTGTCCGCCGGTGTTGGCGCGGACGTAGGCGCTCATGTGGTCGTTGAACTGGTAGTTCGCGCCGACGGTGAACGAGGGATGGGTCTTGTCGTAATGCTCCCTGTCCCAGGTGCCATTGCATACCGGCGTCGTGTTGTCGTACAGGGTCAGCGGATTGCCGTCCAGATCGACGGGCGACCGATTGCACGTCCGCTGATGGATGTTTTCGTTTTCGATGCGGCCACCCGCCTGCAGCAGCCAGGGTCCGATCGTCCAGGAGTCGGACAGGTAGAACGCCTTGTTGGTGCCGGTGCCTGCTTCGACGATGTTGTAGTTGCCGTTGAAGTTCACAAAACCCTGGGGGTTGGCGACCACGTAAGTCTGTCCGTTCTGCACGTAGGTCAAGCCGATCGGCTGGGTGTTGGGCTGGTTGAGCATCAGCTCCTGGTTGCCCAGCGACCAGTTGTCGTGGTCGGTGTAGCGCGCGAGATAGAGGCCCGCGGTGAGTGTGTTGCCTTCGAACATCTCCCAGCTGAGGCGGAAATCGTTGTTGAAACTCTTGAGGTGTTTCTGGATGTACCACCAGCCTTGCTGGATCACGCTCTGGCCGAGCGGCACGACCGTACCGTTGGGCAGCGTGGCGACGACATTGTCACTGAGCGGCAGACCCTGCCCATTCGTCCCGAGATTGTTTGTATCTATCGCAGTCGCGCCGTTGCAGTAACCCGCCGGCTGCGGAATCTGGCAGCCGTACAGGTAGTAACCCAGCGGTCTCGGATTGGGGCCGGAAAACAGCGCGTTGGTCGGCAGGTCGCCGCCGTCGAGGAGGAAGTGGTCGGAGATCGTCAAACTGCCGAACTTGGCATCGTAGCTGCCGCCCAGGAAATTCATCTTGGTGCCACGGCCGTTGGCGAGGTTGGCGTTTTCGAGATAGCCCAGGGGATTGGGCACCTGCACGTTCTGGATCGCGCCGCTCTCGTAGGTCCCGGTCGACGGGTTGAATCCCGGATAGCCCGTGAACGTACTGCCCGAGCCCTGGATCATCGGGATCGGGACGATGAACTGGTTTTTGTCGTCCAGCACGCGTGCCCACAGCATGAACGAGCCGTTGTCCATGTCGTGGGAAATCGTGGCGGTGAACTGGCCGCCCTGGTCGGCAGGAAAGGCCTGGGGATCGCGCACGCCATCGGATTTGCGGTAGAAGCCGCCGATGCTCCCGAACCACGTCCCGCTGTTTCCGATCGGGAAGCCGTAGAAGCCGTCGAGACGGTACATGCCCTCGTTGCCGTAGGTGACCCCGACGTCCCCGGACGGCTTCGCCGTGCCCTGGCGCAGGATGAAGTTTGCGGTCGCACCCATCTGGCCGGGACCGAAGATCGCACCCGGACCGCCCTGCACGATCTCGACGCGCTGGACGGTATCGTCCAGGCGCATCAGCGAACTCGAATCCATGAACGACAGCGAAGGCAGCCCGTACAGCGGCGTGCCGTTGATCATGTTGGTGAAGAACGGCGCATCGCCGCCGCCCGGGAAGCCCGCGATCTCGATATTGGCGCCGGTCTGGCCACCGGTGGACTCAGGCCAGATGCCGGGCGAGATCTTCAAAAGATCGGCAACGCTGACCGGATTGGCTTGCTGGATCTGCTCACGGTTTGCGGTAACGATGTTATAGCTCGCGTCGAGTCGCTTCACGCCGATCGCGCTGGCTGTCACGACAATGGTTTGCAGGGTCTGGGTCTGGGTCTTGGACTGCGACTGGTTCTGCGCGGCCGAAGCGGCCGGCTGTGCCTGTGTATTGGCGGCGGTTTGTCCATTTGCCGCGGCCGCCGCGGAACCCGGGCTGCCGGCCCAGGCGATGGGTGACAGCGCCGCGAGAATGGCGCTTGTCAATGCCAGCCTGATCAACTTGTCGTTCTTCATGGCGAACCTCCAGCGAATGAGAGATTTGTGACGCTGCATCTGGCAGGTTGTTGTCGAATTCTCCTGGCCCCGCTTGCAACGACGATTCGCGCAGTCTCGACTTGCACGAATCATCCGCTTCCCTGGCCCGCACCAAACCGACTTCGATGTGGTCGCGCGGCCTGGCACCGACTGCAAGGAACGAAAGCGATATCCGCATACCTTCCGATCGTCCCCGGCGACGGATGTCGCAGTTTGGTTCTGCAAAGACAGCGCTGTCAATCTGCGGTGCACCACTTGCGGAAAGAATTTGGCACCCTCCATCAAGCCAGCCACGGACGCGATATTTCGTGCAAAAAGCTCGTTGTCACTGGCTATTCCGTGTTGCGCTGCAGCACACCGGAAGCCCAATGCGACGTACTGTTGCCAAAAATCCAGTACGTGCGACACTGTACCCTCGGCAACGCTTGACAGCGCTGTCATACCTGGAATCGAAGCCGCCCAAGGGCACCCATGGACATCAGGCATTCCGACACAACCCGGCTCCGACCGCTGCGCAGCGGCATGCCCCGACTTGTCGACAGGGTGTCGTTCCGCGCCGCGCGTGTCCATCTGGCAATGGAGTCCTTGCCCGAGAGCGCTGATGCTGTTTTGTCTTGCATGCCTCCGGGCCGGTTGCATCACGAAGCTCGCGAACCCCGGGGCACTCAGTGGCTGCCGTGACCCTCGACGACGTCGCCGCGCAGGCTGGCGTTTCCGCGAAGACGGTATCGCGCGTAGTCAATGGCGAGCGTTCGGTGCGCCCGGATACCCGTCAGCGCGTGCTGCGCGCCATCGAACAACTGGATTACCGGCCGAACCTGCTGGCCCGTGGCCTGAGCGGCTCGCACGCCTACACGATCGGGCTGGTGTACGACAATCCGAATGCCTACTACATCATCGCCATGCAGCAGGGCGCGCTGACCGCATGCGATGCCCTCAACTTCGGCCTGCAAATGCGTCCGTGCGATTCCACCGTACCTGGACTGGCCGAGGATCTGCGCGACTTCGTGCATCGCTCACGCCTGTCCGGACTGGTGCTGACCACGCCTGTCTCGGAGCGTCAGGCGACCTTGCGCAAACTGGCGGCGTATCGCATTCCATTCGTACGGATCGTCTCCGCCGCGAAGAGTCCCCACGACGGGATTCCATGCGTTTACGTCGACGACCGCGACGCCGCGTACGCGATCACGGCCCACCTGCTGCAACTCGGGCACGTACGGATCGGCTTTCTGCGCGGCGGCAAGCAGCATCACGCCAGCGCGGAACGCCTGCAGGGTTATCAGGATGCCCTGCGTCATTACGGCGTGACGCTGCGCAAGGAATTGATGATCGAAGGCGATTACGTGTTCGACGACGGCTTCCGGGGTGCGCGGCGCCTGTTCGAGCTTGCCGAACCGCCCACCGCCATTTTCGGCTGCAACGACGAAATCGCGGCTGGTGCCTTGGCCGCCGCGCAATCGACCGGCCTGCACGTACCCTATGACGTCTCGATCGCCGGCTTCGAGGACAGCCCCTTCTCGCGCCACTCGTGGCCGCCACTCACCACCGCAAGACAACGCGCGGACGTCATCGTCGAGCGCGCCACCCGCATGCTGATCGCACGAATCAGGGGTGAGCACGTCGACAATGAAAGTTTCAATCCCGAGCTGGTCGTGCGCGGCTCGACTGCCCCGCCGCGGCCGAAATCGCGCCGGCGCAAGCGCGGGTAGCCAAACATGCAACGCATCGCCAAGGGAGATACCCAAGGGTTCGAGTGCCGTTCGTTCCCGGATCAAGTCCGGGGCGGGCTCCGAGCGTAGGTCTCGAAGAAGCCGAAGTCGTAGGACATTGACAGAGCGCTTCGGCTTCGCGGCCAGAAGGCCGCTACGCTCAGCGCGAACGGGCATTCTCGCTCAAACCACACCATCATCAAGTCGACGCGACCGAAGGGGTCAGCCATGAAAGTTCATTCGCTTTTCGTCGTTTTCGCCTGCAGCCTCCTTGTTTCGGCCACAGCCGGGGCGGCCACACCGAATCCCGCCAAGACACGCAGCTACATCGACCACGCATGGAACACCCTCACGCGTTCGGCGGACGAGTGCCGGGCGCTGCTCGATCCCAAGGTGCCATCGCACTCGGTCGTCTACCTGCCGTGGCACGCGCCCATTCCCGCGTCACTCGCGCAAAGTGCCAAGCGCTGCAGCGTGCACGTCGAGCACCTGCCCCAGCCGATCCGGCAACTGGGCGATGTCGATCCCACCAAGCTGCCCGCGCAGGGGTTGCTGTACCTGCCCCATCCGTACGTCGTACCCGGGGGATTCTTCAACGAAATGTACGGCTGGGACAGTTACTTCATCGTGCTCGGGCTGGTCGCCGACCACCGCACGCCACTCGCGCTCGACATGGTCGACAATGCGCTGTACGAAGTGCAGCACTATGGCGCCATCCTCAACGCCAACCGCACGTACTACCTCACCCGCTCGCAACCGCCGCTGCTGACGGCGATGATGGCCGCGGTGCTCGACGATCCGTCCGCGTTTCCCGATGCACAGGCCCGACACGCGTGGCTCGAGCACGCCTACCCGCTGGCCGTGCGCAATTACGAACTGTGGACTCGCAAGCAGCATCTCGCGGGCAACACGGGCTTGTCGCGTTATTGGGATTACGGACACGGCCCGGTCATCGAGATGCCGGACAGCGATTACTACGTCGGCGTGATCCGCTGGTTGCTGGCGCATCCGTCACAGAATCCGGGTTACCTGATCAAGGCTCCGCAACATCCGGATGCCGCGCAAGCCAAAATGCTCACGACGACCAGTTGCGACGTCACGACTTCGAAAATCTGCGCCGGCGACTGGCTGGATGGCTACCGCCTCACCGCCGCCTACTACTCGGGTGATCGCGCAATGCGGGAATCGGGGTTCGATACCGATTTCCACTTCGGGCCGTGGGGTGGCTCGACCGAGCAATACGCGGGCACCGGCCTCAACAGCCTGCTGTATCGCTACGAACGCGACCTGCAACATTTCGCGACGGAACTGGGCAAGACCGCGGATGCCGATCGCTGGGCGAAGGCGGCCGAAGCGCGGCGTGCGGCGATCGACAAGTACTTGTGGAAACCGCAGCAGGGCCGCTACATGGACTACGATTTCGTCACCGGCAAATCCTCGACCGATCCGTACCTCACGATGTTCTATCCGTTGTGGGCGGGTGTCGCCTCGAAACAGCAGGCGCAGGATCTGGTCAAGCAACTCAAGCTGTTCGAGCACAAGGGCGGGCTTGCGATGAGCACCCGCATCACCGGCGCGCAATGGGACGCGCCCTACGGATGGGCGCCGACCAACTGGATCGCCGTCAAGGGACTGGACAACTACGGGTTCCACGCTGACGCCCTGCGGATCGCCTGCAAATTCACCGGGACGGTGGACCGTGTCTTCGCGCAACGCGGCACCATCTTCGAGAAATACAACATGTACCAGGGCAACGCTGACGTGAAGATCACCGCCGGCTACAAGACCAACGTCATCGGTTTCGGCTGGACCAATGGCGTGTACCTGAAGCTGCGCAGCCTCATCGACTCGGAAGGTGGCTGCGGCATGGCCCAAGCGGAGAAGACAACAGCCGTCGCACACTGAGCACGGACGCTGACCGACCCGTTCGGCCGCTCGTGACGATGCGTCGATCATGTGCGGCCCAGTGCACGCCGTGACTCTTGAACAACGAATGGCCGTCCGGCTGCCTGGTGCCGTCAACAGCGCTCGCCAGTTGCCGGCCGGCAAGCGGCGCTGACGGCGACCGGATGTGATGCAGGGTATCCAACCCTGCCTTCCCACACTTGCCGACTTGCACACGCGCAACGCTCGCGTCCGTACACAGCATCTTGACTTTCGCTATGCTGCAGTTGACGGCCACGCGACGCGCGATCGTCGTGTCGCGGAGAAGGACGCCGTCATGAATGCAGCCACGTCGCGTGTTTTGCTGGTATGTGTCGCCGTGTTGGCCTTGGTCGCGTGTGGCAAGGGCGCGCCGCAGGGAAAGCCGCCGCCCCCGCAGGTTGGCGTGATCACGGCGCAGGCGCGCACGGTCCCGCTGACCAAGAATCTGGTCGGCAGACTCTCCGCGTATCGCAGCGCCGATGTGCGTGCGCGTGTCGCAGGCGTGCTGTTGAAGCGCGTGTACCAGGAAGGCAGCGAGGTCAAACAGGGGCAGTTGCTGTTCCAGATCGATCCGGCGCCGCTCAAGGCCGCGCTGGACAACGCCAAGGCGCAACTTGCGCAGGCCCAGGCCAGCTACACCAACGCGCGCGTTACCGCCGAACGTTCGCGCGCGCTGGCCCCCAAGGGTTACATCTCCAAATCGGATCTCGACACCGCGTTGGCCAACGAGCGCACCGCCAAGGCCGCTGTGCAGGCGGCGCAGGCCATTGTCGAAACCGCGCGGATCAACCTCGGCTACGCCGACGTCACTTCGCCGATCGCGGGACGCGCGGGCGAGCAGCAGGTCACCGAGGGCGCTCTGGTCGGCAACGGCACCGCGACGCTGCTGACCACGGTGGATCAGATCGACCCGCTGTACGTGAACTTCACGTTGCCCATCGGCGAACTCGACAAGTTGAAACAGGCGCAGCATGCGGGCGACCTCAGCCTCAACCAGCCCGGCAAGTCCACCGTGCAGGTTTCGTTGCCGGACGGCACGCCCTACCCCGAACCCGGCGTGGTGGATTTCTCCTCGACCTCCGTCAACCCCGCGACCGGCGCGGTGAACCTGCGCGCGCTGCTGCCCAATCCGAAACATGCGCTGCTGCCGGGGAGTTACGTCACGCTGAAGGTGACGCTGGGCGAACGCCGCGACGTGTTCCTGGTGCCGCAACCGGCCGTGCAAAGCGACACCGGCGGCAACTACGTGCTGGTCGTCGACAAGGACGGCAAGGTCGCGCGTCACGATGTCACGACCGGCGGCATGCACGGCAACGACTGGGTGATCACCGCGGGACTCGCGACCGGCGACCAGGTGGTCGTGTCAGGCGTGCAGGCCGTGCGTCCCGGCGCGCCGGCCAAGGCGGAACCATGGCACACGCCGACTTCGGAGGCGCCCGGCAATGCGCCCGCGAGCGCGCCAGCCGATTCGGCGAACGGCGCGTAGCGGATCGCCGGCATGTCGAACTTCTTCATCGACCATCCGGTATTCGCGTGGGTCATCGCGATCCTGATCACGCTGGGCGGCGTGCTGTCGATCTTCAGCCTGGGCGTCGAGTCGTACCCCAGCATCGCGCCGCCGCAGGTCGTGATTTCCGCGAACTACCCGGGCGCCAGTGCCAGCACGGCCGAGGGTTCGGTGACGCAGGTGATCGAGCAGCAACTGACCGGCATCGACAACCTTCTGTATTTCAGTTCCTCCACCAGTTCCAGCGGTCGCGTGCAGATCACGCTGACCTTCGAATCCGGTACCAACCCCGATATCGCGCAGGTGCAGGTGCAGAACAAGGTCGCGCTGGCGACGCCGCGCCTGCCCTCGGAAGTCACCCAACAGGGTGTGGTGGTCGCCAAGGCCAACTCCGGCTTCCTGATGGTGGTGGCGCTGACTTCCAACACCCCGAACATCGACTGGGCTCACCTCAACGACATCGTCGCCTCGCAGGTGCTGGACCAGGTTTCACGCGTACCTGGCGTTGGCAGCACCCAGCAGTTCGGCGCCGGATACGCGATGCGCATCTGGCTGAACCCCGACAAGCTGCACGGTTACGGTCTGTCGGCGACCGACGTGTTGAACGCGGTACGTGCTCAGAACATCCAGTTCGCGGCGGGTTCTCTGGGCGCCGACCCCGCGACCAAGGGGTGGGGTTTCACCGCCAACGTTGCGGGCGAAGGGCGTTTCACCACGCCGCAGCAATTCCGCAACATCATCCTGCGCGCCAACAGCGACGGCACCGCGGTGACGCTGGGCGATGTTGCCACGGTCGGCCTTGGCCCCGAGGGTTACGGCTTCAACACCAGCTACAACGGCAAACCGATCGCCGGCTTCGCGATCCAGTTGCTGCCCGGCGCGAATGCACTGAACGTCGCCAAGGCGGTACGCGCGGAAATGAACCGCCTGCAGACGAGTTTCCCGCAGGGCGTCACCTGGTTCTCCCCCTACGACAGCACCACTTTCGTCACGATCTCCATCGACGAGGTGATGAAGACGCTGTTCGAGGCGATCGTGCTGGTGTTCCTGGTGATGCTGCTGTTCCTGCAGAACATCCGCGCCACGATCATCCCGACCATCGTGATCCCGATCGCGTTGCTGGGTGCGTTCCTGGGCATGCGGGTGCTCGGCTTCACCATCAACCAGTTGACCATGTTCGGCATGGTGCTGGCGATCGGCATCGTGGTCGACGACGCGATCGTGGTGATCGAGAACGTCGAACGCCTGATGACGGAAGAGAACCTTTCGCCGCGGGCGGCGACCCGCAAGGGCATGGGCCAGATCAGCGGCGCGGTGGTCGCGATCACCGTGGTGCTGATCGCGGTGTTCGTGCCGTCCGCCTTGCAGCCCGGGGCGTCGGGCATCATCTACCGCCAGTTCGCGCTGACCATCGCGGTGTCGATGGTGTTCTCGGCATTCCTGGCCCTGACCTTCACACCGTCGTTGTGCGCCAGCCTGCTGAGGCCCGAACACGAAAAGAAAAAGAACATCGTGTTCCGCACCTTCAACAAGGTGTTCGAGCGCACCCACCGCACCTATTCGGGGCACATCGCCAGCGCCGTGCACCACGCGCCACGCTGGATGGCGGTGTTCGCGGTGGTGGCGGTGCTGGCCGGGTTCCTCTACACCCGCCTGCCCGGCAGCTTCCTGCCCGACGAGGACCAGGGTTACGCAATGGCGATCGTGCAACTGCCTCCGGGCGCCACCAAGGACCGCACCGAGGCCGTGATGCGCAAGATGTACGCGGTGCTGTCGAAGGACAGCGCCATGGACGGCGTGATGCAGATCACCGGCTTCAGTTTCATGGGTTCGGGCGAAAACGCAGGCATGGCCTTCATCAAGCTCAAGGATTGGAGCAAGCGCGACGTCAGCGCGATGCAGTTCATCCAGCGCGCCAACCTGCAGATGCACCAGCAAATCCGCGACGCCACCATTTTCGTCGTCAACGTGCCGACGGTGTCGGGCCTCGGCCAGTTCGGCGGCTTCGACATGTTCCTGGAAAACCGCAGCGGTTCCGGGCGCCCGGCGCTCGACCAGGCCACCCGCACCCTGCTGACCAAGGCCGCGCAGGACAAGGTATTGGCGGGCGTGCACCCGAATGCGCTGCCGCCGGCGCCGCAATTGCAGTTGACGGTGGATCGCCTGCAGGCCGCGTCGATGGGCTTGTCGATCGGCGACATCTCCAACGCGATCAGCCTGATGCTGGCGCCGGTGTACGTCGACGACTTCACCAACGCCGGCCGCGTGAAGCGCGTGATGATGCAGGCCGCCGCGCCGTACCGCATGAGCGAAGCCGCGTTCAGCCACTTCTATACGCCCAGCAGCACCGAAACCAATCCCGACGGCACGCCCGCGATGATCCCGATTTCCAACGTGGTGCACGGCAAATGGGAAATGGTGTCGCCGTCGCTGACGCGCTTCAACGGCTACCCCGCAACCGAGATCGTGGGTTCGCCCTCCGCGGGCCACGCATCGGGCGATGCCATGACGGCGATGGAGAAGATCGTCAACCGGGATCTTCCGCACGGCTTCAGCTACGACTGGACCGGCCAGTCGTACCAGGAATTGCTGTCCGGCAACGCCGCGACCATGTTGATGTTGCTGTCGATCTTCGTGGTGTTCCTGGCGCTGGCGGCGCTGTACGAAAGCTGGTCGATCCCGATCTCGGTACTGCTGATCGTGCCGCTGACCATGCTCGGCACCGTGGTCTTCACCATGGCGCGCGGGCTGGCCGACGATATCTATTTCAAGATCGGCCTGATCACGGTGATCGGCCTCGCCGCCAAGAACGCGATCCTGATCGTGGAATACGCGGTGGCCGAACAGAAACTCGGCAAGACCCTGCGCGACGGCGTGATCGAAGCCGCCAAGCTGCGCTTCCGTCCGATCCTGATGACGTCCTTGGCCTTCATGCTGGGCGTGTTCCCGCTGTTCATATCCACCGGTGCCGGCGCCAACGCCCGCCACGCAATCGGCACCGGCGTGATCGGCGGCATGATCTTCGCCACCTTCTTCGGCCTGCTGCTGATCCCGGTGTTCTACGTGAGCGTTCGCCGCGCCGCCGGCGACAAGCTGGATGAGGCAAGGCCGCCCGCGCCTGCCGCTGGACCGCCAGATGACCGACAACCATGACGATATCCGACCCTGAGGAGACAGTCGCGGCCAAAATCGTACTGCCTCATAGCGGACGAACGTCGCACGTCCGCCATCCTGCGGCGCGACACATGTTGTCGCAGCACTGTGCGAGACTGTATGGAGTGCGGGGTGACTGGGGTGAGAGCCTTCGATGTAACCGCCCCATGTCACATGGGCCACGCCTGTGCCAGCAAACCCATCGCCTGATCTTCGTTCACGCTACCGCGGTTGCCTGCTCGGGCTCGCGGTGGGCGATGCGGTCGGAACCACGCTCGAATTTGCGACGCCCGGGACGTTCGAGCCCATCAATGACATGGTCGGAGGCGGTCCATTCGATCTCGAACCCGGCCAATGGACGGACGACACGTCCATGGCTCTGTGCTTGGCGTCCAGCCTGGTCGAATGCGGAGGATTCGACGCGAAAGACCAAATGGATCGCTATTGCCGCTGGCAGAATGGCGGATACCTGAGCAGCACCGGCAAGTGTTTCGACATCGGCCGTACGGTCAACAGCGCGCTTCAACATTACGAGGCGACGGGGGATCCGTATGCGGGATCGGCAGACCCGGACACGGCCGGCAACGGTTCCATCATGCGGTTGGCTCCCGTGCCGATGTTTTATGCGCATGATATCGAGGCCGCCGAACGCTACGCCGCAGAAAGTTCGCGGACTACCCACGGTGCAATCGAGTGCGTGGATGCATGCCGCCTGTTGGCGAGGATATTGGTCCGCGCGCTGCACGGCGAGTCGAAATCCGATGTGCTGTTCGCCGATTCAGGCCACCCGGCTCTTGCGGGCCAAATCTCGGCCATCGCTCGTGGGAGCTACCGTGGCACGCCCGTGAAAGAAATACGCGGCACGGGTTATGTCGTGCGCAGCCTCGAGGCTGCACTGTGGGCCTTCGACTCCACCACGTCATTCCGCGATGCGATCCTCCTGGCCGCGAACCTTGGCGAGGACGCTGATACCACCGCAGCAATTTGCGGCCAGGTAGCCGGTGCGTTCTACGGCAAACCGGGCATTCCTGCACCGTGGCTGGCCCGCCTTGCGTTGCGAGAAGACATCACATCACTTGCCGAGACCATGTATGCACGCAGGAAGCTTGGTGCTCCGGGCGCAACAACATGACGCCGTCGCAGCAGCCCTCGTACCCCTCCAGAACGAGGGCTCGACTGTCTCGGTATCTGCGACGGGTGGTGCGTATGCTTGCGGAAGCGGAACGGGGAATCTCATGCAGGTATTCCTGGACACCGAGTTTGTCGATTGGAACGATCCGGAAACCGACCTGATCAGCATCGGGATGGTGGCTGAGGATGGCCGCGAGTTCTATGCCGAGTGCACCGAATTCGACCTGGGCAAGTGCACCGACTTCGTCACGCTGGAAGTGTTGCCGCTGCTGGGCGCGGAAGGCGTACTCCAGGCGGGCCGCAACGAATTGAAGTACGCGGTGTTTGGCTGGTTGGCGACGATCCCGGAGCCCGAGATTGCGGTTGATTACGACGGTGACTGGCTGCTGCTGGCGCGGTTGCTTGGGCAAGACATGCCTGCCAACCTCACCGTCACCAATGTCTGGGAATCGCTGGACAAGCAGAAGTTGGAAGACTACTTCCTACTGCACACCGCAACCCGGCATCATGCGTTGCACGATGCACGGGCCAACAGGTGGGCCGTACCCGAGCGCCGCTAAAAGGCTTGCGCAAGGGAGCCGGCGGCTCGCAGTGCGCCACTGAAGAATGGCGACAACTGGGTCGTGAATTGACCCATCACTTTCAGGAGGGTCGAATAATGAAGAAGCAGGCTTCAAATGAGCGAGCCAACATTACACGCTTGCGTCGGTTGCTGAACAAGCAGCCCTTGACGAAGTTCCCGCCGCCACGCGGCAGGCTGACCGCTCCATTCGAGCAATGCGTTTACGTAATTCGCGATTCCAAACGCGCCGTCGTCCACGTCGGGCGCACCCTCCGGGGCAACAAGGGCCTGCGACAGCGCCTCAACGATCACTTGGCGGGGCAGTCGTCGTTCGTCAAAAGTTTTCTGCACGGAGAAGGCAAAAGGCTACGTGATGGTTACACGTATCAATGCCTCGCCGTGCCAGACGCACGAGCGCGCGCACTTCTCGAGAGCTGTGCCGTGGCTTGGCATTGCCCCGCTCACTTGGGGCTTGGCGAGGGCAAGCTGTAACCGTGAGCACAGGTTGGAACACCTGCTCACGTTGCAGGCAGCCGACCAACCGAACCCGCTGGCAACGTCGCGACAAGCGAAGTCGGCTCTTGTGGCATGACTCCTAACGCAGCTTCAGGATGCCAATCCTGACGCCGGGTTCGTCAGGACTAACTGGCCAAGTACAAACATCGGGCAGTTCCTCGACCTCAGGGCTCGCGTCTTGGTCGCGCCAATCCGCCGTTTTGTCGCCCCAATACACTGTCCAAGGAATTTTTGCTTCGCGTTTCTTGTATCCACGATTCCAAACACTAACGACGGTGCGCTTTTCGGATGACAAAGCCGCTCGCTTTGGTTTCATTTTCCACGTCATATAGTCGTGGACCGGGTTGAGGACGACACGAACGCCGTTTGCGTCCAACAAAGCGCGAACGTTGCGTTTATCCACCACCACATGGTGGCCGCCCTTTGATTTGGCTCTCTTTACGCTGACTATGTTAGTTTCACCACAAATGAATGCCGTGACCTTGCCACACCGTCTATTTCGAAGGTCATCCATGAAATCTTCTTCCTTACACTGTTTTTTGTCTCTCTTACGCTGTTTTTTGTCTCTCGTTGTAGAAAATTGCTGAAATATTGGATACGATCTTTGCTTTGATCGAGTGTGAACTTCAATCGTTTCTAGGTATTTATTTTTTGCTTTTTTTGCGTTGTTGCGTCGCCGCACACCAAGAATTACGGCTTGGTGCTTCGTACCCTTGGGAAACAAATCTGCATGGCGAAGCTCATCACGGGCTTTTGTAACGGTGTGGCTCCAAGGTGAAAACAGGATTGTGTCCGCGCCGTGATCGCTCGCAATGCGTACTATTTTTGCGAAGTGGGGAGCAAATCCTGTTTCAATCTTTTGATTTCTTTTCCGCTTGCTTTTGAGCTCGCTGTCCGACAGTGTTCGGTCAGATGCTCCTTGACGCTTCCAGTCGCAGGCGACGAGCGCAAGACAGCGGCAAGGTATCTCCGGCATCGTTGACTTGCGCGTGCGCTTTCCCGTCGGCGCGCTTGAATTATGCTCGAGCATGTTCTGATTCCTTCTTGCTGTGTGACTCGCGATCAGCGTAGAAACCCGATCCTGTGCTTGTGGCCTTCCGGCTTCATCGCGGCCTCTTGCTTGAGCCTCTGCACGATCAAAGTAGCCGTAGGGGCTGCCCCTGTAACGTGGAGCTGGCGCAACACATTGGCGAAGTCGCCGGGTGTGAGCGTTTCCAAACGATCGAGTTCTGCCAAAGCACGATAGCCTTCGTCGGTGCTTTCCCCGGCAGTCGACGCAATGCGCGCCAGCATGCTACGCCGTTGCGCGCTAGTCAAATAATCGAACTTCACCTTGAAGTCGAACCGCCGAAGGGAGGCCGCGTCGAGGGTGTCGACCAGATTGGTCGAGGCGATGAAGATTCCCTCGAAGGCCTCCATCTGGGTCAACAGTTCGTTGACCTGGGTGACCTCCCAGCTTCGGGAAGCGCCCGCGCGGTCGCGCAGGAAGCCATCGGCTTCGTCGATGACCAGGATGGCATGGGCTTCTTGCGCGCCCCGGAACGCATTGGCGATCTTCTTTTCCGTTTCGCCGAGGTAGCAGTCCAGCAAGTCGGAACTGCGCTTGACTTGCACGGGCTGCCCCAATTTCCGGCCCAAGTGGTGGGCGAACGCGGTCTTGCCCGTGCCGGGTGGGCCGTAGAAACACATCCGCGCACCGGCGCCTTGGCCAAGGCCCTTGATGAGCAAGCCCAGATCGCTATCCGCATTGATGAACGCGGGATCGTAATGCGCCGGCAATGGCGCGGTAGGGACAGCGGCCTTCAGATCCATGGCGCGCATGGATGCCTCGACGAGCCGGAGTACCTCACGATCCCGGCACTCGATACTGGTGCTTCGCAGCGAACGCACGACCTTGGCAACACGTTCGATCTGGGCCGGCGGAAGTTGCTCGACCGTGGACAGCCGCTCTGCGCAGGCATCGGAGATCTCGTGGGGCCGGAAGTATCGCTCGATCATCTTGCGCGTGGCCGCAGGCCCGGGCGCCCGGAATTCCGCCACCATGTCGAACCGGCGCAGGTAGGCTCGGTCCATGGCGCCAATGTCATTGCATACCCAGATCGTCGGGACTGGGTTGGTTTCGAGGATCTCGTTGGTCCAGCTCTTGCCAAGCCGGGAGTCGTCTGTGAATGAGCGCCCAAACAGGGCGAGGAACGCGTTCGCGCTGTTGCCAAAAACGTCCTCGACTTCATCGAACAGGATCACCTGCCGCCGCCTTCCGGCCAGGATTTTCTGGCAGATCGCGTAGGAGGAGAATCGCTGGTTGCCCCGAATCGGATCGCCGTCCGAATCCTCGTTGGGCACTTCATGGAGCTCCAGCTTCAATTCGCCGGCCAGCGCGCGCACGAACTCTGTTTTTCCAGTGCCCGGCAGGCCATACAGCAAAACGTTGACGCCTTTCCGGTGATGGGCGCTTGCGTCCATCATATACCGACGCACAAGCTCGGCCTCGCCGATGTGGGAGTAGTCTTCCAGCTTCAGGCGCGGCTTGCCGCCCTTGCGGATGAGGCAGCGCAGAAACTGCTCAATCTCGAAGCGCGGGGATACCAGTGCACCCCCCACACGCGAATTCAACTCAAGCGGGTTGCGGTCGTCCAAAAAAATACGAGCCGTCTCGAAAAGGCCGCTCCGGCACAGCCGTCCATTCGGCCGAAGTGCCTTGCCTACTGCCGCCCCTGTCATGCCGACCGCGCGCCCGATGGCCTCACATACACCTTCTGACGAAAGTGAGGCATTCGACCACAGTTCCGTGAAACCCGACACCTTCCGTGTGATGACTGCAAGATGGAGTATGCGGCGTTCGTCGTCCGAGAAACGCAGTGTGTCGCCGAGCTTCCCAATATTGCGTGCCAAGACATCACGACGGGACGACATCGCGGACTCGGCGAGAACCGCCTGCCGCTTGATTGCCGATCGCAGCGAGTATGCCTTGTCAGGGCTGGTGCGCTTGGTTCCTGGTGCGAGGCCAAGCAGCTCGAAAATTTCGTCGTCGACGTAGCTGCTACGCTCGAATACACGCCTATAGACACGCGCGTTTCGCACGATGCGCAGGGCATACAACGCGCCCATGGCATCGAGCCTGGAGTCGAACTCCTTGAGCACGTACTTCTTGGTCTTGCCTTCGTCCTGTTCTGGGTCGTCTTCGATATCGTCGATGTCGAGGTTGATCATCGCAGTGGCCTCCTTGCGACAAATGATGCCTGTACAATGCGACAGATCGTGTCGTATACCGTTCCTAGTCTGCGAGTCAAAGCCACGGAGCGGCATAGACTCCCGAAAACGTCGCGAAGGCCAACGACATGACAGAAGAATTGCCCACGAGCCTGGCAAGGCTGATCACCATGCTGGGCCTGATTCCGCGGCTTCCCGGCAAGGTTCCTGCCCGTGCATTGCAGGAGAAGCTCAGGTTGCTTGGGTTCGAGATCGACCTCCGCAGCGTCCAGCGGGATCTGCAAAAGCTGAAACACCCAATGGGCCTTGTCACGGACGATGCCAAGCCAGCAGGTTGGTCCTACAAGCGCAATGCCCGGCCTCTCGTTCTCCCGGTACTGGATGCTCCGAGCGCCTTGACGCTCAACATGATCGAGCAGTACTTGGTGCCACTATGGCCCCGAAGCCTGCTCGAGATTTGGCGGCCGCAGTTCGACGAGGCGCGGCGTACCTTGGACAGCGGCAAGTTCGGGAAGTGGCGGCACAGGGTTGCCATGGTGCCATCCGGTCCGGCACGGTTGCCGGTTGTCATCCCGGATGGGGTCGTGGAGGTGGTTTACAACGCCTTGCTGGACGGCCTGCAGTTCGAAGCAGACTACCGTGCGGTTGGTGCGAAGCCCGAACGCTACACCTTCAATCCCTTGGGCCTGGTGCACCGCGAGGGCATGACCTACTTGGTTGGTACACGCGAGGGTTCGAACCACATCCCTCTGTTTGCCCTGCACAGGATGAAGAATCCCGTGAGATTAGAGCGACCATTGCACGAACCCGAGGGGTTCGATCTCCGCAACTACATTGAAAACGAGCGGCAGTTTGATTGGCCGGTCGGGCAGCAAATCAAGCTGAAGCTGCGGCTTGGCCAAGGCGTGCAAACTTTCTTTGAAGAACGCCCGTTGTCGAGCGATCAGAAGGTCCAGCGAACCAAAGCTGGCTACGGCGCACATCTTACGGCCACCGTGCAGGACACGATGTCAATGCGCTGGTGGTTGATGAGCTTTGGCGCTTCCGTTGAGGTTCTGGCTCCGAAATCGCTGCGGCAATCCATGGCGGCTTCGCTCGACAAGGCAGCGCGTCAATACAGCGGGAAGCAGCGCTGACGGGACCTTAACCGTACTCACTCCACGCCGATTCCTTTGTACGGCTCAAAACGGCTGAAGTGAAAGTGGAGCACACCAGACACATCGTCCGGATATGTGCCTGGAACAGCCGCGAACGCAATCGACTGCTCAAGATTCAATTGATGGGTGATAGGCATCGGCTTGCAACTCGAAAGTCCATGCGACAGCTTCTCTCGCGGTGCGAATATCAGGGGGTACGCGAAGCATGTATTCTTTGAAACGGGATCCTTCCGGTGCGTTGAGGGCAGCACAAGCCGCATTGCCAAATATCTCGATGGCCTCCTCTCGCGACATCACCCCATCGGGCTCAGGCGTGGAATTGAGCACCCGCACCATGACGACCGGCTCCTCACCTGGAATGGTTTTGCGATATAGAAGGCCACTGGTATCGCGCTGGATGATTTGCGCACCGGAATCACGATAGTAACGACCGACGCCGTAACGCTCGATCAGCACCCGTCGTACTTCCATATTGATCTCGCGATCTATCTCGTCTGGGGTGATCGACTGCGGATGGGTGATAACGTGTGCTGGCACCACTACACCATGCCATGAGTAAAGATCCTCGACATCCGATCCGAGTGCCGGACCATTGGCATTGTGAAGCCGCGGCAAGAGGCCTGCATCCGTGTGCACCGTCGGCTTGGCAACCCAGAACAGGGTGTCAGCCGTCCAGTGCAGCATCCAGCAACCGGAGACGAAGGCATCGTACAGGGGCCGCAGCCACGCGACGATCCGGCGCGATCGATTTTTCACAGCAGTGACGTAGGAGAACCCACACCAGTGAAGTTCATCGCCCCAATCCCTTGTACCGGCGAGCTGTACGCACCAGCGTGCGAATTGAAGCATCTGAACGTCGCCAACGACGGCCTTGCGATCACGGCAAATCGTCTGAACGTAACGGATGGAGGCTGTCCTTAGTGCGCGGGTGACGCAAGCCGCATCAGCGGCAACATGGGTTTCGTAGAGGCGGGTTTCATCAAAAGCATGGACAGGCCTTATTTTCCGGATGTCGTCGTGGTACAACAGCTCGAGTACGGAGAGACGTTGCGGACAGTCGCGACGAACAATGGCATCGCGACAGCCTTGCGCCGAATCTTCGCCGTAACTGAGTCGTCGGACAATCATGCGGACTTGCTGCTCCAACGACGGGTTGTCGGAAAGGCGCTGGAGCGAGCTGAGCCTCACTACTTTCCGGTCAGCGCCGATGAGTCGTAGATATTCGCGCAGACTCTCCTCGATCGCCCACGCGTCGAAGGCCCCCGGGTAATTGCATGCCGCTACGTAGTCTTCGAGCAGCCTGTTGCAATCAATCTTCGACATTGCGGATTGCCTCTGGCGAGTATTCGCGCTGCTGCACAACTTCATAGATGCCGGGGGGTAGCGGAATCGCCGCATGTTCCTCGTGGGTCACGATCGCGCCACGGACGACTTTGATGAACCGGCGCGCCATACCGAGCCTGAACTCCTGCGCGTCCGAGACATCAACAGCGTGAACGTGTCCCGTCGCCTCTCCATGGGCAAGCACAATACGGCGGGTGTTGGCCGCGGGTACCGCTTTGCTTGGAAGCTGGGAAACCTGTTTGAGCAATACATCGCCTTGTCCATATAGATACATGGGGTTATCGCGCCTCCTCGGGCCAAAGATGTCAAGAGATGGCTGTTCAAGAGATGTTCGTGGGCCACGGGCTCCAAGCCATCGCAGCACCTCGCCGTACTCGGTACCGAGTCAATGCCGCGCTACGAGCGTTTGCTTCGGGGCTGGCTGAGGCGGCAATGCCACTGGCTTTATTTGGATGAATTGGAACACGCTTATGCGACACTTCGTGTCGCATTGCGATTCCTACCGTTCGCCGCTTGTGTGGCGCAATGGCGCCCAATCGCCGAGCAGCACACAATTCCGTCGTGTGACCTGGCCGCTCACTATGCGCGTGTCGTGCAGACACAGCGGCGACTGAAATTTCAACCCGAAGCGCGGAAGGCGGTGCAGGCGGGCGCGCAGATGATGCAGCGGACACACAAACGATGAGCACCGCAGACGTAAAGCACCTTACATGTCTGAGCACGGCCAAGCATCTGGCCTCGTGACGAGCCATGAAGTAACCGCAAAGGTGCACGCGTACGGCAACTCAGGCGTTCGCGAACAGCCTTCCCGATTGCTGACGGTCGCGAGGGACTGCAACGGGCCGACTCCAGCCCAACCGCCACCATCCGCAACCTCAGAGCCAAGCCAATCACGCCGCGTCGATGGCAGACAGTGCTTGTGCCATGCGTTTGCCCGAAACCGGTTCGGCGGTCTTCAATTCCTGCGCGAACACCGACACGCGCCATTCCTCGACCAGCCAGCGCAGTTCGTCCAGTGCTTCCGACGTTGCACCCGAAGCGCGGGCATCGAGCACCGCACGCCAGTACGGCAGCACCTGTTGCATGCGTGAGTGGTCGCGCGCGGGATCGCTGCGCAGTTTTTCGGCACGCAGGCGCATCGCCTTGAGGTAGCGCGGCAAGTGGACAAGCCGTGCGCGTGGTAGGTCGCGCAGGAAACCCGGTGCAAGCAATGTGTCGAGCTGGCCACGCAGGTCGGCGTAACTCGCCTGCGCTTGGCCCTTGATCGCTGGCTTCAACCACGGCTGCAATTCGGCCAGCGCCGCGAGGATGGGTTCGGCCAGCTTGAGCCGCTCCATCGCTGCCGCGAACAACGCGCGCGATACACTATCGTGCAGCGTTTGCCAGGCATTCCGATCGCGGACATCCAGATCATGCTCGCGCAACAGGTCGGCGAACGCTCCCTCGACGATATCTTCGCGCAGCGCGTCGGCGCGACCATGTGGCGCGAACGCGACCGCAAGCTTCGGCTGCAACGGCAATTGTTTCTGCGCACGCTTGAACTCCGCCGCCAGTGCAAGTCGCAACAGGCGTTCGACGCCCTTGCGATGAGCAGCTCGCGCTTCGTCGCGGTTCTCGTACACGCGCAACGCCACCGTCGCACCCAAGTCGACCAGCGCCGGGTACGCGGCAAGGCCACCGCGCGTTTCGGCAACGCGTGGGATCTCGTCGAAGTCCCAATCGCGCACATCCTCGCGCGCCACGGCAACTGCGGCCTTGCGCGAGAACGCCGAGCGTGCGCGTTCGGCCCAGCGCTCGCGCAACGCTTCCAGATCGCGCCCCGCCGACAGCACGTGGCCGGAATCGTCGAACACCTCGAAGCGCATTCGCAGATGCGCGGGCAATTCGACCCGGTCGAATTCGGCGGCATCCACCACGACGCCGGTGACCTTTTTCAGGAACGTCGACAATCGTTTCGACAAGAGCTCGTCGCACGCCACTTCGGCCTCGACGAAGGCGCGCGCGAATTCGGGCGCCGGCACGAAATTGCGGCGCATGGCTTTCGGCAAGCCGCGGATCAGCTCCGCGACCTTGTCGGTCAGCAGACCCGGCACCAGCCACTCGCAGCGAGCCGCCGGCACCGCGTTCAACAGCGCCAGCGGCACGCGCAACGTGACGCCGTCGGCCTCGTCGCCGGGCACGAAACGATAGTCCAGGCGCAGGCGCTGGTTGCCGACCTCCAGCGCATCGGGAAAGGCTTTGGCATCACTACCCGCCCCCGCTTCCAGCACATCGGCCAGCGACCAGCGCAACGCGGCGCGCTCGGAGGCGGATGCGCGCCGGTACCACGCATCCAGCGCGCGCGACGAACTGATTTCCCCGGGAAGCTTGCCCGCGAAAAATGCGGCAAGGTCTTCGTCCGACTTCACCAGGCCCTCGCGCCTTTGTTGTGCTTCCAGCGCGCGTGCTTCGTCCAGCACCCTGGCATTGGCGCGTACGAAATCGGCGTGCCCGTCGATTTCGCAACGCGCCAATGCTTCACGCAGGAAGATCGCGTGGGCCAGCGGCGCATCCTGCTTCGCAAAAACGACATGCCGGCGCTCCACCAGCACCAGCCCGAACAGTGACACCTGTTCGTACGCCTGCACCGCGCCACGTGCACGCGACCAATGTGGGTCGCTGCAACTGCGTTTCAGCAGATGCGCGGCCTGACGCTCGATCCACTCCGGTTCGATGCGTGCGCACTGCATGCCCCACACCTTGCCGCCGAGGTCGAGGATCTGCGCGACGAACAGCCACTGCGGCGGCTTCTTCGCGAGCGCCGAACCGGGAAACACCTTGAACCGGCGTTCGCGCGTGCCGCGATAGACGCCCTGTTCGTCCTTGCGCGCGACGTTGGCGGGAAGACCAGCGAGCAGTGCGAGGTGGATGTCCTGATGGAACTCAGGCATCGAATAATCCTGCTCGTCATTCCGGACGCCGTGCAGCGGCGATCCGGAATCCAGTGTCTTTACGTTGGAGACACTGGATTCCCGCTTTCGCGGGAATGACGAACGTGAATCTTGCGATCCTTGTTTCACGCCCACGGCTTCACCCAGCAACAACTGCCGATGCAACTCCCGCCACTCGCGCATGCGCATGAACGAAACGAAACGCTTGCCGCACCAGTCGCGCAGCCTCGATTGCGTCAGATCCTCGTGCGCCGCGCGATACGCGTTCCAGAGGTTCAGCACGCCGATGAAATCCGACTGCGGGTCAGTGAACTCGGCGTGCGCGGCATCGGCTTGCTGCTGCTTGTCGGCGGGGCGCTCGCGCGGATCCTGGGTACCGAGGAAGGCGACGACGGGCAGCACTTCGTCGAACACGCCGAGCTTGCGCGCTTCGACGAGCATGCGCGCCAGCTGCGCGTCGATCGGGATGCGCGCGAGCTGTTTCCCGAGCGGCGTCAACCGGCGCGCATCGTCGACGGCACCGATCTCAGCCAACCGTCGCCAGCCGTCGTTGACCGCGCGCGGGTCGGGGGCATCAAGAAATGGAAACGATTCGACATCGCCCAAGCCGAGATCGAGCATGCGCAGGATCACGTCGGCCAACGCGCTGCGCAGGATTTCCGGATCGCTGTACGGCGGCCGCGCGGCGAAATCGGCCTCGTCGTACAGGCGCACGCAGATGCCGGGCCCGACGCGTCCGCAGCGACCGGCGCGCTGGTTGGCCGCGGCCTGCGACACTGGCTCGATGTGCAGGCGCTCGATCTGGCTGCGCCGCGAATAGCGCTTGACCCGCGCATCGCCGGAATCGACCACCCAGCGGATGCGCGGCACCGTCAGCGACGTTTCGGCGACATTGGTGGCCAGCACGATGCGCCGCGCTGGCCCCGGCTTGAACACGCGATCCTGTTCCTTCACCGACAAGCGTGCGTACAACGGCAACACTTCGGTGTGGCGGTACTGGCGTCGCGCCAACGCCAGATGCGCATCGCGGATTTCGCGCTCGCCCGGCAGGAACACCAGCACGTCGCCCTTGGGGTCTTCACGGGCGATGTCGTCGAGGGCGGCGACCACGCGTTCGGTGAGGCCGCTTTCCTGTTCCGGTGGTCGATAACGCAGCTCCACCGGATACGCGCGTCCTTCTACCGTCACCACCGGCGCGCCGTCGAAATGTTCCGCGAAACGCGCCGTATCGATGGTGGCCGAAGTCACGATCAGTTTCAGATCGGGGCGCCGGTGCAGCAGTTGCTTCAGGTACCCGAGCAGGAAATCGATGTTGAGGCTGCGCTCGTGCGCCTCGTCAATGATCAGCGTGTCGTACGCGGACAGCCAGCGGTCGTGCGCCATTTCCGCCAGCAGGATGCCGTCGGTCATGAACTTGACCCGGGTGTCGTCGCCCAGTTGTTTGGCGAAACGCACCTCGTAACCCACCACCCCGCCCGGTTCGCCACCCAGTTCGTTGGCGACGCGACGCGCCATCGCGCGCGTGGCCAGCCGGCGCGGCTGGGTGCAGCCGATCATGCCGGCGACGCCACGCCCTGCCGCGAGGCACAGCTTGGGCAGTTGGGTGGTCTTGCCGGACCCGGTTTCACCGGCGATCACCAGCACTTGGTGCTTGCCGATCAACCCGACGATTTCATCCGCGCGCTGCGTGATCGGCAGCGATTCGTCGAGCGTGATTTCGGGCACCAATGCTGCCCGCGCTTCGCGACGCGCCACCGACGCGGCGATCTCGTGGGCGAGCTTGCGCAACACCTCGGGCGCGGGCGGGCGCTTACGTTCCAGTGCGTGCAAGCGCGCGCGCAACTTGCCTGCGTCGCGCGTCGAGGCGCGATCCAGCAGGCGTTCCAGTTCATGCAGCGCTGGCGTGTGATCGCCGCGCGGCTGATGCTTCGATTCCATCGCGACATGGTACTTGGAGCCCGCATGTCTCCTATCCCTCCAACGCCCCACCCCCTTCGAAACGAAGGGCGGAGCGCAGCGAACGCGCGCGAAGCGCGAGACGCGTAGCGTCGGGGGGATGTCGTACTGCGAAAAGCCATCCCCCTCGATCTCCCTTCGTTCCGAAGGGGGAGGAACAGCGGCGGCCAGTCGAGGGAAAAAGAACAATACATCGCACCTGAAAATCTGCCGCAAACGGTGCATCATCCGGGCTCTGCCCATCGAGAAAAACCATGCCGCGCACCCAACTCGTCCTCGTCGCCGCCATCGCGTACGCGGCCTGCCCGTAGCAGTCGCCCACCGGCGGTTCTTGGCTACCGCGGTTTCCGCCGCATTCGCGGCCAAGGCCGCGACGGCCGCCACGCCCACGCAATTACGGCCGAAACCGTGCGCAATCTCGATCCGTGGTACAAGGCATTCGACGTGCAGCCCGGCCAGAAGATGTACCTGCAACCGGCCCAGCGGGTGAAGATCTGGTAGCGCGCGCACGCGCATGCTGTTGCGCGCTGCTGTCCGGG
Organism: Rhodanobacteraceae bacterium; assembly: GCA_004299705.1. GTDB lineage: Bacteria > Pseudomonadota > Gammaproteobacteria > Xanthomonadales > Rhodanobacteraceae > 66-474. Next base: position 19,371 of record SCQS01000052.1, on the reverse strand, counting down.
CGGAACGGCAGCATTCCACCATCGACTGACATCGCAAGGAGGCAACCATGTGGCTTCGTCGAATCGGGTTTTCGTCCATGGCGTTGGTGGTGTGCGCGTTGGCATGTGTGCCGCTGACGGGACGCGCCAAGAACGCCGCCGCGAGCATCGTCATGGTGCCGATGCAGGTGGAATTGAATCGACCCTACATCGACGTGACACTGACTGGTCCGAATGGGCGCTCCGTGAAGGCCCATGCCTACGTCGATACGGGAGGCGGCGGATTGATTCTTTCGGCCGGACTCACAAAAAGCCTGGGCCTGAAGGCGACCGGGAAAGCCTTGCACGAGGAGGGCCAGACGCTGGTGCCGGTCGCAACGCCGGCATTGCGTATCGGCGACAAAAACGTCGAGCTCGTCGACGCGCATGCCCTGGTCGACGCCAGCGAACCAGGCATGCTCGATCACACCCATGCGGAAATGATGCTGCCCGGTCGTTTCCTCAGCCATTACGTCGTGACGTTCGACTACCCTGCGCACACCTTCACCCTTGCCAACGCCGGCTCATACAAGTCCGACGGCAAGGCAGTGGCAACGACCATCGGCGGTGGCATGCCGGTGGTGCATGCTTCCGTTTCGGGAAAGCCCTACGCGTTCCTGCTGGATACCGGCGGCCAGTACTGCATGATCTCCAAGGCCGACCTTGGCGCATGGGAAAAGCAGCACCCGGCATGGCCGCGTGTCGCTGGCGCCTATGGCCCCGCTAACATGTTGTTGGGGCCGTTCGAAGCAAAATTGTTCATGCTGCGCATTGCATCGCTGCAATGGGGGCCGTTCCGGATCGAGAATGCCGGCACCGTCTCACGCAGCGTGGGCAATTACGAACGCGGGATGTCGCAAATCGTCGGCACCCCCATCATCGGATCGATCGGCGGCAATGTACTGCGCCACTTCAAGGTGACCGTGGATTACCCGGCCAAGCAGGTGTATCTCGATGGCCCGAAGACAGTTCGCGATGCCTCGCTAGACATGGTCGGCATCATGCTGGAACCCGCGGCGGATGGTGGCTACGAAGTCGCGAGCACCGCTGCCGGCGTGAAAGACATCCAGGTCGGCGACCGCTTGCTGGAAGTGGATGGCAAGGATGTCACGCACGCACCGTTCTCGCAGGTCGCCCAATGGTTGAGCGGTTCTCCCGACGAATCGCGCACGCTGGTGCTGCAACGCGGTGGCGCACGCGTGACGGTACACGCGGCAACGCAGACCATTCTGTAGTCGTCTCCCCGCACCGGCGCCGGCAACAATCCCTCGCGCGCTCCGTACCCGTTGCGCGGACCACGCCGACGCTTATGCTGCGTGCATCTCAACGGGAGAACGATGATGTCCAGTCTCGACAATTCCGGCACCTTCAAACTCGGCACGCATACGATCAAGCGGCTCGGCTATGGTGCCATGCAGCTGGCCGGACCTGGTGTGTTCGGACCGCCGAAGGATCCCGTTGCCGCCCGCGCAGTGTTGCGCGAAGCCATCGCCCACGGCGTGGATCACATCGATACCAGCGACTTTTACGGCCCGCACGTCACCAACCAGATCATTCGCGAAGCGCTGCACCCCTACCCCGACGATCTGGTGATCGTCACCAAGATCGGCGCACGTCGCGGCGACGATGGCGCGTGGCTGGCTGCAGACTCGCCAGGTGAGTTGACGCAAGCTGTCCACGACAATCTGCGCAACCTCGGGCTGGACGTGCTGGATGTGGTCAACCTGCGCATACACGGATTGGGCCTCGCTGAAGGTTCCATCGAAGCGCCACTCACCGTATTGGCCGAACTGCAGCAGCGCGGGCTGGTGCGCCATATCGGCCTCAGCAACGTTACCCCGATGCAAATTGCCGAAGGCCGCCGGATCGCGGACATCGTGTGCGTGCAGAATCACTACAATGTGATCCATCGCGACGACGATGCACTGATCGACGATCTCGCCCGCGACGGCATCGCCTACGTGCCGTTCTTCCCGCTGGGCGGCTTCACCCCGCTGCAATCATCCACGCTGTTCCGCGTCGCCACCCGATCGAATGCAACACCGATGCAGGTGGCGCTGGCGTGGCTGCTGCAGCGCGCGCCAAATATTCTTCTGATTCCCGGCACGTCATCGGTGGCGCACCTGCGCGAAAACCTCGCCGCCGCCGAGCTCACGCTTCCCACAAACGCTTTGTCGGAACTGGACGGGATGGCACGTACCGCTTGATCGCGCGCAAGCCGATGCTTGCTGAACATGAATACGAACATGAACATGATCGCAACGTTCAGGCTCGTGTTCATCCGCGAGCCTGTATCGGCGCGTTACGGTTCGGAACGCAGCGCAATGCTTGCCACGTGTCGTTCCGTGCGCTGCCTTGCGGTGCGACCCATCCGGAGAGGAGAAGATTGCATGTCCAGCAAGGTCTATCGCAACCTGTGTCTTGCCGTCGGCGTCGCGGCGACCGTGGCACTGGCCGGTTGCTCGAACTACGTCAAGCGCAGCGATTTCGACGCCGCCATCAGCAAGCTGCAGAACACCGACCAAAGCCTGCAGCAGCAGATCACTTCACTGCAGCAGGACATGCAGTCGCACTTCGCGAAATACGATGCCCAGATCACGGCCATGCAGGGACGCATCCAGGTCAACGACATCGCCCACTTCTCGTTCAACCAGGCCACGTTGCAGGAACAGGACAAGCCGAAGCTGGATGAATTCGCCAAGATCATGAAGCAGCATCACTCCAATGCGCTGGTCACCGTGGAGGGCTTTACCGACCAGGCCGGCTCGCCCGCCTACAACAAGCGCCTGGGCATGGAGCGCGCCAGGGCGGTACGCAACTACCTGGTCAACCAGGACGGCATGCCCGCCAGCCAGGTACGCGCGGTGAGCTACGGCGAAGCGCGCAACCGCCAGGTGAAGCCGGGGGCCATCCGCGCTTCGGGCGAAGCCAACCGTCGCGCCACGCTGGTGATCGACTACGCGGGCAACCAGGCCGAAACCGGCTGACAAGACCGTCACGCGGTAAACCGACGCGCCCGGAAGGCTGTCGCCTTGCGGACGCGTTCTTGTGCGCGCCGGCCGGCTTGCAGTCACGAACAACGTGCGCGTTCCAGGTTCAGCAATCTTTCGAACCGATGGAGCGAGTTCCATGTTTGCTCGTCTGTTTGCCTGTGCCTTGTCGATCGGTACCTTTGGCGTCGCCAACGCGCAGCAAACAATTGCGCCAGGATGGGCAAGGTGAAGTCGCGCAAGGTGGTGGCCGTCACCCGCTCGATCTCCAAAGGCGGCATATTGCCGGCGGGCGAATACGCCAACGTCAACTACGACACCAAGTTCAGCATGGAAAGGAAGCCGGTTCGTGAATTGGTGCCTTTCCACCTGGACTGCGACAAGAAATGGCAGTTGTCGGGTCGGGGCGTGCGTTGATCCGAGACACCTGGCTCATGCAATGCCGAGCCCGGTGATCTCGCCGATCGCATTGCCATCGAAACCGCCAAGCCGCGCGAAGGCGCGGCCGCGCTCGCTGTAATCCTTGAATTGATCGAAGCTCGGTGCGCCGGGCGAAAGCAGCACCACGCCGCCATCGGGCACCAATGCACGCGCACGCGCCACGGCCGCCGCAAGATCGGCGGTTTCCTCGACGGCGCAGGCAACGTTCGCATCGCGCAAGGTACGCGCGATGCGTGGGCCGGCCGCGCCCTGCGTGACGATGGCATGCGGCGCCTGAGCGCGCAGCGCCTGCGCGAAGCCCGACCAGTCGAGGCCACGGTCATGTCCGCCGAGGATCAGCGTGACGGCGCGACCGCGCAGGCTTTCCAGCGCCGCCAGCGCCGCGTCGGGCGTGGTACTGATGGAATCATCGATCCACTCGACGCCGTCATGTGTACCCAGCGAAGTCAGGCGATGCGGCAACGGCTTGAAGTCGGCCAGCGCGGGTTCCGCTGCATGCGCATCGAGCCCCAGCAGCTCGATCGCAGCCAGCGCGGCGCAGGCGTTGTGCGCATTGTGCGCGCCGTGCAGCGGCAGGTCGGCAACATCGAACACGTGTTCCGCCCCACGCAGGATTGTGCCATCGGACGCATGCCAATCGCGCGTGCCTCCGAAGGTGACGCGATGCGGGTGCGCCCTGGTTTTTTCCATCAGCAGCGGCGTCTCGGCATCCACCAACAACGTACGCGACACATCGGCGAGTTTCAGTTTGTCCGCAACATAGCGTTCGCGCGTGCCGTGCCAGTCGAGGTGCTCTTCGCCAAGGCTCACTACCACGCCGAGTTCGAGCGGCCCTGCCTCGCCGGTCTGGAAGCTGGAAAGCTCGATGGCCCACAGATCCGCCCGCTGCCCATCCAGATCCAACAGCGGCATGCCGATATTGCCTGCCAGCGCGGTGCGGATGCCGAGCGAACGCGCGAGGTGCGCGATCAGCGCGGTGGTGGTGCTTTTGCCCTTGGTGCCGGTGACCGCGACCACGCGCGCGTCAGGGTTTTCGCCGAACCACAGCGCAGTGCCGGAAGTGAAACGCGTGCCGCGTTCGCGCGCGGCCAGGATTTCCGGTTTGTAGGCGCTGATGCCCGGCGATTTGATGACGCAATCATGTGTGGAGAGTCCGTCGGCATCCGGTGACGAACAAACCACTCGCAAATGGCTGTCGTTGCGCAGACTTGCAACGGCGGCTTCATCCGGCTTGCAATACAGCGCCAGTGGTTTGCCGGGAAACCTGCGCCGCAACGCCGCCAGCACGCTGCGCCCTTCCCGGCCGTAGCCCCAGATCGCGACATCGGCGTGTTCAAGCTCGGCGAATCGCATCGAGCGCTCCCGCGAACCGCTCGGGCACACCGTGTTCGGTCGACGGCAGCAGCCACGGCTGCAACGTCAAGACCGATGCATCGAGGCGCGGCGCAATCTCTTCGCGGAAGCGCGCGACCAGCGCATCCTCGCGCCACTCGGGGCGCGCGGCCAGCTCGGCAAACGCGGCGCGCGCTTCGCTGGCTTCGCCCACGCACTCGAACGGTTTGTGGTCGTGGTACTCGATCAGCGCGTCGAAGCCCGGCGCCAAGGCTTCATCGTCGAGCAGGTTGCGGCCGAAAATCTGCAGCAGGCGCGGCTTGGGCAGGAACGGCGCCAGCGCCAGGAACACGAAATGACACTTCGGGCACTGTCCGCACCAACGGTCGGCGGGCTTGGGCCCAAGTATCCGGAAGTTGCGGTTGCAACTGGAGAACGCATCGAAATAGGCCGCGCCGGATTTCGCGAACGCGCGCGTGACCGCAAGCTCCGAGTACGGCCGCAGCAAGGAAAAATAATCGAGGTCGGCTGCAACGTGCGAATGCAGCCAATCCGCGAACAGCTTTTCGAAGGCCCAGCCCTTGCTCCACTGGTGGTTGACCTGCTGGCCTTCGTATTCCAGCGTCGCGGCCGATGCCGAACGTTCATTGGCGAACGCGATCGCATCGTATCGATACAGGATCGCGGCGCAGGCAAGGATCGCGGAGTTGATCGCGGTGACGGGAATGTGCCCGTTCCACGCGCCAATGCGGTTGTACTCGAACAACAGCGGCGACAATTCACGGCCGATGTTGAGCATCGGCAAGCCGGTGCGCGCCGCCACCGACGCGATCAGCGGTGATGCTCCGACCCAGATCGCGGTGGCCGCGATGCCGGCCGACTTCAACGCTTCCGCCACCACCAGCGAATCCTTGCCACCGCCGATGGGCACCAAGGCGCGATGCCGCTGTAGGAGCGCGCCTGCGCGCGACCCGCTGTTCCATTCGCGCGCAGGCGCGCTCCTACGTGGAAACGCAATCTTCCCGCGCAAATCCAGCCCGTTGCGATACGCGAACTCGGCAAGCCCGTGCAGATACAACGCATCCAGCAGATCGGCCGTCGCAGCATCCGGCGCACCGGTTTCGACTTCAATGCGCGCAGGCACACCGGCCTTGAAATAACTGACGCCCGCGAACAGATGCAGCATCCGCAGCGCCGCGTCGAATGCGGGCTTACGCGCTTCCGTCAACGCAGGCGCATCGGGAAAACGCACGCGCTCGATCAATTCAGGGCCATTGTCGAACGCATACACCAGTTCCGCCACACCCTCGGCGTAGCTGCACCGCACGCAGCGGAACGCCTGCGCCTTGCGCGGATCAACCAGCGGTTTGTCGGGGGATGCGTTCATTCGATAACGGAGGATTCGGCCAGCGGACGCAGATTGTAGTGAGACGCCATCGACTCGCCGTAGGCGCCGGCCTGCGCGATCAACAACACGTCACCTTCCACGCTTTCCGGCAGGCGGCGGTCGGCGCCCAGCACGTCACCGGACTCGCAGATCGGACCGACCACTTGATACAGCGTGGTGGCCGCATCGTCGAGCCGCGAAAGATTCACGATGTGATGCCAGGCGTCGTACAGCGCGGGCCGGATCAACGCGTGCATGCCGGCATCGCAACCCAGATAGTTGAGCGCGCCCTTGCGTTTGGTCTGGGTGACGCGCGCCAGCAGCACGCCCGCGTCGGCCACCAGCCAGCGGCCGGGTTCCAGCCACAGTCCGTATTGCGGATACGCGCGCTTCACCTCCGCCAGCGCCGTATCCAGCGCCGCGAGATCGAGTTCCGATTCGCCGGGATGCGACGGCACGCCGAGGCCGCCGCCCAGGTCCAGGCAACGCACGCTGCCGATGCGATCGGCGAGGCTGGCCAGTTGCCCGAACACCAGCGGCCAGTGCGCCGCGTCCAGAATGCCCGAACCCAGATGCGCGTGCAGCCCAGCGATGCGCAGCCCGCGTTCGCGTGCCAGCGTCAGGAATTCATCGAACTGGTCCAGCGGCAGGCCGAACTTGCTGGCGGCGCCGCCGGTGCGCACCTTGTCGTGGTGGCCGAGCCCGCGCCCGAGATCGACGCGCAGCATAATTTCGTGACCGGCGAACAGTTCGGGCCAGTGCTGCAAGGGGTGCAGGGAATCCAGGGTCAACATGACTCCACGCCGCAAGGCATCCGCGTAATCGCCGCGCGGCGCGAAGTTGGGCGTGAACAGGCGCGGCGATTCGCGCGCTTCCGCGAGCGCATCGACCGCGGCCAGTTCACCCGGCGACACGCATTCGAAGCCGATGCCTTCCTCGGCAAGCGCGCGCAGGATCGCCGGATGCGGATTGGCCTTGAGCGCGTAGTACACGCGATCGACCGAGGTCAAAGCACGCAGCGCACGCGCACGTTCGCGGATCGTGGGGAGGTGGTAGACGTAGCGCGGCGTTGCCTGCGCAACTTCAAGCAGCCGCGCGCGTTGCGCATGCCACCACGGCACCTGCTTGAGTTCCGCGCCGCCGCCATACAGCGCCTGCCAACTCGGCCCGAACAACGCCACATCGTCGGTGCGCAGTGCGCCGGCGCGTATCAGCAATTCGTGCAGGCGCGGCAGCAGGCCATCCAGCATCGCTTCGTCGACCACGAAGGTCAGGTTGAGGTTGTTGGACGACTGCGAAATCAGGTGCACGCGTTCGCGCCCGAACTCGGCCAGCACGCCGGACAACCGATGCAACATCGAACGCATGCCGCGGCCGACCAGCGTCACCGCCGCGCAGGGTGCGATCACCTTGACCCGGCACACCTTGGCGAGATCGGCCGCGAGCGCCGCGACCACGTCGGAATCCAGCAGGTTTTCGCTGGGATCGAGCGACACCGTGACGTTGGTTTCGGCCGATCCTATCAAGTCCACCGACAGACCGTGCTGCTTGAACAGCGCGAACACGTCGGCGAGGAAGCCGACCTGCTGCCACATGCCCGAGGTTTCCATCGACACCAGCGTGATGCCGCGCCGCGAACTGATGGCCTTGATGCTGGGCGCCACCTCGGTCGGCTGCGGCGCCACCACGGTGCCATCGAGATCGGGATGTTGCGTGTCCTTCACCCACAACGGCACCCGCGCGCGCCGGCACGGCGACAGGCAGCGCGCGTGCAGCACCTTGGCGCCTGTGGTCGCGATCTCCTGGGCCTCGTCGTAATCGAGCCGCTGCAGCAGGCGCGCGCCCGGCACCTGGCGCGGGTCGGCCGTGAACATCCCGGCGACGTCGGTCCAGATTTCCACCCGCGACGCGCGCAACAGCGCACCGAAGTACGCAGCCGAGGTATCCGAGCCGCCGCGGCCCAGCAGCACGGTTTGACCGTCGCCGTCGCGCGCAATGAAGCCCTGGCTGATGAACACCTCGCCTCGCGCGGCCAAGGCGCTGGCCAGCGCCGGATCGGGCTCGGCCTGCACCTGTGCCGACAGCACACGCGCGCGCTCATTGAGGAACGGCACCTCGCGCGCCAGCAGGGCTTCGCGCGCGTCGATCCACGTGGTTGGCAAACCATTGGCGGCCATGAACGCCGCACCCAGCGAACTCGACAGCAACTCGCCGTGCGCCTGCACCGTGGCTTGCCAACGCAGCTGCTCGGGCGCGGCGGCGACCACCAACGCCTGCAACGACGCCAGCCAGCGATCCATCTCCGCCGTATGCGCCAGTTGCATCTGCGCCGCGAGTGCGCGGTGCCGTTCGATGATTTTTGCCAGTGCGTCAGCTCGTTCGATCGGCGCACAGGCGCACAGGGCTTTCAACGCATCGGTGATGCCCGACAACGCCGACACCACCACCAGCACGCGTGCGCCTTCCGCGCGGCGTGCGGCGGCGAGTTGCAGGATCGTCCGCCAGCGCTCGACGGTCGCGACGCTGGTACCGCCGAACTTCAGCACCACCCAGGGGGCGTCGGGCGCGAGCGGCGCAGAGGCGGATGCGTTCATGGGACTATGGGAAAGACGAGGCGTGGCGCTGGCAAGGCCGACAAGTGTTGCGTGCGACCGGCCAAAACGCAACGCGCCGACCATGCCGAATCGGCATGACGGAATGGGCATGGCGCGGACGGGCGTAGCCAATGCTGGCGTAGCCAATACAATTGGCGAATGCCCCAAGCCCCGCTCATGCAACGCACCACGATCGTCCCGCAGCCGATCCGCAAGGGCATCGACGTGTCGATCAACGGCAAGCACTTTCGCCATACCGGCGATCCCGACCTGCCGCTTCTGTGGTACCTGCGCGACGAGCTGCGCCTGACCGGCTGCAAATACGGCTGCGACGACAAGAGCTGTGGTGCTTGCAGCGTGCTGGTGAACGGCAAGCTCAAGCGTGCCTGCGCCGTGCCGATGGCCAAGCTCGTCGACGCGGACATCACCACCGTCGAAGGTCTGGCGGGCCCGGACGGTTCGTTGCACCCGGTGCAGCAGGCTTGGGTCGACGAGGACGCGATCCTGTGCGGCTACTGCCAGCCCGGCCAGATCATGGCGGCAGTGGACTTGCTGGCGCGCAAGCCGGACCCCGGCGACGCCGATATCGACCGCATCGCCAACCTGTGCCGCTGCGGCAGTTACCCGCGCATCCGTCGCGCGATCCACCGCGCCGCGCAAATCCTGCAAGGCAAGCCCAAGTGAGCCGCGCGCACGATGCCGGCCGCCGGCGCTTCCTCAAGATTTTCGGTACCGCGACCGGCGCGCTGGTGGTTGGCTTGCCCGCGCTCGCGTGGACGCCGGACGAATTGTTGGGCCAGAACCTGATTGCCCTGAACCCGTACCTGCGCATCGAACCCGACGGCACCACCGTGATCGGCGCGCGCGACCCGGAAGTCGGCCAAGGCATCCGTACTGCCGAGGCGCGCATCATCGCCGAGGAACTGGATGCCGACTGGAACAAGGTGGTGGTCGCACCGCTGGATCTCGGCGTCTCCGGTGTCAACGGCGAACCGCACTGGACCTATGGGCACCAGACGGCCTCGGGCAGCACCAGCGTGCCCGCGGCCTGGAACGACCTGCGCACGGTCGGCGCCGCCGCGCGCCAATTGCTGTTGCGCGCCGCGGCGCAGCGCTGGAACACCGACGCCGCCAGCCTGCGCACCCTGCGTGGCGTGGTCATCGCCGCCGACGGCCGCAAGCTCGGCTACGGCGAACTCGCCGAGGCAGCGTCGAAATTGAAACCCGCGACGACCCGGCCCGCGCTCAAGATGCCCTCGCAATATCTGCTGGTCGGGCAGGATGCCGGGGACGTGGACGCGCGCGACATCGTCAGCGGCCGCCAGCATTACGCCATCGACGAATGGTTCGGCGACACGCGGGTCGCGGTGATCACGCGCTGCCCCTACCCCGGCGGCAAGCTGGCGCACCTGGACGACAGCGCCGCGCTGAAGCTCAAGGGCGTCGACAAGGTGATGACGATCCCGCCGCCCGACCCCGCGCGCACGCTCGGCACCCAGCAACTGGCCGCGGGCGTGGCGGTACTCGCGCGCGACACCTGGACCGCGCTGCAAGCCGTGGCGAAACTCGACGTGCGCTGGCAACCGGGCTCGCTCGGCGCGCAAGGCGACGACGCGCTGGCTGCGGCGGCGGCCACGGCACTGGCCGGCGAGCCCAGCAAGGCGGTGCGCAGCGACGGCGACTTCGGCGAGGCCGATAAACACGCCCGCCATCATTTCAAGGCCGAATACCGTTTCGCCACCGTCGCGCACGCCGACCTGGAGCCGCCGAATGCGCTGGTGAAGGTGGACGGCCAGCGCGCAATCATCATCGCCCCGGTACAGAATCCACGCGCGACCTTCGACACCGTGCAGCGCTTGACGGGGCTGGCCCCGGACAAGATCGAAATCAAACTGCCGCGCGCGGGCGGCGGCTTCGGGCGTTTCCTCGAAACCGATTACGTGGCCGAGGCGGTGATGCTGGCCAAGGCCGCGGGCAAGCCGATCAAGTTGATGTGGACACGCACCGACGCGTTCGCGCACGACACGTACCGGCCGTTTTCCATCCACGCCATGCAGGCCTGCGCCGACCGCAAGCGGCAACTGACCGGCTGGAGCCATCGCATCGCCAGCACTTCGCGGCTCGCAGGCCGCGAACCCCGCGAGCGTTGGTGGTTGTCGGAAATACACCCCGACGACCTGCCCGCAGGGCTGGTCGACAACCTGCAATACGCATGGTACGCGCTGGAGTCCGCGCTGCCGCGCGGCACCTACCGCGCCAGTTCGCACGGCGTGAACGCGTTCGCGATGGAGTGCTTCCTCGACGAGGTCGCGCATGGCTTGAAGCAGGACGCACTGAAGTTCCGCCTGGCGCTTCTGGGCGAGCCGCGCAAGCTGCCCTATCGCGGCCATGGCGGGCCGGTGCTCGACACCGGCCGGTTGTCGTGGGTGCTGCAACTGGCGGCCGATGCGGTTGGCTGGAGCAAACAACGCACGCGCGGTCAGGGTTTCGGGCTGGCCTGCCACTTCACCTTCGGCGGCTACGTCGCGCATGCCATCCAGATGTCGATGCAGGGCAAGCGCCTGGTGATCCACAACGTGGTGTGCGCTGCCGACCTCGGCCGCGTGGTCAATCCACTCGGCGCGCGCGCGGCATTGGTCGGTGCAACACTGGATGCCTTCTCCACCGCGCTGCGCCAACGCATCACCGTCAAGGACGGCCGCATCGTGCAGCGCGGCTTCAAGGATTACCCACTTGCGACGATGGCCGAGATGCCGCACGACGTGCAGGTGATCCTGGTGCCTTCGCAGGAAGATCCGACCGGCGCCTTCGCGATGGGATTCCCCTCCGCCGCGCCCGCACTCGCCAACGCTGTCTTCGACGCGACCGGCAAGCGCGTACGCCAGATGCCGATCTGGCCGGAGCTGCTGCGGTTGTTGTAAGAAAACCATTTGACACGGATCAACACGGATGGACTTGGATAGAGCAAAAGGCCCTTGTTCGATCCGTTCTTGTCCGCTTTTATCCGTGTCTAAAAGAGGATTTGCTGCGCGTGTTGGGCTTCCGCCGAATGAAACCTGGCTTACCCCAACCTGCATTCGCCGACGAAGCCGCGCACGACCTTGAAAAAGCCGTCCGCACCGACCTCGCCGATGGCAAGCAGCCGGCCATCGGGCGCTTCGGCGCGATAGCGGCCAGCCGAAACCCCGGTGCGCAGCGCGCGACCGTGCGCAACGGCATCCGCGCCGGATTCGTCCAGCTCCAGGACGGCCCAGTCGGCAAGACCGGCTTCGACGGGCAGCAGGGTTTCCAGCAACGCTGCGGCACCGTCGTGTTCGCGCGCCGCCGCCAATTCGTCCAACGTGTGCATGCGCGGCTCGTGGAAGGGTTCCACCCACAGCCGCCGCAAGGCGGTCAGGTGCGCGCCGCAGCCCAGCGCCTCGCCCAGATCCCGCACGAGGCTTCGCACATAAGTGCCTGATCCGCATTCGACATGCAGGCGCATGGCTGTGCCCTCACGTCCCGTCAAATCGAATCGGAAAACGTCCACCTCGCGTGGCGGCGCCTCCACCGCTTCACCGCGCCGCGCGCGCTTGTACAGCGGCACCCCGCCCTGCTTCAGCGCGGAATAGACCGGCGGAATCTGGGTGATGTGGCCGGTGAGCTTCGCCAGTTCGGCGCGAAGCGCGCCGTCGTCCAGCATGGGCACGGTGCGCTCGACCAACATCGCGCCCTCGCTGTCGCAGGTATCGGTGGTAATGCCCAGCCGGCATTCGGCGACATACGCCTTGCGCGCGCCCAGCAGGTAACCCGCGATCTTGGTGGCCTCGCCAAAACAGATCGGCAGCAACCCCGTCGCCAATGGATCGAGGCTGCCGGTGTGCCCCGCTTTGCTGGCGTCGAACAGACGCTTGGCCTGCTGCAACGCGCGGTTGGATGAGATGCCTTGGGGTTTGTCGAGGAGGAGGATGCCTGTAACGCCGCTTGTCTTCCCCCTTGCAGAGGAAGGGGGATCGAGGGGGATGGCCGTTCGCTCACGACACCGGCATCCCCCCGCGTCTCCGACGCGCCCCCCTTCCTTTGGAAGGGGGTATTCAGGCATCCTTTGACTCCGAATCGGTCCCGCCACGCAGCAAAGCCTCGATCCGCTCGCCCTTGTCGATGGAATCGTCGTACTTGAAACGCAGTTCGGGCACGCGCCGCATGCGCATCGAGTGCGCAAGCTGGTAGCGGAACTCCTTCGCGAGCAATTTCAGCGCCTTCACGACTTCTGCGGAACGTTCCGGTTGCAGCGCAGTGATCCATACGGTCGCGACGTCCAGCTCGCGGCTGACTTCCACGTCCACCACGCTGGCCTGCGGCAGCGCGTGGTCGCGCGTCGCGGCGTGCACCAGCGTGCCGACCTCGCGGCGGAGTTCGGCATTGACGCGGTCGGTGCGGTGGTAGGAGCGTTGGGGCATGAACGTCTTGCTGAGCGGGTGTAGGAGCGCGCCTGCGCGACCGGGTCGCCGGCAGGCCGGCTCCTACAGCGTCCTTGCCACCTCGATGCGTTCGAAGCATTCGATGCGGTCGCCCGGCTTGACGTCGTTGTACTGCTTGACGCCGATGCCGCACTCGCTGCCGTTCTTCACCTCGTCGACGTTTTCCTTGAAGTGGCGCAGCGATTCCAGTTCGCCCTCGAAGATCACCACGTCGTCGCGCAGCACGCGGATCGGCTTGTGCCGCTTGACCGAGCCCTCGACGACCATGCAGCCCGCGATCGCGCCGAACTTGGATGAGCGGAACACGTCGCGAACCTCGGCGGTGCCGATGATTTCCTCGCGCACTTCCACGCCCAGCAGTCCGGACGCCGCCTGCTTCACCTGGTCGATCACGTCGTAGATGATCGAGAAGTAGCGCAGGTCCACGCCGTTCTGCTCGATCACCTTGCGCGCCGAGGCATCCGCGCGCACGTTGAAGCCGATCAGCAGCGCCTTGGACGCCGACGCCAGCGTGGCATCGGACTCGGTGATGCCTCCGACGCCGGATGCGATCACGTTGACCTTCACCGCATCGTTGCCGATCGCGGTCAGCGATTCGCGCAGCGCTTCGGCGGAACCCTGCACGTCGGCCTTGATGAGGATGTTGAGGGTCTGCTGGCCCTCGCCCTTGCCCATCATCGCCATCACGTCTTCGAGCGTGTTGGTGCGCGTGACCAGGCGTTTCTCGCGGCGCTTGGCCTCGCGTTCGGACACCACGTTGCGCGCCAGCTTTTCGTCGGCCACCACCACGAACTCGTCGCCCGCTTCCGGCACGCCGGACAGGCCCAGCATCTGTACCGGAATCGACGGGCCCGCGCTTTCGACCTGCTCGCCGTTTTCATCGAACAGCGCGCGCACGCGGCCGTACTCGACGCCGCACACCACATAGTCGCCGCGCTTCAACAGGCCCTGTTGCACCAGTACGGTCGCGACCGGGCCGCGGCCCTTGTCGAGGCTGGACTCGATCACCACGCCCGCGGCGCGACCGTCGGGCACGGCCTTCAATTCCATCACCTCGGCCTGCAGGCCGATGGCCTCCAGCAACGCGTCGACGCCTGCACCGGTTTTGGCCGACACCGGCACGAACTGGGTGTCGCCACCCCAGTCTTCCGGAATCACTTCGTGCTGCGCCAAGCCCTGGCGCACGTTGTCCGGATTGGCTTCCGGCTTGTCCATCTTGTTGACCGCGACAATCAGCGGCACCTTGGCCGCACGCGCGTGTTGAATGGCTTCGACCGTCTGCGGCATCACGCCATCGTCGGCCGCGACCACCAGCACCACGATGTCGGTGGACTGCGCGCCGCGCGCGCGCATCGACGTGAACGCCGCGTGGCCGGGGGTGTCGAGGAAGGTGACCACGCCCTTCGGCGTTTGCACGTGGTACGCGCCGATGTGCTGGGTGATGCCGCCGGCTTCGCCCGACGCCACCTTGGTGGCGCGGATGTAGTCGAGCAAGGATGTCTTGCCGTGGTCGACATGGCCCATGATGGTGACCACCGGCGGACGCGGCGCTTTTTCGCCCTCGGCCGCGTCGATGACGACGTGTGCCGCCAATTCCGTTTCGGCCGTCTTCTCTTCCGCGTCGACCGCCTTGTGGCCAAGTTCCTCCACCACCAGTGCGGCGGTGTCGTGGTCGATGGCCTGGTTGATGGTCACCATGGTGCCCATCTTGAACAGCGCCTTGACCACTTCCGAGCCCTTCACCGCCATCTTCTGCGCGAGGTCGGACACCACGATGGTTTCGCCGATCGGAATCTCGCGCATCTGCGGCGTCACCGGCTTGGAGAAGCCATGCTGGCCCGTGATGTCGGACAGGTCGACCCGCGGCCGCGCGCGTTTGCGGGTGGACCTGCGCGCGCGTTCGGCATCGGTGAGGTGAAGCTCGCCGCCCGTATAGCGGTTGCTGTCGTCGTCATCGCGCATGCGATGCGAACCGCGCGAGCGCTTGGCCTTGTGCGCGGCGGCATCCTTGGCCGGCGCCGGCTTGGCGGCCGGCTCGTGACGGCGCGTGCGCACGGGCGCGGCATCCGCATCGCCTGCGGCTGAAGTGTCCGCGCTTGCGCCTGCGGCGGCAGCCTCGGCCTCGGCCCTGGTGCGTTCTTCCTCGGCGCGCTTGCGCTCGGCCTCGGCGGCTTCAAGTTTCTGCTGTTCTTCCTTGCGACGGCGATCCTGCTCGGCCAATGCGGCGACTTCGCGATCGTGCTGCTCCTGCGATTCCTTGAGCTTGCGCAGCGCATCCTCGCGCTCGCTGTCGACCACGCCGTCGGCAGCTGCTGTCGCGGCGGTGCGCTTGACGTAGGTGCGACGGGCGCGCACTTCCACGTTGACGGTCTTGGCGCTGGCGCCGCGGCCGCCGGCCACGGTGATTTCGCTGACCTTGCGGCGCTTCAGCGTGATCTGCTTGGGCGCGACGGCAGCGGCGGATTCCTGCTTGCCATGATTGCGGCGCAGGAAATCAAGCAGCTTGGATTTTTCGCTCTTGCTGATGACCTGGTCGGGGCCTTCGAATTGCATGCCGGCCTCGGCAAGCTGCGCCAGCAGCTTGTCCTCGGGCGTACCCACCATGCCTGCGAGTTGCTTGATCGTTATGTCTGACATCGTGTCGTGCCTCTACCGCTCGTCATCTGAATCGAATCCGGTGCAAACAACGCGCACCGGGGCGTTTCAGCCTTCCGCTTCGTGTTGCATTCTTTCCAGCATCGGCGCGCGCGCGGCCATGATCAGCGCGCCGGCGCGTTCCTCGTCCATGCCTTCGATGTCGATCAAATCGTCCACCGCCAGGTCGGCCAGGTCATCCGGCGTGACGACACCGCGTCCGGCCAGCGCATAGGCGGTTTCCTCATCCATGCCTTCCAGCGCCAGCAATTCCTCGGAAGGCTGGTGCTCGTCGACATCTTCCTCGGCCGACAAGGCCTCCGTAAGCAACGCATCCTTGGCGCGCGAGCGCAATTCCTCGACGATGTCCTCGTCGAAACCTTCCACCGCCAGCAGCTCGCCGGTCGGCACGTAGGCGATTTCCTCGACAGTACTGAAGCCTTCCTGCACCAGGATGTTGGCGATTTCCTGGTCGACCTCGAGCTTGTCCATGAACAGCTTGCGCGCGGCTTCCTGCTCGGCCTCGCTCTTGGCGGCGACCTGGTCCTGCGTCATCACCTTGAGATCCCAGCCGGTCAGCTTGCTGGCCAGGCGCACGTTCTGGCCGCCGCGGCCGATCGCCTGCGACAGCTTGTCTTCGGCGACGGCGATGTCCATCGAGTGCTTGTCCTCGTCGACGATGATCGACTGCACTTCGGCCGGCGCCATCGCGTTGATCACGAACTGCGCCGGCGCGTCGTTCCACAGCACGATGTCGATGCGCTCGCCGTTCAGTTCGTTCGACACCGCCTGCACGCGCGAACCGCGCATGCCGATGCAGGCGCCGATCGGATCGGTGCGCTTGTCGTGCGCCAGCACCGCGATCTTGGCGCGGTCGCCGGCATCGCGCGCGCAGGCACGGATCTCGACGATGCCCTGGCCCACTTCCGGCACTTCCAGCTTGAACAGCTCCATCATGAATTCCGGCGCGGTGCGCGACACGAACAACTGCGGGCCGCGCGGCTCGGAACGTACCTCGAACAAATACCCGCGCACGCGGTCACCCACGCGCACCGCCTCGCGCGGAATCGCCTTGTCGCGCGGAATGAAGGCCTCGGCCTTGCCGCCGAGGTCGAGGTAGATGTTGCCGCGCTCGACGCGCTTGGCGACGCCGTTGACCAGTTCGCCGACGCGGTCCTTGAACGCATCGACCACCTGCGCGCGCTCGGCCTCGCGGATGCGCTGCACGATCACCTGCTTGGCGGCCTGCGCGGTGATGCGGCCGAACTCGGGGTTCTCGATCTGCTGCTCGATGTACTCGCCGACCTGCGCGCCGGGGCGCTCGTCCTCGGCATCCATCAGGCGCAACTGCCAGTCGGGCGATTCCATCTCGCCATCGTCCGCGATCACTTCCCAGCGGCGGAAGGTTTCGTAATCGCCGGTTTCCTGGTCGATCGCGACCCGGATCTCGGGCTCTTCCTCGGGATAGCGTTTCTTCGCCGCGGTCGCCAGCGCCGCCTCGAGGGCGCCGAAAATCACGTCGTGCGGCACCGCCTTCTCGGCGGCCACGGTCTCAACGATCATCAACAAGTCGCGATTCATCTTCTCTGCTCCGTCGAAGCCACGTGGTTGCGCGCCTCGTTCTCTCTCGATTCCTGCGCAGGGCGGATAACGACCCGCCCGTGATGGTGCATCACTCGGCGGGATACGCTGCGCTCCTCCCGCCCTACCTGCCCTTGCCCTTCTTCGCGCCCTTGCCCGGCTTCGGCTTGGGCACGTAACCCAGCGCGTTCCAATCCGGCACCAGGTGCGCGCTTTCGATTTCGCCTTCGGCGAGTTCCATGCGCGATCCATCCACGTCCATGCCGATCCGCGCGCCATCCACCGCCACGATCCTGCCACGCAAGCGGCGGCGCCCATCGCGCGGCAACTTCAGCGTCACCTTGGCGTCTTCGCCAACGAAACGCGCGAACTGCGCCGCGTTGAACAACGGCCGCTCGATGCCCGGCGAAGACACTTCCAGCACGTAATGCCCGGGAATCGGATCATCCACGTCCAGCAGCGCGGAAATCTCGCGACTGGCCGCCTCGCAGTCGTCCACGCTCACCGCGGTGGCGGCATCGCCCGCATGATCCAGCGAGTCGATATAGACACGCAGCAACCCGCCGCCGTGGCCGGCGTTCCATTCCACGCCGAGGCATTCCAGGCCCAGTTCCGCCAGGGCCGGCGCCACGCGCGACACGATTGCTTCAGTCTCCATGGCGTCCCGTGAATTCCGGAAATAAAAAATGGGCACGAGGCCCATTCCTTACGTTCGCCGGTTTTGATCCTGAACCCGGCGTCCCGCATCCTTGCGGACTGCCACCTGCGCGAACCATCCCTGGCACGAACAACGAAAGGCTCCATCCTTTCGCAAAATCTGGTAGCGGGGGCAGGATTTGAACCTGCGACCTTCGGGTTATGAGCCCGACGAGCTGCCAGACTGCTCCACCCCGCAACAGCGAACGCCCATTGTATCGACTCCTGTAAGTCGACGCAATGCAAATTCTCCAAGACCCTGATATCTCAGCCGTTCCTGGAGCTGGGCAACCATTCGCGAGCCGGTAGCAAGCCCTTTGCGCACATCAATTCGCGACAGCTCACCCGCCCTCAAACAACTCTGGGGCCCACCTGGGGCCCAACTAGGGCCCATCTGGGCCCATCACTTCTTTTTTTTCTTCCGCGAATGACCGTCGGGCTTCTCGTCCACGAGCACAAGCAGATCGCCAGGGCCGCACTCCAGATAGCGACACAACTTTTCGACAACATCCGTACTCGTTACGTAGCCAGCCACATTGGCGACACGCGACATGGTCGGGCGGGACAACCCAGTCGTTTCACAGACTTCACCAAGCGTGATGCGCCTGCGCTCGCGAAACGCCTTCTCGTCCAGCAATTGGTTGAAGAGAATTCGGATCATGCCTTGCTTCTCATGAACAATGCGGATTAGTCTTGTTGTTGCATTATTGAAATTTTATGATACACTTCGTTCTGTATGGATACATAACGCAACGAGGAACCCCTCACATGAATCAAACGTATCTTACAACACAGGAGCTTTCAAATCGGATCAAGTATGACGTTCGTACTATCCGCGAACGTCTGAAGGATTCGGTGCTACTGGAGGGCAAGCACTATATCCGCCCTTTTGGCGGCCGGAAGATTCTTTATATATGGGAATCCGTCGAGCACGACATGGCGACGACCAGCCGCGAACCGCCCGAAGCGATCCCCATGGCAAACGGTGCGGTCTGCCATGTCTAACATACGTGTGAAGCGAGGCGCTCTATTCTTCGATTTCCGCTACCGGGGCATACGCTGCCGTGAGTACACCAAGCTCCCGGACACGAGCGCCAACCGCAAACGGATGCAGAGGGCGGTCGTGTAGCAACGGTGGTGGAAATTTGAAGAAGGCGTAGTCTCCAGATTGGTGGTTCAACCAAACGACGGCGTCAGCAAACGCCGAGGAGACTACGCCATGAGCAGAGAGTACACCG